>CALVLV010000017.1 GCA_944341075.1 uncultured Clostridia bacterium
AATACATTTTTTCCTTGCTCTTCGCCGAAAGTTTCAATACAGTCTTTCTCTAAAAAAGGCAGATTCGTATTTTCAAACTCACTCATTGCTACCGTCCTCCATCTTCTGAAAGATGTCCGACGCAAATTTCTGCAACACGTCCGATTTGGTCACGGCGATCCCCCACTTTTCGTCGCCGAGTACAATGAGCGTGTCTCCCGCCTTAATATCAAATTTATCTCGCGCCTCGCGCGGAATGACGATCTGTCCGCGCTCTCCTACCTTTACCGTACCGAAGATATAATGCCCTTTGGGAATTTCCATTGCTGTTTTCTCCTTTCATACAATTCATATTTGTATGAATTATCATATCACAGTTCAGGCGCAATGCCAAGCACAAAAAATCAAATCAACATAAAAAAGGGATCAACCGTTATAGTTAGTCCCTTATTAGATTTAATCGGATTTCTCTGCATTGAACTTTTCCTTATATCCAAAGTAACCACCTTGTCCACCATTTGCATATCCAAGCAAACTACGCGTTTTACAAAAATGAACGAAGAGAGCGTCTTTCCGAAGAAAAGCGCTCTCCATACATTTCGTTAAAATCAATATATAGTGTTTTAATTCGATATACAAATACAATATATGTCTATTTTCGACATAGCAAAACCAGCGTTTCCACCCAGGTAGACACGTCATTTTGAATATATAAAAGTCATTTAAACAACTTCATTTTATCTCAAACTATAGGCGGAGATAACCACTGAGCTATTGTCCCCGTTTCACATTTATTTTTTTTACAACCTTCTCTATTCCATTTCTTTTTTTATTCCCATCAATTTATAAGAACATTTAAAGTTAACATATAAACTACCAAAGGCATATATCATTCAAATATTACTTTTATACTTATCCAAGGAATGAGTTGTAATTTTTTTATAATTTTGATATAATAAATTTATCAAATTTTTAGAAGAGCTAACTTTTAAAAATCTTCAATCAATAATCTTTAACTCTGCTAACCATATTTTTAGTATCAAATTTTAAAGGATGAATGTGATATTATGCTTAAAGTGATACCAGGTCATTGGAATTATGACAAATCCATGGAGATGTTTTGGCTTTTTTACCAAATCACTGATGAACTTCTGAGTGAAACCACTTCAGACACATATGCCTTACCGCTGCATAACGCAATCACTCTGCTTAATGAAATGGATGAGGTCTATTCACTTTTAGACAACTATGGAATCGTTAAGGAATATTTTACAAATTATCTTGCTCCAATAATTGATGAATTTATTGCTTGTACAGAAAAAGACTACATTTTAAAAAAAATGTTAGGAGATAGACTTAACAGTATTAGAACTGGTTTTTATGAATCGTTAACAAATCCGATTTTGTTGAGCCGTTGGATCGGTATTTTTAGACAAGCATGCAGTGCCAAAAAATACCGAGATAACTACAAGAACGAAATAGAACATTTAATATTAACAAATAGCCCCGATAAGAACAATTTGATATATTGTACAAAAAACTATTATATTTCATTGCTTAATGCAGGATACTCTAGAGAATATTTGTATACATGTGCTAAAAGATTTTTTAATAATCCCAAAAAGTCCGTTACTCTAGCACAAATTTCCTCGTATTTTAAACAGTTTAACACCTCTAAAAAAGCATATGAATTTTTAGTTCTGCTTAATACAGAGTCTTTTGATTATATTGATGGTCTCAGTGATAATATTAACATCAAAATGGACATCAAGAAAATTTCAACTATCGAAGAGCGTAAAGAGCTTTGTAAAGATCGGCTAGTTTCAGATATGTTTGTTGACTATGATAAGCGTCTACACCAAGCAAAAGCGCATGAAAAAGTTGAAATTGTTGTTTTTAAAGATATCGCACTTGATCCATATATAGCAGCAAATAACTTTATAGAGCATTTGCGTTTTTTGCAAATGTTTATGGTATATTTTAAACATTTCTATGCCACAAATCAAGTTTATAAATTTTTACTAAAAGATGACAATGGCAATTACCACGAATTTAAACTTCCTTATAAACTCAGAAAACGTCCATACATCCAACAAAACTTAATGGATAAGCGAATCACTAATATTCTTGCACAGAAAGCGATGACCCCTTTTGCATTCATTTCCCTTGCTCATGCTATTGAAATGCATGCTGAGTCTCTTGAATCTAAAAATTATAGTGCGCTGATAAGAACTTTCTGGACAGCATTAGAAACCTTATTTTTAAATCCATCTGTTAATAGTGGGCGTGAAAATGTAATTAATAGTGTCATTTCAATTATCCAAAAAACCTATTTACTGAAAATCACACGCCTCATATATTCTCAAGTTTGTGAAACGCTTCCATCACAAGAATTAGAAAAGTTTGATATTAAAACATATAAATCTTTTTTGTTATTTTTTTCGTCACATGAGGCTGGATCAGAAGAAATGAAAAAACTCTATTCTTGCTTGGGTGACAATATCTTATTACGCTCCAGAATATACAATTTAAGAAATTCCCTAAAATCCGGGAAGAAAATTTCCGAATTTCTTTCAAAACATGAAACGAAAATTAACTGGCAACTAAAACGCTTGTATCGAATCCGTAATATAGCCACACATTTAGGGAGTGAGGCCGGTGGATTAAGTATAGCTGTTAATCATCTGCATAGTTATTTCGATTATATAGTTAATTATATGTTATGCAAATCGGAAAATGGCGATATTATTGTTGACATTTCAACATTAGTTTTAGAAACTATAAATGATAATAGAATTCATAATGAACTTTTGAAGTCAAATGAACCACTCTCAGCCTCTAATTACATGAAATATTTTTTCGGACCTGATAGCCGTCTAATTGACTATCAATTTGAACATTGACCAAGAAAATATCTAAACTATTATCTTATTCAACAGTTTAATTAAATTTTAGCTTGACTTAGGTATTTTATTAATACTTGTATCAATCCTCATAAAAAATAACAGAAATTTTAATAATAGCTTCTGTTTTTATGAAATATTGTTAAACTAATGCATTTTACTCTTTAAGCAAGACCTTATTCGGTAACATATCCAAAATTACTACCCTAACACTTAATTGAAATATCTACTCATACTATGCGGGGCAATTTTATGTACTGTAACATAACAAAATTACAATGATATCGTATCGCTTAATGGATATAAAAAAATTTTTGCATGAAAAAGGTCAAAAACCGAAGTTATTGACCTAAAATTACTTCTCTTTACTCTTATTTTCGACATAGCAAAACCAGCGTTTCCACTCATATCGTCGCCCTGATTGAGATATTTTAGATATATGCTTGACTGTTTTGTTTCGATATACCCATTCTACCATGTATCACGGGTTTAGTTATCTCCATTTTTATGCCGAATACCGCAAAAATTCGCTCGATTAAAATGCCCGTTTTTTACATATCCAAGCAAACTACCTGTATTTTTCCTGACATACCGAAGCAATCTACCCGACAGTTCTAAAAATACGGTAGCAGGTGAATCACACTGACTTTTCGATTATGGCTTAATCCATTGCATACAATATATTGTGGTCAATATTAAAATTAAATACAATATATGGCTATTTTCGACATAGCAAAACCAGTGTCTCGACGTGCTTTGTCTGGGGGAACATGTCGTAGGGCTGGATATAGTTTATGGAATACGCGCTTGTTGCGGCATAAGCAAGCACCTTTTTTAAAACGCCGTCCTCCTCTGCAAGGGTGCCGACCAGCAGCCCGAGGTCGCGCGCGAGCGTGGCGGGATTGCACGATACGAGAATGACTTTATCTGCCCCGCTACACTTTACCGCCTGCACGACGGAGCGCTCCATGCCCTTGCGGGGAGGGTCGCACACTATCACCCTGCGCTCGCCAGCAGTGCGTGCAAACACGCCCGAAAGTTCGTTTTCCACCTTTCCGCAGATATTGAACATGCGCCCCGAAAGGCCGTTCAGCTCCTTGAGTTCGTCTGCGCAGGCAGAGGCCTCGGGCACGATCTCCACGCCGTATGCCGCCTTGCAGGCGCGCGCGAGCAGGGCGGTGAGCATGCCTCCGCCGCTGTACAGGTCAACGGCCACGGCGCCGCCGTCGGCCGCCTCCTCCGCAATGCGTTTATACAGCTCGGTGCGCACCCCGTCGTTGACCTGCAGAAAGGTATTGGCGCCCGCGCGGAACTTTATGCCCATGTCTTCCGATTCAAAAAAGCCCTCGCCGCACACGGTGTGCCATTCCTGCCCGAATATGGCGTTGCCCTGCGATTTGTTTATGTTTAGCAGCAGCGTAACCTGCCCGAGTTCGGCCGTGAGCATGTCTGCAAGCGGGGTGCAGTCCACCATATGCGCGGCTACAAGTACGGCTATGTACCTGCCGCCCACCTCCCTTACGGCTATGCGGCGGATATCGCCCCTGCGGGTGAGCTCGTCGTACCCTTTAAGCCCGTTGCCCGCCATATATGCCTTGACGAGCGCTATTATTTTGCCGCACCACTCAGCCTGTATGGGGCAATCTTCTGCGGGGACTATGCGGTGCGAGCGGGGCGCATAGAAGCCGACCGCGGTGTTGCCCGACCCATCCGTGCCCACGGGCAGCACCAGCTTGTTGCGGTAGCTATACTGCGCGGGGCTGGGGATTGCGGGGCGCACTTCCGCCTCTATGCCGCCTATCTTTTTGAGCGTGCCCGCGACCAGCGAAGTTTTGAAAGCAAGCTGGGCGGCATACGACATGTGCTGCAACTGGCAGCCGCCGCACTTTGAAAACACGGGGCAGCGCGGCTGAACGCGCTCTGGCGAGGGCGAAAGCACGCCCAGGCACTTGCCGTAAGCCACATTGCCCTTTACCGAAAGAATTTTTATGCTGACCTGTTCGCCGACGATGCAACCGGGCACAAACACCTTGCAGCCATGAAAGTCAAACACAGCCTCGCCCTCGGTGCCGTATCCGCAGGCCACAGCGGTTATAATATCGTTTTTTTGCATAGAAAAGCCGCCCTCCGCGGTGCCGCCGCGGAGGGCGGCTTTAATAACCTTTATAATAACGCAATAGTTGCGGCATATGTGCCGCCCTTTTAATTCAGCCGCGGCATACTGCGCAGCCTTTTGATTGCGGCATATGTGCCGCCCGATTTTTGCCGCACGCAAAATTTTGCGCGGGCTATTTTTTGATTTTTGCCACCAGCATGTTCACAAAGCCCTGCGCGCGGAACATGACGTAGTCGTAAAACCACAGAAAGAGCGAGCCGAGCACTATTATGAACAGCCAGATATAGTTATTTACGAAGTCGAAGAACGCCGACTGGCCGAAACTGCCGCCCAGCACGCCGCCGAACACGATTAGGTACATTACGTACAGCGTTACATCGAACCACACCATCTTTACTGCAAGCGCCAGCCACTTGTTCACCTTATAGCGCAGCTGGAAGCTGTTTACCAGCGGGTGCAGCCCGAAGAACATTATAAACGGAATTAGGTTCCAGAACTGACCGATGGCGCCGAACAGCACGGCGAGCAGCACCGTGCCGAGGTAGGCGAGAAAGTCGCCCAGGTAAAAGCGCTTTGAGAGCGGCACCATGAGCGCGATCTCCGCAATGATATAGCCCGTTGCCACAAGCACGTTGCTTAAAAGGCCGAGCGTTAAAAACACCACGGCAAACGCGCACGATATGGCCGAAAGGGCTATGCGGAAGGAGCGCGAATACTTGCTTTTGGGCATGGGGTCGGGCTTTTGCCACAGCGGGGCGCGCTTTTTCTTTTCTGCGCCCTCTGCACCGCCCTCCGCCTTGCCGCTTTTTGCGCCGTCTGCACCGCCGGCTGCGCTGTCCGCAGCGGCGCCGTTCACACTACCGTCCGCCGCTGTTCCGGCATTTTCCTGCGGCTGCGCGGGCGATGTTCCGTTTTGCGCGCCCTGCCCTTCGCCTTCGGGAGCCTGATCGTTTTGTTGGGAAAATTCGCCGCCGAAGGGATCTTCGGCGCCGTTTGTATTATCGTTCATATCCGCCTTGCATGCGGCATATGTGCCGCCGAAAGGAAAAAATTATTTGTTTACCTGCAGCAATTGCAGAGCATATTAACGCACATGTTTATGGCGCAGCACTGTATGCACCACGAGCAGAAGTTGCCGCCCATCTGATCCTGGTCGGCCGACTGCATGGTCTGCCCCTCATATACGCCGCGGTTTTCGCCCTGGGGCTGCTGGGCGGCGCCCTTTATCCTGTCGGAAAGTTTGCGATAGGCTTCCTTATACTTGTCGTTGTCCGGCTCGAGCTGCATGGCTATTTCAAGCTGCTTTTTGCTTTCGTTCATCCAGTTCTTTTTATAAAACACCACGCTCTGAAGGTAGTGCCAGCGCGCGCTGCGCTCGTTGAACGAGTCGAGCACCCTCTGCGCCTCCTGAATGTCGCCCGAGCGTATCAGCTCCTCCACCCTGTCGAATGAGGTGCCGCCTTCGGCGGCGGTCTGGTCTTCGGCAAGCTCGCTCATCAGTTCGTTATACGCCGTATCAAGCTTGGTGAGCATGCGGGCGGC
Organism: uncultured Clostridia bacterium; assembly: GCA_944341075.1. Lineage (GTDB taxonomy): Bacteria > Bacillota > Clostridia > Christensenellales > Borkfalkiaceae > Coproplasma. The sequence continues at coordinate 6,541 of CALVLV010000017.1, forward strand.
CTCGTTGCCCTCTTCGCCGTCCTTAAAGCGGTCTTCAAGGTACTTGGCGCGCAGGCGGGCATAAGCTTCCTTTATCTCCTCTTCGGTTGCGCCCTCTGAAAGGCCTAAAAGTTCAAGATTGGACTTCTTCATTTTTTCTCTGTTCTCCCGTTTTGGCACGCCCCGTAAACCATCTGGCGGGTCTTTAAAGGTATTCCGCGCAGAATTATGTTATCCGTGAGGTCGTGATTGAAATAGAATTTGATGTTTGCAAGGCAGCGGCGCATATCGGCAAACAGGCTGTCGAATATGAACACCAGCTCGGCCTCGCCCTTGGCCACAGCCTGTTTTTTTGTGGCCGTGCCGTAGTTTAAATACAGCACGTTATAGCGCCCCTTTTTTACGTCCTTATCGTAGTCGTCGAGGGCGTCGGCAAGGTATATCCACTTGCCAATGGCATAGAAAAGCCCGTCTGTGTATTCGGTGGCAAAATCCCCCAGCGCATAGCGCGAAAGCTGCGCCATCATTGCGGCGGTAGGTTCGCACGCCATATCTATTATGGCGCATTTATCTTTTTCAAGGGCGGCCTGCGCACCCATCTGCGCGGAGATTATCTCTGCCACCTCAGGGTGCTTTGCAAGCACCTTTTTATACCCCTTGTTGTATAAAAACCTGAGCATGCCGCGCGCGTCGCCGTCAGCCCTGTCGTCTGAAAGTTTGTGGTAGGCGAGCGCGGTATTTACGCAGGCGAGAAGGTTTGTTATGTCGTCCCGCTCGGTCATGGGGCGGCGGCGTATGGGGTGAACGGGGCAGCGGCGCTGTACTATTTTTACGTCCTGCCCGCATATATTGTGAATTATTGCCGACATGAACGCTATATCGTACGTCAGCGCCGTGCGCGCCAGCTGGCCGCACTCCTTTGAGATGCTGCGGCACACGCCGCAGTACAGCGCCTTATAAAGCGTTTCGTCCTTTATGAACAGATACGGTCTGTCCGGCGAAATATATCCGAACATATAGCTCCTTTAAAGCTGGTAAAAACCTATTTTGCGGTATACCTTTGAAAGCGTGGCAGAGGCAACTTTGTATGCCCTTTCGGCACCCGCTTTGAGTATGCCGTTGAGGTAGTCCTTTTCGGCAAGCAGGCGGGCCTGCTCGGCCTGGACGGGTATCAGCTTTGCCGCAACGGCCTCGCCCACGGCGGTTTTGAAGTCGCCGTAGCCCACGCCCGCAAACTGCCGCTCGGCCTCCTCTATGCTCTTGCCGGTGAACGCCGTGTATATGGAGAGCAGGTTGCTTACGCCCGGCTTATTTTCGGGGTCGTAGCGCACCTCGCTGTCGCTGTCGGTGACGGCGCGGCGGAACTTACGCATTATGACGTCCTTGTCGTCGTCCATAAAGATGGTGCCTGCGGGATTTTCGGCAGACTTGCTCATCTTTTTTGAAGGATCCAAAAGGTCGCCTATCTTTGCGCCCACCTTGGGGTAAACGCCTTCAGGCACCACAAACGTGGGGGAATATATGTTGTTGAAGCGTATGGCAATGTCGCGCGTGATCTCAAGGTGCTGGCGCTGGTCTATGCCCACGGGCACCACGTCAGACTTATACAGCAATATATCTGCCGCCATTAAAACGGGGTAGTCCATGAGGCCCATGTTTATATTATCTGCATGTTTTGCGCTTTTATCTTTGAACTGCGTCATGCGCTCCATTTCGCCCACATACGTAAAGGTGTTGAGCACCCACGCAAGCTCTGCATGGCAGGGCACGTGCGACTGCACATATATGGTGCACTTTTCGGGGTCGAGCCCGCACGCAAGATACAACGCCACCAGCGCCAGCGTCTTTTGCCTGAGCTGGGCGGGGACTTGCCGCACGGTTATGGCGTGCATGTTTGCCACCGCAAAAAAACAGTCGTATTCGTCCTGCATGGCCACCATGTTGCGTATGGCTCCTATGTAGTTGCCTATAGTCAGCGCGTTGGTGGGCTGCACGGCAGAATAAAGCCTCTTTTTTTGTTGAATCGTCTCTTCCATATTACTCCCGTAAGGGCGCCTGCGCCCCGCGCGGCATATTCCTGCGCCGCTATATGCAGGCGATAATTACCGATCGTATGCAAACATTTTACCATACAAATATGCAAAAAGCAACGCAATTGCCCGCAGTTTTGTTTCAATCACCAAAGTAAGCGGGTTTTATCACCTTATTATCACCATGCGCCTGCAATGCGGGGCCGCCTTGGCAGAAAAAGCCGCAAGGGGCGTTTTTCAATTTAAATATATTTAAAGCCGCGGCGCGCAAAAAGCGCGCCGCGGCTTTAGAAAAATCATATTATACAGTAAACTCGGCCTTGAGCCGCTGCAACAGGGCGAAATACTCCGCCCGTGCAACTTCCGGCATGTCCCTGTCTATATAATACACACACTTTTTTACCGAGTAGCTTATGGCCTTGTAATACTTCATGCTGTTGCCCGACTGTTCTATCCCCCGTATCACATACTGCGGTATTGAATAATCTTCCACTTTTCCCCTCCGTGAAACTGACATGACGGCTGTTGTAAACACCGACAATATATCACATAATATGTGATAAGTCAAACGCAAAACACATTTTATGTGATAATGAACATATGAGAGTGAAGAACGAGGGCAAGGGGCTGACCGAGATTCAGCGGCGACTGCGCGAAGAAATAAAGAACAGCGGGCTTACGCAGAGGGAGATAGCCGAGGCGATAGGCGTATCCGCACAGACGATATCGCGCTATATGTGCGACGACGTATTTCCCGCGCTGGACACGCTGGCGCGGCTGTGTCTGTTTTTGGATATTTCCGCCGACTATATTCTGGGCATAAAGTCTGAATGAGCGCGCAGGCTTGCTCTGCGCGCGGGCAGGTGCATGCCGCAGACGCCCGCGGCATGCGCCTGCCCGCCATACCCGCGTAAAAGCGCCATATATGCGGGGCAATTTTAAAAATATAAACATAACGGCCGCGGCGCATGCAATGCGCCGCGGCCGATTATTTTACTTAAAAATCACCGATAGTTTCGCTATATACGGGGGTCATTTGCCCTCTACAAACTCCAGCACTTCTTCAAACAGCTGGTCGCGTTTTGCCGTCTTTGTAAAGCGGACGGGCTTATCCCTAAGCCCCGAAAGGCTCTTGGGCACTGCCATTGCCGTGGCGGCGTGCAGCCTTTTTATGCCCTTGAAACTGTCTTTTACGTCGTTGCCCGTAACGGCGTACAATACGTCCTGCGGGAACTTATAGGGATTGGCGGTGGAAACGACGACCATCTTCACCGTGTCCTTTTTGTTCTTTTCGAACCAGTCGAGCGCCACCTTCATGGCGCAGCCTGTGTGGGTGTCCATGGTATAGCCGGTATCGCAGAATACGTCGTAGACGGTCTCCACCACCTCGTCCTCGTTGGCGAAGCCGCCGTCGAAGGTCTGGTTTATTGCCGCCTTTTCCTCTGCGGTGATGGTATAGCTGCCCTTTTCGCGCAGCTCCTTCATAAGTTCCGAGGTGCGCTCCGAATTCCTGCCGCACACTTCGAATATAAGCCTTTCAAGGTTGGACGAGATGAGTATGTCCATCGAGGGCGAAGTCGTCTTATAAAATTCGCGGTGGGTGTCGTAGGTGCCGCCCGAAAGGAAGTCGGTGAGCACGTTGTTGAGGTTGGACGCGCAGTGCAGCCTGCGGACGGGCAGGCCCATGCGCTTTGCATAGTAGGCGGCGAGTATGTTGCCGAAGTTGCCCGTGGGAACGGAGAAGTCTACGCCCTCGCCCATCTCTATCTGGCCGCCGCTAACAAGGTCGAGGTATGCCGAAAAATAGTAGGCTATCTGCGGGGCGAGCCTGCCGAAGTTGATGGAGTTTGCCGAGGAGAGTATATACCCCTTCTCCTTTAATATCTTTGCGTACTCCTCGTTTGAAAATATCTTTTTAACGGCAGTCTGGCAGTCGTCGAAGTTGCCCTTTACGGCAACGACGTTTACGTTGGAGCCCTCCTGCGTGCACATCTGCAGTTTCTGCATCTTGGAAACGCCGTCGTCGGGGTAGAACACCATTATCTTTATGCCCTCGGCGTCCCTGAAGCCTTCGAGCGCGGCCTTGCCCGTATCGCCCGAAGTTGCAACGAGAATGAGTATCTTTTCCTTTATGCCGCAGATATCGCACCCCTTGCGCAGAAGGTAGGGCAGCACGGTGAGCGCCATATCCTTGAACGCGCAGGTGGGGCCGTGCCACAGCTCTAAAAGGTAGATGCCGTCGTCTATCCTCACCAGCGGGGCGGGGTCGCCCTCGAATTTGGAATACGCCGCCTCCAGCGCCGATAACAGCTCTGCGCCGTCGTATTCGTCAAGATATTTTGAAAGCACCTTTGCCGCCCTTTCGGGGTAAGACATGGCAAGCATTTCATCTAATTCCTGCCGCGATACGGAAGGGAAACTTTCGGGAACGAACAGGCCGCCGTCATCGGCCAGCCCCTTGACTATTGCCATTGCGCCCGTAACTTTTTCGCCGCCGCGAGTACTTATAAAATTCATCTTATTCTCCTGAAAAAATTCCCTGCCGCCTTTGTGCATTAAAACAAGGGGAGCGCAGGCCTTTGAACGCGCGCTCCCCCAAGGTACGGGTTTGTGGTTTATGCGTATTTTGCAATAAATTCGGGCAGGCTTTCAACAGGGCAGCTGCAGGTTATGGTGATAACTATGTTGTTATCTGCCGCAAGCTTTTCAAGCATATAGAATATGCCCGCCATTTCAGAAAGTTCTTTGCCCGCCATGCGCGCGATGCCGTCTATGTAGATATATTCATAATCGTGGTTGCCGGCCGCTATGCCCTTTACGAATCCGCAGAGGGCGTCTTCGCCCGCAATGTTATAATCGGTTACGTCTATAAAGCGCACGGCACGGTTGAGATCGTACATATACCTCTTTGTGTCGGTTATAAACGCAAGCACGCCCTTTGCGGTTGCGGCGTCTTTATTGGCTGCGTCTATAAGCTTTTTGGTCTTGCCTGTGCCTTTTGCGCCCGTTATGATCTTGATCATGTAATAATCCTCCTTGCCATACCATATCGGGTATGTGATCTATACATATATTTTAACAGCATTGCGGAGGAATTTCAATACCTTTGTAAAAATTTACTCAAAATTTTTGCGTTTTTTAACAGAAATTTTGCTGATTTTGCGGCAAGTATGTTTTACGCACGCCTTAAAGCTCACTTGAGCGCCTTTACAAAGGCCTCTATGCGCCTTAAGCCCTCCTCCATCTCTTCCATGGAGAGCGCGTACGAAAGGCGGACGCAGTCGTCGGCGCCGAAGCATACGCCGGGCGTGAGGGCAACTTTTGCATGCGCGAGCAGCATTTCGCACATATCCATGCTGCCCGAAATTACTTTGCCTTCAAAGCTCTTGCCGTACAGCTTGTCGCACACGAGCATGACGTAGAACGCGCCTTCGGGCTTTACGTAGTCCAGGCCGAGGGGCTTCATATTGTCGAGCATCTCCATCATCCTGTCGCGGCGGGCGGCAAACGCCTTTACCATCTCCTCCATGGGCCCGGTGGGGCCTTCAAGGGCGGCGACTGCGGCATACTGCGTCATGGTGTTTACGTTAGAGGTGGCGTGGCTCTGGAAGGAAGCTATGGCCTTGGCTATCTCCGGCGCGGCGGCAAGGTAGCCCAGCCTCCAGCCCGTCATGGCGTACGACTTGGACACACCGTTGACGGTTATTGTCAGCTCCTTCATTTTGGGGGAAACGGTGCCTATGGAGAAGTGCTTCTGCCCGCCGTAGATGAGCTTTTCGTAGATCTCGTCGGCGAGCACGAGGATGTCGTGCTTTTCACACACGGCGGCTATGGCCCTTATCTCCTCTTCGGAATAAACGGCGCCCGTGGGGTTGTTGGGGCTGTTGAAGATGAGCATCTTCGTCTTGGGGGTGACGGCCTCTTCAAGCTGGGCGGCCGTCATTTTAAAGCCCGACTGGCGGGTGGTGTACACATATACGGGCACGCCGCCGCAGCACTTTACCACCTCGGGATAGGTCAGCCAGTAGGGCGCGGGGATTATCACCTCGTCGCCGGGGTCTACCGTTGCGAACACCGCGTTGAATATAGAGTGCTTTGCGCCGTTGGAGATTATTATCTGCGAGGGTTCGTAGTCCAGCCCGTTATCCTGCTTGAACTTTTTGCACACCGCCTTTTTGAGCGCGGGCAGGCCTGCCGCCGCCACATACTTGGTGTGACCGGCATCGAGCGCGTCCTTTGCCGCCTGAATGATGTGCGCGGGGGTGATGAAGTCGGGTTCGCCGACGCCGAAGGATATTACGTTTTCGCCCGCGGCCTTGAGTTCTGCCGCCTTTGCCGACATGGCAAGCGTCATAGAGGGTGAAATGGTTGAAACTCGCTGTGAAATTTTTGACATATGTGCACTTCCTTTGGGCAGCGGGAAAAACGCGCGTACGCGCACCGAAAATGCACCCCGCGTTTAAGTTTTTGCCCGCTTTTTGATTTTCCATTCAATTATACATAATTTAACTGTCTTTGACAAATGTTTGAATAAAATTTGTATTTGCCCGCTTTTTTGTGATTAAATATGCATATTTTTGTTATTTTATAAAAACAGATATTTTTTTACCGCAATAAAAAGGGGCTCCCCTTGTGTAAATGGAGCTGGCTTGCACGAACATGCGAGGGCAAGACGGTGGGATTGCAGCCACACTATAGCCTCCTCTATCAGGGGAGGTGGCGCGACCGCAGATTGCGGCGGTAGGATTTTTTGAGATTTTTTGAGATTTCTCCACTCCACTCACTTCGTTCGTTTCGGTCGAAATGACAAACCGCATTCTCGGCGCCCCTGCCTAAGGGGAGCTGGCAGGTTGGAGGGTAGCGACAACCTGTCTGATGGGTTTGATTAAACGGCTTAAATTGCCAAAATTGTTCTTGCCTTGACTTTGCGCCGCACCATTCAAACCCTTTCTTTAATTCCTCCCCTTAGGCAGGGGAGGCTCGGTATAGGGCAAGACGGTGAGATTGCAACCACAATATATCGCACATAAACGACAGATAGGTAAGTGAGTGCCCTATATGTCATTTCGACTAAGTGAGCATAGCGAACGCACGGAGAAATCTCGTACGACAAAAATAAGCGGGGCGCATCCAAAGTGCGCCCCGCTTATTTTGCGAATTATTTAGGAGTTTGAGATGTACTGCGTGTAAACTGTATGGATTAATTCGGCCGCCTGCAAACCCGGCCTGCGGCGCCGCACGCTATTTTTTAGTGTGCCTTTTGCGCTTTGCGGCATTGCACGCCGCGCAGTGCGGGCAGGACGAACAGCCGCAGTCGCAGCCGCCGCCCTTGCCGCTGACCTTGTTATAGATGAGGTAGCCGGCTATGGCGAGCATGGCAAGCCCCACCACTACTATGGTTACAATTTCAAAAGGCCCCATGATATGCCTCCTTTAACGATATTTTACGCCGGAAGCCCCGCAATGCGCGCCGCCTCCGCCGCTGCGGGCAAATTTACGATTGCCCGCCATATATGCCGCAACCAAAGCGCGTTAAGCCCTTTTTTTGCCTATGCGCGGCAGCTTGATTACACCCCTGTTTTTAAGCACTATCAGGGTGACGGCCGCGGCTGCGACTGCCAGCCAGATGAACAGCGTCCACCACCATGAAAGCACGGTGTAGCATATTGCGCCCACTATGTAGCTTGTGACCAGCCAGAAGAGTATTGTCCAGCCGAACTTGCCCTTGGGCAGCTCTGCCTTGGCGGTGGCGCATGCAGCAAAGCAGGGGATGGTGGTCATGTTGAACATTATGAAGGATATGAGCGCAGGCCACGTGATGCCCGTGTTCTGTATCATCACCACTGCCTCGGCAACACCGTCTTCAGTGCCCTCGAACCCGGCAACGAACATTGCGGCGAGCACCGAGAAGGTGGCTATTACGTTTTCCTTGGCGATGAGGCCGGTGATGGCGGCAACGGCGAACACCCAGCCGTATTCGTTGAGCTGCGAACCGAAGCCGAGCGGCGTGAACAGCGGCTGTATGAGCTGGCCTATGGAGGCGAGAATGGAAGTCTGCATGCTGTCCGAGCCGATAAACGTCCAGTTCCACGTGAAGGACTGCAAAAACCATATGAGCACTGTGGAGGCGAAGATTATGGTGAACGCCTTTTTGACGAAGTGTTTTGTCTTATCCCACAGGTGCAGCATCAGGTTTTTAAAGCCGGGCACGTGGTATGCGGGCAGCTCCATTATGAAGGGAGGAACTTCGCCGCGCATTGTGGTGGAACGCATGACTATTACCGAAACTATTGCGGTTATTATGCCGAGCAGGTACATGGAGTAAGTTATCACGTCCACGTTGGAGAAGCCGAAAACGCCGCATATGCCGCCGGCAATGGCGGTGAGTATGGGCAGTTTTGCGCCGCACGAGAAGAAGGGTATAACCCTTATGGTGGCGGTGCGCTCCTTTTCGTCTGCAAGGGTGCGGGTGTTTATCATTGCGGGCAGCGAGCAGCCGAAGCCCATTATCATGGGCATGAACGCCCTGCCCGAAAGGCCGAAGCGGCGGAAGATCCTGTCGAGAATGAACGCAACGCGCGCCATGTAGCCTGTATCTTCGAGTATTGAGAAAAACAGGAACAGCGTGAGTATCTGGGGAAGGAAGCCGAGCACTGCCGTTATGCCGCCGACTATGCCGTCGTTTACAAGGCTTGCCGCCCAGTCTGCCGCGCCTGCCGCCTCAACGCCCAGCCCTATGCCGTAGGTTATATAGTTAAGCACAAGGTTTAACAGGTTGGTAAGTATCACGCCCGGCGAGAACACGGCGCCATCGTAAAAGCACGCCGCCAGCGCTATTCCGAAGTTGGAATAAATTTCAGAATCGCCCAGCGTCTGGCCGTAGCCGAGGTCTTCCATGGTGGGCATCCACGCCTGACTTTCTGTAAAGCCGTTCAGGTAGAACAGGTTTTCGGAGAAGGTGAGGTGGAACACGAAGAAGAGTATTACTATGAATATGGGTATGCCCCATATTTTATGCGTGAGCACCCTGTCGGCGCGGTCGGACTTGCTCTGTACGGGCTTTGCCGCCTTTACCTTTGCCGTGGAGAAATTTGCCGATATGTACTTATACCTTTCGTCCGCCACGGCGGCGTCGAGGTCGTCGCCGAACGATGCGCGTATCTTTTCAGCCTCCGCCTTTGCCTCTCTGCCTTCAAGCTCCAGCTCGTCGCCTTCAATGAGCTTTAAGGCGTGGAACACGGGCGAGCTGAGCTCCTGCTGTCTGCAGAACTCCTCCGCCTGCCGTATGGGCTGTGCAAGCCTGCCGCCCAGCACCGTTGTGCCTCTGCGGGTGGACGGCATGTTTACGGCGCGCTGCATAAGCTCCTTTATGCCCGTCTCTTTCAGTGCCGAGATGGGCACCACGGGCACGCCTATCCTGCTTTCAAGCGCAGCGGCGTCTATTTTGTCGCCCGCCTTGCCCACCGCGTCCATCATGTTGAGCGCGATTATCACCGGTACGTCCATCTCCAAAAGCTGGGTGGTCAGGTACAGGTTGCGCTCTAAATTGGTGGCGTCCACTATGTTGATTATGCCGTCGGGATGTTCGTTTAAAATAAAGTTGCGCGCTATCACCTCTTCGGGGGTGTAGGGCGAAAGCGAATAAATGCCGGGCAGGTCGACTATGTTCACATGTTCCCTGCCACCCTTATACACGCCCTCGCGCTTGTCTACCGTAACGCCCGGCCAGTTGCCCACGTGCGCCGTGGAACCGGTGAGCGCGTTGAACAGCGTGGTCTTGCCGCTGTTGGGGTTGCCTGCAAGTGCAAAAGTCCTCATTTTACCGCCTCCGTTTCAACGCACTGTGCCTCGCTCTTCCTCAGCGTGAGCTGATAGCCGCGCAGCGTAACTTCCAGGGGGTCGCCCAGCGGCGCCTTTTTTACCAGCACCACGTCTGCGCCGGGCGTGACGCCCATATCGAACAGACGCCTGCGCACCCTGCCCTCGCCGCCTACGGCGGTCACTCTTCCGCGCTCGCCGACGGCAAAATTGCATAACAATTTCATTATACTCTCCTTTTGATTACTGCAAGAGAACAATGCGTCCGCCTTATTCCCTTACAGTATTCCACGCGGCAAAACCGCCGCCTTTATTTTAGCCGCAAGCCGCACCATGTTGCCCGAAAAGCGCATATAGCTTTAAGGGAATACAGCTGCGCACGCGGTTTTTACCCGTTTTGCATCACCTTTTATTGCCCTTTTGCTCCGCGCCTTTCAGGCGGCCATTGCCACCATTATGTGCGAGGCTAACGTTCTGTCCAGGCACAGCCTGCCCTCCTTTACCAGCAGGATCACATTTCCGCCGTCAGAAGAGAGCACGGTGACCCGCGCGCCCGCGGTTATGCCAAGTTCTGAAAGGTGCCTTTTTACCCTGTCTTCGGCGCTTATCCTCTTTATCTCAACCGCCGCGCCCTGCGGTGCTATTGAAAGCGGCATCTTAAAACTCCTTTTGTGTGCGATTTGCGTGCGATACCTGCCGTGAGCCGCCCGAGAACATGCGCTTTTTGCGCGCACCGCCCCGGCCCGCATGCCGCACCTGTATATCATATGCCCGTACGTTAAAAATTAACCAAGGTTTATTAACAACATTGATTATAATAACTAAAAACGCGTTTGTCAACTGTTTGAACGGAAAAATTAACCAAAGCTAATAAAATTATCCGTCATGCCGCAAAGGGGCGGGGCAGGCGATAGCGTGACTGAGGGATTGTTTCTTATTTTGAGATTTCTCCATGCGCCGCCGAAGCTTCTTGCTGCGGCGGCTTAGTCGAAATGACGTTGAGGGGCTTATTCTTTGTCATTGGCGCTATTGCGCCGCCTGCGGCTCCCTACGAGTGAGCGGAATTATTCTTATATAGTCATTTCGACCAAGGGCGTAGCCCGCGTGGAGAAATCTCTGCCAGCCTCCCATACACGCAATGAAGGCATGGGGTGAGGGTATTCTTTACAAAGCAGGAAATTTTTCTCCATACAAAAAGGCCCGCGCTGGCAAGCGCGGGCTTCAAATCACTATGATATCACTATATATTATATATATTCTGTTACTTTTTTGCGTTACCGATATATTCCTGCATCATTTTATAAGTTTCGGCCGATATAACGTGCTCCATTTTGCAGGCGTCGGCGTCGGCGACTTCGGGCGAAACGCCCATTCTGCCCAAAAATTCACGTATGGTGCAGTGCCTTTCGTACACGCTTTCGGCATAATTTTTGCCGCTTTCGGTGAGGTGGATGTGCATGCCGTCGGTCACTACGTAGCCGCGGGCGATGAGTATTTTTATAGCCTTCTGCACGGCGGGCTGCGAAACGCCCACTGCGCGCGCCACGTCTATTCTGTGAACGGCGTCCTGCTTGCCGGAAAGGAGCAGTATAGTTTCAAGATAGTCCTCTATAGATTGGCTGTGCTTCATATATCCCCCTCCGTACTTAAAATGATTTTTTCGCTGCGGCGCGGCATGCGGGTAAAACTTATTTATATTTTATCACAGCCGCGGGGCGTTGTCAAGCCCGATAAAAAAGTGCATGGTTGCACGGCGGAATATCAAAACACCCGCACATATGCCCCGATCAATACAAAAAATCAGGTCATTCGGCAAGCTGTTTTTCACGCTCGGCCACGGTGAGCGCCTCCACCATCTGGTCTATGTCGCCCTGCATGAACGTGTCGATGGAATACAGCGAAAACCCTATGCGGTGGTCGGTCACGCGGCCCTGCGGAAAGTTGTATGTGCGTATGCGCTCGCTGCGGTCGCCCGTGCCTACAAGGCTCTTGCGGCGGCTGTCGTATTCGCTGCGGTTCTGCGAGCTGTAGTAGTCGTACAGGCGGGAGCGCAGTACCTTGAAGGCCTTGTCCTTATTTTTAAGCTGGCTGCGCTCGTCCTGACAGGTGACGACTATGCCCGTGGGAAAGTGCGTTATGCGTATGGCCGTCTCCGTCTTGTTTACCTTCTGGCCGCCTGCGCCGGACGAGCGGTACACGTCCACCCTTATATCTTCGTCGCGTATCTCCACGTCTACGTCCTCGGCCTCGGGGAGCACCGCCACCGTGGCGGTGGATGTGTGCACCCTGCCCTGCGACTCCGTTTCGGGCACGCGCTGCACGCGGTGCACGCCGCTTTCGAACTTTAAAAGCTTATAGGCGCCCTTGCCGCTTACGTTGAACACAACTTCCTTTACGCCGCCAAGTTCGGTCTGGTTGAGGTCGACCACCTCCGTTTTAAGGCGGTGCTTTTCGCAGTAGCCAAGGTACATGCGGTAAAGTTCTGCGGCAAACAGCGCGGCCTCGTCGCCGCCCGCGCCGCCGCGTATCTCCACTATGCAGTTCCTTTCGTCGTTCTTGTCCTTGGGCAGCAGCAGTATTTTAAGCTCGCCCTCTATCTTCTCCAGCTGTTTTTTAAGCGACTGCGCCTCTTCCTCCATCAGCGCGCGCATCTCGGGGTCGGCCTCTCCCTTTGCCGCCTCCTGCGTAGACTTAAGGCTGCCTTCCGCCTTTTTATACTCGGCGTACTTTTCCGCCGTTTCGGCTATTTCGGACTGCTCCTTGGCTATCTTAGTCCATCCGGCGCTGTCGGCTATGACGGCGGGGTCGGCCATCTGCTCAGACAGCGACTTGTATTTGTTGTAGATATCTTCAAGCTTTTCAAAAAATACCATATATTTTTCCGTTAAAAGGTCTTTTACAAATCGGGCGGCACATATGCCGCGAATAAACGCAATACGGCCCGCAGCTCAGGCTGCGCCTGCAATGCCAAAAACGCAGATTGCCCGCCATATATGCCGCAAATAAACGCATTTGCGCCGCATGCCGAATAATTTAAAACAGATATTTAAGCGGCGGCGCGGCCCAGCCGCGCCGCCGCGCAACATTATTTTTTGAGATTTCTCCACTCGCTATCGCTCGGTCGTAAGGAGCGAAGCGACGGAATAGCTATTGTTCGCACTAAGTGCGCAATAGCGTCAATGACATATTATTTTTTTAAAATAAATTATGTTGCAAGGCGGGTTTCCAGTGCCAAAACACGCGGGGCAAAAACTTAAGAGAAGCAATACTTCCAGCCCATAACGGGTTCAGAGATGCGAGCAGTACGCGGAGCCGGCGGAAGGCGCGAAGGAGTTTACTGAGACGTAAATGACTGAGCGCACCCGTAACAGCGACAATGTAATGCGACGCATATATGAAGCCGAGCGGCTAAAACGCTATCTTTAAAAAGCGGTCTTTCCCCTCCATATCCTTCACCACAATGGCATAGTCACGCTTTTCGAATATGCGGAGCACGTCGGCGGCCTGGTCTTCGCCCACCTCTAAAATGAGCATGCCGCCGCGGGCAACGTAGCGGTTGATGTCCTTGGCGAGGCGGCGGTAGAAGTCGAGGCCGTCCTCACCGCCGTCGAGGGCGATGCGCGGCTCGAAGTCCTTTACCTCGCGCGCGAGCGCGGCCACCTCTTCCGTGCGGATGTAGGGGGGATTGCACACTATAAGGTTGAACCTGCCGCGGATATTTTCAAACAAATCGGTCTGCACAAAGTGCACCACGGCGCTGTTTAAGTTGGCGTTTTCTTTGGCGAGCATCAAGGCGGCGTCGGATACGTCCGCCGCGGTGACGGAGATATTTTTGCCCGCGCAGCCCTTGGCTATGGCTATGGCAAGGCAGCCGCTGCCCGTGCACATATCAAGCACCTTGTCGCCCTCCTCCACCGCCTTTATGGCAATTTCGGCAAGCTCTTCGGTTTCGGGGCGGGGTATAAGCACCCTTTCATCCACCTTTATTTTGCAGCCGCAGAAGTCCACGTCGCCTATTATATACCACAGCGGCCTGCCCGTGAGGCGTTCGGCCACGATAGAGGCTATCTTTTTGCTCTCCGCGGGGGAAACTATGCGCTCCTGCGAAAGTTCGCTGCGGGATATGCCCAGCGTGAGCGAATATATCCACTCGGCGTCGCTTTCGTCTATTCCGTTTTCGGCAAAGAGTTTTTTGGTTTCGGCAAGCTTTTGCGAGAGTATGCCCGCCGTTATAAATTCCGTTTCGGGCATTTCGGGGTCGGCATCCATTGCAAGCACCTTTTCAAACGCCGCTATGGCAACTTCGGCCATGCTTTCGTCCGGTTCGCGGGTGGTGAACACCTTTTGGATGAGAAAACCGGGCGCCTTGAATATGAGTGAAATTTTTCCGTTGAATTTTGCCACCAGCTTGAGCGCCTCGTACGAAACGCCGGCGATGACGGGCAGAAGAACAAGCTCTATGCCCAGCTTGGCAAGGAACTCAAGCGCGCCGTTTTCTATGCGGTGCACGCCTATGCCCCAGTTGACCAGCGAAATTACGAGTATGTTTATTGCAAGCACTATAAAAAGGAAGGACGTGCCGCAGCGCGCGTGCAGGCGCGAACACTTCATCACGTTTTCGGTGGTGAGCGGCAGTCCGCTTTCGTAACAGGTTATGGTCTTATGCTCGGCGCCGTGATACATATACAGCCTGCGTATGTCCTTTAAAATGAGGATAAGGCCGAGGTATGCAAAAAATATAACAAGTTTGAACACGCCGAGCAAAACGTATTCCCACGCGCTGCCCGAAAGTGAGGGAAACAGCTCCTTGAGGCCGCTGACGCCGAGGTTGGGCAGCACCATGAACAGCGCCACCGCGAGTATCACGCCCAGAAAGACCGATATGGTAGAAACTACCGTCATCAGGTTGATCCTGAACTTTTCGGCAAGCCACTTTTCGAACCTGCCCGACTCCTCCTCTTCGCCGTAGACGGCAGCGGAACGCATCAACGTGCGCGTACCGCGCACAAGGCTTGCCACCATGTTTACAATGCCGCGCACGAAGGGTATTTTTGACGCGCGCGAAAGCGCGGGCGTGGTTTTAAGGCGCTTTGCCTCTACCTGTATCTGCCCGTCGGGGTCGCGCACGGCGGTAGCCATGCACGTCTTGCCCATCATCATAACGCCTTCAAGCACGGCCTGCCCGCCTATGGAGCAGGATATTTTCTTTTTCTTTTTTACTTTTTCTGCCATATTCTATATGCCGGCGACGGCGCAGTCCCCGCAGCTATTGCGGCCCGCAAAGACACGCAGTCCGCTTATATTGTATGCCGCGGCAGGGTTGTACCTGCGCCCGATGTAAAAAATATTCCGCAACCGCACGCGGCACGGCAAATCGCCGTCCGCTTAAAAATGCGGCCCTTAGCGCAATATTCTTGCGTATATTATTGCGTATACCGAAAATAAGCGGCGCCAAAATAGTTTTGGAGCCGCTCTTTCCTACATTGTTACATATTGTATCTTTTCTTGAACTTGTCTACACGGCCGCCTGTATCAACGAGCTTCTGCCTGCCTGTAAAGAAGGGGTGGCACTTATTGCAGATATCCACCTTGAGCGTTTCAACGTTTTTGGTGGTACCCGTCTTAAAGGTTTCGCCGCAAGCGCATACAACCGTTACTTCGTGATATTTAGGATGTATATCGGGCTTCACTTTATTCACCTCGCGTTAGATTTCAATGCTAAATTATTATATATCATAATTTATGGGCAGTCAATCATTTTTCCGCCCGCCGCCCAAAATAATTTTTTTGCCTGCTTGCGCGCCCGCCCGCATGGTAGCCTGCCGCCGCTTTTTTATGCCTTGCCGCCGCAAAATATGTGCCTTGCGCGGCGTATTTTACAAAAAAATGCAAATTGCGCGCCAAAAGCTGCACTTTTTTTTACCGCCTTTTAGTTGCCTTTGGCAAAAAATATTAGTATAATGAAAGCAGAAATGGATAACTGGATTTTAAAAAACACCGCGATGCTTGTCAACGACCCCGTAAAGGAGCAGCCCGTTGCGGCAGACGAGGTGAAGGTAAAAGTTACTTATGTGCTGGCATCCAACTACGATGCAGTGCTGTATTCGGGCGACGGCGGGGCGAAATATCCCAAGACGATAGGCCGCTTTGCCGTGGGCAGGGTGACTGAGGCAGGCGCCGGGTGTTACGGTGTAGAACGCAATATGCGCGTTCTGCTTCAGCCGACGCGCAGTTGCGGCAACTGCCTTGAATGCAAGACGGGCAAGGAAGAATACTGCTCCTCCCCGGCAATAGCGGGCAGGGACTTTGACGGCTTTTTGCGCGACTTTGTTGTGTGCAAATATACTGACGTGGCGCCGCTGCCCGATTCGGTGGGCGACACAGAGGCGCTGTGCACCGAGGCGGTGGCGCTTGCCGAAAAGGTGTACGACAGGCTGGAACTGCCCGCGGGCAGCAGGGTTGCAGTGATAGGCGGCAACTTTGCCGGCAACATAATGGCGCAGGTGCTGCAATACCACAAGCTTATACCCATTGTTATAGACAACAGCCCCGTGGCGCTTGACAAGGCGCGCGGCTGCGGGATATACTACTCTTTTGCCGCCGACGACGACCTGCACGAAAACATAAAAGAGGCCACCAGCGGTATGCTGTGCGACGCGGCGATATATACCACCTGCTCAAGGCTTGACCCCGCGCTTACAATACGCGTGCTTTCAGAGGGCAAGCAGGCAGTGCTGGCGGGTTTTGCACCCATATCGTTCAACATACCCGCGCGCGAACTGTGCGAAAAGAACGCCTCGGTATTCTGCGCCATGAACGGCTACGGCTATACAGACACGGCCATAAACCTTCTGGTGCACAAGGCTGTAGATATTTCGGTATTCGAAAAAGAGACGCTTACCGAGTTCGACCCCAACGCCATATACAAGACTTTGGGCGACGTGAGCACCGTGCGCAGCGGCAAGATGACGATATTTAAGTTGATAATCTAAAGAGTTCACGAATTTGACGGCGGGCCGCGCCGTTAAAATTCCGTGAGTTTGAGGGGCCTTTTCGCGCGTCGTGCGACAACAACCGACGCGCTCGGCGGGACGAACGAGCCGCTTCATAACACAACGGGCACCCGTTGTGTGTGGCGAAGTGAGATGAGTGAGCGCATACGTCCTTGCGCGAACGGTGACCGCGTGAGGAGCGCAAGCGACGCTACTTTGCGGAGGGTTCCCTTTGGGAAACCGCAAAACCGCCATGTTTTTACCTTAATGGCGGTGAGACGGTGACACGGGCAAACAAAGTGCGACCGTAGCGAAGGGGTTCGGTTACACGTCAAAAAATCTTTCCGCAATACAGCCTCCTCTATTAGGGGAGGTGCCGCGGCCGCAGGTCGCGGCGGTGGGATTTTTTTGAGATTTCTCCACTCGCTATCGCTCGGTCGAAATGACAAGGAGGAACGCCACACCATTCGTACCCCTCCGTCTTGCCTTCGGCAATCCACCTCCCCTTAGGCAGGGGAGGCACGGTATAAGGCAAGTTTCCTCCACTCAGGCAGGGGGGGGGGACTTGGGCGCGTAGTGTTGCCCGCTTAATTTAATTGCTTACCGCTTATCACCCATCACGCTTGCCGACAGGCAAACTCATCACTAATTCAAAATTGCCCCGCATATATGGCACGATCAACATAAATTACAGCCGCACAAGGGCGGCTTTTTTAAACGATATTTTACAGAAAGAAAAAATTTTTTAACAACATTTATGAACATAAAATGCATTGCAAGCGACCTTGACGGAACGCTTCTTCCGCCAACCAAAATAATGCCCGCGGAGATTTTTCCGCTGATAGACGAAATGTACCGCCGCGGCATAGTATTCACCCCGGCAAGCGGCAGGCAGCTGCCCAACCTTAAAAAACTGTTTGCGCCCGCGCTTGAAAAAATTGCCATAATTGCAGAAAACGGCGGACTGTGCTGGCACGAGGGGAAGGTGATATACTGCAACCCCACCCCGGCAGACGACATACTGTATGCGCTTGACATAATAAAGCGCGAAAAAGACCTGTTTCCGCTGTGCAGCGGCGTAGACTGCGCCTTTTACGATGACGGCGACCCCGAATTTGAAGAAAAGGTTGCCCTTTCTTACTCCTCGGCAAAGCGTGTGGACGACATTGAAAGCGCCGTGCGCAACAACACCATACTTAAAATTTCGGTATGGGACAAGCAGCCGGCGGCCGAACATGCGGCGGGCGTGCTTATACCCGCCATAAAGGGCCTGCGCACAAAGGTTTCGGGCTACGACTGGCTGGACGTGTGCACCCCCACCGCCAACAAGGGCGAGGCGCTTAAAGCGCTGCTTGAACGCATAGGCGCCGCAAGAGGGCAGTGCGTGGCGTTCGGCGACCACATGAACGACCTTGAGATGCTCGAGGCGAGCGGGCAGGCCTACGTGACGGCAAACGGCTTCCCCGAGCTGAAAAAGGCCATACCAAGCATTATACCTTCCAACGCCGAATCCGGCGTAATACGCAAAATAAAGGAGCTTTTATGAAACTGTTTATAGCCTCTGACCTGCACGGTTCGGCAAAATTCTGCAGAATGATGCTGGAGGCGTTCGAGCGGGAGCGCGCCGACAAGATAGCCCTTTTGGGCGACATACTTTACCACGGCCCGCGCAATCCCCTGCCCGACGGCTACGCCCCGCAGGAGGCCGCGGCGCTTTTGAACAACTACAGGCAGAAGATTGTATGCGTGCGCGGCAATTGCGACAGCGAGGTAGACCAGATGGTGCTGGATTTCCCCATACTGTCCGACTATGCGCTTATATGCATCGACGGCATAAACATGTACCTTTCGCACGGGCACCGCGACATACCGCCGATGACGGACAGCGACGTATACCTGACCGGCCACACGCACGTGCCGCTGATAGAAAAAAGCGGCTGGCTGCACCTTAACCCCGGCAGCCTGAGTCTGCCCAAGGAGGGCAGCGAACGCGGCTATATGATCTACGAAAACCGCACCTTTACCTTTAAAACGCTTGAAGGCAGGGAATACAGGCAGATAACGGTATAATGCACTACGGCGGCTTTTGCCACAGAGGCGGAAAATGCAGTACTTTACGCTGAACAACGGAATAAAGATGCCGGCATACGGACTTGGCGTGTTCCGCATGGAGGGCGCCGAATGTGAAAGGGCGGTGCTTGCCGCAATTGAAAACGGCTACCGCATGATAGACACCGCCGCGGCATACGGCAACGAAGAGGACGTGGGCAGGGCAATAAAAAAGTGCGGCGTGCCGCGCGGAGAACTGTTTGTTACCACCAAGCTGTGGTATGCCGACTGCGGCCGCGGAAGGGCAAAGCGCGCGCTGGAGCGTTCGCTTGAAAGGTTGGGACTTGACTATGTTGACCTGTACCTGATACACGAACCATACGGCTGGCTGAACGGTGCATGGAAGGACATGCAGGAGAGCCTTGCAGAGGGCAAGACGCGCGCCATAGGCGTTTCCAACTTCGGCGAGCGCGAACTTGAAAAGCTGGCTGCACATTCGGGCATAGTGCCCGCCGTAAACCAGATAGAGCTGCACCCCTACTTTCAGCGCAGCGGCCTTTTACGGTATATGCGCGCAAAGGGCATACTTGCCGAGGCATGGGCGCCGCTCGCCGCGGGTAAAAGCGGCATATTTGGCGACCCCGTGCTGAATAAGATAGCCGAAGAACACGGCTGCACGGCAGCGCAGGTTGCGCTGGCATGGCTGCACGCGCAGGGCGCGGCCGTGATACCCAAAACGGTCAACCCCGACCGCATGCGCGAAAATGCCGCCTTTGCAAAAGTAAAACTCACCGATGGCGACATGCTTGAAATTGCCGCCCTTGACAGGGGCGAGAGCCTGTTCCCGTGGGACAAAGGCTGGCGCAGACCGCTGCGCAAGGTTATGGGATTTTTTCACACAGGTTTTTAAGCTGACTGCGGCTGCAATAAATACGCAAAATAAAAATGCCGATGCACGCACGTGCATCGGCATTTTTCCGTTTTTCTCACTGGAAGCAGAGTTTTTTGAAGAGAAGGCACCAGATCATATCCAGCCAGCCGATAATGATACCGGAAGGAATGGTTACGATAATGCAGACAATGAGCCTGATAAGACCGCGCTTTTTGATCCAAGTACTCCACCTTACCACAATTTCCACTACCCAGTTTACGCCGGGGATAAGGAGGAGAATGATCTGCACAAGGCGAGGAAGTTTGTTAAACCAAGTCATAGTATTCTCCTTGAAAAATTTTAACACACTTTTATGTATGTTATAATTATATTATATCACAATATGGTGGTATGTCAACAAAAAATTTTCCCATAAGTTTTATACAAATTTATCATGCGATATTGAAATGCGCCACGCGGCGACATTACTCTTGCCAAACTGCGGCAAATTTATCGCTGCCCGCCTTTCAACATATACAAAAAGCCCCCGACGGTTACATCGGGGACTTTTGACGCAGTTGCAATTAAACGAGCTCTATTATGGCCTCTTCGGCAACGTCGCCGCGGCGCTCGCCGAGAAGGTAGATGCGGGTGTAACCGCCGCCCTGGCCTAACTCTTCCTTGCGCTGGGCGTATTTGGGAGCTATTTCGTTGAACAGCTTTTCCATAAGGGGATGCTGAACGTCTGCGGTGCGTGCGCGGAATTCGGACTTCTTTTCAGAGAAGGCCTTTACTTCCTGAAGATCGCGCAGTTTTGCCATGATGGCGCGGCGCACTGCAAGCTTTTTGGGGGTATCCTTTATGGTCTTTACAGTTACTTCCTTACCATTTTTATCGGTGGTCTTAACGTCGATCTCCTCGTTGAGGTCGTATACGCTGATGGCCTTGGTGATTATTTTTTCAACATAGGGCTGCAGAGCCTTTGCCCTTGCAGCGGTCGTCTTTATTTTGCCGTACCACAGCAGTTCTGACGCCTGATTTCTGAGCATAGCCATTCTCTGCTTGGTGGTTCTACCTAATTTACCGGGCATTTTAATTAGTCCTCCTTGTTGGCGAGCGAAAGTCCGTAAGATTCGAGCTTCTGAATTACTTCATCGAGCGACTTCCTGCCGAGATTGCGCACTTTCAGCATTTCGTCTTCCGTCTTCCTCGTCAGATCTTCAACCGTGTGTATATTTGCGCGCTTTAAGCAGTTGTAGGAGCGCACCGAAAGATCCATGTCCTCGATCGCCATGGCGAGCACCTGCTGCTGCTTGTCGTCCTCGTTTTTAACGAGAATGTCCATGCCCTTTATCGTATCGGAAAGATTTACGAAAAGGCTTATATGGTCCTGCATTATCTTGGCCGCAAGGGAAACTATCTCCTTTGCGCTGAACGCGCCGTTAGTCCATACCTCTAAAACAAGCTTGTCGTAGTCGGTATTCTGGCCCACGCGCGTATTTTCCACGTTGTAGTTTACCTTTTTTACGGGGGTGTAGATAGAGTCTATGGGAATATAGTCTATCAGGTCAGAGCTGGTGTGGTCTGCGCCCTTATAGCCCCTGCCCCTGCCTATGGTTATTTCCATATCTATCTTGTGGCCGGCGTCTACGGTGCATATGTGCTGGTCGCCGTTGATTATCTCTATCTCGGCGTCCTGCTCAATGTCGCTCGCCTTTACGTCGGCGGGGCCTTCCTTATACAGGTGAACTACTTTAACGTAATCTTTATCTGTTACCTTGGTTTTGATAGCCAGCGTTTTGAGGTTGAGAATTATTTCCGTCACGTCCTCTTTTACGCCGGGCACGGCGGAAAACTCGTGCTTTACGCTGCCGTCCAAAAATCTTATTCCCTGCGCCGCCGCACCGGGGAGCGCGGACAGGAGTATTCTTCTAAGGCAGTTGCCTATTGTAAGACCGAAGCCCTTTTCAAGCGGTTCTACTACGACCTTTGCGTAAGACTGGTCTTCGCTTTCTTCCACTTCGATTTTGGGCATATCCATTTCGATCATTATACTACCTCCTTATCGGGTTTTATTACTTGGAGTACAGCTCGACTATCATATGTTCGGAAATCTGGCTGTCGATATCTGCCCTTACGGGAAGCTCCAATACTTTGCCTTCGAGCTTTTCGCTGTCGAATTCCAGCCACTTGGGCATATTTGCCGCGGGTTTGGTGCCCTTTAATTCGGCAAAGAACTTGTTGCCCGCCTTGCTTTCCTTAACGGCGATAACGTCGCCTTTTTTAACTATATAAGAGGGAATGTTTACCTTTTTGCCGTTTACGGTGAAATGACCGTGGTTTACCAGCTGCCTTGCCTGTGCGCGCGACGCGCCTATGCCCAGGCGGAAGATAACGTTATCAAGCCTTCTTTCAAGAAGGGAGAGCATGTTTTCACCGGTGATGCCCTTCATTCTGTCGGCATCTTCGTAGTACTGCCTGAACTGGCCTTCCTGCACGCCGTAGATACGCTTAACCTTCTGCTTTTCGCGGAGCTGCTGGCCGTATTCCGAAACCTTCTTTCTGCCGGTGCCGTGCTGACCGGGGGCCATGGGCCTCTTTTCAAAGGGGCACTTGCCCGTATAACATTTATCGCCCTTTAAAAAGAGCTTTCCGCCTTCCCTTCTGCAAAGGCGGCACTTTGCTTCTCTGTATGTTGCCATATTATTCTTTCACTCCTTATTAAACTCTGCGGCGTTTGGGGGGTCTGCAACCGTTGTGGGGGATGGGGGATACGTCGGAAATGAGCGTTATTTCAACGTCGCATGCGGCGATGGCGCGAATTGCCGATTCCCTGCCTGCGCCGGGACCTTTAACGTACACTTCAACCGAGCGGAGCCCGTGTTCCTTTGCTGCCTTTACTGCAGTTTCCGTTGCCATCTGTGCGGCGAACGGAGTGCCCTTGCGGCTGCCCTTGTAGCCAAGGCTGCCTGCGCTTGACCATGCTATTGCGTTGCCCTGCGCGTCGGTAACCGTTACTAAGGTGTTGTTGAAAGACGACTGAATATGAACCTGACCTTTATCAACCTTTTTAAGCTCTCTGCGCTTTCTGGTGGTTGCGGTAGTCCTTTTAGTTGCTGCCATTTATCTGCGACCTCCTTATTACTTTGCGCCCTTCTTCTTGGCGACTGTGCGACGAGGGCCCTTCCTCGTCCTTGCATTTCTCTTGGTGGACTGTCCGCGTACGGGAAGGCCCTTTCTGTGCCTGATGCCGCGGTAGCAGCCTATTTCCATGAGGCGCTTTATGTTGAGGGATACTTCCGAGCGCAGTTCGCCCTCTACCCTCACGTTATGGTCGATATATTCCCTGAGCTTGGAAACGGTGGTTTCGTCCAGATCCTTGACCCTGGTATCGGGGTCTACGCCTGTTGCGGCAAGAATCTTCTGGGAAGTTTTGAGGCCTATACCGTAGATATAGGTGAGACCGATTTCAATTCTCTTCTCTCTGGGTAAATCCACACCGGCAATACGTGCCATAGATTTAAATTCCTCCGTTGAATAATTCTGATTATAATATAGTGGTTATTTTTGTGTATGTCAACCGCAGCCGCACAGGCGCGCAAAAAATTGTGGAATGAGCGCGCACCCTGCGTACAGCGAAATTATTTTTGACGTTATGCCCGCATGCATCTCAGGCGCGCGGGCAGCAGGAGCGAAGGCCCCTTAGTTATTTTATAACATGCAAAACGGCGAACGCCGCCTTGCGTACAGGGCGCCTTTAAAAGCCGCCCTGCTCAGCCCTGGCGCTGCTTATGGCTCTTGTTCTTGGAGCAGATCACCATAACTTTGCCGTTCCTTTTGATGATCTTGCACTTATCGCACATAGGCTTTACAGAAGGTCTAACTTTCATAATTGTCTCCTCGTGATTTTTTTCACAAATTTTTCGTTCGGGCCGCGCCCGAAAAATTTCGTGAGTTTGAGAAACCAGGTTTCTCTGGCGGCATTTTTAGCGCCCACCATTATAGGAATGCCGCCATTCACTTCCGGTGAGCCGGCTTGCGCCGCAAATGTAGACGCGCTTATCGGCGAACTAAATTCGCCTTGCGCACGTTAATTATTTTAATAGTTCACGAAAAGTCTTTCCATAATCGTGCCTCCCTTAATAAGGGAGGTGGTATATTCGAACTTGTGAGAATATACCGGTGGGATTCGGCAAATCTTTTTCCGTGAGAATTTTTTGCGGAGCGGCAGTATGCCGCGCAGTCGAAAAATCTTTTCGCTTCCGCCGATGAAAACTTCAGAGAAGCAAGCAGAGCGCTTCTTATGCCCTGATAACCCTTGAAGAAACGAGCAAAATCCCCCCTGGCTTGCCTTTGGCAAGCCTTCCCCCCTTTGGAAAGGGAGGCAAGAGGAGCGTGCGGAACGTTGCGAAGGAGTTTACTTAGAGGTAAATGACCGAAGGTTGCCGCAACGCAACAATGCTATGCGACGCTTATATGAAGTTTAGCGGTTAGCGTAGAATGTTGCGGTTTACGATTTGCTGCGCCACGTTATACGCCCCTTAGTCAGGTCGTACGGGCTCATCTCCAGCTTTACCATGTCGCCTTCTATAATTCTTATATAGTTCATGCGAAGTTTGCCGGAAATATAGGCCGTTATAACGTAGCCGTTTGCAAGCTGAACTTTGAAATTGGCGTTGGGAAGGCACTCTATTACCTTGCCCTCTGCTTCAATTACGTCGTTTTTAGACACTTAATCGTTCCTCCGCTGAGTTTCTGCGGCCCCTGCGGGCGCGCTGTCTGCCGCGGCGCCGTAGTTTTTGAGCGCCGAATATACCTCGCTGTCGAACACTTTTCCGCCGCTTTCAAACTTTGCCGCGATAGACGGTACGCAATCTGGCAGCAGCCTTACGTGTTTCAAGCTCTTTTTTTTGGGCGAGGCCAGCTTTTTATACTTGCCGTCGCATACCAGTACGAAGCCGCCTTCAGGCACGCCGCATATCAGGTAATACCGCCCCTCGTCCCTGCCCTGTGTGCTCACGCACACGCCGCCGGGCACAGCCTTTTTTACTTTCATGTTACATTTTACAGCGTGAGTATCTCTACGCCGTCTTCCGTGATGAGCACGGTATTTTCGTAATGCGCGGCGGGCTTGCCGTCTGCCGTGCGTATCGTCCAGCCGTCTTCGGGATCCTGCCATACCCTCCACGTGCCCATGTTTATCATGGGTTCGATGCAGATGGTCATGCCCGCCTTAAGGCGGAGGCCGGTGCCCCTGCGGCCGTAGTTGGGCACGGCGGGATCTTCATGCATATCCCTGCCGATGCCGTGGCCGGTGAGCGCCCTTACAACGCCGTACCCGAACGATTCGGCGTAAGTTTGAACGGCGTAGCCTATGTCGTACAGCGGCGTACCTGCGCGCAGGCCTTCGACTGCTTTAAAAAAGCACTCTTCGGTGACCTTTACAAGCTTGCGCTTTCCCTCCGACACGTTGCCGATGAGGAAGGTGCGGGCGGCGTCGCCGTTGTAGCCGTTCTTTTCCACGGTTATGTCCACGCTTACGATGTCGCCGTCTACGAGTATTACGTCGTCTGACGGTATGCCGTGCACCACCACGTCGTTGACCGATACGCACGCGCTGGCGGGGAAACCTTCGTACCCCAGGCTTGAGGGCGTTGCGCCGCAGGAGGTTATGTACCTGTATACCAGGTCGTCCACCTCCTTGGTGGTCATGCCGGCCTTTATGTTTTTGCCTACAAAGTCAAGCGTTTCTTTGACTATCCTGCAGGATTCGCGCATGAGCGCTATCTCCTGCGGGGACTTTATATGGATCATATCACTTATTGAAGTTATCGAGCTTTTCGCAGATCATGGCGAAGACCTCTTCGGGGGAGGCGTTGCCGCACTCCACAGTGAGGAGCTTGCCCTGAGCCGCATAGTAGTCGATGAGGGGTGCCGTCTGAGTATTGTAAGTCTCCAGCCTGGCGCCGACCGTTTCGGGGTTGTCGTCCGCCCTCTGGTAGAGGGGCCTGCCGCACTTATCGCAAGTGGTTTTGCCGCCGAGCGTAGAGATGTGGTAGCTTGCACCGCAGCTGCATACGCGCCTGCCGCAGATCCTGTCCATGAGCAGGGCGGTGTCTACGGAGATGTTCACGCACGCGTCCACGCGGGCGAATTCATCGAGCTGCTGTGCCTGGAAGAGGTTGCGGGGGAAACCGTCGAGCATGAAGCCCGCTTTTACATCGTCCTCCTCCAGCCTGTTTTTGACTATTTCGCAGGTGACCTCGTCGGGGACGAGTTTGCCCGCGTCTATATAGCTTTTGGCTACCTTGCCGATGGGCGTGCCGCCCTTGATGTTTGCCCTGAATATATCGCCTGTAGAGATATGAACGAGGCCGTACTTGCCTTCAAGGAAGGCCGCCTGAGTGCCTTTGCCTGCGCCGGGGGCGCCCAACAAAACAATATTCATATTTTTCACACCCTATATTATAACTGCTTGCGCCGTAAAAGTGCAAGGCCGAATTTAGTTCGGCCGTTAAGTACTTTTACGACCAAAATCAATTTACCGCACCCAATCGGTGCAGAGAAGCAAGCAAGACGCGGAGCGTGCGGAATGCTGCGAAGGAGTGTACACAGACGTACATGACCGAGCAGACCCGCAAGCGCGACAACGTATTGCGCCGCTTATATGTGCCGATTACTTGAGGAAGCCTTTGTAATTCTTCATCATCAGCTGGCTCTGCAACTGCTTTTCAAGTTCGAGCGCAACCGATACGACGATGAGGATACCCGTGGTGGAGAACACGCTGAGAAGGCTGGTATCGGACGTTATGTTCAGCGATACGACTATCATGCTGAGTATGGAGGGAATGAACGCAACGAGCGAAAGATATATGGCGCCGAAAAGCGTTATCCTGTTGGATATCCTCTTTAAATACTCTGCGGTGGGCTTGCCGGGGCGGATGCCCTGGATGAAGCCGCCGTTCTGCTGAATGGTCTTGGATACGTCCTCCGGGTTGAACTGCATCGACGAATAGAAGAACGCGAATGCGAAAATGAGCAGGCAGAGAACTACCATGTATATGAGCTGGCCGTACCAATAGGGGGACGAACCCGAGAACCAGTTGGTAACGCCCTGCTCGAAGCCGCTGCCCGGCCAGAACAGGCTGGCGAGCATGCCGGGGAAGCTGATGAGCGCGAACGCGAAGATGAGGGGCATTACGCCGCCGCCCGCGATCCTTATGGGTATCACGGTGGACTGGCCGCCATACATCTTGCGGCCCTTTACCTGCTTTGCGTACTGCACGGGGATGCGCCTTTCGGAGAGGTCTACCGCAACGATGGCGGTAAATTCCAGAAGGGTGAGCACCACGAAGCCGATGAGCAGCCACAGGGGCTCAAGGCCGTGTTCGCCGCTGAACAGTTCTGCGAACTTTTCAACGATGGCGATGCCCGCCGTGGAGATGATGCCGACAAAGATTATCAGCGATATGCCGTTGCCTACGCCGTATTCGGTGATCCTTTCGCCGATGAACATTACGAGCATTGCGCCCGCGGTGTATACGACTACGAGGAACACGCCTGCTATCCACGTTGCGGCCTCGTCTGAAATGATGCCGCTTGCGCCGCCGCCGAACATTACGGTGTTGATGGCGTCTTCGCCTGCGGCTATGTTGACTATGATGCCTATAGCCTGAGCTATTGCAAGGGCTATGGTTACGTAACGGGTTATCTGGGCGATCTTCCTGCGGCCCTCTTCGCCTTCACGCGAAAGGCGCTCGAGAGCGGGTATGCCCACCGTTAAAAGCTGGATTATGATGGACGCGTTGATGTACGGGCTGATACCCAATGCAAACAGCGTTGCGTTGGAAAGCGAGGAACCCGTAATGGACGACATCAGTTCGAGGAAGGAATACTGCTCTATGGCATCGCCGAATACGGTTGAATCTATGCCCGGGACGGGGATATAGCAACCGATCCTGAAAACCAGCAGAAGGAGCAGGGTTATCCATATCTTCTTGCGGATTTCCTTCACTTTAAAACAATTCTTTATTGTTTCAAACATTTTAACCCCTTTGCAGCGAAAACTTCCGCCGCGGTTGAATTAATTAAAGGACTTCCGCCGTGCCGCCTGCCTTTTCTATTGCCGCCTTGGCAGATTCAGAAAATTTAGCCGCCTTAACGGTTATCGCATTTTTAAGCTCGCCGTTGCCCAGGACTTTGAGGCCCGAGTTGTGCTTGATGTACTTGGCGAGGTTGTTTTCGACCACGTAGTCGTAGTCTACCACCGTGCCTGCGGGCACGTTTTCAAGCTGGGAAAGGTTTACGATGAGGTAGCAGGTAGACCACTTGTTGTGAAAGCCGCGCTTGGGCACGCGTCTTGCGATGGGCATCTGGCCGCCTTCGAATCCGGGACGTACGCCGCCGCCCGAACGCGCCCACTGGCCCTTGTGGCCCTTGCCGCTGGTCTTGCCCGTGCCGCTGCCTATGCCGCGGCCAAGCCTTTTGACTGCCTTTTTGGAACCCTCTGCAGGGGATAAAGTATCAATTCTCATAACCTTGTATGCCTCCTTATACTTTTTCCACCTTGAGAAGGTGCGAAACTTTTTTGATCTGACCCATTATTGCGGGGTTTTCTTCAAAAACCTTTTCCGAGCGGATCTTTTTTAAACCGAGCGCGGCAACGGTGGCCTTTACGGACTTGACTTCGTTGCAGTAGCTCTTTATAAGCGTTACTTTTATCATTGCATTGCCTCCGTGGGTTAACCTAAGAGCTCTTCGGCAGTCTTGCCGCGCGCTGCTGCTATCTGCTCGGCGGTCTTAAGCTCCCTGAGCCCCTCTATGGCTGCCTTTACGCAGTTGATGGGGTTGTTGGTGCCGTGCGACTTGGTACGTATATCCTTTATGCCCACGGCCTCCATAACGGCGCGCACGGGGCCGCCGGCTATAACGCCGGTACCTTCTTCGGCGGGCATCATGAGTACCTTGCCCCTGCCGAACACGCCGGTAACGGTGTGGGGGATAGAGGTATCCTTCATGTTCACCTTGAACATGTTCTTCTTGGCCTGGGCGGTGGCCTTTTCTATTGCCACGGGAACTTCCTTGGCCTTGCCTACGCCGCAGCCGATGGAGCCCTTGCCGTCGCCTACCACAACCAGCGCCGCAAAGCGCATGTTGCGGCCGCCTTTAACGGTTTTGGATACCCTGTTTACCTGTATGAGCTTGCTGATGATGCCGTCGTCTTCAGCCCTCTTGAACCTTGATTCCCTTCTTGCAGGTCTTTCTTTCTTTTCTTCCATTTTGTCAGCTCCTTAGAAATTAAGTCCGGCTTCCCTTGCGCCTTCGGCAACCGCCTGCACCCTGCCGGTGTACAGGTAGCCGCCCCTGTCGAAAACGACTTCCTTGACGCCCTTTTCAAGGGCGCGCTCTGCAGCCGTTTTGCCTACAAGCTTAGCAGCTTCCGTCTTGGTAAGATCTGCAACCCGGGCCTTGAGCTCCTTTTCCATTGTAGATGCGGAAACGAGCGTTACGCCCTTTACGTCGTCAATCACCTGAACGTAGATGTGGTTGAGGCTGCGGTATACGCAGAAACGGGGGGTTTCTGCCGTGCCCGAGATCTTCTTCCTCACGCGCGCATGGCGGCGCTTGCGTTCGGTGTTCTTATCTATCATCTTAATCATATATGTCTCCTTTGAGCAATCCGCCGCAACTTTTACGCGGCGAGTCGTTCGGATATCCCCTCCGCAGGGGAACTGCTACCCGAAATTACTTCTTGCCCTTGCCTCCCGTCTTGCCTTCCTTGCGCTCGATCACTTCGTCGCTGTATGCGATGCCGTAACCGTGGTAAGGTTCGGGAACTCTTATGTTGCGGATGTCTGCGGCGGTCTGGCCGACGAGCGTCTTATCTATGCCGCTGACTACGATTTCGTTGGCGCTGGGGCATTCGAGCTTTACGCCTGCGGGCTCGGCAAACTCTACGGGGTGCGAAAAACCTACGTTGAGCACTACCTTGTTGCCCTGCTTGGCGACCTTCCAGCCTACGCCGTTTACCTTGAGGCTCTTTTTATAGCCTTCGGTCACGCCCACCACCATATTGTGGATGAGCGCCCTGTAGAGGCCGTGCTTTGCGTCAAGCTCCATTGAATCGTGCTTTTTGAGGACGAGCACTTCGTTGCCCTCTACCTTTACATCTATATCGCCCGCTATCTTCTGGCTGAGCGTGCCCTTTGCGCCCTTTACGGTTACGGTGTCGCCGTCGAAGCTGACGGTAACGCCTGCGGGCAGGTTCACGGGTAATTTACCGATTCTTGACATTTAAATTACCTCCTTACCAGATATAGCAGAGCACTTCGCCGCCTACGTTTGCGGCCTTTGCCTGCTTATCCGTCATTATACCCTTGTTGGTGGAAATAACGGCAATACCCATGCCGTTCATTACCTTGGGCATGTTTTCTACGCCGGCATAGGTGCGCAGGCCGGGCTTGGATACCCTTTTGAGTCCGTTGATGACGGGCTGCTTTTTGCCTGCGTACTTGAGGGTGATGACCAGCTTGCCGTTGAAGCCGTCTTCAACCAGCTTTACGTCTGATACAAAGCCCTCTGCGAGCATTATGTCTGCGATGGCCTTCTTCATGTTGGATGAAGGGATCTCCACCGTCTCTTTGTTTACCATGAGCGCGTTTCTTACGCGTGTGAGCATATCTGCTATGGGATCGGTCATCTTGGCACCTCCTTACCAGCTCGACTTTTTAACGCCGGGAATTTCGCCCTTGTATGCAAGGTTGCGGAAGCAGATACGGCATACGCCGTATTTGCGGAGCACGGCGTGCGGCCTGCCGCAGATAGAGCACCTTGTGTATGCCCTGGTAGAAAATTTAGCGGGCCTCTGCTGCTTGTTTATCATTGATTTCTTTGCCATAATCTATCTCCTTACCTCTTGAAGGGCATACCCATGGCCCTTAAAAGCTCTCTTGCTTCTTCATCGGTCTTTGCGGTGGTGACAAAGCATATGTCCATGCCGCGGATCTTTTCAACCTGGTCGTACTGGATCTCGGGGAATATAAGCTGTTCCTTTACGCCCATGCAGTAGTTGCCCCTGCCGTCGAAGCTGTCTGTGGGAACGCCGCGGAAGTCGCGCACGCGGGGAAGCGCGATGGATACGAGCTTATCGTAGAAGTCGTACATCATCTTGCCGCGCAGCGTAACCTTTATGCCCACGGTCATGCCCTCGCGCACCTTGAAGTTTGCAACGGACTTTTTGGCAACGGTGAGCACGGGCTGCTGGCCGGTTATCTGCTTTATTTCGCCCTGCGTGGTCTGAATGGACTTTGCGTTGTCCTTTATGTCGCCGAGGCCGGTGTTGATGACTATTTTCACCAGCTTGGGAACCTGCATCACATTGGTGTAGCCGAATTTTTTGGTAAGGTAGGGAACGACCTCTTCCGCATACTGCTTGGCTACTCTGCTTTTATATACTTTTTCCGTAGTTGCTTTTGCCATATTCGTTCACCTTACTCCTCAGCCTTTTCTTCCTGCGCCTTGGCCTCTGCCTTAGCGGCGCGCTTGCGGGTACGCTTTTTAGGCTCTTCCTTCTTGGCCTCTTTGCCAGCCTTCTTTGCGGTGTAAGCCTTGTCGAGCACGGCGCCGCACTTGGGGCACACGCGCACACGCTTGCCGTCCTGCAGGCCGCTCTTTACCCTTACCGCCTTGTCGCAGGCGGGGCAGACTACCATTACGTTAGATACGTCTATGGCGCCTTCCTTTTCTATTATCTTAGAAACTTCGTTGCCGCGGCGCGCCTTCTGCGCCTTGTGCTGTGTGTTTATTCCTTCTACGGTTACCTTTCCGCTCTTGGGAGAAGTGGCGATTACCTTGCCCTGCTTGCCCGCATACTTACCGGTGATAACCAGAACATTATCATTCAATTTTACGTTCATAGCTTTAACTTCTCCTTAAAGAACTTCGGGCGCAAGGGAGATTATCTTCATATAGTTCTTTTCTCTCAGTTCCCTTGCGATCGGGCCGAAGATACGGGTGCCTCTCGGCTCCTTGTTCTGATTTATTATAACGGCTGCGTTGTCGTCGAACCTGATGTATGTGCCGTCGCCGCGCCTGATGCCCTTGGTGCTGCGCACGATAACGGCCTTTACCACGTCGCCCTTTTTAACGGCGCCGCCGGGGGTCGCAGTCTTGACGGAGCAGACGATAACGTCGCCTATGTTGCCCGTCTTGCGGAAGCTGCCGCCCAGCACCTTTATGCACATGAGCTCTTTTGCGCCGCTGTTGTCTGCGGCCTTGAGCCTAGTCTGGGGTTGTATCATATAAATTCTCCTAAATTATTTTAATGTAATAATCATTTATGAACTTACAACATAATCTTTTTTCACGAAATTTTCGCCTTGGCCGAATGCGAAAATTTCCGTGAGTTTGAGGGACGCCGTCCCTCTTTGCGCAATCTTCAGCGCCCCCGATTATTTTATTGCGCAAATTCACCCTGCTGAGGCGCAGGTATGCGCAAATCGGGGCCTGCTGCGGCGGGAAACCCGCCTTGCAACGTGATTTATTTTAAACGTCCGCGCAATTCCCACAGAAATATTGCCGTACAACGCGTTTTCGTGAAGTTATCCAGCGGATTGCCCCGCCGTGCGCAAATTATCACGCTTAAATTATATCAAGCGTTTTACCGCCGCTTTTACCGCGGAGAGCGAAGCGGACGGCCGCGCATTGGCCGGCATGAAAACAATCGTGGAAACAACTTTTTATAAAAAGGCGCATGCCGGGGCGCCCGTATGGCCGCGCCCGTGCAATTGCCGCGGAAATATGCCGCGATTACTTTGCCTTTTCTACTATTTCCGCTACCCTCCAGTTCTTGTCTTTGGAGAGCTTGCGGGTCTCTACTATGCGAACCTTGTCGCCCACGCCGCAGGCGTTTTCTTCGTCGTGCGCCTTGAACTTGGTGGTCTTGGTTATCGTCTTTTTATACAGGGGGTGCTTGCTCTTTTCGGTAACGGCAACAACTACCGTTTTATCCATCTTGTCGGATACCACAACACCCGTTCTTTCCTTTCTGAGAGTAGTCCTTTCCATGTTTTACTCCTTAGCCTTTAAGCTGCCTTGCACGGATGACCGTGTTCACCCTTGCGATGTCCTTTTTTACAAGGTTTATCGAGAGGGGGTTGTCGAGCTGGCCGCTTGCGTGGCGGAAACGCAGGTTGAAGAGCTCGGTTTTGAGTTCCTGCAACTTTGCGGCGAGTTCCGCGTCGCTCAAATTAACTATTTCCTTAGCTTTCATTAGCTTCACCGCCTTCCGCTGCGGGTGCAGCGGCTTCTTTCTTGACAAACTTGCACTTTACTGGCAGCTTGTGGCTGGCAAGGCGCATTGCCTCCCTTGCCACGTCTTCAGATACGCCCGCCATTTCGAACAATACTCTGTCGGGCTTTACGATGGCCACCCAGTATTCAACGGCACCTTTACCTGAACCCATACGGGATTCTGCGGGGTGCTTGGTGATGGGCTTGTGGGGGAATATATCTATCCATACCTTGCCGCCGCGCTTGATGAACCTGGTCATCGCGATACGCGCAGCCTCTATCTGGTTGGAAGTGATCCTGCCGCCCTCTTCGGCTACGAGGCCGTATTCGCCGTAGGCGATTATATTGCCCTTGTGGGCGCGGCCGCGGATCTTGCCGCGGTGCTGCTTTCTTCTTTTAACTCTCTTGGGGATTAACATATCAGTCTTCGCCTCCGTCTGAGATTATCAGCCTCTTGCTGCCGGAAAGAACTTCGCCTTTGTATATCCAGCACTTTACGCCGAGCACGCCGAACGTGGTGTGCGCTTCGGCAAAGCCGTAATCAATGTCTGCGCGGATCGTCTGAAGGGGAATGGAGCCCTCGTGGTAGCTTTCGCTGCCGGCGATCTCCCTGCCGTCGAGCCTGCCCGATACGGTGATCTTTACGCCCCTGACGCCCGTTTTGGAAACCTTTGAAATCTGCTGCTTGATTGCCCTGCGGTATGAAACGCGCTTTTCGAGCTGGGCGGCAACCGCCTCGGCAACGAGCTGTGCGTCCTGGTCTACCTTTTCAACTTTTTTGACGTTGATTATGATGACCTTGCCCTTGGTGAGCTTTGCAAGCGACTTCTTTATTACGTCTATTTCCGAACCGCCCTTGCCGATGAGCACGCCGGGACGGCCGGTGTATATGGTAACTTCTACCTTGTTGGCTGCGCGCACCAGCGTTATTTTGCTGATGGCTGCCTCGTAATACTTCTTTTTAAGGAAGGTACGTATCACGTTGTCTTCCTTGAGGTGTTTGGCGAAATCTCTCTTGTCTGCATACCACTGGGTGTCCCATGCAGAGATAACGCCTACCCTTAAACCGTGAGGATTAACTTTCTGTCCCATACATACTCTCCTTAAATGTTCTTAGCGTCAAGAATGACAGTGATGTGGCTCGTCCTTTTGAGGATGGCCCTGCCGCGGCCCTTGGAAACGGGCTGCATTCTCTTGAGGTGAGGGCCGCCGTTTGCAAACGCTTCGGCCACTACAAGGTCGCCCCTGTCCATGCCGTTGTTGTGCTCGGCGTTGGCTGCCGCGGAAAGGAGAACTTTTTTGACCTCTTCGCTGCCGCCCTTGTTGCAATAGGTGAGTATGGCTTCGGCTTCCTCTACGCTCTTGCCCCTGATGAGGGCGAGAACAGTCCTCACCTTGTAGGGCGAGATCCTTATATATTTTGCCGTTGCATAGGGACGTTTGTCCTTATTTGCGGCTATCCTTTCAACCTTTTTGTTCATGTTGCTTGCCATAACTACTCTCCTTACTTCTTGGTGGTCTTGGCTGCGTGACCCTTGAACGTGCGGGTGGGAGCGAACTCGCCCAGCTTGCAACCTACCATGTCTTCGGTGATGTATACGGGAACGTGCTTGCGGCCGTCGTATACGGCTATGGTGTGACCTACCATCTGGGGGAATATAGTGGTAGCCCTTGACCACGTTTTAACGACCTTCTTTTCGCC
>CALVLV010000018.1 GCA_944341075.1 uncultured Clostridia bacterium
GAATTTGGGCGCGGCAACCTTGCGCATTTCGTTTATGACAGAATGTTTTGGTCTGGACATGTTAAAAGGCGGAAAAAAGCAACAAATTTCGTCAATAATTATACATGAGAAAGACTTGTCAAATCGGTAAAATTTTTGCCGCAAAGTCCGCCAAAATGCTAACTTTTATATGAAAAACCGCCTGATTTGCTCGCAAACGCCAAAATGCCGCCATTTCAGGCTTTTTTTATCTGTATGTCAATAAAGCTATTTAAAATATGCACCGTTTTGTTGTTATTCTATTCAATGATACCGGGCGGCGGGCGCTTTTTGTGCGCCCGCCGCTTTGTCTGTTAATTATGTAATTAACTTGGTGAGTTGTGCAAAAACCGCAACAAATTTTCGCCCGTCTGCTATAATCCCCGCACAAGGGGGTTCATATGAAAAAATTCACATTCATGCATGTTGCGGCGCCGCTGCTTGCCGCATGCGCGGTTGCGCTTTCGGCTGCGGGCTGCTCGCAGGGCGATACTTCTGCCGACGAGAAAGATTATACCGACGTTTTTATATTTATGGGTCAGTCGAATATGGCGGGCAGGGGCAACGCCGCCGAGGCAATACCCTGCGGCGAGGGCCATGCCTACGAGTTCCGCGCCGTCAGCGGGAACGACACAGACGGCTGGCTGTATCCGCTCGAAGAGCCGTTCGGCGCCAACGAAAACAACGCGGCGCTTTCGGACGGGACAAACGAGGACGGGAAGAAGACGGGCGGCATGACTTCTGCCTTCTGCGAGGCATATTACCGCACTGCGGGCGTACCCGTAACGGCGGTTTCGGCCAGTGTGGGCGGCACGGAAATAAGTCAGTGGCTGCCGGGCACAGATTATTTCAACGAGTCAAAGCGCCGCCTTGATGAGTGCGTGGAGTACATTGAAAGTCAGACCGATATGACGGTGCGTTGCATAAACATGGTGTGGTGTCAGGGCGAAAGCGACGCCGGCAACGCGCTGTATGCTGAGCAGCTGAAGAGTATTCTTCAGGGGTTGCGCTCTTCGTTTGTGGAGCACTGTTTTGTGATAACTCCCAGCGAGTACGACAGTCCGCTCACTGCCGAGCTTGCCGACTCGCAGATAGCGCTGTGCCGCGATGATGAAGACTTTGTGCTCGCCTCGGTAAAATTCAGAAACGTGCCTTTATCTTATAAAAGGCAGTCTGATGACTGAACGCCCTTCCGCGTTGCATGGCGGAGGGGCGTTTTCGTGTAATGTTCCCATAAGTCACATGCTCAACGGGTGCGACGGGCGCAACCGGTGTAACAGGGGCTGTAGGTGCAACGGGGCCGACCGGGGCAACCGGCGTCACCGGGGCTACGGGCGCTACGGGGCCGACAGGCGTTACGGGAGCTACAGGGGCAACGGGGCCGACGGGAGCGGGAGGGGAGACGGAGGCGCTGAGCGCGTTTTCTTTGCCTTCGGCACCGGTGACGGGCGGCGGGCTGTTTACATTCGACGTTAATGCCGCGCAGGCGGGCGGAATAACCCACACAAACGGCTCGGCGGAGGTGAACATTGCTCAGAACGGCACGTATTACGCCCATTTTCTTGCCACGGTCACGCCTGCGGGGACAGATACCTTCCCCGTTACCAACCTTGTCACTTTCAGGCTTGGCGGGCAGACGCAGAGTGCGGGCGCCGCACAGACTATATTTACTGCCGCCGGGCAGACAAGTCAGGTGAATGCCGCGTTTGTGTTCACCGTTACGGGCGCCCCCGAAACGCTTACGGTCGCCTCCGGCGGCGGAAATTTCCTGTATTCGGAAGCAACGCTCAACGTGTTCAGGGTGTGAGCGGCTGTTCGTGCGGCCGTCTGTAATGGCAAGGCAGGGTGCCGCCGTGTTCATCAGATATAAAATATACAAAAACCGCGCGGCGGGCAAATTGCCCGCCGCGCGGTTTTTTTATATCGTTTAAGATTTATCTTCGCCGTCGGTGTCTTTCGGTTCGCGCGATTTGCGCTTGCCCGCGCCGCTGGAGTAGGCCAGGAATGCCACGCCCGCGATTACGAGGACTACTATAATTATTATAAGCACAACTGTGATTATGGCGTTATCTTCGCTGTAATCTTCGGGCGGGGTGATTTCGCCGAATTCGCCGTCTTCGCCCGAAAAGTCGTATGCGGTGAGAAAGCTGGTTGCAACGTAGCCGCGGTATTCGGTGCCGTCTTCGGCGGTGTAACTGACAAGGCAGAAGTCGTTTGTAAGCGTGCCCTGCGCGCCCGCTGCCGTTATCTGGTTTTCTACCGTAAGGCGGCTGTCCATGTCAAGCTGTATTATCTGTGTGGCGGTGCACATATACGGCACGCTGTACAGCCCCGATGAATAGTTGAGCCGTGCGGAGACGAACGGTGCGGCGGTGTGCTCAAGTTCAGAGCTTGCGCCTACGCTCTTTGTTATATATGTCTTGTCGCCCATGGCGATTATGTCCGCGTTGCCCGTTGTGCACAGTAGCAGCGCCTTGCCGTCGGTTTCGGTGCGGAAGGTGCCCTCCTCACCCACTTTGAAGTACTGCCCGCTCAGGTCGGTGAGCTCAATTTCGGTTACGTACTGCGCCGCGGGAACGTTTACTATGCGGGTGGCGGGCTGCAACTTCGCAAGCAGTTCTGCCGTGTCGCCTATAACTATGCTCTGGCTGTGCGATTCGTCTGTATATACAAACTCAAGCGGGGTGATATCAACTATTTGATCTTCGCCGCGCTCAATAAGGCACAGGCCGCCGTCCATTATTGCGTACACGCCGTCCTCGCCGAGCTGAAGGGAGGAGAATACCCCGTCGGCGACGGTGGTGACGGAGTTGTCGGACTTGTTTAAAACGTGCAGGCTGCCTTCGTTTATATACAGGTACAGGTTTTCGGCGGTGTAGTCAACGCTGCTGTTTGCGGGGGGCAGCGTGCCCGCCGAAGATGTGACCGTGCCGCCCGAATAGCGCTGAATGGTGTCGGTGGCCTCGTCGGTGAACAGCAGGTCGTCGCCGTCGAACTGCATGGCGGTCACGGCGCTGCCGTTGCGGTAGGCAAACACGCCCTCTGCCGTAGCATTTTCCATAATGCCGCCCTCGTATGTGTAAACAAGTTCTCCGTCGGCGCCCTCTTCGGGCGTTGCCGGGCGCGTGCCGCCCGAATAGATGTATATATACCTGCCGTCTTCGCCGCCCGCAAAGGCAAACCTGTCGCCCTGTACGGCGTAGCAGGTTATCTGCCCTATTTCAAGCCGGGTCACAAATTCGGGGTATTCCGTCTGCCCGTCGGTAAAAATGGCGCCGCTTTCGCCTAAGCCGTATTCGAGCACCTCTTCCGAGGCGTATACGGCACAGGTATGTTCCTGTCCGTAGGGCGGGTATTCAGTTTTTTCGGCCGCAGGCATGCCGCCGCACATCGTTGCCGAAAGTACGGCCGCGCCCGCAAGGGCCGCAAGCAATGTCTTCATATTCAGAATTATAGCACAAGGCAACGACAATGTAAAGATTTTTAAAAGTTTGGTGCAAAAATAAGGTGCGCGCCTGCGCGCGAAGCCTGCCACAAAATGGCGCATTTGGACGGGTTGGCGATTTGCTTTTGTCATTTCGACTAAGCGAATGTAATGAGCGCATGGAGAAATATCTGTGTTTTGCAGTTTACTTGCTTTGAGATTTCTCGACTACGCTTTGCTCCGCTCGAAATGACATGGGGGAGCGTTATATTTTTACTTTAATTGAGATTTCTCCGCTCCGCACACATTCGCGTGCTGTGAGCGGAGTGGCAGTGGGGGTAGCGCTCGGGCGTAAGGAGCCGCAGGCGACGGAATAGCTATTGTTCGCCGCAGGGCGCTATCTGCCGTTTCCACGCTACGCGCAGAGCTTCGGCAGAGTGTCGTCGGCTTTGCCTCCTCGCGAGCGGCAATGACAGCGGGTGAGGAAGGGGAGATGATAGGGTGCGAACAGAAAAATCACAGCATATTTTTTAAAAAATGTCTGAAAAATTTTTTAAATATGCGTATTCTGTCATATTTAACGGGTATAATCAAAATACAAAACAAACAAATGTTCGTTTTTTTGAGTGGCAGACATGAATGTGAAAAAGGTTTTAAAGTTTTATTTTACCGCAGACAGGGCGGAGCGGCTGATAGACGCGCTGATCGCGCGCAGGGCGTATGCATTTGACTTTACGCGCTGTGCCGAACGCTGCGCCGAGGAGGTGGCGTGCCTTGTGCACAAAAAGGGCGAGATGTGCCGCTTTTACAACTATGTGGACGGCGCGGCGGAAACGTTTACGGCAGAAGAGCGGGACGTGCTCAGGCGCTATGCGCTTTTGCGCGGTAGGCGGCCCGTCGGGGAGGAGGGCAGGGAGATGCACAGGCTGGCCGTTGCGTTTGCGCGCAGAATACGCGGCTGCGGAGAGCACTTTGCCGAGGGCATTGCCGCCGCAATGGAGTTTTCGTTTATACTGTAATGCCGCCTGCGGCGGTTTTCAGCGGCGCTTTTTGGACTTTTTGCCCGAAAGGAAGAGCAGCGCCGCCGCAAGCACCACAAGCAGCGCTATTGCAACAAAGGCGACTATTGCGCCCCCGTCGGGCGCGGGGCTTTGCTGCGGCTGCTCTTCCTGCGGTTTTTGTTCCTCTATTATGGGGTAATCTTCAATTGCCCCCGCAATATAGCCGAACGAATCTTCGCACAGCACATACGAATAGCCTGCTCCGCCGCTGTAAAACGTGCCGTAAAACGCCGCGCTTAGCGTTATGTCGTCTATCACGGGCAGGTTGCCGGGCGGCGTTTCCTGCGAAAAGGTTATGCTTACCGTCTTGTTCAGCCACACCACCTCGGGCGTGCCGTCCAGCGGAAGGAACTGGCTCTTTTTAACGTAGCCGCGCACGGCGCGGAAATCGCCGGTATCTTCGGCATATGTGGCCGCGTACCAGTCGCCGTCTTCCCCCGTTATCTCCACGCAATATGTATATGGCACGGCGAACAGCGCCGCAGAATTCTGCGGTGAGGAGTAAAAGTAACATTCGCGCGTGGTGGCGCGGGCATAGCGGGCGCCAGCTTCGGCGCGGGCGTATTCGGTTGTGAATATGGCAGAAGTAAAGGCGGTGCACACAAAAATTACAGCCGCCGCCGCTGCCGCCGCAAAGTATTTCATATCACATTAAAGTATACAGTGCATTGCCCCGCGAATATTGCGGAAATAACGCTTTGTTTGCGGAAATATGGAAGGTAGGTATATGAAGGAAGAAATTCTTAACGCGCTTGCGGAGGTAGACCGCGAGCTTGAAAGGCGGCGGGCGGATAACAAGCTGGCAAAGTACAACGCCGGCCGCAAAAAACACAAAAAGCAGCTGGCCTTTCACAAGTGCAAAAAGCGCAACAGGTGGGTGTTCGGCGGCAACCGTTCGGGCAAGACGGAGTGCGGCGCCGTGGAAACTATCTGGATGGCGCGCGGCATACACCCCTACCGCAAAAACAGAAAGGACGTGTTCGGGTGGGTGGTGTCGCTTTCGCAGCAAGTCCAGCGCGACGTGGCGCAGGGCAAGATACTAAGTTACCTGCCCAAGAGCTGGATAGCCGACATAGTTATGCTTTCGGGCAGAAAGGACAGCCCCGCCTCGGGCGTGATAGACCAGATTAAAATTAAAAACGTGTTCGGCGGCATTTCCACCATAGGCTTTAAAAGCTGCGACCAGGGCAGGGAAAAGTTCCAGGGCGCCTCTTTAGACTTTGTGTGGTTCGACGAAGAGCCGCCGCGCGATATATACGAGGAGTGCCTGATGAGGGTGATGGACAGGCGGGGCGACATATTCGGCACCATGACGCCGCTCAAGGGGCGCACCTTTGTATACGGCGAAATTTACTTGAACCGCAAAAACAACGGCGAGGTGTGGTACGAGTTCATGAACTGGGAGGACAACCCCTTCCTTTCAAAGAGCGAAATAAAGCTTCTGGAGGGCGCGCTCGACGGCCCCGCGCTGGACAGCAGAAAGTACGGCAGATTTTCTGAAGGGTACGGCCTTGTATACCCCGAATTCGACGAGAGCGTGCACGTCATAGACCCGTTCCCCGTTCCGCCCGAGTGGCAGGAGTGCATATCAATAGACCCCGGGCTGAACAACCCGCTGGCCGCGCACTGGTACTGCGTGGACTGGGACGGAAACGTGTACGTGGTGGCGGAGCACTACGAGCAGGGCAAAGACATAGACTACCACGCCGCCGCCATACGCGAAATAAGCCGCAAGCTGGGCTGGAAGCGCCGCCCCGACGGCAGGCTGTATGCGCTTATAGACAGCGCCGCCAACCAGCGAACGCTGGCGGCGGAGAGGTCGGTTTCCGAACTGTTTTACGAGCGCGGCATAGCCGTGAATACCTGCGTGGACAAGGACGTGTTTTCAGGCATATCGCGCGTGAAGGGCTACCTTGCCCGCGGCAACGGGCTGCCCGATATATACATCTTTAAAAACTGCGTGAACATGATAGCCGAGTTCAAAAGCTACAGCTGGGGCAGCGGCGACAGGCCGATAAAGCGCTGCGATCATGCCATGGATGCCCTCAGATATTTCATATCGTCCCGCCCGCGCCCCGCGGAGCGGGAGGAGCGGCCCTCTGCGCTGGCGGCGGACAAGGCGCGCAGAATAAGGAGGTTGAATAAAAAAATTGAACGATGAAGGCGTAAAAAAGGCGCTGGTGAAGTGTGCGGTGGGCTTTGACACCAGCGAGATAGTTGAAGAGTACACCGTGGACGAGGGCGAACTTAAGCTTGTAAAGCGCAAAGTCACCCGCCGCGACGTCCCGCCCGACATAAAGGCGGTAAAGATGCTTTTAGACGGCGAGGGCAACGTTGGCGGCATGAGCGACGAAGAGCTTGAGGAGCGCAGGAAAAAACTTATTGAAATGCTCAGGGAGGGAGATAGTGAAAACTGATTTTTCAGACGAAAGGCAGCGCGCGGAGCAAAAGCTTGCGCAGGAGGTGACGGCCGACTTCGAGGCGCGCCGCGCCGAGCGCATGAAACTTGAAAGAAAGTGGCAGCTGAACATCAACTTTATAGGCGGCAACCAGTACTGCGGCATAAACGCCGCGGGGGATATCGAGGAGGAGGAAAAAAGTTACGGCTGGCAGCCGCGGCGCGTGTTCAACCGCATTGCGCCCATGGTAGAGCTGCGCTGTGCAAAGCTTGCGCGCATACGCCCCGCTCTT
Source organism: uncultured Clostridia bacterium (assembly GCA_944341075.1). Lineage (GTDB taxonomy): Bacteria > Bacillota > Clostridia > Christensenellales > Borkfalkiaceae > Coproplasma. The sequence goes on from CALVLV010000018.1 coordinate 7,195, forward strand.
TCGGTGCGCGCGGCGTCTGAAGAGGAGTGCGACAGGGCTGCCGCCGCCCTGTCTGCCGCGGTGCTTGCCTCTGCCGCCGAAAGCTGCGACCTTGAGGGCGCGCTTTCAAAGGCCACAAACTGGTCGGAATCGTGCGGCACCGCCTTTTATAAGGTGGTGTGGAACAACAGCGGCGGCGCAGTTATAGGCGGCACCGAACAGGGCGACAGGCTGTTTGAAGGCTGCGTGCAGGTAGAGGCCGTTTCGCCGTTTGAAATATACCCCTATTCGCTTGAGGAGGAGAGCGTGGAGGCGCAGCCATCTATAGTGCAGGCGCGCGCCCTGCCCGTTCAGGACGTGGCCGCCGCATACGGCGTGCAACTTGCGGGCGACATATCGGAGGGCGCGGGCAGCCCGCAGCCCGCCGTGCGCAAGGGGTATGTTACGGTAATAGAGCGCTATTGCCGCCCCACCGCCGAATTGCCGGAAGGCAGATTTTCCGTGGTGGCGGGCGGAAGGGTACTGTTCGACGGCGCCCTGCCCTACAAAAACGGCAGGGAGGGCGAAAGGGGCTACCCCTTTATAAAGCAAGTGTGCATGCCGCTTGCGGGCAGTTTTTTCGGCGCCAGCGTGGTGGAGAGGATGATACCCGTGCAGCGCGCCTACAACGCCGTGCGCAACCGCAAGCACGAGTTTTTGAACAGGATATCCATGGGCACCGTTGCCGTGGAGGAGGGTTCGGTGGACGCCGACGACCTTGCGGAGGACGGGCTGCGCCCGGGCAAAGTGATAGTTTACCGCCAGGGCGGCAAGCCGCCCGAAATGCTTACGCTGGGCACTCTTCCCGAATGTTTTGAAAGGGAGGAGGAGACCTTGCGCGACGAGTTCGCCGCCATATCGGGCACGGGCGACATAACGCAGAACGGCGACGCCTTCTCTTCGGTGACTTCGGCAACGGGGCTGCAGCTTTTGGTGGAGCAGGACGACGCCCGCCTTAACGTGTGCTACGACAGCATAAAGCAGGCGTTAAAGTCGGTTGGCAGGCACATTTTAAGGCTGTACCGACAGTTTGCCCTTGGCGCGCGCCTTGTAAAGGCGGAGGGCGGCATGCACTGTTACTGCGGCGCGGACATCACCTGCGACGACGTGGTGCTGGAATCGGACAGCGACATAAACCTGACCCCCGCCGAGCGCAGGAACGTGGTGTACGAGCTGATAGACAAGGGGCTGCTTTCGGACGAGGACGGCAACATGAGCCGCGCCGTAAAGAACGAGGTGCTGGCATTTATCGGCTATGGCAGCTTTGCCTGCGGCAGGGACATAAAAGGCATGCACGCGGCGCGCGCCGCGCGCGAAAACGCAGAGTTTGCTGGCGGAGTGCCCGAGGTAAACGACTACGACGACCATGAAGTACATATACAGGAACACACGGCCTATCTTCTTTCGGGCAGGTGCCCCAAGGAGGCGGAGAAAAACGTGTGCGAACATATAAAAATTCACAGACAAAAATCAAAGGAGGATGCAAATGGATAACCTGACGCAAAACCAAGGCACGGCAAACCCCGCGGAGGCGGAAGAAAAGCAGAACGTTGCGGCAGACCTTGGTAAATTCAAAGACGTAAAGGCCCTTTTGAGCGCTTACGCCAGCCTTGAGGCCGAATTCACCCGGCGCAGTCAACGGCTGAAGGAGCTGGAGGAGCAGAGCAAGGCCGCCGGGGCTTTAACAAAGCAACCCGAAGGCGCGCCCTCTGCAGCGCATGATACGCGCAGCCTGTACGAGCTTGCCTGCGGCGACGAGGATGTGAAAAACGCCATAATCGCCGACTATTTAAAGGCGGTGAGCGCGGGCAAAGGCGCGCCCATGGTGGCGGGCGGCATAGCCGTTCCCTCGCCTAAATCAAAGCCCGCAAGCATAAGGGAGGCGGGCAGGCTGGCAGCGCAGTTCTTCAGCGAAAGCTGAGGCCGCCGCTGCAATTTTGCCGCATGCGGCGCCCCGTTCGTTATATAAAATTTAATGCGTAAAAATGCAAATGAACGGGGCATATTGCGGCACCAATCAAAAATTTATATAATTTAAGGAGGAAAAAATTGATAACTGTTGCAAATGCCGATAAGGCACTTAAGACCTATTACCTGGACGCCGTTTCGGCGCAGTTGGATTCTGTTTCGCCCTTCTATGCGGCAATAGAAAAGAACGCCGCCGAGGTCTACGGCAAGGAAGTAAAAGTGGCCGTTGTAAGGGGCGACAATTCGCGCGTGGTGGCGGGCGCGGAGGACGGCGACCTTCCCGCCGCGGGCAAAAACAGGTATATAACGCTTACTTCTGCCCTTAAAAACATATACGGCACCATAGAGATATCTGATAAGGCCCTGCGCGCTTCCGCAGCAAGCGAAGGCGCGTTCGTAAACCTTTTAAACGCCGAAATGGAGGGGCTTGTCCAGAGCGCCAAAGTAAACTTTTCGCGCATGCTCCACGGTGACGGCAACGGGTATCTGGGCACCGTTTCAAAGGCGAGCGGCGACGACCTTACCGTAAGCAACGCGGGCAGGTTTTACGAGGGGATGAAGGTGGATATCCGCGATTCCGACGGCATAGTGGCGGACGGCGACGGCATTACCGTTGCCACCGTAAACTACTCTGCCGGCACCATCACGCTTGCCGGCGCGCCCGAAACCACGCTCCTCGGCAAAGACCTGTACGTCAGCGGGGCATACGGCAGTGAGATAACGGGCTTCAAGGCGCTGTTCGGCACCGAAGATATCTACGGGCTCAGCCGTTCGGGCGAAAGTTTTCTTACGCCCGCGCAGTTCACCGTTACGTCGCTCACCGAGGCTGTCATAGCCGAAAAGATAGGTTACCTTGAAGAATATTTCAACAGCCGCCCCAATATGATACTCTGTTCGTACAAGACCAGGGCAAAGATAGCCGAACTGCTCTCTGCGTCGCGCATGCAGGTCAACACCTCGGTGCTCGCGGGCGGATATTCTGCCGTAATGTTCGACGATATCCCCGTGGTTGCGGACAGGTTTTGCGCAGACGGCACGTTGTATCTGCTCAACACCAACGATTTCTGCCTTGCACAGCTGTGCGACTGGTCGTGGCTGGAGGACGAAGACGGCAAAATATTAAAGCAGGTGCCCGGCAAGGCGGCATACAGCGCAACGCTTGTAAAGTATGCCGAACTCATCTGCAAAAGGCCGTGCGCGCAGGGCTGCATAAGCGGATTCAGCGTATAATATGCGCAAAGCAACGCACTGAACGCCCGCCCTGCACAGCGTGCGGGGCGGGCCCCGCCTGCCAAAGGATGGTCACTTTTATAATTTATACTGCCGTGCGCATATGCATGCGCACGGCAAAGGAGGCTTGTATTGCTTATCAAAGATATTGTTATCGCCGCGCTTTCGCTTGCGGGCAGGCGCGATGCCGCCGAGGCGCTGTCTTCGGGCGAATATGAGGGGGAAAAGGAGCTTGAACACGCCATAAGCGCCATGCTGCACTGCGTGAATGCCACCGAGGACGAGCTTGCCCGCGCCTTCTTCCCGCTGGAGCGGGAGGAGGAGTTTAAAGCAACGGGCGGCAGAATATACTACACCGTGTTTGCCAAAACGCCCGTAAAGATACTTTCGGTGACAAGGGGAGGCAGGCCGGTAAAGCACGAAATATGGCCCGAATACCTTGCGGCGGAGGGCACGGTCAGGGTAAGGTATGCCTACTGCCCGACAAAAAAGTCGCTCTCCGACCAAAGCGATTACGACGGCTATCCCGTGGGCGAAAGAATGATCGCCTACGGCGCCGCCTCGGAATACTGCCTTATAGAGGGCGCCTATGAGCAGGCCGAAAACTGGGAACAGCGCTACCGGCAGGAGGTGGAGCGCCTTCGCCCCCGCGGCAGGGTGAGGCCCATAAGTGCGAGGGCGTGGATATGAATGCGCGCAAAACACCCGCATATATACCGCGTTCAACGCCCTTTTCGCGCTGCAAAACGCAGCATGTTGACCTGCTTTCGGGCGGCAGGCTGTTCGGGCTTGAGCGCCTTTCGGGCGGGGTGCGCCCCTCGTTCGGGCTAAAAAAGGTAGAGCTTTTAAACGTGCCCGCCGCGGCGGAAAAGATGTGGCTTTCGGCGGAGGGCGACCTGTATGTGTATTCGGGCGGCGCACTGTACCGCTCCACGGGCGCGCGCAACAACTTCATTCAGTTTGCAACCGGCTTTACGACATGCCCGCGCCTTGTAAGCTGCGAGGGCACCGAGGGGCCGTATGCCATAGTTTCGGACGGCGTGCGCGCCGTGCGGCTGGAGGACGGCTCTTCGCAGGTTTCGTCCTGTCCGCCCGCCATACCCCATGCCTTTCACTACAGCCGGGTGTTCGGCGTAGATCCGCAGGACGGCTGCACCGTGCGCTGGTCGCAGCCCGGCGACGCCTTCGGGTGGGAAGAGGGACTGAACGAGGCGGGATATGTGCGATTGAACGCCGCCCGCGGCAAGGTGCTTGCGCTTATTCCGTACAACAACAGGCTTGTGGCCGTGCGCCAATACGGCCTGAGTGTGCTGCGCGTTTACGGCGAGGCGGAGGACTTCCGCGTGGAGGTTACGGATACCGATACTTCGGCCATATACGGCGATACTGCGGCCGTATGCGCGGGCAGGCTGCTGTTTTTTACTGCCGACGGGTTGCAGACCTACGGCAGCCGAATTGAAAGTTTTGCGGCGGAGGGGCTTGAGGGGTTTTCGCCTTCGGGCGACGCGGCGGCGCTGGGCAACACATACTTTGCCTGCGGCACTCTGGGTGGCGAGGGCGTTATCGCCTGCGTGGGCGCAGACGGTGGAGTGGGCTATATCGCGGCGGAGGCCGCCTGCCTGTGCGCGGCGGGCAGGGCGTTCTGCATTTCCGGCGGCAGTCTGTACGAAATAGTGCGCGGATATGCCGCATGCAGCTGGCAAAGTCCGTCCGATCTCGGTTCGGGGACGGTAAAGTTCCTTGAGAGTATATACGTGGACGGCACGGCGGAAGAGCTTACCGTTACGTGCGACGGGCTTACGCGCACCTTTACAGACGTAAACGGCCGCATATATGTTGGAATGAGCGGCAAAAACTTTGCGTTCAGGGCTGTGTGCCCGCAGGGGCTTGACGGCCTCAGGGCATACTATGCCGAAAGGAGGTAAATTTTGCAGTTCGATATAATCGACCTCTCCGAAGAGGAGCTGCTCGCCCTCTCCACCGTGCAGACAAGGCTGCTGCGCACCGCCCAGAAGCAGAAGGACGAGCTGGAGGTGCAGCTTGCCGCAGACAAGCAGACATATAAAAACATACTCATTTCGGCGGGCATGCTCAATTCGGGGCTGTACGAAGATAAGTGCGACGAGCTGGACGACGAGTGCGCGCGGCAGGTGGCCGTTATAAGGGACGACCTTATATACAACATGTCGCTCAACGTGCCCACCGCGGACGACGACGATGACCCTGCGGAAGGCGGCGATGTTGGCTATATAGTGGATTATTCGCTCTCCTATCTCGACAGGTATCAGATAGTGCGCAACTACTACATGTCTATCGCCGACCCCGCCGAGCGCATAGCCGCCTACACCGCGGACGAGACCGCAAAGGCATACCTCGGGCAGTACTACACAACGCTGTACAACGTGTTCTATCAGTATATATAGAAACTCACAGATTTTGCGGCTGGTGCCGCCGCAAAATCTTCGCGACTTGGGGGAGCCGGCGTCTCGCGCGTCGTGCGGTAAATTACCGCCGCGCTCGGTCACCGCAAATGCCTTGAATATGCATTTGCTCATCATTGCGCCTGCGGCGAACAATAACTATTCCGTCGCCTATGGCTCCTTACGACCGAGCAACAGCGAGCGGAGCAATCTCAAAACAAGGCACAATCCCCCTTTTATTCCCCCTTTACACAAGGGGGACATGAAAAAGGCAGAGATTTCTCCACGCGGGCTTCGCCCTTGCTCGAAATGACATACCGCAATATAGCATCCCTTAATAGGGAGGTGGTATATTCGAGCTTGTGAGAATATACCGGTGGGATTTGCGGAAAAACTTCTGCCGTGAAAGATTAGCGGAGGAAAGGCTGAAGGATGGCCTGCGCGCCGCCGCAGTTTTGCGGCGGCGCGCTTTTTTACTTTACTTTTTTATACTTTTATTATATAATTCTGCACATGAAAACAGCGGATAAGTGGCAGGACTATAAAATACTTGCGACGGGCGACGGCATGAAGCTTGAAAGGTGGGGCGACGTGGTGCTCCTCCGTCCCGACCCGCAGGTCATATGGCGCTCTTCGCGCGATCTGTATTCATACGAGGGCATAAACGCCGTGTACCGCCGCAGCAGCAAGGGCGGCGGGGGCTGGGAATACCGCAGGCCTATGCCCGAAGAGTGGGTAGTCACCTACCGCGACCTTAAATTTATAGTAAAGCCTATGGGTTTTAAACATACAGGGCTGTTCCCCGAACAGGCCGCCAACTGGGACGGCATGCGCGCGCTGATAGAGCGCCGCAGACAGTCTGACCCCGCTGGACAGGTGAAGGTTTTAAACCTGTTTGCCTATACGGGCGGCGCCTCGGTGGCATGCGCAAAGAGCGGCGCCTTGGTCACGCACGTAGACGCCGCCAAGGGCATGGTGGAGCGCGCGGGGCGCAACGCGCGGCTTTCGGGCATAGAAAGCGGCATACGCTACATTGTTGACGACTGCTTCAAGTTTGTAAAAAAGGAAATACGCCGCGGCAACCGCTACGACGGCATAATAATGGATCCGCCCAGCTACGGGCGCGGCCCCGGCGGCGAGATGTGGAAGATAGAGGACGACATCTTCGACTTTGTGGCCTCATGCGCGCAGGTGCTCTCAGATAAGCCGCTGTTTGTGCTTATAAACAGCTACACTACAGGCCTTCAGCCCACGGTGCTTAAAAATATACTTACGCTCGCCTTTAAGGGCGCAGGCGGAACAACCGAGGCTTACGAGCTGGGCCTGCCCACCGAAGAGGGCATATGCCTGCCCTGCGGGGCCTCCGGGCTTATAACTTTTGAATAATTGCGGCATATATGCGGTGCAATTTGTTGTAGGCGCAACAGCGTAAATGACAATAGAGTATTGCAAATCCCACCGCCGCGGCCTGCGGTCGCGGCACCTCCCTTTGGCAAGGGAGGCACGGTTGCAGGGCAAAGGCGCGTAACCGAACCCCTCCGCCATGGTCGCACTTTGTTTGCCCATGGCACCTCCCCTTAGGCAGGGAAGGCTATAATGCGGGCACAATCCCGTGCAAAACAGCTCCCCTTAGGCAGGGGCGCCAAGAAGGCGGCCAAGTCCCCGTTGGACGGGGAAGTTATACGGAGTTTTTATGGAGACAAGCGATCTTATAATTTTACACGAAGATAACCACATAATAGTAGTTTTAAAGCCGCAGAATGTTGCCTGCTGCCCCGACGAGAGCGGCGACGACAACCTTTTCGACTGCATAAAGCGCTACATCAAGCAAAAGTATTCAAAGCCGGGCAACGTATTTTTAGGCCTTGTGCACAGGCTGGACAGGCCCACCGGCGGCGTTATGGTGTATGCCAAAACTTCCAAGGCGGCGGCAAGGCTTACCGAACAGCTTAAAAGCGGCGGCTTTGAAAAGCGCTACCTTGCGGTGCTGTGCGGCATACTTTCAAAAAAGAGCGGCACGCTGGAAAATTACCTGCGCAAAAACTCGCTCAACAACATGGTTTATGTATGCACGCAGACGGAGGAGGGGGCAAAGTTTGCCTCGCTCGACTACAAGATCCTTGGCGAGCACGGTTCGCTCAGCCTTGCAGACATAAAGCTGTACACCGGCAGAACTCACCAGATAAGGGTGCAGACGGCCGCCATAAACGCCCCCGTATACGGCGACATGCGCTACGGCGGGCCCAACGCCGTAAAGGGCAAGCTGGCGCTGTGGGCGTATTCGCTCACCTTCCCGCACCCCGTCACGGGCGAAAAGCTGCGCTTTATGGCCGAACCGCCCCTTGCGGAGAGCCCCTGGAAGTTCTTCAACGTAGACCTGAAGGCGTAGCCTTAAGCCACGCTCAAAACCGCCTTTTTGTATACTTTTGTGCGTGTTGCACGGCGGCGCCGCGGGCTTTAAACGAAAAAATTAAGTTTATTGTGTGAAAAATTAAAAAGTATTTGCCGGGCGCAAACAAAAGCGTTTGACAAATACTTTTTTTAATAGTAAACTTAACAGGTAAGTTTATGCGCAAGGGTGTATTTTGCCCTGCGGGGACAAGACCGCCAAATGTGCGGCGGGGCTTGCCTCCTTTCCGCCATGCGGCTTTGCGCGCACGGCGGCATGACATTATAAATCATACCGGAAGACTATGCCGGTTCAAACATTATATCTGTTTTAACAGATTGCTTTTTTCGGAGCCTTGTTATGACTAAGAAAAGGAAGATTTCAATAACCACACTCGCCCTTTGCTCGGCCGCGTCCATAGTTGCGGCTGCAGCCCTTATGGGCGGTACGCTCACCGCCGACGCCGACAGGTCTGTCACGCTGAACGGCGGCAACTTCTTCTACACTGCAAACCAGGCGGAGATCCGCAACGAAGCCGTGGGCGACGAGCACTATACGGCTTTTGCCTTTGCCGACGCCGACAGCGCCGTTACCTACCGCAAAAACCTTGCCTACAGCTGGTTCAGCTCGGTAAGGGAGGACGGAGAGCCCACAGCCGAAGAGCAGCAGGGCATGCTTTCCACCGAGATAGGCTTTGCAAGCGTGAATTTTGAAACGTTTACCATCAAATTCCAGAGCCAGCAGTATTCGCAGACCGAAGAGGGCGTTACCGATAACTACATCACCTTTGTTGCTTCTGAAAACGCAGACGGCGTTTACGTTGGCATAGGCGACCCCCTCCCCGACGGCACTACCGAAGAGGACGAAACCAAGAGGGAGGAGATGCTTGAAGAGATAACTTCGGGCACCATGCTCAGTTATGACAGGCTGACCATCTCGTTCACCGACCGCGTGCAGGGCAGCTACGAAGTTACCGTTACCGACAGCAATGATAACTCCGTAGTCGGCATGTTCGAAAACATAGGCGGCACATACGCGCGCTATGTATCTTCCTCTAACAGCACCTCGGTAATTCCCCTCACCTACAGCGCACAGTTTGCCGACGATGCAACCGAGGGCGCGGTGATGTACTTGTTCAGCTTCAACGGCCAGAGCTTTGCCCTCGGCGACAACGGCAGTCTTACCGTCAACGATAATACCGCCCCCGTGCTCTGCCTGGACGAGGAGGTCACCACCCTTGAATACGGCCGCTCGCTGGACGTAAATTATACGGTAATAGACATGCTTGCAACCTCTCCCCGCAGCACCGTATATTACTATGTGCTTAAAGAAGACCAGCAGTCGGGCAACGTTGACCTCAACGAAACGGGCGATACAGGCTACTTCAGGCAGATATCCAGCAGCGACATTGCACCCATAATAGCGGGCAAAGATCCCTATCTTCCCCAAGATGACCCCGAAGATGCCGACTATACCACCCAGTGCCTTGTAAAGGTTTACGTAAGCGTGCAGGACAGCACGGCAAGCGGCAACAATTCCGACAAGGTGTTCCTTGACTGGTATGTTCCCGAAGAGTATAAATGCACGGTTACCACAAACAACGCGGGCAGCGATTTCGACTTTATAAGGGCGACCACCGATACCAGGGGCGCCGCATATGTGGGAGATATTGCCGAAATAACCGACGGCGACAACGAAAACAGCTATCAGTATGCCGTGGATGCCGCCCTTGAAGAGCAGAAGGCCGTTGCCGGCGACGGTAACTACTTCTATCTTCCCTCGTTTGAAAACTTTATAAGGGACAACGTTACCGCCTACCGCGACCTTACCTTTTCAATATACTATATAAGCGCAGGTTCCGATTCGGCCACTTCGCTCGACTATAACGAGCTTGCCATAGAGCTTGAAAACGAGGGCCTTTACCGCTTTGCGATATACGCCACCGACGCCGAGGGCAACAACATGTATTACCTTGACGAGGACGGCAGGGAGGTGGAATTTGCTGCCAGCGAACTCACCGCCCTTCTGGAAGACCCCGCCGAAAGCGACCTTGCCGAATATGTTCCCGTGTTCCAGTTCGACGTAAATTACGAAGGCCTCAGCGTTACCGACCCCGAAGGCCAGGATATAGGTTTTGTAGGCACCACCTATTCGGTGCCCGACTTCGACGTAACGGGGCTCTCTTCGCAGTACGAAACCACTTATACCCTGTATGTGTTCGACAGGTATGCATACTACGGCAAATACGGAACGATATCTTATTCTGAATTTATAAACAGGGCGGAAGAACTGTTTGAAAACGACAGAGAGTTTTTCCGCGAGATTCCTGCCGAGGCAGACCTTGAAGAAGCCGACCCGGATTATGACGAACTTGCCGCATACGAGTGGGATCCCGACGGGCTCAGCTTTGTGCCTCAGGATGAAAATACATTCTACCTTGTAAGAATGGAGGCCAGGGACACAACGTTTGTCACAACGCCGCTTACAAGCGTTATGGCAATAAGCGTTTCCGCTGCAGCCGATCCCATCAATGTGGCCGAAAACTGGGTGGAAAACAACGTGGCATCGGTAGTGTTGCTCAGCGTTGCTGGTGCGGCGCTTATCGGCATAATATTGCTCGTTGTTATCAAGCCCAAGGACAAGGGCGATATCGACCAGCTTGACGAGGCCGAAACTTCGCGTACCTCGCGCAAAAAGTCTAAAAAGTAATACGTTTTAACGGTATTCAATGCCGCGGCGCTTTTACAGCGCCGCGGCTTTTTGTATAAAGAAAACCCCCGGTTAGTCCGGGGGTTCAGTAATAGGCTTTTGCCGATGAGTAAAAAAGGTTATAAAGGCAATCAGCGGACAAGCCCCTTTGTGTAAAGGGGATACCCCACATCGTGCCCCCTTGTGTAAAGGGGGACGAGCATTGCACAAAGTGTAAGGTGCGAGCGGTGACCGAAAACGTCGTTGTCCTTACGCCGTTTGAGAAGTAAGGGGGGATTGTAGGCGCAAAGCGCCGTAGTAATATGACAATCCCTCAGTCTTGCTGTCGCTAACGCTTTCGCAAGCCAGTGTCTCGCCGTGCGTGTAGTGTATGGCCGCACGGCTCGGTCACCACTCGGGCACACATTTGCCCTCGTTCATCTCACTTCGGCACGCACAACGGGTGTCCGTTGTGCTATGAAATGCCTTGTTCGTCCTCAATGCTTCCGCATTAAAGGCGCCTACAATACGGTGAACTGTCTCTCTTTGCCAAAGGGGGCTTGCCTTATATCTCGCCTCCCCTGCCTAAGGGGAGGAATTAAAGGAGGGGTTTGAATTGTGTGGTGCAAAGTCAATGCATAAATAATCAATGCGATATAAATCGCGTAACCGAACCCCTCAGCCTTGACCTCGCATATGTTCGGTCAAGTCAGCTCCCCTCAGACAGGGGAGCCTTGATTGCGTAGCGGCAATTTTGAAAGTTACTTTCAGCAAATGTTGCCTTATACCTTGCATTTGAACACAATATGTGGTATAATGTATGGTGAATTATTATTGTTTTCGTGCGCCGTGCGGGGCGGCCGTGTGCGGGAGTTGCCGCACATAGCCTTCCGTTAAAAAAGCACCGCCAGGGTTTGCCGTGCGGGGCTTGTCGTGGCAGGCATTTGCCGCGGACTGTGCGCTACTTTAACCGGAGAAAAGAGGAATATGGCAGCTAAGAAAAACACATACGACGCCGACGACCTTAAAATACTTGAAGGACTTGAGGCCGTGCGCGTCCGCCCGGGCATGTATATAGGCTCTACGGGGGTGCGCGGGCTTCACCACATACTTTGGGAGATAGTAGACAACGCCATAGACGAGGCCGCCAACGGCTACGCGGACGAAATATCTGTAAAATTGTGGAAGGACGGTTCGGCCTCCGTTCAGGATAACGGCCGCGGCATGCCCACCGACATAAACAAAAAGGCGGGCATATCGGGCGTGGAGCTGATATTCACCAAGCTGCACGCGGGCGGCAAGTTCGACAGCGGCAACTACGCCTTCTCCGGCGGCCTGCACGGCGTGGGCGCCTCGGTCACCAACGCCCTGTCGCGCTGGCTTGAGGTAGAGGTGTGCCGCGGCAAGGTATACGCCATGCGCTTTAAATCGAGCTACGACGAAAAGAACAAGAAGTGGCTGTGCGGCGTGCCCGAAGGCCCCCTTAAGGAGACGGGCGCAAAGGCGGGCGTGCGCGGCACGTTCGTGCGGTTCATGCCTGACGACAGGGTGTTTGAAACGGTAGAGTGGAACTACGACACCATATTCAAGCGCCTTAAAGAACTTGCCTTTTTAAACAAGGGCGTGCGCATAAACTTTGATGACGAGCGCGTTTTATACCGCACATACGAGGGCGACGACGGCGAACCTGTAAAGGAAAAGCTGCCCCCGCGCGAAAAGGTCAGCTTTAAGTACGACGGCGGCCTGAAGGACTTTGTCACCTTCCTCAACGATGGCTACACTCGGGCGTACGAGGCGCCTTTATACTATTCAGCCGTAAAGGATATAACCATAAAGGGTTTTGCGCCCTCTAAAATAAAGGTGGAGTTTGCCGTACAGCACACCAAGGAAGACACCGAAAATTTATATTCGTTTGTAAACAACATTGCCACGGTGGAGGGCGGATATCACGAGACGGGCTTCAGAAACGGCCTTCTGAAGGCGGTAAACGAATACGCCCGCTCCAACGGCGTTTTAAAGGCCAAAGACCAGCCCTTTATAGTCGACGACGTAAAGGAGGGGCTGACCGCCGTGCTCACCGTGCAGATGAACAACGTGGAGTTTGAAGGGCAGACCAAGACAAAGCTTGGCAACCCCGAAGTAAAGCCGGTGGTGGAGCAGGTAGTGCTTGAAGGGCTTAAAAAGCTTATGGATACGCGCGGCAACAAGGCGGCGTTCGACGAGATCGCGCGCAAGGCCAAGTTTGCCGCCGACGACCGCATAAAGCACCGCCACGAGCGCGACGTTGCCAAGGCGGCTTCGGAAAACGACGGGCTCAACCTTGTGGGCAAGCTGGCGGCATGTTCGGGCAGGGACCCGGATAAAAACGAGCTGTTCATAGTCGAGGGCGATTCGGCGGGCGGCACGGCCAAGCAGGCGCGCGTGCGCCAGTTCCAGTCTATACTGCCCCTGCGCGGCAAGCCGCTCAACGTGCAGAAGAAGAGCGCCCTGCAGGCCCTTCAGAACGAGGAACTCAAAACTCTAATCTCGGCGATAGGCGCGGGCTTCGGAAAGAGTTTCGACGTGGAAAAGACCAGGTATAAAAAGGTAATAATACTCTCCGACGCCGACCAGGACGGCATGCACATACGCTGCATACTGCTCACCTTCTTTTTCAAGTACATGTGCGACCTTATTAAGGCGGGCTACGTTTATATAGGCATGCCGCCGCTTTACAAAGTGTATAAAAAGGACGTGGTGGAGTACGCCTACGACGACAAGGAGCTCGACGCCAAGATAAAAAAGGTGGGCAAGGGCTATCAGATACAGCGCTATAAGGGGCTGGGCGAAATGTCTGCCGACCAGCTGTGGGAGACGACCATGGACCCCGCCACGCGCAACCTTATACAGGTGACTATAGAGGACATCGCCGAAGCGGGCAGGGTGATAGACATGCTCATGGGCGACAAGGTAGAGGGCCGCAAGGCATTCTTAAACGAAAACGCCAACTTCAACAAGGTGGACGGCTTTATTGAAAAGGTGCACTTCAAGGAAGAGGGCAAGGGCACGCAGGAAGAATTTTACGATTAAAAGGGCGCATATACCATGGCAAAAAAGAACGACGGAAATTTTCAGACATCAATACCAAGCGGCAACGTGTTTGTAACGCCGCTTGAGGACGTAATGCCCCAGTCCATGCTGCCCTATGCCGAATTTGTAATTCTTGACAGGGCGCTGCCCCGCGTGGAGGACGGCCTCAAGCCCGTGCAGAGGCGCATACTGTACACCATGATGGAAATGGGCCTCACGCCCGATAAGCCGCACAAAAAGTCGGCGCGCATAGTCGGCGACTGCATGGGTAAGTACCACCCCCACGGCGACAGCTCGGTGTACGACGCAATGGTGCGCATGGCGCAGCCCTTCAACATGCGCCTTACGCTTGTAAACGGGCACGGCAACTTCGGTTCGGTAGACGGCGACCCCGCCGCCGCCATGAGGTATACCGAGGCCAGGCTGGAGCCGCTGGCGCTTGAACTTCTGCGCGACCTGGACAAGGAGACGGTGCCCTTTTCGTTCAACTTCGACGACAGCCTTTTGGAGCCCGATATTCTCCCCGGCAGGTTCCCCAACCTTCTGGTAAACGGCGCAAACGGCATTGCCGTGGGACTTGCCACCAACATACCCACCCACAACCTGGGCGAGGTGATAGACGGCGTGTGCGCCTATATAGATAACCCCCGCATATCTTTAAAGGATATGATGAAGATAATCCCCGGCCCCGACTTTTCAACGGGCGGCTACATCATCGCCAACGAGCTTGAGCAGGCCTACGAAACGGGCAAGGGCAAAATAACGCTGCGCGCAAAGTATTCGGTGGAAACGGACAAGGGCGGCAAAAAGCTTATAGTAATAACCGAACTGCCCTACCAGACCAACAAGGCCGAACTTCTGCGCAAGATAATGCTTTTGAAGGAGGATAAAAAGGAGCTCCTTTCGGGCATAACAGACATAGTTGACGAATCTGACCGCACGGGCATGCGCGCCGTTATCACCTGCAAAAAGGAGGCGGATGTAGACGCAATACTTGCCACGCTTTTAAAGTATACCGATCTGGAGTGTACCTTCGGCATAAACATGGTGGCAATTGCCGGCGGCAAGCCCCAGCAGCTCGGCCTTTTAGATATAATAAGGTACTACGTAAACTACCAGCGCCTTGTGGTGCTCCGCCGTGCCAAGTTCGAGCTGAAGGAGGCGCAGGCGCGCAAGCACATTCTGGAAGGGCTTATAATCGGCGTCCACAACATAGACGAAGTGGTAAAGATAATCAAAAACGCCGAAAGCACGCCCGATGCAAGGAAAAAGCTGATGGAGCGCTTCAGCCTTTCTGAGCGCCAGGCGCAGGCCATACTCGATTTAAGGCTTGCCCGCCTTGCCAAGCTTGAGGTGTTCAAGCTGGAACAGGAACTTGCCGAGCTGGAAAAGCGCATAGCCTACCTTACAAAGGTGATAGGCGACAAGTCCATGCAGATGGGCATAGTAAAGCAGGAGATTCTGGAAATAAAAAAGAAGTACCCCTGCCCCCGCAAGTCGGTGATAATAGGCGCCGCGGGCGAAATTTACGTCAAGCGCGAAGATATCAAGCGCGCCGTCACCGAATGGGCGGTGTCGCTTACTGCCGACGGAAGAGTAAAGTTCACCGAAAAGGGCGAATTTGTTTCAAAATTCAAAAAGCCGCTCACAAGCTCAAAGCTCTCGCTCATGCATACGCAGGTAATATTTACGGGGTCGGACGCACGGCTGTTCTGCTTCACCGACATGGGCAACTGCGTGTATATAGACCTGGACAATGCCGACCCTTCGGACTACCGCGCCGACCCGCTCTCGCTGCACGATATCTGCCCCGACGCCTTCGAAGGTGAAAAGGCGGTAAAGCTGTTCACCCGCGAAGAGTGCAAGGGCGACGTTCTGTTCTTCACCCGCGCGGGCATGGTAAAGCGCACGCCGTGGGCAGAATACAACCTTAAAAAGAGCTATTATCAGGCCATCGTGCTCAAAGAGGGCGACAGCGTGATAAACGTTGAAACGTACGACGCGGACGAATTTTCCACCATGTTCTTTGTAAGCCGTTCGGGACTTGCCCTCAATGCGGTAAAGGACAACCTTCCCGTTCAGGGCAGGGTGGCGGGCGGCGTGCGCGGCATTGCGCTGGGCACGGGCGACGAGTGCATATTCGCCTCGCAGATAAACGGCGAGGGCGAAATTGTGGTAGTCACCGCCGCAGGCGGCTACAAGCGCGTGATCTCCTCGCTGATAGACCCCATAGGCCGCGCCTGCAAGGGCGTAATCATTGCCGACGTAAAGGACTGCAAACAGCTTATATTTGCAGACTACGTCACCATACCCTATACGCTTGCCGTCATAAATAAAGACGGCTCCGTCGCCGAACTCAACACCGAAGAGATATCTATAGAAAACCGCGTTACCAAGGGTAAAAAGCTTAAGCGCAACCCGCCTTTGGACGCCGCCCGCATCGTTGCCTTAAAGCAGAAGTCCGACTACGCCGACGGCAATGTGCAGATGAGGATGTGAAAGGGGTTCACGAATTTTGACGGCGGGCCGCGCCGTTAAAATTCCGTGAGTTTGAGAAACCAGGTTTCTCTGGTGGCATTTTTTAGTGCCCTCGATTATAGAAATGCCGCCATTCACTTCCGGTGAGCCTGCTGACCGCAGCAAATTGTGTCTTTCTGCGCAAGGAAACCTTGCTTGAAACGTTAATTATTTTAGAAACGTTAATTATTTAAAAAACAATTGTCATTTCGACCGAGCGGTAGCGAGCGGAGAAATCTATTCCGCATTATAGCCTCCTCTATTAGGGGAGGTGGCTTAACTGAATAAAGTAAAGTTAAGGCGATGGGATTTTTTTGAGATTTCTCGACTACGCTCGAAATGACGGAGCGTATTATAGCCTCCTCTAATAGGGGAGGGGCTTGCCCGTGAGGGTGTGTCGGTGGGATTTGACAAAATCTTCGTGACTTGGAAAAACTTGTTTTACTACGGGGCCTCCGCTGTATGCGGAGGCCTTTTTGCGTGCCGTGCGGGCATACGTTGCCTTTTCGCGCGCGTGCGTGCGCGTACATAAATATAATCGGGCGGATATGTAAAATTTTTTGTGATTTTTTGGTTAAAGGCGGCGGGCGTTGTTTATATTATTACTGTAAAACAAAAAGCGAGATCAAATCGACATGTTCAACGACGAAGAAGATAAAAAGAAAAAAAAGGCGCGCCCCGCAAAAGAGGAGGGGAAGCCCGAGGCTGAAGTAGCCCAAGGCGACCTGCCCGAAGCGGAAGACCCTGAAAAGGAGCTCCCCGCAGAGGAGCCCGAAGAGGAACTCCCCGAGACGGAAGACCTTGATAAGGAGCTTCCCGCAGAAGAGGCGCCCGAAAAGCCCGCCGAACCTTCGGAACTTGAGAAGGCGCAGGCGCTCGCCGAAGATTACAAGCGCAAGTGGTACGCCGTATCTGCCGAATATGATAACTACCGCAAGCGCACCGCCGCGCAGGCCTCAAAGGCATATGCAGACGGCAAGGCAGAGGCAATTTTAAAGCTTTTGCCCGTATCGGACACCTTCGGCTACGCGCTCGATTCCGCCAAGGACGAGGCGACTAAGGCAGGCATAGATAAAATAATCAAAAATTTTACGGCAATTCTCTCTTCGCTCGGCGTAGAGGAAGTGCCCGTAAAGCCGGGCGATAAATTCGACGAGCTTGTGGCCGAAGCCGTTATGACCGTTCCCTGCGGCGAGGGCGAGCAGCCCAACACCGTAAAGTTTGTGCTCAAAAAGGGGTACACGCAGAATGGTAAAGTTATAAGGTTTGCCCAGGTTTCCGTCACGGTTTAAAGAGTTCACGAATTTTTCGCTTTGGTGACACGTGAAAAATTCCGTGAGTTTGGGGAGCCAGCTCCCCCTGACTGCAATTTCTGAATGCTCACTTATTATATAATTGCAGTCATTCCCCCTTTGGTGAGCTCGCTCGCGCGACAAATTGGGGCGCGCTAACGGCGGGAAACCCGCCTTGCGCAAAGCTATTGTATAATAAATCGACTTGCCCTGTGAAGGGCGCATAAAAAAGCAACTACACTTTATTTTTAGTGGGAGGACATGACAAATGGGAAAAGTAATTGGTATCGACCTTGGCACGACTAACTCGTGCGTGGCAGTTATGGAGGGTGGCGAACCCGTAGTTATACCCAACAGCGAAGGCAGCAGAACTACCCCTTCGGTAGTATCTTTCAAGGCAGACGGCTCGCGTATAGTCGGCCAGGCGGCAAAACGCCTTGCCGTTGCGCAGCCCGATAAAACAGTAATTTCAATAAAGAGGCACATGGGCGAGGCCTATAAAGTCAACATCGACAAGGGATATTCCCCTCAGGAGATATCCGCGATGATCCTTTCAAAGCTCAAGGCGGACGCCGAAAGCTACCTCGGCGGCAAGGTTACCGATGCGGTGATCACCTGCCCCGCATACTTCAACGACTCGCAGCGCCAGGCCACCAAGGACGCGGGCAAGATAGCCGGACTGAATGTGCTCCGTATAATAAACGAGCCCACGGCGGCAGCGCTTGCATACGGCCTTGATAAGCAGGAAGGCAGCCAGAAGGTCATGATATACGACCTCGGCGGCGGCACGTTCGATGTATCTATACTTGAAATAGGCGACGGCGTGTTCGAAGTGCTTGCCACCAACGGCGATACCCACCTGGGCGGCGACGACTTCGATAACAAGATAATCGACTGGCTTGTAGAAAACTTCAAGCGCGATACGGGCGTAGACCTTTCAAAGGATAAAATGGCTATGCAGAGGCTCAAGGAGGCGGCAGAAAAGGCCAAGATAGAGCTTTCGGGCATGACCAACACCAACATAAACCTGCCCTTCATCACCGTGGTGGACGGCGCTCCCCAGCACCTCGACTACGACCTTTCAAGGCAGAAGTTCGACAGCCTTACCTCCGACCTTGTTGAGCGCACTGTTGAACCCATGCGCAAGGCAATGCAGGATGCAGGCCTGACTTATAACGATATTTCAAAGGTAATAATGGTGGGCGGTTCTACCCGTATTCCCGCCGTTTACGATAAGGTAAAGGCAATAACCGGCAAAGACCCCTTCAAGGGCATCAACCCCGATGAATGTGTGGCCATCGGCGCGGCAATTCAGGGCGGCGTGCTCTCCGGCGAGGTAAAGGACGTGCTCCTTCTGGACGTTATGCCCCTTACCTTGGGCATTGAAACGCTCGGCGGCGTATCTACGCCCCTCATCGAGCGCAATACCACCATCCCCGTAAAGAAGAGCCAGGTATTCTCTACCGCGGCAGATAACCAGCCCGGCGTTGAGATCAACGTTCTGCAGGGTGAAAGGAAGTTCGCAAAGGACAACAAGTCGCTCGGCAGGTTCATGCTCACCGATATACCTCCCGCACCCCGCGGCGTGCCCCAGATCGAAGTTACCTTCGATGTCGACGCAAACGGCATCGTAAACGTGACCGCCAAAGACCTTGGCACGGGCAAGTCTACAAACATAACCATCACGGCTTCGACCAACCTCTCCGAAGAAGATATCGACAGGGCGGTAAAGGACGCCGAGCGCTATGCCGAAGAGGATAAAAAGCGCAAAGAGGCCGTTGACAACAAGAACAACTTAGAGGGCATGATAGACAGCCTTGAAAAGACGGTAAAGGAGGCAGGCGACAAACTCACCGAAGACGACAAGAAGACGGTGGAGGACGCCATAGCAAAGGCCAAGACCGAGCTCGATTCGGGCGACGCCGAAAGGATCAAGGCGGCAGGCGAAGAACTTTCCCGCGAGATCCAGCCCGTTATAGCAAAGATATACCAGCAGGCCCAGGGTGCCGCAAACGGCGGCAACGGCGGCAACGGCGGAAATCCTGATGACACGGAGTTCAATCAGCACAGCTGATTAGTTCACGAATTTTAACGGCGGGCCGCGCCGTTAAAATTCCGTGAGTTTGAGGAACCAAGTTCCTCTGGCGGCATATTTAAGTGCCCTGCATTATAGAAATGCCGCCATTCACCTCCGGTGAGCCCGCTGCCGCGGCAAATTGAGTCGCGCTTAACGGCGAACTAAATTCGCCTTGCGCACGTATTTCTTTTAAAAACATGTACGTGCCGCGCTCTGCTAAGGGCTATGAATTTATAATGGGCATCGGCCGCTGTGCGGATAAATAAAACGGCATAATATATCGCGGGCGCACGGAGAAATTACCTTCCCCGTGCGCCGTGCGGCGTTATTCGGCATGACGGGCAAAGCCCGTTGGTTGGGCTATATATGCCTGCCAATTTATATAGTTTGGTTCAGTAAAAGCAAATTAAGGTATATTTTTTATGGCTGAAAAGAAGAATTATTACGAAGTTCTCGGCGTTTCGAAAAACGCCACACAGGACGAGATCAAATCTGCATACCGCAAGCTTGCAAAGCAGTATCACCCCGACTTTCATCCCGGCGATAAAGAGGCGGCGGAAAAGTTTAAAGAGGTCAACGAGGCCAACGCCGTGCTTTCTGACGAGCAGAAGCGCAAGCAGTACGACTATGAGCTGGAGCACCCCAACATGGGCGGCTTCGGCGGCGCGGGCGGCTTTTCGGGATTTTCAGACGGCGGGTTCGGCGGCTTCGAAGATATATTAAGCTCTATGTTCGGCGGCGGGTTCGGCGGTTCGGCAAGGCAGTCGCGCCCCTCGCGCGGAGCCGATATCGAGCAGACCGTGCGACTTTCTTTCCTTGATGCCATAAAGGGCTGCACCAAAGAGATAAGTTACTACCGCAACGAGCCCTGCCGTTCGTGTGCGGGCACGGGCGCGCGCGGCGGCACGGAATATACCAAATGTTCGCGCTGCGGCGGCACGGGCAGGGTAAAGTTCCAACAGGATACGCTGTTCGGGCGCACCATTCAGGTGGGCGCATGCCCCGATTGCGGCGGTACGGGCAGAAAAATTACCGAAAAATGCCCCGACTGCAAGGGCAAGGGCTATAAACGCGTTGAAACGCGCTTTACCGTGAACATTCCCGCCGGCGTCGATAAAGACAGCTCGCTTAGAAAGCGTGGCTACGGCCAGGCGGCGCCAAACGGCGGCGAGCCGGGCGATTTGTATATCTACTTCCAGATAGAGCCGCACAGACTGCTGCGCAGGGAGGACAGGGATCTGTTTGTCACCGTGCCCATCTCTTACGAAACGGCTGTGTGCGGCGGCAAGATCCAGGTGCCAGGCATAGACGACACCATAGAGTATACCATTCCCGAAGGCACCCCCTCGGGCACGCGCTTCTGCATACGCGGCAAGGGTGTAAAAACGGTGAACGGCACGGGCAATCTGTATGTCACAGTGGAGATAGAGGTGCCCAAAAAGCTCACGCGCGACCAGCAGAAAAAGCTTGCCGACTTTGAAGATTCCGTGCCGTTGCGCAGCTACGACAAGATGTCCGGGTTTGCCAACACTGTGTCTGCGCTCTATGGCAAAAAGATAGAAAAGCAGTAAAAAAGTTCACAAATTTAATGTAAAAGTTTTATGTAGAAGCGCCGCACGGTAAGTGTGGCGCTTTTGGGCTATATGGGTGCTTTTTTGTATATAAAACGCTTTTGTGTATGCAAAGTGCCGCCGCGCAGGGACTGCGCGGCGGCACTTTTATATTATTTTTTGCTTTTTATCTTGCAAAAAAATAAGTTATTTGCGGCATATATGCGGGGCAATTGTGTTTTAAAGCAGAAACAGACAAAAAACTACCTGATACATTATAATCAGTATATAGCCGGCTATCTTTGAACGCAGAATAACAATTAGGGGTCTTTTTTAAGATTTTTGCGTTTTTTTATGCACTCCGTCAAAAGATACTCTATCTGCCCGTTAACCGAGCGGAAGTCGTCTTCGGCCCATGCCGCAATTTCTGCATACAGCTTTGCTGAAAGCCGAAGGGGTATCTGTTTTTTAGCGTTATCCTTTTCTTTCTCCATGGGGCACCTTTTGTTTTATTTTTCGCCCCGCGCCTGCGGCGCGGGGCGGCATAACGGGCGGCACGCCGCCCGCTGGTCTGCATTTGGTTTAGCTATATATGCGGCCGGATTCCCTCAGTCTTGCTGTCGCTAACGCTTTCGCAAGCCAGTGTCTCGCCGTGCGTGTAGCGTATGACCGCACGGCTCGGTCACCACTCGGGCACGCATTTGCCCTCGCTCATCTCACTTCGGCACGCACAATGGGTGTCCATTGTGCTATGAAATGCCTTGTTCGTCCTCAATGCTTGCGCATTAAAGGCGCCATAAATGCGGAAAGAATTTTTCAAATCCTACCGCCATAACTTCACTTTGTTCAGTTAAGCCACCTCCCTTTGGCAAGGGAGGCACGATTGCGGAAAGATTTCGCGTGAACTTTAATACAGCGTCCCGCTGTTTACCACAGGCTGGGCGTCTTTGTTGCCGCACAGTACGACAAGAAGGTTTGAGACCATCTGAGCCTTGCGCTCTTCGTCAAGTTCCACGGTGTGGTTCTGGCTGAGGCGTTCAAGCGCCATTTCCACCATGCCAACGGCACCGTCTACAATCATCTTGCGCGCGTCTATTATGGCGGCGGCCTGCTGCCTTTGAAGCATTGCCGCGGCTATTTCGGGCGCGTAGGCAAGGTAGGTTATTCGCGCCTCTAAAATTTCAAGTCCGGCATCGGCAACCTTCTCTTGTATCTTGTCGCGTATGCGGCGCGCAACTATCTCGCTTGAGCCGCGCAGGCTGCCGTCGTCGGCAAGCCCGTCGCCCGTGGTGTCCACGTTGGGCGCCACGTCGTAGGGGTATATGCGCACAATGTCGCGCAGGGCGGTGTCGCACTGAAGGGAGAGGAACTCCTTATAGTTGTCTACGTTGAACACCGCCTTGGCGGTATCTGTTACCCTCCACGTAACGGCTATGCCTATCTCTACGGGGTTGCCAAGGCAGTCGTTTATCTTCTGCTTGGCGTTGGAAAGCGTCATCACCTTTAAAGATATCCTCATTGTCGGATTGCCGAACCCTGTTCCCGCCGCGGGTTTTTCGGTCTGCACGTCGCTGCTCTGCCCCAATTTTGTCTTTGCGGCGGGGTTGAACGCCTGGCAGAAGGGGTTTACAAAGTAAAAGCCGTCCTTTTTTATGGTGCCGTAATACTTGCCGAACAGCGTTAAAACAAGCGCTTCCTGCGGCTTTACCACTTTAAGCCCGCCGAATAATACCCATCCGACTATCAGGTACAGCACGCATATCACTGCGCCTGTTATAAGCCCTGCCGCCTGAGCGCCGCTTGAACCTTCAAGCCCTACTGCGCACAGTATGGCGCCCGCAAGGGCGGCTATGTAAAGGACTGCAAGCACCACCAGCGCAAGCATGCCGTTTGGCCTTTTGTTGAGTACTTTTTCCGTCATTTTTTCATATCCTCCTTAAAGTTGCTCTGCGGCAAAATTATGCCTCTGCCGCATTGCAGATATGTATTTGGTATCATTATGATATCATATATTAAATGTGTTGTCAAGCATAAATTTTTGCGTATGTGCATGCGCGCGGGCCATGGCATTTTGTTCGCCGTCAGGTATGTGGGCGTAAACGCGGCTTACAGGCGTTTATGATTTTTTCGTTTCCGACTTTTCCAAAGGCGTTTGTAAAAATTTACCTGTCATCTCGACCGAAGCGCAAATGCGCGAAGCGGAGAGATCTCTTCATGGCGCTCTGCGCCTGCAATTCGCAATTTGTGCAAAGGTGGCGGATGGCGGGATTTCACCACTGCACTCACTGCGTTCGTTTCGGTCGAAATGATAATACCGTTAATTACGTTTTTTGTACGAACACGCCGCAAAGAGTAGCGTACGGCGAGAATGGGCGAAGGGGCGGCGGCTGCAGATTGCAGCCGCCGCCCCGTTCATATATGCAAAAAGTATTGTGTAGTCAGCTCATGGCTGTCAAGCCGTGCGTACGGCATGAACATGCCCCGCGGAACGGTTTTACCCGGCTACGCAAGCCAGGGCACCGCCTGCGCGTGCAGTTCGCCGCTTTCGGTAATTACATACAGCCAGCCTTCGGCTATGGTGGCGCGGGTGTAGTCATAGTCATCGTCATCGGCAATCGCAACCGTCTGCACCTCGTTTATGGCTGTTCCGTCAAAGTGCAGCAGTATATATCTGCCGCCCTCTAGGTAGCTTGTAACGTGCAGCCCCACAAGCCCGTTTTCGCGGTCTATAAGGTACGCCTTGTACACTTCGGAAAAAGACACGTCCGCCTCGTAGCTGCACAGCGAAACAACGCTTTCGCCCTCCTGTACATATATCTCCACCTTGAGCTGCATGTGGTCGCCGTAGCCTATGCCCAGCAGCGTGCCGGATGCAAAGTCCACAAGGGAGGTGGAGTAGCCGTCTATGGTGCCCGTGTCGGTATAGGTTATGTTTTCAAGGTCGGAAAGGTCTATTCTGAACACGGGGTCGGCAAGCTCTATAACGCGCGCCGTGCACACCCATACAATCTCGTCCTCAAACCTTACCGAAGTAACCTCTTCGCCCGCGGGGGCAAAATTTTCAAGGCCGGCTTTAATTGCAAAGTCGTCCAGGCCTATAACGTACAGCGAGGCACTGTCGTCAGAGGCAACGTAGGTGTTTTGGATATCGTAGTCGTAGCTGCGCAGTTCGTACATATCGGTCGTGGTAACTATCCGCAGGCTGTCATCGTATTCGTCCATGGAGTACTGGTTCAGAACTTCGCCCGCAACGTCTGCCGAACCGGCTATCTCAAGGCCTTCGCCCGCGTAAGAAACGCAGGAAACCTGTGTGCGCCTCTGATACACCTCTCTCCCGTAAACTTCGGTCTTTGTTTTGTAGCCGCGCGTCACGTATATGTTGTTCTGCGAAACATACGCCTGCTGCGAAAAGGAGAGAAAGGCGGTGGCTCCCTCTATTTCCAGCCCGTCGCCGTCAAGGCGGCATATTACTGTGTAGCGCGCCGCGGCTGCGCCGTCGGGGAAGTATATGTCGCCGGCGGGCAGGCTTTCAAGTTCGCCCCATTCGCCCGCCTGCGGCAGGTATTGGTTCTCGTCGGAAAAGTCGGGGGCAGATCTCACGCTGAAGTTTGTTATCACCAAAAAGTCGCCGCCTGCGCTGCGCGCCGTGACGTATCTGCCCGAAACATACTTCCTGCCCGTCTCCTTCAGGTTGGCGGGGTCGCTAGCGTCCACCTCGATTATCGCGGTATATGTGCCGCCCGATTGCCAATTATAGGTGCTTGTGAACACCGTTACGGTGCGCCCGTCGTCGCTTAAAAACATCTCGGGCGAGCCGCTGTAGTAGCTGCCCTCTTCGGGCGAAATTTCAAGACTGCCGCACTCTGCGCTCTCTCCGCCGGCAATGGTGTAGGAATGCAGGGTAAGGCTGTCTG
This sequence comes from uncultured Clostridia bacterium, assembly GCA_944341075.1. Lineage (GTDB taxonomy): Bacteria > Bacillota > Clostridia > Christensenellales > Borkfalkiaceae > Coproplasma. Next base: position 32,327 of record CALVLV010000018.1, read on the forward strand.
AATAGGCGTTCTGATGGCTTATATAGAACAGGTGGGTGGAGGTGCGTTTGAAAAGGTCGCCCTCTATAACGCCCTGTTCCTGGTTGTCCGTCACCTCTTCATAGCTGCCCTGCCCGGGGGATGAGGGTGACTCGCCTGAGCCGCTGTTGTCGGCGGGGAAATCTATGCCGCCTTTCTTGCCTATATCGCTGAAGAACCCGACCATCGCCTGAAAGTTATTTTTGTACTTCGGCTTTTTTGCCGTCAGCTCGTTCAGCTGCTGCATCAGGGGAAAGTATGGGCTGTTTTTATAGGGCGAAATATCCTGCAGTCCGCTGCCGTATGGAATAAATAATATAAGGTTTACCGCAACTACAAAGGCCGCTATGGCCGCGGCTATTATAAGCAGCCTGTTACGGCTTTTGCTGCGCGCAAGCGCACGGTTCTTCTGCTCCGCACGCTGCTTTATGTCGCGCATGCGCTCGTCGTTAGTTCTCATGCGCAAAACCCTCCTTTACAAGAATATTTTTAAGGGTGGATTTGGCGCGCGCAAGCAGGTTGTATACCTGTTTGGCGCTCTTTTTAAGTATGTGGCAGATCTCATGCACGGTGAAGCCGTTAAAGTAGCTCAGGTACAGCACCTCGCGGTACATGTCGGGCAGCAGCTGCATTGCCCTGTACAGCGAGGCGTTGAAGTCGGCGGTTATAAGGCTCTGTTCGCCGTCTTCGCCGCACAGCATGTTTTCAAGTCCCGTTATGGGCACGTTCCTTCCGCGTTTGCGCACATAGTCTATCGCCCTGTTGCGCGCTATCGTGTACAGGTAGGTGCGGAACTTGCTTTCGCCGCGGAACTTTTTGCGCTTTGTTATAAGCGTGGCAAAGGTATCCGCGGTCACGTCCTCGGCACAGTCGTCGTCACGCACTATGCAGTAGGCAAACCGCGTAAGCGAATCGCCGTGCAGTTTTACAAGTTGCTCAAGCGCATAGTCGTTGCCGCACAGGTATGCGTTATACAGCGTTGCGCTTACATCGGTATTTTCTGCCATTTTTTCCACCTCTCATAAATAAGACGGACGGGCCTGCCGTTTTACTCATTTAAACTGTAAATTTTTTCAGCGTTACACAGGGGGAGTATATGTATTATAGCGCATGCATGACGCCTTGGCAAGGGGTATGCATGCGCGCCGCTGTCGGGCAGTAAAATGCAGCTGTTGATAACTTTTTAATAAAGTCGTAAAAAAATTGTATAAAAATGACGAAAAAGGCAATTATACAGCCTATTGTGGGTAAAATGTTGATAACTTTTTAAAAATCAGGGGTTATACACAGCGTTATGCACGCAAATTAACGGCAGATTGTGGAAAACACGGCATTATATGCACACAGCGCTGTTGATAACTTTGTTTGTATTGTCGCGGCCGCCGCATATTTGCTTGCGCCCTGCCTGGGCGGAAACGCCGCCGCATTAAATCTTAAATTTTATGGGCAAAATCTGCCAAAACTGTTTGACAAAGCATACAACATTTTATATAATAATTAGGCTGTAAACCACAGGGCTTACAGCGGCAAAACTTTATGCACCGTTAGCTCAACTGGATAGAGCGTTGGTCTACGGAACCAAAGGCTAGGGATTCGAATTCCTTACGGTGCACCAAAGAGGTATAATCCGAATTATTTGCTTATTTCAAGCGAATGGTTCGGATTTTCTCTTATTCTATGACATAATAAAAGCGAGAATCCTCGGATTCTCGCTTTATGTTATTGATTTTAGTACCGTTTCTATGTCTTGGTCGATACAGATCGACTGTTTTTCAATTTGCGGCGGACAAAAAGTTTCGCCGTAATTGATACAAGCATAGATCGCTTTGGGGTTGTGTTTTGTAAGTCGCCAGAACGGATATTTGATAATGACAGGCGTATTGCCGCCCACGCCGAGCTCAAGAAAAAGCGTCCGATCGTTTTTGTGCCGTTCTACAAATTTTTCATATCTTTCGCAGGCAGAGTACCAACCTTTGTCTTGCACAAACGTGTTGTCTGAACGCAAATTTACGGTCATAGGTTTTCCGCATACCGGACAATAAGGTATCAGTTCTTTCGGTATTTTCATGTCCTTTTGTTCGGCTACCATGCGGCGGATCAGGTTTTCGTTGTCATAAGTTTGGTTATGGCAGGGAACGGAACACTGAAAAAGACCGTAATCCCCCTGCGTGTAGAAAAGCCTTTGCTTGTCGAAACCTGCTTTCTGAAAACAATGGTCTACGTTTGTCGTGAGGACAAAATACTCTTTATCCTTTATAATTTCGTATAATTCGTTATAGACAGGTTTCGGAGGATCCACATAACGGTTGTAATAGATGTGCCGTGACCACCACGCCCAATATTCTTCCAAAGTCTGATATGGATAGAACCCTCCCGAATACATATCTGAAATTCCGTATTTTGCGTGAAAGTCGGCGAAGTATCTGAAAAATCTCTCGCCGCTATACGTCAATCCTGCCGCCGAAGAAAGTCCTGCTCCGGCACCGATCAAAACGGCATCGGCATTATTCAATGCTTTTTTTAATTGCTCGGTTTGAGCAAAGTATTCGTTTGTAGATTGCATAATCATTCTCCTTGAATACATTAAAAACCACTTTGATTTTGCTGTTTGACTGCGCTTTGTATTCCTCGACTGTCCGCACGGCTATCTGTGCGGCGATTTCGTTCGGAAAACGGAACTCTCCCGTAGAGATACAACAAAAAGCAAGGCTGTTTAAGCCGTTCTTATTCGCAAGCGTCAGGCAAGCACGATAGCAGTTCGCAAGATCGGTTTTATTTTGCTCCGTTAACTTGCCGTACACGACAGGTCCGACGGTGTGTAAAATATATTTACATGGCAGATTGTAAGCCTTTGTGATCTTTGCTGTTCCCGTCGGTTCATCGTGACCTTGCTTTTTCATGATTTCCGCGCATTCTGAACGCAACTGAATGCCCGCATAGGTATGGATTGCGTTATCGATACAGCCGTGATTCGGGCTAAAACAACCGAGCATTTTAGAGTTCGCGGCATTTACGATGCCGTCGCACTTCAATGTGGTAATGTCGCCTTTCCACAGGTATATGTCCCCCCATAACGGCTGTAAGTCGGCTATGTCGGTAACGCCTTTCTCTTGAATTTCTGTTTGCAGATATTCATTTTGCACACGCAAAAACTCGTCATCCGTTGCCTTGGGCGGGCGGATATTCATAAGCGCACGCAATAACATTTTTTGTTTATCGGTTTGATCGGGAACAACGACAAACCCATACTCTGCACGCTCTTGCAATAATCGGTTGATTAAGTATATTCTTTTTTCGTCCTGCGTCATATCGTCCTCATTTCCACCGCTTGTACGGGGCACGCCGTTTTACAATTTCCGCAGTGCAGGCAATGCTTCTGTTTTATGACGGCAGGGCGGCAGGATGTATCGATACAGTTTTGCGGACAAACGGTAAGGCAATTACCGCAACCGTTACATTTTTCTGATATAAAATAGCCGTCGCGCAACTGCCGAGTGATGCCAAATGTAAAATCAATGCGCTCGATAGGTTTTTTTGAGAGATCGAACCATTCGCCGTTGCCGGAATAAATCATGAAAGCAGATAAGCCTTCACGCGATTGTTCAGTTGGGTATATCTCGAACATATAGGGATTTTTTTCAAGCAGACGCAGTAAAATGTTATGATCGCATTCCCGTATTTTGCCCTGAACAGAAACGGCAATTCGCTGCATGGTGGATTGACCTTTTATTCCCGTCAATAACACATACGATCGATTTTTTAGCCGTTTATAAAAATTTTTGCCCTTTGCCGTAAGAAAATAGAGAGCTTTATCGTCGCTGTCCATAATGTCAATGGCACACGTCACAGGATTGCCGGCATCGTCCGTTGTCGCCATTACTACGGTATGGATCTGCTCCTGTAAAAACTTGAATATCTGCGCTGTGTTCATATTCGTTACCTTAAAACGGAATGGAAGCGCAATCATCGTTGCGATTGCGCTTCACTGTCCGATTGATGATTGCAAAACTGTTCTGCCCATGAAGATCAGAATTTGCCGTTCTGGTTCTGCCACGTCGCTTTATCGGCTATCGTTTCCATGACATCCCAATGCTCGGCAATCTTGCCGTTTTCCACTCTCCACAAATCATAGTAGGAAGTGGGCTTGCCGCCGAACGTGCCTTCCGATACGGCGAGCACCATATCGCCCTGCGCCAGCACCTGATGTACTTCATCGTAAATCATAGCGATGCCCGCCTTACCGAGTGCTTCCAAAGCCGCACCCAAGCCCGAAAGACCGTCTGCAATTCCCGTGTTGTGTTGCAGATATTTGTCGCCGTCAAAGTAGTCGGGAGTTTTCTGCGGGTTTTTGCCCTGCATGACGTCATAAAGGAAATTCTTTACGATTTCACGGTTGGTTTCTGTCTTGTCGAGATCTTTCGCCTCTGTCTGTCCGTCGATTTGAGTTCTTCCCGAAGGGTTGGGCGCAGCGACTGCCGCAAGGTTATCCCAATGCTCGGCAATCAGACCATCCTCAAAACGGAAAATGTCGAAAGCGACCTGTTCACCCGCACCGGCAAAATTATAAATGGTTTGCATAAACACTTTGTCGCCGTCCTCAAAGGCACGAATTGTGTTTACTGTTGTTTTGACGGGAGCGCTACCCAGATATGCGACCGAACCGCAGAACGCTTCCGCGCCCGTTCCGTATGCAAGGTTGTGCTGAACGTAATCCGCTTTCAAAAGCGATCTTGCCTTTGCGACATCTCCGCTCGCAAAACAGTTGATAAGTTCCTTTGCTTTCTTAATGTTGTTAGCCATAATAATTACCTCCAAAATTTTTTGATTTCTTAACCTTTTCGATTACGGGCACAGTATAGCAGCCATAAATCAAAGTTTCAAGATCGTTACTTTTCTATTATCTGATAATAGATTTGTAACTTGGTTTCTTTTTTGAACTATTGACTTATAACAGTTTATCTGCTAAAATAAATTTATCAAGAGTTTTTTTTTGGGGGGGTATTATGCTGACAAAAGAAGAATTACCCGAATGTCCTGTCGCAACCACAGTACAACTGATAGGCAATAAGTGGAAAATGCTTATTATCCGAAATTTGATTTATAACGGGAAACAGCGGTTTTCAGATTTTATAAGGACAATTCCGGCAATCAGCAAAAAAGTTTTAACGGATAATCTCCGTGCGTTAGAAGACGACGGTTTGATTGAACGGGAAGTCTTTGCCGAAGTGCCTCCTCGCGTGGAATACTCTCTTTCCGAAATCGGTAAATCGCTTCGCCCGATTTGGTACGCTATGGAAGCATGGGGAATTGAATATAAAGCCAATCTTTGACCTCCTGTTTTTAGCGCCTGATTGAAACGGCGTAAGATTAAAAGTTAAAACAATAGTTATCTAAATATTAAATGCCAATAGGCGACGGGATTTGGTTTATCATTCAAATTTGAAAAAATCAAGGGCTTGCGGAATATCCGCAAGCCCTTTTGCCGTTGTTCAAGATTTCTTCAGCTTAACCTTTTGACTGGTTGTAAATCTATTTGTATACCGCTCACGCGGCGGTTCTAATATACCGTACACATTTAACGGTTATCCCTATACACTTTAAAGGGAGTTATTTGTATTAAGTTGTCTATTAAGTTGTGAATTTTTCTGCGCTCGCCATTCTTCAAATTCGCGTTGTCCTTCTTCTGTCGAAAGGTATTCCTGAATGGCAGGCAACATTGCCCTTGCAAGGGAATCGATTATGTAATCGGGTATCCCCGTATCATTTTTCCTTCTTCTCGACATAAATTTTATTCGATAAAAATTCCTCCTTATTAGCGGTTATTCAGTTTTACTTGCTCCAACCGTTGCCGGACGATTTGAAAAGTGAAGAGCGTTTTACTGCCTTTCGCTGCTCGGCTGTTGCAAGCGCCTCTTTGAGCTTATCCGGCGCTTGCTCTCGTAGCTCTCTCAAAGTCTTGGCGTCCTCTTGGAGCGACAGTCGTTCTCGTTCGGTCTTCTGGTAGAGCTGAAAGACGTCGTGCTGGTCTTTAATGCTGTATTCAAGCTCTTGTCTTAGCCTTGCGTTGTCAGCGGCTAGTGCAGGCACGTCTCTCTTGTTTGGCTTACGTTTTCCTGAGTTGTATTCCTGTGCGACGTCCGCTGCGGCTTGGAGAGGAGCAACTTCACGTTGTAATTGCTCACGCTTTTCTTCAAGCTCATGCGTGACTTGTTCTGCGTGGGCTTGGCTTTGCTCTGCGGCTTCTTTTCGCCTTTCGGCTTCGGATGCCTGCAACACAGCAGCCACGGTTTCGTCTTTCATCTTTTTCACCTTGTACGACATTGTGTCAAGGTGCTTGGCAGTACTGCCTTCCTTGCCGCGTTGCAAGTTCCATTTCTTACCCACAACAGAATGAAAGTCTGTCTGTAAATCCTGTAATGCCTTGCGGTCAAACAGTTGCTTGGCACAGAGTCTGCCGTCCGCAATCGGGATTAAATTCAGGTGCAGGTGCGGCGTGGTTTCGTCCATGTGGACTATGGCGGAAATAATATTTTCTTCGCCGTATCTGTCTGCAAAGAGCCGAGTACAATCTGCAAAGAATTTTTCCTGTTCCCGTACTGATAAATTTTTGAAAAATTCTCTGTCCGAACCCACGACAAAGGAACACATCAGAACTGCGTCCTTGCGCACTTTTGTAGGTAGATCGAGTTCGGCTATCCTTTTGTTGATGTGCTGAGTGTAGGAGCATTGTCGCTTAATGACGTTGTAGTTGTTTCGAGTGCGAGTGCAGTCTATCTGCGGATTGTTGGCAGGATAGTTCTCATCTCGCTCGTTCTCTTGTTCGACGGGCGCAATATCCGTCTTGTGATATTTCTCCATGTGACAAACTAAGTAGCTTATAATTTTTACCTCCCGTTATTTTGTGCTAAAAGCCCTCGGCAGAGCGAACGGCACTTCGCTTGCGAAGTATAGTGAGCTATACTTCGAACCCACGAAGTGGAAGAAGTATCAATAATGCTCTTTTCATTTGCTTGCCGAAATCAGACTTTTGAGTGCTTTGTAATTTCCGTTTGCTTACCTGATTTATGGCGGTCTGATTGTCGTTTGCTTGTTCATTTTTCACCTCCTGATCTATTGATTATTTATCTTTACCCACGCGCTAAATCATGGGTTCGACAGTCTTAAAAAGAACGCAAAAAAGCCGCTGATGCTTGTAACGCGATCACCGACTTAAAACCTTGTTTAGCTGTAAGCTCTATG
>CALVLV010000019.1 GCA_944341075.1 uncultured Clostridia bacterium
CGGGCTTGAGCGAGCCGCTTGCGGCAAGCCCTTCGGCAAGGCGGGTCGTTTCAAGCTGCTTATATAAAGTTTTTCCGTCCGCCATTACCATCAGGCGAACGGAATTTGAACCAACGTCTATTGCAGAAATTTTCATTTTGTTCCTTTTTTTGCGCACAGAACCGCATGGCGATAAGCCGCGAAGTGCTTTTGGCTGTTTGTTTGAGATCTCTCCGCGCGGGCTCCGCCCTTGGTCGAGATAACATTTATAAGCTCCGCCCTTGGTCGGGATGACGATTGCATTTGCTTACGCCCGCTGCCGTTCGGTAAAATCAATCGGAGAACAGCAAAAGTGAGGGCACAATCAGCCGCCGAGTATGCCGAGCTCTATCGCCAGATCCTTTAGTTTATCAAGGTTTTCGTAATATTCTATTGAATTTTCAGCGTCTTCTATCTGCTCGGAGTAGTAGCGGTACTGCTCTTCAAGATCCTCCCTCTTTTGCTTCAGCTGAACTATCACCACAAGCTGATATATGAGGATGGCGACGAGAATGACGAGCAGGAGCACCGTTGCCACCGTGCCGGCAGCTATAAGGCGGTTGCGCTTCTGTGTATTCATTTTATACCTCTTGTCCATAGGGAAAAGGGACAGATTTTATTGCTTTGACCCCTTTTTTACCCTTTTGGTACTTCTATTATACAATTTATTGAGCAAAAAATCAACCATTACATGCAAACTTTTGATATAAAGCCCTGCGCCCAGCAAAACGGCGGCTATCATGTACAGCCGCACATCGGGGAAACACAGCCACACCGAGCACGCCACGAACAGCGCGGAAAGCGCTGCGCAGTAAATTATATCGCACACCGCGGTGACGGCGAACACGCACCGCCTTTTGGGCTTTGCGGCGAGAAAGACCAGGCGGCGGAGCATGTACAGCAGGTCGTATACCACGCCGCTTGCAACGCCGCAGGCAAGGCAGACAACGAAAATTTCAACAGGCGAAAGCATTATTATTCCCCAAAAGCCGCGCCGCGCAGACGTTTATACCGCGCCGCGGCGGAAAGCGCTACCTGAATATCCTTTTTGCAAGCTTTACGCCCTTGGGCAGGTACTTTACGCCCGTAACCGTGCCGGTGGCCACAAAGGCGCCGCTCTGCTTTGAAAATGCGGCAATCTTAAGTCCGCTGCCCGCAACGGTAATGCGCCCGCCCGCGTAGGTTAAAAGTATCTGCGAGGCGGAAAAGCCGTCTACGCTCTCAATGCCGGTGGCGGAAAATTTTTTGCAGTCCTCCACCTCTATGCTGTGAATCACGCCTTCCATACCCGCACCTCCTGCCGCCCGCCATTTCGGCGCCCCCGGCATAAAAAAATACCGCCGCACTAAGCGACAGTATTTATATATGCATTGCGCATTGAATTTATGAAGATGTACACGGAAGCAAAACGCAAAAAACGCGGTGCAAAAACTTTAGAGATACGAGCCAATCCCCCCTGGCTTGCCTTTGGCAAGCCTTCCCCCCTTTGGCAAGGGAGGCAAGAAGAGCCGACGGAATGTTGCGAAGGAGTGTACATAGAGGCAAAACACAAAAAATTCAGAGAAGCAAGCTTTTTAAAATACTTTATGGGCGCAAGCAGGGTTTCCCTGCGTTAGCGCGACACAATTTGTCGCGTAAGCGAGCTCACCGGTGTGAATTGCCGCAATTATATAATATGAGAGCCCTTAAAATCGCGGCAAGAGCGGCTGGCCGCTCAAATCACGAAGATTTTACGGCGGCACCAGCCGCAAAATCTGTGAGCAAAAAAGTACACGACCAAGGCAAAACGCAAGTTCGACACAGTATTGCGCCGCTTATATGAATTTTTATGCAAGGCCCTTGCGGATCTTAGCCGCAGCCTTAGCCCTCAGCTCGCTGTCCAAAATGCGCTTGCGTATGCGGATGTTTTTGGGAGTTATTTCCAGAAGTTCGTCGTCGGCGATAAATTCAAGGCACTCTTCAAGGCTCATGCGCTTGGGGGTTATAAGCCTTAAGGCGTCGTCCGACGAGGACGAGCGGGTGTTTGTGAGGTGCTTCTGCTTGCAGACGTTTACGTTTATATCTTCGTTTTTGGGGCTTTCGCCTATAACCATGCCCTCGTATACCTGCGTGCCCGGGCCGATGAACAGCGTGCCGCGCCCCTGGGCGTTATACAGGCCGTAAGTAACGGCCTCGCCCGTTTCAAACGCAACCAGCGAACCGGTGCTGCGCCTGGAGAATTCGCCCTTGTAGGGCTGATATTCGAAGAACACCGAGGAGAACACGCCCTCGCCCTTGGTGGAAGTTAAAAACTCGCTCTTGTAGCCGAACAGCCCGCGCGAAGGAATCAAAAATTCCAGCCTTGTGCGGCTGCCCACTGCGCTCATGTGCAGCAGTTCGCCCTTTCTTTCGCCCATGCTCTGGAATACGGCGCCCGTGAATTCGTCGGGGACGTCCACTATCAGCCTTTCGACAGGCTCGCACTTAACGCCGTCTATCTCCTTGAACAGCACGCGGGGCGTGGAGACCTGGAACTCGTAGCCCTCGCGGCGCATGTTTTCTATGAGTATGGAGAGGTGCATTTCGCCCCTGCCGCACACGCGGTAGCTGTCTGCCGACTCGGTCTCCTCCACGCGGAGTGAGACGTCCTTTAAAAGTTCGCGGAAGAGCCTGTCGCGCAGGTGGCGGGTGGTGACCCACTTGCCCTCTTTACCCGCGAAGGGAGAATCGTTTACAGAGAAGGTCATCTCTACCGTGGGCTCGGAGATCTTTACAAACTTGTGCGGCTCCACGCAGTCGGGCGAGCAGACGGTGTCGCCTATGTTTATCTTTTCAAGCCCAGAAAAGCACACTATGTCGCCAGCAATAGCCTTTTCGCAGGGGACGCGGTTGAGGCCCTCTATCTGGTAGAGGTTGGCTATCTTTCCGGCAAGCTTCATCTGCTGGTTGTTGTAGTTGGTTACCACCACAGACTGCCCCTGCACTATCTCGCCGCGCTCTATGCGGCCTATGCCTATGCGGCCGACGTAGTCGTTGTAGTCTATGGAAGACACCAGCAGCTGGGCGCCGCCCTTTTCGTCCACCTCCATGGGGGGTATGTGATTTAAAATTGTTTCAAACAGCGGCGAAAGGTCTTTGCCGGGGGTGTTTATGTCCAGCGTGGCAGTGCCGTTGCGGCCGGAGCACCACACCACGGGGCTCATGAGCTGGTCGTCGGTGGCGTCGAGCTCCATCAAAAGCTCCAAAATTTCGTCCTGCACCTCTGAAAGGCGGGCGTCGGGGCGGTCTATCTTGTTTACCACGATTATCAATCTGTGGCCCATTTCAAGCGCCTTCTGCACAACAAAGCGCGTCTGGGGCATGGGGCCTTCGGCGGCGTCCACCAGCACGAGCACGCCGTTTACCATCATCATGACCCTCTCTACCTCGCCCGAAAAGTCGGCATGGCCGGGGGTGTCCACTATGTTGATCTTTACGCCGTTGTAGTGAACGGAAGTGTTTTTTGCAAGAATGGTTATGCCGCGCTCGCGTTCGATGGCGTTGGAGTCCATCACCCTCTCCTCCACCGCCTGATTTTCCCTGAAGGCGTGGCTCTGCTTTAACATGGCGTCTACAAGGGTGGTCTTGCCGTGGTCTACGTGCGCGATTATTGCTACGTTTCTTAAATCGTTTCTTACCATAAAAGTCCTTTGTTGTACAAAATTTTTCTATTATATTTTAAAACGTAAATAAAAAATTTGCAACCTGTTTATATGCGGCTGCAAATTCTTTACTTTTTTTGTAAAGCAATAAAGTTTTTTTATAATTGTTTGCATTGCGGCGGCTGCCCGTTGCGGTTACATTATATCACCGCAGTGCCGCCATATCAATAAAAACAAACGGTATTTATGCAAAACGCACAAATACCGTACATACGCTTTAAAAGGAAAATTCGCTTTTTGTGGCGCGGTCGAAGAGCTTTAAGATTATGTTCATGCACTCCTTTGCGCCGTCGCCGCTTTCAAAGGCGCGCGATAAAAAGCAGGCTTCGTACACCGCCTCGGTTATGGGCAGTTCAACGCCGTGCTCCTCGCCCATCTTCTTCATGGCCTTGGCTGTCATTACGCCTTCGGCGAGTTTGTCGAACTTCTGCCCCTTTGCCATCATTTCGCCGTAGCGGCGGTTGTGGGAATATTCGGAAAAGAGGGTGGTTTCGTAGTCGCCGAGGTGGGCAAGGCCGTACGCCGACATGAACTTGCCGCCCATTGCCTGTATAAGCATGCCTACCTCGTGCGCGCCGCGCGCCATCAGGGGGCCTTTTAAGCTTACGTATCCGCTGCCGTCGAGTACGCCTGCGGCTATGCCGAGCACATTTTTTGCCGCGGCGCCTATCTCTGTGCCGATGAGGTCGTTGCCGTAGTAAAAGCGGATGAGGTTGCTTTTGAAATTATCGGCAAGGTAGCGCTTTAAGCCGTCGTTTTCAGAATCAATGACCATGCAGTTGGGTATGCCCTGCACAAACGCCTGAATGTGGCCGGGGCCCACCCATACTGCAATTTTATCGGGGGAGATGCCGCTGTCTGTGAGCACTTGCGAAAGGCGCTTGCCCGTGCTCTCCTCTATGCCCTTCATGCAGAGCACAAAAATTTTGTCCTGCACGGGGTACTTTATTATGCGCTGCATAAAGCCGCGCAGCCCCTGCGAGCTGATGGAGATGATTATTATGTCGCTCGCCTTCAGGGCATATTCAAGGTCGCAGGTGAGCGTTATGTTTTTATCGAGTTCGACATATTCATTGCGGCCCGTGTTCTTTAAAACTTCGTAAGAGGGTTCGCCCTCAGGCCCCCAGCTTATCACCTCGTTGCCCTTTACGGCCGACTGGTACCACGCTATGAACGAGCCCCACCTGCCGCATCCGAGAACGGAAATTTTCATATATACTCCCTGCGCGTCAGATAGACTTTCTTTCAGAAAGCGCGCGCGATAACGTTACTTCGTCTGTATATTCAAGCTCGCCGCCGATGGGTATGCCGTGCGCCAGGCGCGTTACGTTTACGCCCAGCGGCTTTAAAAGGCGCGCCACATACATGGCGGTTGCCTCGCCCTCCACGTCGGGGTTGGTGGCCATTATCACCTCTTTTACTCCCCCTTCGTTTACGCGGGCCAAAAGCTCCTTTATGCGTATGTCGTTGGGGCCGATGCCCTCCATGGGGCTGATAACGCCGTGCAGAACGTGGTACACGCCCTTGTATTCGTGCAGTTTTTCAAGCGCGATTACGTCCTTCGGCTCCTTTACGACGCAGATGACCGACTTATCGCGCGTGCGGCAGATGTCGCACACATCGCCCTCGGTGAAGTTGCCGCATACGCTGCAGTAGCGCACCTTTTGCTTGGCCTCCAGAATGGCGTTTGCAAAGCCTGCCGCTTCCTCCGCGCTCATATTGATTATTTTATAGGCATACCGCTGCGCCGTCTTTTTGCCGACGCCGGGGAGCTTGGTAAATTCGTTGATAAGCCTTCCGATAGGCTCGATAAAAATATCCATATGACCTTATGTTCACAATTTTTTCGTGCTGGCCGAGCCCGAAAAAATTCGTGAGTTTGGGAGAGCCAGCTCTCCCTTGCCCCGATTTTTTAAGGGCCCCCGATAATATAATCGGGGCAATTCCCTCTTTGGTGCGCGAGGGCTTTGCCCGCTGCCCTGCCGAGGGTTCCCTTCGGGAAACGGCAGAACGTGCTGACCGCAGCAAATAGGGTCTTTCTGCGCAAGGAAACCTTGCTTGAAACGTTTATTATTTAAGTTCACAAAAATGTCGTGCGGGCCGCGCGCGACAATTTTCGTGAGATTGAGGGGTTCTGCCCCTCTTGCCGCGACTTTAAAAGCCCACAAATTATATAGTCGCGGCAATTCACCCCGCTCAGGTGCAGGTATGCACAAATTGTGTCCTGCTGCGGCGGGACGAACGAGCCATTTCATAGCACAACGGACACCCGTTGTGCGTGGCGAAGTGAGATGAGCAAACGCATATGATTTGCGTTTGCGGTGACCGAGCCGCCATGTTTTACCTTGATGGCGGCGAGACCCCGCCTTGCGACGTTATTGTTTATGTTCACAATTTTTTCGTGCTGGCCGCGCGCGACAATTTTCGTGAGTTTGAGAAACCAAGTTTCTCTGGCGGCATTCACTTCCAGTGAGCCGGCTTGCGTGACAAATTGTGTCGCGCTTAACGGCGAACCAAATTCGCCTTGCGCACGTTGATTATTTTAATATGTCATTGACGCTATTGCGCCTACGGCGAACAATAGCTATTCCGTCGCTTCGCTCCTTACGACCGAGCGACAGCGAGCGGAGAAATCTCGTTTATTATACTTCTTTTGTTGCTTTGAGATTTATCGACTACGCTCGAAATGACAAGCGGAGCATCGCTCAACCATAATGCACCATAGGCGACTTGGGTAGCCGTTGTTCGCCGCAGACGCAATACAGTCAATAATGTATGGCCGGCAAAGGCCGCTCGTCACTCATCGCGTTTGCCCGACAGGGCAAACTAATAACTGATAACTTATATAAGTCCGGGGAGGCTGGCGCCGCCGAACTTGCCCATCTTTTCTTCGTAAAGGGCGTCGGCCTTTTTGTAACCGTCGTTGATGGCGGCGAGAATGAGGTCTTCAAGCATTTCAACGTCCTCTTCGTCGGTGAGGTCTATCATCTGGCCTATCTTGCTGCCGAACTCTACGCCGTTTATCACCTTTTTGCCGTTCATGTAGATGACGACCGTTTCGTCGCCCTCTTCGCCGCCGCCCGAAAGGCCGACTACTTCAAGCTCTTCAAGCTCCTTTTCGGCCTCCTGCATCTGTTCCTGTATTTTCTGAGCCTGCTTGACGAGGTTGTTCATGCCCCCGCCCATGCCGCCGCGGAATCCTGCCATGTTTACTACTCCTTTATTTTACGTATTTTTTGCGTTTATTTTATATCTATATCGGCGCCGCCGAAGTTTGACTTCAACGTATCGAGCGCCTTTTTAAGGCCGTCGTCCTTTTTTGCAAGGCGCACCTCGTAGTCGGTTACCCCCGCCTCCGCAAGCACGTCTGCAAGAGTGCGGGCGTTATCCTGGCGGGTTATTGCGCGGTATACGGTGTCGCTTTCGGTATTGAACACAAACTTTGCGCCCTCCTGCACGCAGGTGAGGTCGGCGCACAGCGTGAACAGCACGGCGTTGCGGTGGGTGGTGCGCAGCGCTTTTAAAAGCGCGGCGTGAACGCCCTTGCCCGTGAGTGCGCCCGAACTTGCCGCGGGCTTTGCCTGTTGCGTTGCCGCCGAATTTGCCGCTTTGCCGACCGGGGCGAACACGTCGCTGTCTTCGCTCTCTTTAAGCGAAGGCTTTGAGGGCTTGGGCGCATAGAACGGTTCGGCCTTGGCCTGCCTTGAAGAGAACATGTCGCCCTGCACTTCAATTGCAGGCTGCGCGGCTTTGAACGCGGGCGCGGCCGCTTTTTCGGGAATATCGGCAGGCCTTGCGGGCTTTTCTGCCTGAGCCGCGGGCGCGGCAGCAGAGGGCTGTACTGTGACAAAATTGCCCGAATTAATTTTATTTTCAAGCGCGTTTACGCGCGCGATAAGGCTGTCTATATTGTAGTCGGCCTGCGGCAAGGTGCAGCGCAGAATGGCCGTTTCAAGCACCACGCGGGCGTCGGCGGCATAGCGCATGTCGCCTTCGGCCTTTACGAAAATTTCGGTGGCGCGCAGTATTTTGTGGCCGTCGGCGCGGGCTATTTCCTGCACGGCAGAGAACATCTCCTGCGGAAGGTTTAGTATCTGCCCTGCATTTTTGCACATTTTTGCCACTGCCACGTTGTTTAAAAACGCAAGTATATCCTTTACGAACACGCCTGCAGATTTGCCGCCCGAAAAAACTTCTTCCGCGGCGGAGAGCGCTCCGCCCGAATTATCCGTAAGCAGCATTTTCACCACTTCGGCTATCTTGTAGAAGTCGGCGCTGCCGAGCACGGCGTTTACGTCTTCATAAGTGAGCTTGCCGGCGGAGTACGAAACGCACATATCTGCAATGGAGAGCGTATCGCGCGCGCTGCCTGCGCCCGCGCGGGCTATGGCGGCGACGGCCTCCTCCTCATACTCCTTGCCTATCTTGTTTAAAATGTCCTTTAAAAGCCCCTCCAGGTCGTGCTGGGGAATGAGCTTGAAGTCGAAGCGCATGCAGCGCGAAAGTATGGTTGCGGGGATCTTTTGCGGTTCGGTGGTGGCGAGTATGAACACGGCGTGAGCGGGGGGCTCTTCCAGCGTTTTGAGCACGGCGTTGAACGCCGACGCGGTGAGCATGTGCACTTCGTCTATGATGTACACCTTATACCTGCCCGCCACGGGCGGATACTGCACCTTTTCGCGCAGGTCGCGCATTTCGTCTACGCCGTTGTTGGAGGCGGCGTCAATTTCGGAAATATCAAGGTTGGCGCCGTTTTTAAGCGCAAGGCAGGTTGCGCACTTGCCGCAGGGCGAGCCGTTTACGGGGTGCTCGCAGTTGATGGCGCGCGCAAAAATTTTGGCTACGGACGTTTTGCCCGTGCCGCGCGGGCCGCAGAACAGGTACGCATGGCCTATTTTGCCGCTTTCTATCTGGTTTTTGAGTATTTTGATTATGTGTTCCTGGCGGACTACCTTATCCAAAGTGTCCGGGCGGAACATTCTGTAAAACGCAAGGTATGCCATATACCCATTCACCCTACCTTGCCCTTACAGCAGGGCGGAAAGCTTGCGCTTTGCGCGCTGAAGGGCGTTATCTATGCTCTTGGGGGGCTTGCCCGTGGAGGAGGAAATTTCTGCCATGGTCAGCCCGTCCATATACATTACCGTAACTTTAAATTCAAAAGACGAAAGGTTTTTGCTTATCTTCTGCAAAAATTCCCGCCTGTTTTCGCGGCGGATGAGCTCGTCTTCGGGGTTTTCCTGCGAGGGGTACAGCTCTTCGCCGACCTCAACTATGGGCAGGAAGTTGTTGAGCGCCGAATATTTTGCCGCGCGGGTGGCCTTTACCGCGTCGATTATGCGGTTGCGTATGCAGCGCACGGCGTACGGCGAGAATGACGATTTGCCGCCCGAAAAACTTTCTATCGCCGAATACAGCCCGCACATGCCCTCCTGCAGAAGGTCTTCCGTTTCGCCGCCCGACAAAAAGAACCTGCGCGCTATTGAAAGAACTACGTTTTTATACCGCTTTAACAGCTGTTCGGTGGCGGTTTTGTCGCCCGACTGCGAAAGCGCCGCCAGCTGTTCGTCGCTCAATTTTTCAGTCTGCATCTCACCACTTCGTATGCGGCTATGCCGAGCGCGACGGACGCGTTGAGCGAATTTACCTTGCCCAGAAGGGGCAGCGACAGCACCCCGTCGCACCGCTCGCGCGTAAGCCTTTTTACGCCGCTGTCCTCCCCGCCGATGGCCAGGGCGACGCTTCCGGAGAGGTCGGCGGAATATATGCTGTTGCCGTCGGCTTCAAGGGCGTACACCCAATAATTTTCCTTTTTGAGCCTTTCTATTGCGGCGTTGAGCGAAGGCACCTTTGCCACCTTTATGTGGTTGGCGGCGCCCGCCGATATGCGTATGACCGCCTCTGTCACCGAGGCCGACTTCTGCGCGGGAATGACCACGCCGTCGGCGCCCGCACACTCGGCCACCCTGATTACAGAGCCCAAATTATGCACGTCCTCTATGCCGTCGCACAGAATGATAAACCCGCCCTTTTCGCCCCTTTCGGCAATTATGTCGTCGAGGTCGGAATACTCGTATTCGGCGGCAAAGGCTATAACGCCTTGGTGGTGGCCTGTGGCGCTCAGCCTGTCGAGCGCCTTCATGTCGGCAAACTGCACGCGTATGCCCGCCTTGCGGGCTTCGGCGAATATTTTGCCCAGCGAGCCCTGCGCGCCCTTTTCCATTACTATCTTTTCAATAGGTTTGCCGCTCTTTATAAGCTCTGAAACGGCGTTTCTGCCCTCAGTTTTCATCTTCTTCCTTTAAAAGACTGTCTATCCTTTGGTACTGCCCGGTAAGGTACAAATAGCCTATTACCGCCTCCAGCCCCGTGGAGCGGTTATATTCGCCCACCGCGGCGTTTTTTGCGCGCGTCGGCTTTTTGGCGTTGCGGCCGCGGCGGAATATGTCTGCCTCCTCCTCGGTAAAAAGCGGCAGAAGCTTTTCGCACAGGGCGCTCTGCCCGCGCGCCGAAACGCTTGCCGAGGCAAGTTTTTGCAGCGTGCCCGTCTTATAGTCGCCCTTTAAAACCAGCCGTTCGCGCACATACAGCGAATATACGGCGTCGCCCACGAACGCGAGCGTTACAGGGTTGAGTTGGCGCGCCCGCTCGGGCGGCATGAATTCATCCTTAGCGAACATAATACCCCAGTTTGAATATTTAGTTAATTATACCACCAAGTCATAAAAAAATCAAATAATCAGTAGTATATAGCGTGAAATTGTTTACCGTAAAGCGGGGCGCGCTTGCCGTTGCCGCCGCAATAATTGCGTTTTCTTCGGCGGCGGGACTTGCCTGCGGCGCGGCCGCCGCAAACACCGCATATTCCCCCGTTGTGGTGGTGATAGACGCCGGGCACGGCGGCATTGACGCGGGCGTGCGCGGAAAGAACAGCGGCGTTAAGGAGAGCGACATAAACCTTGCCGTCGCGCGCGAGCTTGCAGGCTGCTTCAAGGCGGCGGGGTTTTCCGCCGTGATGACAAGAAAGAGCCAGGCCGGGCTGTACGGGCTGCCGACAAAGGGGTTCAAACTGCGCGATATGAAAAGGCGCCGCGAAATAATTGAAGAGTGCGGCGCCGATATGGTTATTTCCGTACACCAGAATTTTTATTCGGACAGCGCGCGGCGGGGCGCCCAGGTGTTCTTCCGCAAGGGCAGCGAGGGCGGAAAGCAGCTTGCCGTGAGCGTGCAGAACAGTCTGAACGGCATGGAAGGCATGCGCAGGGCAGACCCGCTTGTGGGCGACTATTTTATGCTGGAGTGCACCCAAAGCCCTTCGGTTATAGTTGAGTGCGGGTTTTTATCTAACGCGCAGGACGAGGAGCTGCTGCTTGACGGCGAATACCGCCACCAACTTGCATACGCCATATTCTGCGGCGCGGTTGAATACCTGTCTTCGGAAGGGTGAATGGCAATGCTTGTCCCGTAAGTAAAGGGGGACTTGACCGCTTTGCCACATGTCATTTCGACCGGAACGAACAAAGTGAGTGCAGCGGAGAAATCTCAAAAATCCCACCGTCATATTCTCGCTTGCTCGAATATGCCACCTCCCCTATCAGAGGAGGCTGCATTGCGGAAAAGATTTCTCCACGCGGGCTTTGCCCTTGGTTGAAATGACAGAAAGTACGGAATAGCTATTGCTGCGCGTTATCGCCAATAGCGTCAATGACAGTAAATGGGCGGCGCCCGACCGAAAGGGCAAAATAAAAAACAGCTCCCTGCAAACAAGCGGGGAGCTGCATTTTTATAAGATTTATAAGGTTTTTGACTTTATAAGACTTAAAAATCAGTTCTATAAGCCCTAAAACCCTTTGCTTTTTAAGAAAGTTTTTCAAGCAGCTTGAGGTCGATGCCCTTTTCGCCGATCTTGATTATTTCTACCTTTACCACGTCGCCGATGTTTACTACGTCTTCAACCTTGTCTACGCGCTTGTCCGAAAGCTTGGAGATGTGGATCATGCCGTCCTTTCCGGGAGCGAACTCTACAAACGCGCCGAAGTTGAGTATGCGCACTACCGTGCCCACGAACATGTCGCCCACTTCGGGATCGTGTGCGATGGAAAGAATGATGGCCTTTGCCTTTTCGGCATTTTCGATGGGGCCTGTGGTGGAGATGTAGCCGCGGCCGCTGTCGTCGTCGTTGAAGTCGATATCCGTGCCAGTCTCTTCCATTATCTTCTTTATCACGCATCCCTGCTTGCCGATGACGTCGCCGATCTTTTCGGGGTCAATCTCAAAGCTGATGATCTTGGGAGCGTATACCGAGAGCGCGGGAGCAACTTCGGGAACGCACTCGAGCATCTTTGAAAGGATGAAAGTCCTGCCCTCGTTGGCCTGTTCTATGGCGGTGTGCATTATCTCTTCGGATATGCCCTTTATCTTTATATCCATCTGGATGGCGGTTATGCCCTTGGTGGTGCCGGCTACCTTGAAGTCCATGTCGCCGAGGAAGTCCTCAAGGCCCTGGATATCGGTGAGAACCTTGAATTCGCCCGTCTCCTGGTTTTTGATGAGGCCCATTGCAACGCCTGCAACGGGTGCCTTGATGGGAACGCCCGCGTCCATGAGCGCCATGGTGGAGCCGCATACGGACGCCATTGAGGACGAGCCGTTGGACGACATTATGTCGTTTACCACCCTTATGGCATAGGGGAACTCCTCCTCGGAGGGGAGTACGGGAATAAGGGCGCGTTCTGCAAGTGCGCCGTGGCCTATCTCGCGCCTGCCGGGGCTGCGGAGCGCCTTGGCTTCGCCCGTGCAGTAGCCGGGGAAGTTGTACTGGTGCATATAGCGCTTGTAAGTTTCGTCGTCGAGGCCTTCAAGCTTCTGAGCTTCGGAGAGCATTGCAAGCGTGCAGGTGGTGAGCGTCTGGGTCTGTCCGCGGGTGAACACTGCCGAGCCGTGAACGCGGGGAAGAACGTGGCGCTCGCACCAGATGGGACGAACGTCCTTAAGGCCGCGGCCGTCGGGGCGGATGCCCTTATCGAATATCTTGGCGCGCACCTTTTCCTTGGTGAGGTAATATAAGCTGTCCTTTATTTCGCGGGTGTTTTCGGGATAGATATCGGCGAAGTGCTCAAGCACTTCCTTTTCGGCCTGGGCCTGGCGCTCCTCCCTCTCCTGCCTGTCGAACGTGTCGATAGCCCAGTCGATCTTTTCGGAGGCGTATTCGCGCACGGCCTTGTCGAGCTCTTCGGGAATGTGATAGAGTTCCATCTCCTTCTTGGGCTTGCCGACTGCGGGAACTATTTCGTCGTCTATGAAGGCGCAGATCTTTTTGATCTCTTCATGGCCGAACATGATGGCGCCGACCATCTCTTCGTTGGAAACTTCGTCTGCGCCCGCCTCTATCATGAGTATGGCGTCCTTAGTGCCTGCAAGGTTGAGGTGAATGGTGCTTGCCTTGCGCTGGGCAAGGTCGGGGTTGATGACGTACTTGCCGTCTACAAGGCCGACCACTACCGAGCCCGTGGGGCCTGCCCAGGGGATATCGGAGATGGAGAGCGCAACGGACGAACCTATCATTGCAAGGGGTTCGGGAGCCACGTCGGGCTCAACGGAGAGCGCCTGGGCAACAACGGTCACGTCGTTGTAAAGTCCCTTGGGGAAGAGCGGGCGAAGGGGCCTGTCTATAAGCCTTGCGGTGAGAATGGCCTTGTCGCTTGCCCTGCCTTCACGCTTTTTGAAGCCGCCGGGGATCTTGCCGACGGAATACATCTTTTCGTCGTAGTCTACCTGAAGAGGGAAAAAGTCCATGCCCTCTCTGGGAGAGGGGGACATGCACACCGTTACCAGAACGGCGGTATCGCCGCAGCGGACAACGCACGCACCGTTGGCCTGTTCGGCGTACTTGCCCGTCTCTATAACGACCTCCCTGCCCCCTATCATTGTTTTGAACTGTCTGAATTGGGTTTTCATTTAAACACTCCTTGTCTGTTCTTGCGCCTGCGGCGACCCCGCCGCAGACAAAATTTATGAAAAAAAGAGCGACAGAAAACAGACGCTCTTTTTTGTACGTTGAAAAATTACTTTCTTAAGTTAAGAGCAGCGACGATGGCGCGGTACCTTTCTATATCCTTGGATTTAAGGTAGTCGAGAAGACCGCGGCGGCGACCTACCATCTTAAGAAGACCCCTGCGGGAATGATTGTCGTGAATGTGGATCTTGAGGTGCTCGTTGAGGTGATTGATGCGCTCGGTGAGAAGGGCTATCTGAACCTCGGGAGAACCTGTATCGCCTTCCTTTGTGGCGAATTTAGCTATGATTTCCTGCTTTTCCATTTTTAATTATCCTCCTGTAATGGAACAAAATTTGCGGGCAACAAAGTCGGGCGTGGAGTATTCGCACCGCTTTGTAGCCGTAACAGAGATTATTTTAGCATAAGAATTATATAAAAGCAAGTAAAATAGCGCGGCGTGCAGAAAATTGCCGCCGCATGTTAACGGCTAACAGTAAAATCTGTTATTGTGAAAACAGGGCGGCGCGGCAGGCAGAGTTATTTTGAAAACAGGGCGGCGCGATCGGCTATAAGTTTGCCGCACTTGCTTATGTAGGTGGGGATATCTTTGGGGGCGGCGGCACGCTCTATGCGCGCCCCTCCGCCGAAGACACGCTTTGAAATGGCGCCCGCGCCCACGGCTATGTTGGAGCAGATCTCCTCCATGGTGCCTATGTTGTAGGCGCACTGCTTGCCCGGCATGCACCAGCCGATATTTTCGTTGGCGCCCGCCTGGTACTTCTGGCGGTACAGGTAGTAGGGCTGATACCCCGCCGAGGTGAGCTCCTCGCGCGAAAAGGCTATCATTTCGTCTATTTCGCCGCTCTCTATGCGCGAGGTATGCTCCTTTAAACGGGAGCCGGACTTTAAACACAGCGAATGTACCGTTATGTTTGCCGGCTGCAGCCGCGCGGCGCGGCTAACTGAATCTTTGAAGTCGGGCAGCTTTTCACCCGGCAGCCCTGCTATGAGGTCGATGTTTATGTCGAAGCCGTATTTTTCCGCCATGTGGTATGCCGCATAAGTCTGTTCGGCGGTGTGCCTGCGGCCTATGCGCGCAAGCGTTTGGTCTGAAAAGGTCTGCGGATTGACGCATATGCGCGTAACGCCCGCCTTTTTGCAGGCGGCAAGCTTTTCTTCGGTGAACGTATCCGGCCTGCCCGCCTCTACGGTGAACTCCGCGCCGCCCGTGCCGAGGGCGTTGATTGCGGCATATATGCGGGTCAATTGTTCGTTTTCAAGGCAGAACGGCGTGCCGCCGCCTATGTATACCGAATTTACGCGCGTTATTATATTGCCCAGCGAATATATCTCTTCTATCAGCTTTTCAACGTACTCATCGGCGTACTTTTTTACAGCCGCATAGGGCGCGGTGATAAAGGAACAGTATTCGCACTTGGTGGGGCAGAACGGTATGCCTACGAATATATCCTCCCCCACTCCGCGGTTGCGCGAATATATGGCGCGCTGGCTTTGTATTACGCGGCGGACGATATCAATATTGTCTTCCGATACGCAGAATTTTTTGAAGAGCGGGGCAAAGTCGCGCCCGCCGTCCAGCTCGGCGTAGGCCATCTTTGTGGGGCGGATGCCCGTGAGCGCGCCCCACGGTAGGTCGGGGCCGTCTTTGCGGAGAAAAAGATAGAGGGCGAGCTTTGCCGAACGCTTTGCGCACCGCTTGAAGTCCAGCTCGCCCTCCGCCTTCCAGGTATCGGTAAAAGTGCGGCTGTGGGAGCCGCACTGTATGGTGTTTATGTAGTTGTCGCCGTCGTGCGTGAACGTGTGGACAAAGTCGTCCCCCTCCGCCCCGAACAGGCGGATGACGTCCATTATTTCGGCGGCGAGAAAACCGCAGTTTGTAGTAAGCATTTTATGACCTTATGAAGGCGTTGTTTTCGCGCTCGTGCGAGAGGGTGGTATCTTCCTCGTGCCCGCAGTATACCTTGTAGTCGCCCGGAAGGGCGTACAGTTTTTTAACGCTGGTGACCAGCTGCGAACCGCTGCCAGTGGGCAGGTCGGTGCGGCCGACGCTTTCGCAAAAGAGGGTGTCGCCCGTGAACAGACAGTCCTCCGCAAGGTAACATACCCCGCCCGAAGTGTGCCCGGGCGTAGATATCACGTTGAAATCTATGCCGGCGACAGTCACCGTCTGCCCGCCGCCTATGGTGTTTACGGGGAAGCTTTCCACGGGGTAGCCGAGCGAGGTATAGGGCGGAGTAAACATGTTGGCCGCCTCTTCCGCGCTTGCGTATACGGGCACGCCCTCGCGCGAGAAGCGCGCACAGCCGCCGATATGGTCGTAATGCCCGTGCGTTAAAAGCACGCCCGCGGGCTTTAAACCGAGCTTGGCGCACATATCCCACACCCCAGGCTGGGCGCAGTCTACCACCACCGCCGTCTTTCCGTCCTTAGTGACGATATAGGAATTGGAAGCAAACCCCTGCGGGTAAATTTTGAATACTTTGAGCATATATTTACCTGCTTTATATTACTTTGAATAAATAAAAATCCTTCCGTCACGCTATCGCGTGCCGCCTCTCTTTGGCAAGGGAGGCACGATTAAGAAAAGATTCTTCTGCGCGTAACCAAACCCCTTCGTCACGCTCCGCGTGCCACCTCCCCTTAGACAGGGGAGGCACGATTAAGGAATAGATTTCTCCACTCGCTACCGCTCGGTCGAAATGACAATTATTTTTTAATAATAAATGTTTCAAGCAAGGTTTCATTATATTTTAACGCGGGGCAAAAACGTTGGAGATGCGAGCAAAAATCCCCCCTTCGCTCGCAATGCTCGCTCTTCCCCCCCTTTGGCAAGGGAGGCAAGAAGGAGCGTGCGGAATGTTGCGAAGGAGCTTACTTAGAGGTAAGTGACTGAGCAAACCCGTAAACGCGACAAAGTATTGCGACGCATATACAAAGTTTTTAGTTTGATGTGCGGTAGACGTCGATTATCCTCTTATCCTTCTTTATATGGTTGATGAGAAGGTCGAGGTCGGAGCGCTTGTTCAGGCGCACGTTGATATCTACTACCGTCTGCTTGTTTTTATCGAGCCTGCCCACTATCTGCTGGAGCGAAAGGTGCATGGCGGCTATTTCTGAAGTGACGAAGGCGACTATGCCGTCGCAGTTATCTGCCACGACGCGCAGGCCGACCATGAATTCAGAGCCGGTGTCTTCAGACCACTGGGCTGGCTGTATGCGGTCGGGGTCGTAGTCCTTTAAATTGGGGCAGTCTTTACGGTGCACTATAACGCCCCTGCCGCGCGAAACAAAGCCGACGATGTCGTCGCCGGGAACGGGGCTGCAGCAGCGCGCAAAGCGCACCATAAGGCCGCTCATTCCGCGCACTATAACGCTGGAGGCGTGTACATGGCCGCTTTTATCGGGCAATACCGGCGCCTTGGGAACTACCTTTTTATAGTAGTCGATGAGTTTGTAGATTATCTGGTTTACGCTGACCGCGCCGTAGCCCACGGAGGCGAACATTTCGTCCACCGAGGAATACACGAGCTTTTGCGAGAGCTTTTCAAACGATTCATCGGTGAGTATCTCGCTGAGCGTGTAACCCTTGCGCTTGGCCTCGGCCTCCAACATGGCCTTGCCTGTGCGGGCATTTTCCTCCTTCATTTCGCGCTTGAAGAACTGCCTTATTTTTGCGCGCGCCGAGCCGGATTTTACAAACTTGAGCCAGTCCCACGAGGGGCCTTTGCTGCTTGCCGAGGTGAGTATTTCCACCACGTCGCCTGTGTGCAGCACGGAGTTGAGCGGGACTATTTTGGAATTTACCTTTGCGCCCACGCACTTGTTGCCCACCTCTGAATGGATGGCGTAGGCAAAGTCTATGGGCGTGGCCTCAAGCGGGAGGGAAATTACTTTGCCGTGAGGGGTGAACACGAGCAGTTCGTTGGTATAAAGGTCGGTCTTTAAGCTTTCAACAAACTCCTTGGCGCTGCCCGTGCTGCCCTCCCAGTCCATTACGTCGCGTATCCACGCGAGGCGCGCGTCGAAGTTGTTATCCTGCCCGTTCTTCTGCTCTTTATAGCGCCAGTGCGCCGCGATACCGTATTCGGCCATGCGGTGCATTTCGAAAGTTCTTATCTGTATTTCAAATATCTGGCCGAAATCTGTTACCACCGTTGTGTGCAGCGACTGGTACATGTTGCGCTTGGGCATGGCGATGTAGTCCTTGATGCGGCCGGGAACGGGCTTCCACTTTTTGTGTATTTTGCCGAGCACCTCGTAGCACTCTTCGGTGGTGTTAACAATGACGCGCACCGCCGAGAGGTCGTATATCTGGTCGAGCGTTTTGCCCGTGTTTTTCATTTTTTTGTATATGGAATAGAAGTGCTTGGGCCTGCCGAACACGTCGCCCTTTATGCCGCTCTCTTCCAGAAGTTCTTTCAGCTCTGCCACGCACGCATCAATGAACGAGCGGCGCTCTTCCAACTTCTGGTGAATGTTGGTGACAAGGTATTCGTATGCCTTGGGGTCGAGGTACTTAAGGCACAGGTCTTCAAGCTCGCACTTCATCTGCGAAATGCCCAGCCTGCCCGCTAGCGGAGTATAAATTTCAAGCGTCTCCTTTGCTATGCGCTGCTGGCGCTCGTCGGAGAGAAAGTTGAGCGAACGCATGTTATGCAGCCTGTCGGCAAGCTTTATGATTATTACGCGCACGTCGTTGGCCATTGCCACAAATATCTTGCGGAAATTTTCGATATCCTCCTCTTCGTGCGTCTGGTAGTGGATCTTGTCGAGCTTGGTGACCCCGTCCACAAGGGTATAGATCTCCTCGCCGAAGCGGCTGATTATGTCCTCCTTGGTGGCGGGCGTATCCTCTATTACGTCGTGAAGAAACGCCGCGGCAACGGTGGGCGCGTCGAGCCCCAAATCTATCAATATTTCAGCCACGGCGCAGGGATGGGTGAAGTACGGTTCACCCGAGGCACGCTTCTGGTTGGCGTGCATCTGCTCTGCATAGCTGTACGCCGAAAGGAGCAGTTTGCGCTCCTCTTCGGGGTAGTTTTCATAAATCTTGTCTAAAACGTTTTTCATATTTCTTTATTATTTTATACGACGCCGGGCATTATTTTAAACATGCCCGCAGGCGCGATTATTGTTTTGCGTGCGCCCTGAGCCCCTCTACCGCGCGGTACAGCGCCGAATTTTTAAGGTCGGTCTTTATTCCCCTGTACACGACAAGGCGGGAATCGAACGAAACCAGCCCCAGCTCTTCGAACACCTTGAGCGCGAACAGAAGCTGGCACTTTTTATAGGGCGAATGTGCCGAGAAAGCCACCTCTTCGGCCGAGGCCCCCTCTGCCGAGCCTGCGTTTGCCGATATGAAGGAGAATATTTTAAGCAGCCCTTCGCGCGAGCTGTCCAGCCCTTCGAGCGGGGCGGTGCCCGATATATCGCCGCAGACATACACCTGCTTGCCGGCTATGGTGGGGTTGGTAATTTTAAGCGGCCTGTCCAGCCACACTATGCGCCTGTAGCCCGAAAAATCACAGTCGGGGCGGGGCGCCACAAGCACCGTATCTGCAAGGTTGCGCGCCGAAAGGTTGAATATATCGGCAAAATAGCGCCCTGCATTTTTGTATTTTGAAAGCGTTGAATAGTCTTCGGCTATGTACAGAGTGCCGTAGCCGCCGTCGTCCTCGGCCATCATGCCGTCTATCTCGGCGGAGGCGAGCACCTTTGGCGAAGGGACTGTTACCTCACCGCAGGCGCGCAGCACCGCGTTGGCGGCAATGTATTCGGCGGCATATGCGCCGCAGTCTGCCCTGTATATCACGTCGCGCACAAAGCCGCGGATATATTCCCTGCCGCGGAAGCGGGACACGTTGTATTCAAATACCAGCTTTTTGGGCGCGGGACAGCGCAGAAGTTCGGTATGCTTTGCCCCGCCGAAATACATAAGCTCAAGCCCGCCCGACTTGATGACAAGGTGCGGCGAAAGCTGTTTGAGCGGCCTGGGGGTGCAGTCGGCAACGTCGGCAACGAACAGCGGCCGCTTGTTGCCCACCCCGTAGGGTTCAAACGTTTCAAGCTCACGGGCAAGGCGCGATACATTTTCGCCCTGCAGGTTGCCGCTGACATAGATGGTGGGAATGAAGTCTTCGGCGGTGTAAGTGCGCTCCATATAGTCGTTGAGCGCACCTTCAAGCAGGGCAAAATTTTCTTCCGTTACGTTTACGCCCGCCGCCTGCGAGTGGCCGCCGAATTCGCTTATAAAATCCGAGCACGCCTTTAACGCCTCGAAGATATTTACGCCGTCTATGCTGCGCGCCGAGCCCTTGAGCATGCCGTTGTTGTTTACGAACAGTATTACCGGCCTGCCGTATTCCTCGGCAAGGCGGGCGGCGACTATGCCCACGAAGCCCGAATTCCAGCTTTCGTCCCACAGCATTATTATTCTGCCGTAGGCGCCGCGCTGAGAAAGTTTGGCCTTTGCCTGAAGGTACAGCTCGTCGCAGCGCTGCTGGCGCTCCTGGTTGTATGAAGTCAGCCGCGCCGAAAGGTCGAACACCGCCTTTTCGTCCGTTTCGGAAAACAGTGCAAGGGCAGAGGCGGCGTCGCCCATTCTGCCTGCGGCGTTTATTTTGGGCGCTATGGTGAACGCAAGGGTGTGCGCGTCGGCGCTCTCCTGCGATTTTGTGAGAAAGTTGGAAAAGCACCTGCGCGGCGCTGTG
Source organism: uncultured Clostridia bacterium (assembly GCA_944341075.1). GTDB lineage: Bacteria > Bacillota > Clostridia > Christensenellales > Borkfalkiaceae > Coproplasma. The sequence continues at coordinate 20,427 of CALVLV010000019.1, forward strand.
TTTATAAGTTTAAGCCCCTCGGCAACTATGTCGCGGTTTTCACCCATCAGGGGGACGCTGTCTGCCACGGTGGCAAGGGCGGCGAAGTCGAGGTACTTATACGCCTTGTCGCCCAGCAGCGCGCACGCCACTTTGAACGCCACGCCCGCGCCGCAGAGATTATCGTACGGGTACCCGTCGGCAAACTTGGGGTTTATGCAGATGCAGTCGGGGATATTTTCGGGCAGTTCGTGGTGGTCGGTGACTATCACCTCGCACCCGCTCTCCTTGAGGTACTCCACCTCTTCTGCGTTGCTTATGCCGCAGTCGACCGTGATGACCAGCTGGGGGAAGTAATCTTCGAATATCTCTTCCAGCGCAGATACCGTAACGCCGTAGCCGTTGCGGCGTTCGGGCACGAATACGCGCGCGTCTATGCCGTAGTCCCTGAGCGCGCCGCCCATTATGGTTGCGGCGCACACGCCGTCGGCGTCGTAGTCGCCGTACACCAGCACGTCCCACTCCTCGTCGCGGGCGCGCTTTATAAGCGCGGCGGCCTCGGTCATGCCTCTCATTTTGAAGGGTGAAATGAAGTGCTCCCTGCCGGGATGGGAAAATGCCTGAACCTTTTGGGGGGTGTCTATACCCCTGCCGTAGAGTATCGCCGCCGAAGTGCGGGTGAGCGAGCAACTTTCGGCGAGCCGTTCTATCTCCGCCGTCTGTTCGGCAGAAAACTCAAACTCTGGTAAAATTCTCTTCATTGATGTATTAAAATGCCGCCTGACCGCTTGCGGCGCGGCAAAAAAGAAATGTATTCACCATATATTATACAGCATATGAAAGAAAAACACAAATAAATAAAGGCGGGGACAAGCCCCGCCTTTTACAGGAAAGTTGTATTATTCAGCATTTTTTACCGCTTTTTTTGCTCCGACATATTTTACGGACTTTGAAGCGGCGTATTTATCGCTGCGCTGTTTAAGGCGCGAATATACCGAAGGCGTGAAGAACGCAACGCCGTACCAGCAGGAAACCACTGCTATGAGCGCGCACAGGCAGGGCATGAACAGGCCGAAGGCCGTTCCGCCCGCTATCGCCGTAACGGCGAGCGCGAGAAGTATTGCCACGAACAGGCCGCCGCAAATGACGCTTACAGCGGGGAATGCCGCCTGAGCGGAAAGATCGGACTGTTCAAACGAGGGCATCGCCTTGTATTCGTCGGTGCGGAAGTTCTTGCGCATCCTGTCGAACATTACCGCGCAGCAGATCATGGTTATGACTACGGTTATTGCCGAGAGGGCGATCACCGAAGAAGATACCATGGTGCGCGTGATGGCAAGCAGCGCGTAGAATATTGCAAGGTTGTGCACGTCGGCGATGAACGCCGCAACGGCCATGGTGAACTTGTACCTTATAAGGAAGTAGAGGAACTGGAACACCACTGCCGCAGCCACGGCTATGCCGGCATACATTATATCCCTGTTGCTGTTGAAGTGTGCGGTGAGGTTGTTGTAGGCGGTGGCAAAGCCGGTGTTGTCGCTTGCCATGCCCACCTCTTCGTTTATGGCGGCCGCAGCCCTTGTTAACGCTTCGGGATCGTTTGAAGCGGTGAACCTGAACTCTACGCGGCTCTCGGTAGAGGCGCCGGAAGTTACGTAAGTGAAGTAACTTACGCCGTTTTCTTCAAACGCGGCGTCGCTTGCCTCCATTACCTCTTCGGCGGTTATCTCATGTACGGAGTACTGAACTTCCACCGTGCGGTAAGAGGCGTAGTCGCCGCCCCAGTTGAAGAAGGAACCGGACGTGAAGTGGAACACCAGGCCCATTATAAGGCCGACTGCCACCACTGCGACGGAAATTATTATAAAGAGGTGCATCTTAGAGGAGAATCTTAACTTATTCATCTTCGTCAAAAGCCTCCCTGCTGAATCCGCAGAATTTATATTTGTCGCGTGCAAGCGACATAGTTACATACCAGCTGAACCTTGTGAACCAGTGAAGCAGATAAGAAGCCAGCGTGCCGATGAGCATTATCATGCCGCATGCGGCAAGTTCGCCGCCGCATATCAGTGTGAGAAGAACGGACACGACAAGCAGCACGATGTGCATATCGAGGATGCCCGTAAACGTCTTCTTGTAACCGGTTTTAACTGCCGCCTGAATAGTTCTGCCCGCGTCGCTCTCCCTTCTGATCTGTTCGAACGACCAGAAGTTGCAGCCCGCAAACAGCATGTAGCACATTGCCGCCATGAACACGCCCATGGTGGTGAGCGTTACGCCCACGAGGTAGACGATTGCTATCATGGCGCCTGCAAACAGCAGCGACATGAGCGCGAACGTTGCGCCGAGGCCGCGGTAACGCACGACAGCCGCAACAATTATAACAGCAAGCACCGCAAGCGCGGCTATTGCAAGGAACATTGCCGTGTTTTCGCCGCCGGGGGTGGTCTGGTATACTATATCATTATATTCGTAGACATATTCGAGCGAATTACCCGTTGCCGCCGAATTGAGAAGGGCCGCGTAGTCGCGAGCAAGATCTTCGGTGCTGCACTGTATATAGAAAGTTCTGCCCGTTATCTGCGACTCGCACGTGAGGTCTATTACGCTGGTTTCGCCCACGTAGAACCTTATGGTCTGGTCGCTGGTGGTAGAGGTATCGGCAATGTATGCAGACACGCGCGAAATTTCTTCGGCGCCCTGTTCGGTAAGGTTGATCCTTACGGCATATGTGCCGCCCATTGCGTAGTAGGTTACGCTCTGGAATATATCTTCTACCCTGAGCGTTGCGCCGAGTATGTTGCGCGTTTCGGTGGTGCCTGCAGCGTTCTGCGCGGCGGATACCCTGTCCCTTACGCCGTATTCGTTGTTTCTGAGCGTGAGCTCGCCGCCGAGCGAAAGATGGCTTATGGTGGTGCCTGCAGTGGTTATATACTCAGAGCGGGCGCCCGTATCGTTGCCGGAATATGCCGCATACGAGAAGTTGGTGGGAACGGCAACACGGAGAGCATATCCGCCGAGAACGCCCACGCTGTACGAGGTGAGGTTCCTGCCGCTCAGTCTTGCGGCAACTATGTCGGCATCGGCTGCGATCTTTTGGGAAAGCTCTTCGAATGCCAGGGCGCGCTCATCCGCGGTATCGGCGGTGCCGTCTGAGGCAAAGCTGTTGAGCAGAGTGTTTTCAACATAGAACGAGCCGCCGGGAGCCTGAGTGTATGACTGCTTCATATCATCGGCCTCTTCGCCCTCTTCAGCCACGGTGAAGTCGTATTCTTCGGCGCTTATAACGCCTTCGGGAAGAAGCACGGAATAGGCGTCGCCCGAGAGTTCGGCGCCGAGATTTATGCTTGCAAGTATTGAATTATACCTGTTCACCCCGCCGGGAAGCGCGCACGAGATAACACCGAACAGAAATAGTGCCAGTGTAGCAAGCGCGATTATGGCGGTGATTATGGCAGATTTGATCTTGCCCATCTGCGTTCTCCTTATCGTTTAAAAAGGCCGTTTTGCACTGCCTTTTGCATAAACGAAAATCAACTTATAAGGTTTAGTAAAATCAACTTCTTCATTATATTAAAAAATCAGCCCGCCGTCAATCAATTACCCAATCGTTACGGCAAAAAATAAGCTAATTTTATGCAAATTTCACTTTGGCGGCGGCTTTATGCCGTCCGCGCGCCTCACTTGCCCGAAGACAACCTCTTCTTTTCGGCAAGTATGTGCATGGCGCACTCTATGCGCTTTTTCATCATGGCGCACGTAATTTCGTAGGGCTGCTCTATATCGCCGGTGAAATTGTAGTTGTTGGCGCTGCACCCGCCGCTGCATATGAACTTGGCAAAGCAGCCGCTGCACTTTTTGCGCGTGAACAGGCAGGACGTGGCAAAGCGCGAGCGGATATCCGCGTTGAGCCTGCCTTCGTACACGTTGCCCATATAAAAATCTTTGTTGCCGGCAAACTGGTGGCAGGGATAGATGTCGCCATTGGGCACCACCGAAAAATATTCGTTGCCCGCGCCACAGGCAGATACGCGCTTTGAAAGGCAGGGGCCGCCCTCTAAGTCTATATTGAAGTGGAAAAAGTTGAAGCCCCTGCCCTTTTTGTAGGCGTCGAGGTACTTTTCGCACAATACCTCGTACTCCTCGCAGATGCGGGGCATGTGCTCCGCCCTTATCTGCAGGTCGGGGATATCGGTGACGACGGGCTCCATGGAGATGGAGTCGAACCCGCTTTCGGCAAGGAACATTACGTCGTTGGAGAAGTCGAGGTTCTTTGCGGTGAACGTGCCGCGCACATAATAACTCTTATCGCCGCGGCTTTCAACAAACTTTTTTATGTTTTTAAAGCAGATATCAAAGCTGCCCCTGCCGTTCACCGTTTTGCGTATAGCGTCGTGCACCTCGGGGCGGCCGTCCAGCGAGAGGACTACGTTCTCCATTTCGCGGTTGAAAAAGTCGGCAGCGTCGTCGTTTAACAGCACGCCGTTGGTGGTTGTGGTGAACAGGAACCTTTTGCCGTATTTTTCGCCCTGTTCGCGCGCGTAAGCCACCACGTTTTTGATGGTATCAAGGCACATCAAAGGCTCGCCGCCGAAGAAGTCGGCTTCAAGCACCTTGCGGCTGCCGCTGTTTTTTATAAGGAAGTCTATGGCCTGCTTTGCAGTCTGCTCGCTCATAAATTCGCGCGCGGAGTGGTATGCGCCCTCGTCGGCAAAGCAATAGCGGCAGCGCAGGTTACAGTCGTGGCAGATATGAATGCACAGCGCCTTTACCTCGTTGGACTTTACAGGATAGGCCTCGGGTTCGGGCGCGTTTAAAAGCCCCTCCCCTTCAAGCGTTTCCACGTCTGCGCGGACGGCGTTTATATCTTCCTGCGAAAGGGCGGGAACGGTGCCCTCTTCAAGCGCCTTTAAGTAAGTTGCAGTGTTTTTATCACACTCGTGCAGGCTGGCGCTGCCCGTATCGTATATATAATAATGCGTTTTATAGTTGAATACGTGGATCATAATTTAAACAAATGAATATAACGCAGAAAAATTCAGTGCATGCGCGCTGAATTTCCTATGACATTTTTTAAGGAGCAGAGAAACTTCTGCTCCTTAAAAATTTCCGATATGAAAATTTACTTGGTTTCTTTGTCCGGTCTTTCTTCTCTTGTTATCCTTTCGCAGCTCTGGTTGCCCACAGTGCAGCTGGTTTTGCATGCCGACTGGCAGGTGCTTCTGCATTCGCCGCAGCCGGTCACCTTTCTTTCAGAGGGTTTTGCTATAGTCTTTATCATGGCGTTGAACTCCTTTGCAAGTCATTTTTTTATATTATAGAATAAGGCAAAAGAAAAATCAAGCGATTTTTAAAGATTTCAGTTTCTGCCCTTTATATTTACGCCTATGATGCCGCTGACCGCGCCCGAAACGGCGCCGATGAGCACTTCAAGCGCAAAAAAGCCGGTAACGGAAAAGTCGCCCGACATGGCCGAAAACAGCACATACGTTGCCAGCACCGCCACGGCGCCGTACACCGCGCCCTTTACAATGCCGCCGCTGCCGCGGATGAACAGTATGCCGCCCGCCGCTATGCACAGCGTTTTGAGCACCTGGTTGACGGGCTTTATTACCGCCGACGACAGCGAGAACAGCTGGACGAACAGCGAAAAGACGAGCACGCAAGCAAGAGAGAATATTATTGCCGCCAGAGTGGCTTTGACTACCTGAAGTATATGTTCGCGCATAAAAAAACCTCCGCACAGTTTAAAACTATGCGGAGATATATGCGTTTATGACTTTATTCAGACTTTTCTTCGGCCTTTTCCTCTGCCTTTTCCTCAGTCTTTTCTTCGGGCTGAGCGGCAGTTTCTTCGGCGGGGGAAGCTTCTTCGAAGGGCTCTTCAGCCTTATCTTCGGCCTCGTCCTTCTTGTCTTCCTTCTTGTCGTCGGAAGATTCTACTACGGCGTCGGTCTGGTAGATGGCCTGCTTATCGAACTTCATGTAGCACTTGCCGGTAGTTTCGGAGCCGGTTTCGAGCACGAAGGTGTTTTCGTCGGGGTCTACCTCGACCACTATTCCGCACACGCCGCCAATGGTTTTTACTTTGTTGCCCGGCTTTACGGCGTTCATGATCTGCTCTGTCTCTTCCTGCTTTTTCTTGTTCCTGCGGGATGAGATGACGAAGAACACTACTATTATAACGATGAATACGGCAAGGATGACCCACGTTACCCAGCCGCTGCCGGCGTTGTTGGCGGCATCGCCCTCTGCCAAAAGTGAACTAAGCATAAATTTTTCTGCTCCTTGATTTTTAGATAATTTTTACTTGTTTTTTTAATTAGGTATAAATAATATACAATTTTTTATGCATTTTTGCAAGCAATTTGCGCTTGAAATATGCGCCTTGCCAAACTTTCACATCGTTTTCAGAAAATTTTCGCCAAATTGCGCAAAAGGCGCCGACGAAGGACGGGCGCAACGCGCATGACGGCAGCGGCTCAGCCGCCGTATTTTGCATAGAATTCGCGGGCGAAATCTTCCAGGCTGTCGGCAAAAATTGCCTCGCGCATGCGGCGCATCAGCCTGTGCAGGAAGGTTATGTTGTGCAGGCTTAAGAGCATTGCGCCCAACATTTCGTCCACGTTCAAAAGGTGGCGAAGATACGCCTTTGTATAGTTTTTGCAGCAGTAGCAGTCGCAATCTTCGTCCAGCGTGGAAAAATCTTCCTTATACTGCCCGTTGCGCACAACTATTTTGCCCTTGGAAGTGAATGCCGTGCCGTTGCGGGCTATTCTGGTGGCGAGCACGCAGTCGAACATGTCTATGCCGCGCTTTACCCCCTCTATAAGGCAGTCGGGGCTGCCCACGCCCATGAGATAGCGGGGCATGTTTTCGGGCAGCATGGGCTGCATGAAGTCGAGGATCTCGTACATGAGCGGCTTGGGTTCGCCCACCGAAAGGCCGCCTATGCCTATGCCGCAGTCGGCGTATTCCATGGCGCGCTTAAGGCTTTTTTCGCGCAAGTCCTTATACATGTTGCCCTGAACTATGGGGAAGAGCACCTGGTCGGGGCGTGTCTTTGCGGCGACACACCTTTCAAGCCAGCGCGAGGTGAGCTCCATGGCCTCCTCCGCCTGAGTGTGCGTATAGCCGTATTCGCTGCACTGGTCGAACTGCATTATTATGTCGGCGCCAAGATTTTCCTGTATGGATATGGACTTTTCGGGCGTAAACAGGTGGCGCGAACCATCTATATGTGAGTTGAAGTATACCCCTTCCTCTTTGATTTTATTCAGTTTTGTAAGCGAAAACACCTGAAAACCGCCGCTGTCGGTGAGGATGGGGCCGTTCCAGTTCATGAACTTGTGCAGACCGCCCGCCTTGGCAACAATTTCGTCGCCGGGGCGCATGTACAGGTGGTATGTGTTGGAGAGGACTATGGAACTGCCCGCCTCCCTGAGGTCGCGCGGGAGCACGCCCTTTACCGTGGCCTGGGTGCCCACGGGCATGTATACGGGGGTGAGAACGTCGCCGTGTGGCGTATGAAAAACGCCGGCGCGCGCGCCGGTATGCTTTTCAACGTGTTGAACTTCGAAAGAAAAATTTTGTGACATTGAGTACCTTAATTGAATTTAATTATACGGTGACTTAACAGAACAAAGTGAAATTAAGTCGGCGGGATTACAATCCCCCTTTAATTCCCCCTTTACACAAGGGGGACAAGGTGTATGGCAATTCCCTCTTTACACAAGGGGGACAAGGTGCATGGCAGAGATTTCTCCATGCGGGCTTTGCCCGGTCATAAGGAGCAAAGCGACGGAATAGCGTAAGGAACGGAATAGCGATTGTTGCGCATAACGCCAATCGCGTCTTGCTGCGCACAGCGCCAATCGCGTCAATGACATATTGAAACGCTGAGCATGTTTGGCTCAGAACCGGGCAAGACGAGGCGCGCGAGGAAAACCTGAAGAGAATTTTATCTAAAGATAATAAACGTCGCAAGGCGGGTTTCCCGCCGCATGTTTACGCGGAGCATGATGTTGGAGAAGCAAGTAAAATCCCCCCTGGCTTGCCTGTGGCAAGCCCTCCCCCCTTAATAAGGGAGGCAAGGGGAGCGTGCGGAACGCCGCGAAAAAGTTTACGCGGGGCATGTTTGGCTTAGAACCGAGCAAACTACGCGGAGCATGATGTTGGAGAAGCAAGCAGGTCAAGGAGCGTGCGGAATGCTGCGAAGGAGCTTACTTATAGGTAAGTGACTGAGCGGAACCGCAAGCGCGACACAGAGATGCGCCGCTTATACAATCATCATTGCATCGCCGAAGGAGAAAAAGCGATACCTGTTCTCCACCGCCAGCCTATACAGCTCCAGCGTCTTTTCACGCCCGACGAGGGCGGATACAAGCATTATCAGAGTGCTTTCGGGCAGGTGGAAGTTGGTTATAAGGCAGTCCACACATTTGAACTTATAGGGCGGATATATAAATATTGAGGTATTGCCGTGACAGGGAGAAATGGTGCCGTCTGCATTGGCGGCGCTCTCCAGCGTGCGCACCGAGGTGGTGCCCACGGCGATCACCCTTCGGCCTTCGCGCTTGGCTTTGGATATCATTTCCGCCGCCTCCTCGCCTACCTCGTAATACTCGCTGTGCATCTTGTGGGCGGTTATGGCGTCCTCCTTTACGGGGCGGAAGGTGCCCAGCCCCACGTGCAGGAGTATCTGCGCTACCTGCACGCCCATGCCCTTTATCTCTTCCAGAAGCTGCGGGGTGAAGTGCAGGCCTGCGGTGGGCGCGGCGGCAGAGCCGTCTGTGCGGGCGTATACCGTCTGGTATCGGTTCTGATCTTTGAGTTTTTGGTGGATATACGGCGGCAGCGGCATGGTTCCCACGCGAGCGAGCGCCTCTTCAAACACGCCGTCGCACTCGAAATCGACTATGCGTTCGCCGCTCTCCGTTACGCAATTTACCGTGAGCGAAAGCCCCTCGTCCACCACAAGCCGAGTGCCGGGGCGGCACTTTTTACCGGGCTTTACAAGCACCTCCCACCTTAAAGAGGAAATGCGCTTTAATAAGAGCACCTCTACCTTTCCGCCGTGTTCGGTATGGGCGTACAGCCTTGCGGGCAACACCTTGGTATTGTTTATAACCAGCACGTCGCCAGGGCGAAGGTACTGCTTTATGTCGCGGAAGATCTTATGTTCCACCCTGTCCTCCGCCCTGTTATACACAAGCATGCGCGAGGAATCGCGCGGCTCGACGGGGGTCTGGGCGATGAGCTCTTCGGGCAGGTCGTAGTAAAAATCGCTCTTTTTAAGGTCTGTGGGCGCGCCGCTTGCGAACACGTCGCGCTCTTCGCCCGCAGTGTTTTCGGTATTATTTATATTGTCTGCGTTTTCGGGCAGGCTGCCCGAGTTAGTTTCCGTCATTTTCGTCCTTGTTGAAAAGCGAGAGCTGCGCCGCCTGCCTTTCAGATACCTTATATCCTAAATGTTCATATCCGCCGCGCAATATCATTCTGCCGCGCGGGGTGCGCGCAATAAAGCCGAGCTGGAGAAGGTACGGTTCGTACACGTCCTCTATGGTGTTGGCGTCCTCGTTTACCGTGGCGGCAAGCGTTTCAAGCCCCACGGGGCGGCCGTCGAACTTTTCCACCATGGCACGCAAAATGGCGCGGTCGGTTTCGTCCAGCCCGAGTTCGTCTATCTCCATTCTGCCGAGGGCAAAGCGTGCGGCGCTGAGCGAGATGACGCCCTCGCCGCCTATCTCTGAAAAGTCGCGCACGCGCTTTAAAAGCCTGTTGGCTATCCTGGGCGTGCCGCGGGAACGCTTGGAAATTTCCTCAGCGGCGGCGTCCTCTATTTTAACGCCGAGTTTTACCGCGCTTTTGAGCACTATCTCTTTAAGCTCTGCGGGGGTATACATCTCCAGCCTGCAGATTATGCCGAAGCGGTTCCTTAAGGGGGTGGCTATCATGCCCGCCCTGGTGGTGGCGCCTATAAGCGTGAATTTTTTAAGCGAAAAACGTATATTGCGCGCGCTGGGGCCCTTGCCGACGATTATGTCGAGGGCGTAGTCCTCCATGGCGGAATAGAGTATCTCCTCCACGCTGTGGTTGAGGCGGTGTATTTCGTCGATGAACAGCACGTCGCCGTCGTTGAGGTTGGTGAGAATGGCGGCAAGGTCGCCGCTGCGCTCTATGGCGGGGGCGGAAGTAAGCTTCAGCGTGCCGCCCATTTCGTTTGCAATGATATGCGCGAGCGTGGTTTTGCCAAGGCCGGGCGCGCCGTAAAGGAGGACGTGCTCTAACGCCTCCCCCCTCTTTTTTGCGGCAGCCATATATACGTTTAAATTTTCCTTTACCTTGACCTGACCTACATAGTCGGCAAGCGTTTTGGGACGGAGAACGTTTTCCTCGGCGTCGTATTCGCCCTTGGTGCTCTTTACAAGCCTGTCCTCTTCCTCCGTTCCGAACTCTTCGTCGTCAAAAAACATAAAAAACCTCTTCACGGAATTGTCGCGCAGGCCGTGCGCGACAATTCCCGTGACCTGAGGGGCGCCGCCCCTCTTTGCGCAATCTTAAATGCCCTCGATTATATAATTGCGCAAATTCACCCTGCTCAGGCGCAGGTATGCGCAAATTGAGACGAGCGGCACGTTCCGTAGAACAGCGGACACCCGCTGTTCGTGTGCCGCGGAGAGACCGCAACATGCCGAGCGTTAGCGTGAGGCGTTGCGGAGCCGACCAACGAGGCACGAGGCGAACCTGCTGCGGCGGGAAACCCGCCTTGCGACATGATTATTATTTAATTCACGAATTTTGACGGCGGGCCGCGCCGTTAAAATTCCGTGAGTTTGAAGGGGCTAACCTCAATCACATGCTGCGGAGGGCGGCGCGGATGACGTCTTCAAGCGACACGGCGCCTTCGGCATGCGCCCTTTCTATGGCGCGGGCGCTCTCTGCGCGGGTGAAGCCGAGCGACATGAGCGCAACAACGGCGTCTTCGTCGCCGTCTTCCACAAACACGGGTGCGGGCGCGCCCTTTGCAGGCGCCGCGGCAGCCGTGCCAGAAACTTTTTCGCGCAGCTCTAAAATTATGCGCTCCGCCGTCTTTTTGCCGAGGCCCTTTACCGTGCTGAGCTTTTTAACGTCGGACGAGGCGATGGCTACCGCCAGCGAATTTATATCCATGCCCGAAAGCACAGCTATGCCCATTTTGGGGCCTACGCCCGAAACGGATACAAGCTTTAAAAACATATTCTTTTCTGCAGGAGAAGAGAAGCCGAACAGGCTGATGCCGTCTTCGCGCACCTGAAGGTAGGTATATACCTCGCCATCGGTTTTGCCGCTTAAAGAGGCAAGCGCGGAGGCCGAGCAAAGAACTTCGTAACCGACGCCGCCCGTTTCGATGAGCGCCGTATCTTCGCTGAGCGATAAAATTTTACCTTTGAGATAACCGATCATAGTAAGACCTTTTTCACGAAATTTTCGCGCAGGCCGTGCGCGAAAATTTCCGTGACCTAAGGGGCGCTGCCCCTCTTTGCGCAATTCTGAGTGCTCTCGATTATATAATTGCGCAAATTCACCCTGCTGCGCGAGGGCTTTGCCCGCTGCCCTGCCGAAGGACTTCCGCTTGCGGAAAACGGCAGATGCGCAGGTATGCGCAAATTGGGGCCTGCTGCGGCGGGAAACCCGCCTTGCGACGTTTATTTATAACTTACTTACAATTTTTTCGCGCAGGCCGCGCGTGACAATTTCCGTGATTTTGAGAAACGAGATTTCTCCATGCGTTCGCCTACGTCTCACTTAGTTGTAAGGAGCAAAGCGACTTTAGTAACATATCGTTTGCCCGCAGGGCTCGATTACGTCAATGACATGCATTTTTATGTCATCTCGACCAAGGGCATAAGCCCGCGCGGAGAGATCTCTTTGCGACTCGGCCAGTCGTAAAATTTCGTGAACTTATTGCGTGAACTTATTTTATGCCGAACAATTTGCCGAAGCGGGAGGTGTGCGCATGGCACAGACCCACGGCCAAGGCGTCTGCAGCGTCGTCCGGGCGGGGGATCTTTGAAAGGCGGAGCATTGCCGTTACCACGTGCATCATCTGCACCTTGTCTGCCCTGCCGTAGCCGGTGAGCGCCTGCTTTATCTGCATGGGGGTGTATTCGTACAGCCTGCCGCAGTACTTTACGCACGTTAAAAGTATTACGCCGCGCGCGTGCGCAACAGGTATGCCTGTGGTGATGTTCTTTGCAAAGAACAGTTCCTCCACCGCTACCTCTGCGGGCTTATATTTATTGAGGAGCTTGTTCACGCCCTCCTCCAGCATGGCGAGGCGCACGGGCAGGCTCTCTTCTTTGGGGGTGAGCACCACGCCGTAGTCCACGGCCGCGCAGCTGTCGTCTGCCCTCTTTTCAATTACGCCGTAGCCCATTGTGGCAAGCCCGGGGTCTATGCCCAGAATTATCATAAAATTGCTTCCGTAAAAAATACGCTTGATTTATGGCGATTTTTAAGTTATAATTTTTATATACTCTATATATTTTAGTTTAATTTAACGAATAAGTCAATTTAATTGCGAGGTATAAGATGAAACTGTGGCAGGGAAGGTTTGAAGAACCCACGGCCAAGGACGCCGACGACTTTAACGATTCGCTCCCCTTTGACAAAAAGTTGTGGAGGGAAGACATAACGGCGTCTGTTGCGCACGCGCGCATGCTTGGCAAGTGCGGAATAATCAGCGCGGAAGAGAGCGACGGGATATGCGGCGGGCTGGAGGCCATTTACGCCGACATAGAGGCGGGCAACATAGAGATAAAGGACGCCGAGGACATACATTCCTTTGTAGAAAACGAGCTGGTGGCGCGCATAGGCGATACCGGCAAAAAGCTGCACACGGCGCGTTCGCGCAACGACCAGGTGGCGACGGACTTCAGAATGTACGTACGCCGCTCGAACGACGACGTTATGGCGGCGCTGAAAGAGATTATTACAAGCCTTACCGACAAGGCCGAAAGCGGGCTTAAATACGTTATGCCCGGCTACACCCACCTGAGAAAGGCGCAGCCCATGTGCGCGGGGCACTTTTTCAACGCTTATGCAGAGATGTTCATGCGCGACCTTGACAGGTTTGCCGCCGCGAGAAAGCGCATGAACGTGATGCCGCTTGGCAGCGGCGCGCTGGCGGGCACTTCTTACCCCATAGACAGGAACATGACCGCCACCCTGCTTGACTTTGACAGGCCGTGCGAAAATTCGCTTGACGGCGTTTCTGACCGCGATTTTGTGGCCGAGTACGCCTTTAACGCCTCTATGGCGATGATGCACCTTTCGCGCCTGTGCGAAGATATAATACTGTACTCCGCGGAGGAGTTCGGCTATTTTGAGATACCCGACGCGTACTCCACCGGCTCCTCCATAATGCCGCAGAAGAAGAACCCCGACATACCCGAGCTTATGCGCGGCAAGACGGGCAGGGTCTACGGCCACCTGATGGCCATACTGACCACATTAAAGGGCATACCGCTTGCATACGACAAAGACCTGCAGGAAGACAAAGAGGGATTCTTTGACGCCGAAAAGCAGATCATAAGCTGCCTTAAGATAATGGCAGAACTCATAGACAACATGCAGCTGCGCGGCAACAGAATGAAGAAGGCAGCCGAAGGCGACTTTGCCTGCGCCACCGACGTTGCCGACTACCTTGCAAAGAAGGGCGTGCCCTTCCGCACCGCGCACGAGGTGACGGGCAGGATAGTGCGCTGGTGCATAGCAGAAAACCGCACTCTGCAGAACATGGCAATCGAGGAGTTCCAGAGCTTTGACGAGCACTTCGACATAGACATATGCGAGACGGTGCGCGCAAAGAACTGCGCCGAGGCGCGCACATCTTACGGCGGAGCCTCGCCAAAGAGCGTAAAGGAGAACATACGCTCATTAAAAAAGAGGCTGGCAAGATACGACGACTGAAGAAGAATTGCCCGAAAAAGTAAAGGCGCCGCGACAGGCGGCGCACCGAATATGACATACAAGCAAAAAGCGCCGCGTTATGCGGCGCTTTTTGCTTGAATTTTGCATGAATATTGCATTCCGGCAGACAGGCACGCTGAGTTGCATGCCGCTGACTGCTTCAGCAATTGGATCTTGTGGCGCAAAGGCAAAAACTGCCGCAGATGCCGCGCAGAATATACGCGGGATCCAACCTCTCCTTTAGCGGCGGTTTTGCGGCGCGACGCGCCGTGTTTTACGCATGACGGCCCGGGCTAAAGAAAAGCAAAGCTATCAATAGCCGTCGTAGCCGAGCAGGTAGTCGCATGAACAGCCCAATGCTTCGGCAAGCCGCACGATGGCGGACGCCGTAGGTTCACATACCTCCTTTTCCCAGAGAACTATCATGGGCTGACTGCACCCCACCATCTTGGCAAGCTGCGCCTGCGTAAAGTGGTTCTCAAGTCTTAGTTCACGTATTCGTTGTGCAATAATCATTACGTCAAACATACCACAATAATTGCGGTCATTCTTGAAAAAATCAGTAAACTTATTTAATATCAAAAAAGCTTATACCGATAGGGCGGGCCGTTTACCTGCCCGCGGTGCCATCAAGAATTATGTAATTTTTTATGTTTGATGTTGCTTTGCAGACTTATTTGCCCGACATATAATGCGCGGCAAGGGCCGAAAAGGCGGGCAGCGAGCGCTCTATCATGCCGGGAGAGACGCAGTAAGCGAGGCGGACATATCCGCGGCAGCCGAAGCCGTCGCCGGGGACGAGCAGCAGTCCCAGCTGCTTTGCCCTTTGGGAAAATTCTTCGGCGTCGCCGCCCGGGCACTGCATGAAGATATAGAACGCGCCCCGAGGCTGTATTACCTTAAAGCCCATAGAGGTGAGCGCGGTGCACAGCCTTTGGCGGTTGCGGGCGTATACGGAGATATCCGATGTTTTGCCCAGCAGCTTTGCAACGGCGTACTGCAGCATCGAGGGGGCGCATACATATCCGAGCGCCCTGCCCGCGCCGCACACCGCGGCATAGACGTCCTCCCGCCCCTCCGCCTCCCTGTTCAGGGCGATATACCCGATTCGCTCGCCGGGCAGAGAGAGGCTCTTTGAAAATGAGTAGCAGACGATACTGCTTTTGTAGAGGTTCATCACATACGGCACCCGTTCGCCGCCGAATACAAGTTCGCGGTATGGCTCGTCTGAGAGCAGCCACACCGTGCTGCCCGTACTTGCAGAGTGCTGCCTCAGAATATCGCATACTGCCCTGAGCTTTTCTTCCCCGTACACCACGCCCGTGGGGTTGTTGGGCGAGTTGACTATTAGCACGCGCGTTTTATTTGTGAGGGCGGCGCGCAGCGCCTCTGCATCTATATCAAAATTTTCGTCCGTGGGAACGGGCACGAGCTTTGCGCCCGCCGTGGCGGCGAATACCGAATATTCCGGGAAATAGGGCGAGAACGACAGCACCTCGTCCCCCTCTTCGCACAGCGCGCACAGCGAGATGGTGAGCGCGGCGGCCGCCCCGCACGTCATGTATATGTCGTCTGCGGTGACGTGGTCGCCGAAATTGCCGTTTATATAGTCGGCGACAGCCTTGCGCACGGGCAACGCGCCCTGGGCCGAGGTATATCCGTGCAGGGCGACGGGGTCGGAGTTTTCTATCAGGTCTTTGAGCACGGCGTTGAACTCTTCGGGAGGGGGAACGCTGGGGTTGCCGAGGGAGAAATCGTACACCTTGTCGTCCCCGCGCTCTGCCCTGAGCCTGTTGCCGTATTCAAACAGTTCCCTTATCACCGAGCGAACCTTGCCCAGCTGCACATACCTTTTGTTTGCCATAATAAAGTACCTCTGTACATTTTATTCTTTGGTATTATAGCACCTTTTTAGTATTATAACACCGCCGCGCACAATTTGCAAGGGGATGTTTACGGCAAGACCGAAGGGTGTGTTTATATCTATTATCCTGAAATGTTCCAAAAAGCGTGTTTATAGCTACCACTCTGTCATCTCGACCGAAGCCCACGAATGTGTGCGAAGTGGAGAGATCTCTCTTTATAATATCTTTTTAGAGATTTCTCCACGCGTTCGCTTTGCTCACTTGGTCGAAATGACAGATATGGTTTAATTTTGCGCCGCGCCACCCATACCCTTCCTTTAAGTCTCAAACGGCGTAAAGACAACGCCGTTTTCGGTCACCGCTCGCACCTTACACTTTGTGCTCGCTCATCTCACTTCGGCACGCACAACGGGTGTCCGTTGTGCTATGAAACGCCTCGTTCATCCTTAGGCAGGGGAGGCTTGACCGTGTAGAGTTGCCCTCGGCGGTGGAATTACACTCCCCCATGCCTTATATCATACGGTGAGTTGCTTTCTGAAGGTGCCAAGTATGCGGCTCTCTATCCTGGATACCTGCACCTGCGACACGCCGAGAAAGGCGGCCACTTCGCTCTGGGTCATGTCGCGGAAGTAGCGCAGCATTATCACCTTGCGGTCGCGCTCGTCCAGCCCCTCTATCGCCGTTTTAAGCTGAAGAACGTCTATCATGTCCTCCTGCCTGTCCTCAGAGGGAAGGCGGTCGACCAGCTCGCCCGTCTTTTCGTCCTTATACTCGCCCTGGGCGGAGAGCGAGAGCGGCATGCATGAAGAGCCCATTGTGAAAACCACCTGGCTTTCGGGCATGCAAAAGCGCTCGGCAATGGCCTTTACCGAGGGTGCGCTGCCGTTGGCCGCGGCATACTCTTCTATAAATTTGTTTATGGCCTTGGCTTCGGCCTTTATTGCGCGCGACACCTTTATACTGCCGTCGTCGCGCATGAAGCGCTTTATTTCGCCGGCTATCATGGGCACGGCGTATGTGGAAAAGCGCACGCCGTAACTTTCGTTAAAGCCGTTTATCGCCTTTAAAAGCCCCATGCTTGCCAGCTGATACAAATCGTCGTACTCCACCCCCTTGTTGAGGTAGCGGCGCACTATCGACTTTATCAGGTTGGAATTTTCGGCAAGCAACTTTTCCTTGGCGGCATTGTCGCCCGACTTTGCGCGCGAAATCAGCAGGTTGGTCTCTTTGACATCAAGCATTCTCAACTTCCGGATCGAAATGTTTTGACATACTCACCAGCGTGCCCGCGCCCTTTTCGGAGCGGACGGAAAATTCGTCCATGAACGTCTGCATGATGGTAAAGCCCATGCCCGAGCGCTCGTCGGAAGGGAGCGTGGTGAAAAAGGGCTGCACGGCCGCCTCAACGTCGGCTATGCCCACGCCCTTGTCGCCGATAGTGATATGTAGGCAGTTGCCGTCGGTGGTGCATTCCACCGTAACTATGCCGGGCGCCTCTCTGTAGGCGTGCACGGTGCAGTTTGTTACGGCCTCCGAGACGGCGGTCTTTACGTCGGAAAGCTGCGAAAGCGTGGGGTTGAGCGGCAGGCAGAAGGCCGCCACCGCGTCGCGCGCGAAGGCCTGATTTTCCGGCAGGGACAAAAATTCAAGTTTAAGGTAGTTGTTTTTCATTGACCTATCCTTCATTCTGTTTTTGGTATCAGCGAGTATATCCCGCTTATGTTAAGTATTTTATCGGCGGCAAAATCCGGCTTTTCGATAAGTACCGGTATGTTTAAGCGGCGCGCCTTTTTGTAGCGGCCTATAAGAAAGCCTATGCCGGTGGAGTCCATGAACCTGACCCCCTCTAAATTGATGACTATGCGGTCGGCCTGCACGTTGACGTCGATTAGGTTATCGCACTCCCTGCGCGCCTTGGCGGCGCTGCATTCGTCAAGCTCGCCCGAAAGGTACAGCCGCAGCGTGCCGTTGCGGAGAAGTCCGTGTACTTCCATGATCTCGCTCCAGAGTTCAATTAATATAGCGCAAGGGCCTTGGCGCAAGCCTGCGCCCCGGCCTTACAGTATGCCATGATACCGCCGCGGCGGGCGCGCAATTTATATATATTTGCCGAACTATGTATATTTTTGTAGAATGGCGGCGCGCCGACACTGAATACAGCTATGCGCTGCAGGCGGAACGAGCAACGACACAGGCGCAACACCCGAAGATATCCGGCAAGGCGCAGACAGCGTATAAAGATAAGTTGTTTTTGCGTTTACGGGCCGCAATAAAAGCGCTTTATGCATGTATCTGCGGGGCTTTTGCGGCATTGGCGCACAACATGCCGCCGCATGAAAAAAGTTAAAAAATTTTTAATATTCATCGAAGAAATCGCAAAAAATTGCTTGACAAAAGGTTGTGGTTATATTATTATATACGAGCGTGTTCGGGTAATACACCCGCGCCGCAAAACAATGGGGGCCTTTAGCTCAGTTGGTTAGAGCTACCGGCTCATAACCGGTTGGTCCGCGGTTCGAGTCCGTGAAGGC
>CALVLV010000020.1 GCA_944341075.1 uncultured Clostridia bacterium
TTCGAACCCCCGGAAGCTTTCACTTCAACGGTTTTCAAGACCGCCGCATTCGACCGCTCTGCCATCTCTCCAAAAATTTTTTTGTTTTTGCGCTTCATCTGAACAGCTTAATTATTTTAACAGAACTTTTTTTTATTGTCAAACAAAAAATAATTGTATATGCTTATGAGCGTCCTCTTTATTTAAATATTATTATCTCAAGTTTTGGCTTAAAATTTTAGGCAAATTTGCGCGATATGTGTTATAATTGACAATATGAGGTATATAGGGAACAAGTCAAAAATTCTTGGGTTTATAGACGGCATGTTGTCGCAGAAGGGGCTTTTAAGGCAGGGCCTCACGTTTTTCGATGCCTTCACGGGCACGGCCTCGGTGGCGCGCCACTATAAGGGCATTTATAACATTCTGGCGGAAGACAACCTGTTCTGTTCATACGTAATAGCCCAGGCCAGGCTGAACACCTCTGAGGTGACTTTTGCAACGCTCGGCTTCGACCCGTTCGAATATTTCAACGCGCGGTACGAGGGGTGCGGCGAGGGGTTCGTTGCGCGCAATTTTGCGCCCGGCGATTCGGGAAGAATGTATTTCAGCCATGACAACGCCTGCTTTATAGACTTCATCCGCACTACTACCGAAGAGTGGTTCAACGCCGGCAGAATAAACATATACGAAAAATATTTCCTTATAGCCTCGCTTTTAGAAAGCCTTTCAAAGGTAGCCAATGTTGCGGGGGTATACGGCGCATACCTCAAAACATGGGATCCGCGCGCCGTTAAAAAGATGACCTTTTTCCCCATAGAGGAACTGCCCGCAGAGGGCAGGGCGCAGGTGTTCAACGAGGACATCTTCGACGTGCTCGGGCGCGTAAGCGGCGACATAATCTACATAGACCCGCCCTACACAAAAAACCAGTATTCCGTTCAGTATCACCTGCTTGAAACGATAGCAAAGTACGACGACCCGGTATTGAGCGGCAAGACGGGCGCCAGGGATATGTCTGCGCAGTCTTCGGTATTTTCAAAGACATGGGCGGCGCACGCCGCCTTCCAGAAGCTTATAGCCGAAAGCAACTTCAGGCACATTCTGGTAAGCTACAGCTCAGACGGAATAATGTCTAAGGAGTATATAGAAAGCGTTCTCAAGCGCTACGGCAAGCCCGAAACATACGAATTCAAAAAGTTCAGTTACAAGCAGTATAAAAACAGCAAGTCCGCCGAAAGGCAGTCGCACTTCGAATACCTGTTCTATATAGAAAAGCGGGAGCACCCCGTATACCAGTCTCCCCTCAACTTTATAGGCGGCAAGTACGATATGGTCGACTTCTTCAAAGAGCACATGCCCGCGGATATCTCCACATTTTACGACCTGTTTGCCGGCGGGTTTAACGTCGGCATAAATATCGACTGTGAAAAGATAGTTTACAACGACGTCAACTTCAAGGTGCGCGAGCTGCTCGAATATATCACCGCCGCCGACATGGTAAGCTTCTGCAAGTATACAGAGGCCGCAATAAAAAAATTCGGGCTTACAAAGGGCGGCAAAGAAAGCTATTTAAAGCTGCGCGAAAAGTACAATAATACCGATATATCAAGGCGCGACTGCCGCGACCTGTTCCTTCTTATAATGTACGGCTTTCAGCAGCAGATCAGGTTCAACGGCAGCTATAACTACAACAACCCCGTGGGTCAGGCAGGCTTTAACGACAAGGTGCTTGAAAAGCTCATCTCCTTTTCGTATATAGCAAAGCGCAAAAACATTGTTTACCGTTCGCAGGACTACCAGACCTTTGCAGATGTAATAGGCGGGCGCGACTTTGTGTATATAGACCCGCCCTACCTTATAACCCTCGGCAGCTATAACGACGGCAAGAGGGGCTTCAACGGCTGGAACGAGGCGGAGGAGCGCCGCCTGCATGAGTTCCTGGATATGCTCAACGCGCGCGGGGTGCGGTTCATGCTGTCGAACGTGCTTGAGCACAACGGCAAAAAGAACGTGCTCCTCTCGGACTGGGTGGAATCGGGCGGCTATACCGTGATACATTACGGCGGAAAGGCGCGCAAAAACAGGAACGAAGTCATCATAATAAATTACTGACTGCGGGCACATATGGGGGAACTATGACGGTAAAAATAAAAAAGCGCTATGCGCACGAGCTCACTGACGACGTGGTGTGCGACATGTTGCGGCTGCTGGGGCTGCCCGAGTACTTTCAGCGGCAGACGGTGGTGGGCAACGGCAGGGATGTGATTATTGAGACGGATGAGGAGGTAGTTTTTGTTATAGTCAGCCGTGCGGACGCCTCCGACGGCCGCAACGCCTTCCTCGCGCAGTATATCCCCACCGTGCTAAGCGAATGTATAACATACAACACCCAAAAGCGCAAGCTGCTGTTTATATATCTGCTCGACACGTCGGACGCCGCAAAGGTGCCGTTCATTGCAGATACATACCGCATCGCCAAGACGCTCGGCATTGAAATTTTAAACGAAAGACAGCTGAATATGCCGGAAATAAAGCCATATTCAAGCTTCAGGGAGTGGCGGCGTGCAAGGGTGGAAAGGCAGAACTACAACCCCGCGAACAACTCCTCATATGCCATAGAGGATGAATACGGCTATACGGTGTTCGGCAAGCTGTACGGCGCAAACGGCAAGTAGGCGGCGCTTATGGCGTGCCTTCTGTCGCGCATTGCAAGGCGCGAAAACAAGCAGCTGTTTTTTGTGCAGGTCAAGGAGCACGGAACGGAGAGCGTCTCCGCAACCGACAGGCGCCTGCTTGAGTATTACGGCGTGGGGTTGGACGGCGGCGAGATAGTGCTGGATGACAGGCAGCACGCCGACAGGTCGACCTGCCGCAAGCAGGACGAGTTCAAGTTCAACCTGCTTGAAAAATTCGGCTCAAAAAAGTGTTACCTCTGCGGCTGTGCGATAGAGTCCGCCATAATAGCCTCGCACATACACCGTATAACCGATATAGACCACTCGCCGCTTACCGAACAGGAGAAGAGGAGACAGGCGGTGGATGCGGACAACGGCTTCTGGCTGTGCGCCAACCACGATAAGTTTTTTGAAAACGGCGTAATAACCTTCGGTCTCTCGGGCGGGTTGCTGTTGGACGGTTCACTTACAGACGTGCAGAGGGAGTATGTTGATAGTATCACGCAGAACAGGCAGATATTGCCGCATCACCTCACCGAAGGGGTCAGGTTCTATTTGCGGCTGCACAACGAGCGCGTAGGCTTCGGCAACGACTGAGCGCGCGGCGGGGCGGCAAAAGCCTTATAATAGTAAATATCAAGTAAAAAAACGGCGCACCGCGCCGTTTTTTTACTTAATGACATTTTGCTTGCCGGCAAGGCAAGAGATTTCTCCACGCGCTCATTTGCATTCTGACGGATGGGGAGAGGTAGTGCGCCCTTGTAGCGACAGGGTTCTTCGGTATAACCGCTCTACACCGTGGCAATAATTTTTTGGGCGGCCTCTATCACACGCTGTTTCAGCTGTTCGGGCGATAGCACCTTTACCCCGCCGCCAAAGCCCAATATCTTGCTGACCAGCCCCTCGTCGTCGGGCACTGCCACCTCGGCTATGAACTTGTTGCCGCGCGGCTCTATGTTGTCTATGCCCAGCCATTCCTCTACGTCGGGCAGCTTGTCCTTCTCTATTTCAAGGCATATTTCGGCAAGCTCTTCCGCGCGGTAGCGGAAGTTGAGCGGAATTTCCTCGCGCGTTATCCTTTGCTTTTCAAACGTCTTGCCGGTAAAGCGCGCATTCTTTATGCGGCCTATCTTAAAGGTGCGCCAGTCCTGCTTGGTGTGGCAAAAGGCGTATACATACCACACGTTCTGCTTGAATATAAGCACGTGCGGGTCTATTATTCTGCGGCTGTGTTCGCCGCTGCGCGATATATAGTCTATGTCAAGGCACAGGCTCTCTTCCACGGCGCGTTCGCACACGCTCATCTTGTCGGCAAAGTTCTTGGTGTCGCCCCACGTGCCGCCGTCAACTATAATGCTGCCGCTTACCGAGCGGTCGGCGTTTTCGCTCTTTATCTGCCGTTGCAACTTTTCAAGCGCGGTCAGCACGGCCTCGTCGCTCACCTGCGAGCTCATTGCCGTCAGCGCGTTCACTGCGGCGGAATATTCCTCTTTGGTAAAGTACCCCACGGGCAGGCGGTATGTGTCGGCAATGGTTATCCCGCCGTACCTGCCGCGCGCCACGTCTACGGGTATGCCCGCCACTGCCAGCTCCTCAACATAGCGGTATACGCTGCGGATGGATATATCGTAGCGGTCGGCTATCTCGCGCGCGGTCGCCTTGCGCCGCGCAAGCAGCAGCATGAGTATTTTAACCATTATCTGATATTTCATATGTCACCCCGCATTTTTCCGTCATAAAACCTGTCCGCACGCAATATACATATTCTACGCTGAGCAGGTCGGGCGCCTGTGGGCGCCGCTGCAGAAAAAAATTTTAAAAAACTTAAAAAAATTTTATCATATATGACAATATCTGTCAAGTATAATGTGTAGAATATATGGTGTAAAACGTGCAAGAGGTGAGGTTATGACGTATTTCAACTATATTCAAAGGCAAAGGCAGCTTATAAGGGACAGGCACTCGGGCGAAGAGGTGCTGTTCGCGTGCGGGCAGACGTACACGGTAAGGCAGGGCGAGCATTTTGCCGACTGCGCCACAGGCTGTGCGCGCGGCGCGCATGAAGAGCAGTACCGCGCCGAGTGTGCATGCGGCTCTTATAAAGATTGCCGCGCCGAATGTGCGGCAAAGCCGGTGGAGGAGCTTTTAAGGGAGCTGGGCGCAATGAAGGGCCTCAACCGCAGGGAGCGCGAAAGGTTTGCAGGCGCCGTATAAGCCGTATAAGGCTGCAGTCAGCGGCAATTCGCCCGCATCTATGGCCCGTTTAAACGGGCAAGCTTTTTATTCGGATACAGATAAGGGCCGCCGCGCGCAGGCAATGCGCGCGGCGGCCCTTCATGCAAAAAACAATATTTTCCGCGCCGCGTTAAGGGGATATTGTACGTGCACCCCGATGTAAAGTTTGTGTGCGGGCAATGTAAAGCATTATTGCGTGCAGTTTTATTGACTTTGCCGCACCCGTCGGGGTAAAATATTTGTATAAATATTTTGCATGGCGTCCGCACGCAATGTCCGCGCATGCGGCATTTGCTTTTGCGGCGCACGGGTGAAATGCATGAAGGTACGTTACATCTTGTTTGCCGTTTTCGGCTCGCTCATATTGGCGCTGGCGCTTGCTCTGGCGCTACTGTATTACCTGTTTGCCGAAAGGCCGGCATGCACGCACGATAATCTTACTTACTTTTCTGCAGAGGAACCTGCCTGCGATAAGGAAGGCTACGTGGAACACTGGCACTGCGAGGACTGCGGCCGCGATTTTGCCGACAGCAATGCCGTGAACGAAATAGATAAATTGGAAGTGCCTGCGGCGCATAAACCGAAATATTCGCCCGGCAAGCAGCCGACCTGCTTTACAAGCGGTTATAAGGAATTCTGGATGTGTTCGGTATGCGGACAGACTTTCGCCGACGAGGCCTGCACGCAGCCGATCGGCGGCATGGTAGAAATTCCGCCCGCCCACACCTATACATATGAATTTAACTATATAGAGCATTGGCTTAAGTGCACCGTCTGTGGCCATACCGAGGGGTTAAGCGGCCATGGCATGATGGGGCCTTTATGCGTAGACTGTAACTTTTCTGCTGTTGATAGCGCCAAAATGACCTTCTGCCCCACAGACGGCGGCAATGCATATGTGGTCGGCAGGGGCGTGGAGGAGGTCGCAGACATAGTGGTGCCCGCAACCTACAACGGCAAGCCTGTAATCGGCGTGGCAGACCACGGCTTTGAAGACTGCGACTGGCTTAAAAGCATAACTCTGCCCGAAAGCATTACGTCGGTGGGCGAATATGCCTTTTACGAGTGCGACGGCCTGCAGGAGTTGACCATTCCCGAAAACGTAAAAACTTTCGGCGCTTACGCCTTTGGGGAAATGTATTCGCTCAGCAGCGTGCAGTATAACGCCGTCGCCGCGGACGATTTAACAAGCGGCGCAAGCCTGTTTGTCAACTGCGGCCACAATGTAGATAGTTTTACCTTTACTTTCGGCGATAAAGTTCAGCGCATACCGGCCTGCCTGTTCAGCGCCGACACAGATTTTCTTGTGGACAACATTCGCATTTCAGAAGTAAATTTGGGCGCGGGCATAGTCAGCATAGGCGAGGGCGCGTTTGAAGGCGTAACACACCTGGGGCGGATAAACGTTCCCCTCGGCAGCAGCCTTGAAAAAATTGAAAAGCGCGCCTTTGCCGGGTGCGAAGGGCTTAGCATGTTCGGCACGGTAAACTGCCGTAATCTCAAAAGCATAGGCGAAAAGGCGTTTGAAGGGTGCACCCGGCTGGAGGAATTCGTGGTGCCGCAGAGCGTTGAATTTATAGGCAGGCGCGCCTTCGGCGGCTTTGAAGGCAGGCTGATATTCGAGCGCTCCGAAGGGTGGAGCTGCCACATAATTTCCCCCGCCGAAGAATACCGCGAAATAGACCCCTCCGTTCTTGCAGACCCTTCTGCCGCCGCGCAGTATGTAAAAGACCTCGGCTATGACATGGTAAATTCTGCCTCGGCATAAAACGCCGCCACATATGCCAGAAATAACGGCATATTTCCGTTTAAAATATCTGTATATAAATTTACGGAAAACATTATGTATATAGCTTACAACATACATTAACGGGCTGCCCGCGCGCAAAAGTGCGCGGGCGGCCCGTTATATTATTCTGTTGGCGCCGCGGCATGCATTGGCGCCGCAATATGGCGGATATAACGCCAATTTTCGCGCTTACGCGCTACTTTTCGCGGTGCTTTATAACGGCGCGCTCTATAAGTGCCACTATGGCGTACATTCCGCCCGCAAGCACCAGCAGTATGAATGTGGCTGCCATTACAAGGTCAAGGCGGAAAACCTGCCCGCCGTACACTATAAGGTAGCCAAGTCCCGCGCGCGAAACTATATATTCGCCCATTATAGAGCCGATCCACGCAAGCCCCACGGCCACCTTAAGCGTGTTCATGAACGCGGGCAGCGAGGCGGGTATCACCAGCTTTACAAGCATGGTAAAGTTGTTTGCGCCCATAGATCGCATAAGCAGTTGCTTTGTGCCGTCTACCGCCATGAACCCCGCAAGCATGTTCATTATGCACACTATTATGCTTATAAGCACCGTCATAAAGATGATTGCGGTATATCCCGTGCCCATCCATATGATTATCAGCGGGCCGAGCGCTATTTTAGGCAGGGCGTTCAGCACCACAATGTACGGTTCAAATATGCGGCGGGCGCCCTCGTTCAGCCACAGCAGCACGGCTATAAGGTAGCCTGCAACTACGGCTATCACAAAGCCGACTATCGTCTCCATAAGCGTCACGCCTATGTGGTAAAACAGGCTGCCGCCGCCCGCAAGGTCGGCAATGGTGCTCACCACGCGCGAGGGCGAGCTGGTTATAAAGGGGTCGAACACGCCCACCCGGGCAAACAGCTCCCACAGGCCGACTATTGCAACAAGTATGGCGGCGCGCACGGCGTGCACTATTATTTTGTTTCGCTTGATTTTTTTAAGGTACAGCGCATGCTGCGGCGAATAATTTTCGGGTTTTCTTTTCAGGTGTTTCATTGTAGTATAGTATGCGGTATTTTGTAGTGGTGAATATGTTTTTGTTGTTTCGGCCGAGAGAGGAGAGGGAGGATAAATTTCAAAAAATCCCACCGCCGCGGCCTGCGGCCGCGGCACCTCCCCTATTAGAGGAGGCACGATTGAGGAATAGATTTCTCCACGCGGGCTTTGCCCTTGGTCGAAATGACAGGCGGGGTGCCGCCCGATCCCTCAGTCTTGCTGTCGCTTACGCTTTCGCAAGCCAGCGTCTCGCCGCCATCAATGTGTTTACATGGCGGTTTTGCGGTTTCCCAAAGGGAACCCTCCGCAAAGTAGCGTCGCTTGCGCTCCTCACGCGGTCACCACTCGGGCTCTTGCCTCCCTTGCCAAAGGGGGGATAGCCCGACTTGTCGGGCAAGGGGGGATTTTTGTGCTCGCTCGCCTCACTTCGGCACGCACAACGGGTGTCCGTTGTGCTATGAAATGCCTCGTTCGTCTTTCCACAAGGGCGCCTTGATTGCGGAATAGATTTCTCCGCGCGGGCTTCGCCCTTGGTCGTAAGGAGCCGTAGGCGACGGAATAGCTATTGATGCGCGTTAGCGCCAATAGCGTCAATGACAATTATAAATTCCCCGCCGTAAAGTTCAGCGAGCCGGCGCGAGCGTAAAGAACTTTACAAGGAATAAATCTTGCAACAGCAAATTTAAAAACAATAACGCCGAAAAAATGCAAAGCGGAATTTACTTCCGCTGTTAAGCATTTTTACGACTTACCGTAAACCTCACGGCGGAAGATTTTTGCATCGCAAAAAGATTTCGCGTGAATTTTTATCATATCCCCAACTCCGTGCGCAGCGTGTTGAACAGCGCCGCGAATTCGCCGCTCGAACGGCGCTTTTTGGGGCTGCCTTCGCCGAAGGTCACTTCGTGTTCGCCTACCACGCGTGCGGGGCGGGCGGAGAGCGATATCACCTTGTCTGAAAGCGATATTGCCTCAGATATGTCGTGCGTTACAAGCAGCGCCGTCTTGTGCTCGCTCTTTATAATGTCGTGCACGTCGTCGCACACGGCAAGGCGGGTCTGGTAGTCGAGCGCGGAAAAGGGTTCGTCTAAAAGCAGCGTTTCGGGCTGCGCGGCCAGCGTGCGTATAAGCGCCACCCTCTGCCTCATTCCGCCCGAAAGTTGCGAAGGGCTCTTTTTCAAAAAGTCTTTAAGGCCGTATTTTTCGGCAAGGGCAAGGGCGTTTTCGCGCATTTTTTTCGTGTTCTTCTTTTTTACCTCCAGCGGCAGGAATATGTTCTGCTCCACCGTGCGCCAGGGGAACAGCGCGTCTGTCTGCAACATGTAGCCGAAGTGTCCCTCGCCGCGCATCACCCTTCCTTCGGACGGCGCTATAAGCCCCGCCGCAAGCGAAAGTATTGTGCTCTTGCCGCAGCCCGAAGGCCCTATTACCGAAACAAACTGCCCTTCGGCCACTTCAAAGCTAAGGTCTTTTACCGCCATGGTCTCGCCCGTGGGCGTGTGGTAGGTATAGCTCACCTTATCAAAAACAAGGCCCATTCAATGCTCCGCAAATAATACTCAGTATATCTCTTCGTATACCTTCTGCGCCATGTCGGTGAGAATAAGTTCGTCAAACCCCACGCGGCGCTCAAGTTCGCCCGAATTTTCTATAACGTCCTGCAGGCGGGTAAAGGCGCTCTCCTTCATTGCCATGTTCTCCACCCAGGCGTCTATATCTTTATACGCCTGCACCGAATTTGCAATGCTCTCTTCGGGCGTGCCGTCAAAGTAGGGCGCAAGGTAGCCCGCTATGGCGGCGGCGTCGTTCTCCATGGTGAACTTTATGGCCTTTGTAACGGCGCGCAGCAGCCCCTCTATCTTTTCGGGGTTTTGGTCAATATAGCTCTGTTTTGCCGAAAAGCAGGTGTAGGGTATCTCGCCCGACTGCGCCCCCACCGAGGCGACTATATAGCCCTTTCCCTCGGCCTGGTAGTCGCCGGCCGTCGGCTCGAACATGGTGCAGTAGTCGGCTATGCCGCTCTCGAACGCCGCCGTCATGTAGTTGAAGTCCACGTCGTAGTTGAGTTTTGCGTCTACGCCCAGCTCCTCTATAACGTATTCAAAGGTCATTGCGGGAACGCCGCCCTTGCGGCCTGCCAGAATCTCCTTGCCGTCTAAATCGCTCCACTCAAAGTCCGGTTCGGGCGTACGGGCAAGCAGAAAGCTGCCGTCGCGCTTTGTAAGCTGGCCGAACACTTTGGGGCTGTCTGAAGAGCCGCCTATGGCGATGTACAGCGCCGCCTCGGGGCCGCAGAAGCCCACGTCGGCAGAGCCTGACAGCACGGCCGCCATGGTGTTGTCTGCGCCGCCGCCGTTGGTAAACTCTACCTCAAAGCCCTCGTCTTTGTAGTAGCCCAGCGCCTCGGCAAGGTACATCGGCGCGTAGAACACCGAATGGGTGACTTCGTTTATCCTTACAACGTCGCCGCCATCTTTGCAGCCCGCAAGCGAAAAGGGGATTGCAAGCGCCGCGCACATGGCGGCAACAACAGAAATCAGTAATTTTTTCATCAGATCCAGGTTGCTCCTTTAATGCCCACAGGCCTGCCGCCGACCCCGTTTGCGGTGTGCGGGACGCGCGCCTTAAGGGCAATCAAAAAAATTGTATGTTACAGTTTATGCGGCGCGCGTTATGTTTGACAACTTCGGCACTTTTGATTTATAATCTATCCGTATATAATGTGCAGAAGAGCGGGCAGGGAGAGTCCCGTTTTTGTATGAAAAGAGGTACTTATGGAAAAATCGTACAATCCCAAGAGTTTTGAAGACGAGATATATAAGGAGTGGGAAGAGGAAGGCTGTTTCCGTGCCGAAAGGGACGACAACAAGGTGCCCTTCACCATAATGATGCCCCCGCCCAACATAACGGGCCAGCTGCACATGGGCCACGCCCTGGACGAGACCTATCAGGACACTCTTATAAGGTTCAAGCGCATGCAGGGCTACTGCGCGCTGTGGCTGCCCGGCACCGACCACGCCTCTATCGCCACCGAGGTGAAGATAGTTGAACAGCTTAAAAAGCAGGGGATAAACAAGGAAGACCTCACCCGCGAAGAATTTTTAAAGCTCGCATGGGAGTGGAAGGAAAAATACGGCGGCAGAATAATCACCCAGCTCAAAAAGCTCGGCTCATCGTGCGACTGGTCGCGCCTTGCCTTCACCATGGACGAAAAGTGCTCGCGCGCCGTGCGCGAGGTGTTCGTCAACCTCTACAACAAGGGGCTTATATACCACGGCGACAGAATAATAAACTGGTGCCCCGAGTGCCGCACCGCCCTTTCAGACGCAGAGGTGGAGTATTCCGACGAAAATTCTTACTTCTGGCACATAAAATATATGCTCGAAGGTTCGGATAGCGAGGGGCTGATAGTTGCCACCACCCGCCCCGAAACCATGTTCGGCGACACCGCCGTGGCAGTGAACCCCGCCGACGAAAGGTATAAAAAGTTTATAGGCAAAAATGTAATACTGCCCATAATAAACAAGCCCATACCCGTTGTTGCCGATGAGCATGCAGACATGGAGTACGGCACGGGCTGCGTTAAAATAACCCCCGCGCACGACCCCAACGACTTTGAAGTGGGCCTGCGCCACAACCTGCCCGTGGTGTGCGTTATGAACGAGGACGGCACCATGAACGGGCTTGCCGGCAAGTACAACGGCATGGACAGGTACGAGTGCCGCAAAAAGGTGGTGGAGGAGCTGAAAGCTCTGGGCAGCCTGGTAAAGACCGAGCCGCACACCCACAGCGTGGGCCATTGCTACCGCTGCCACACCTCTATAGAGCCAATGGTCTCCAAGCAGTGGTTCGTAAAGATGAAGCCGCTCGCTCGCCCCGCGATAAACGCGGTAATGGACAAAAAGACCACCTTCATACCCGAAAGGTTTGCAAAAATTTACTACAACTGGATGGAGAACGTAAAGGACTGGTGCATCTCCCGCCAGCTGTGGTGGGGCCACCGCATACCCATATGGTACTGCGACGACTGCGGCGAGGTCATCTGCGCCAAGGAAGACCCCGCAGTGTGCCCCAAGTGCGGCAGCGCGCACATTCATCAGGACGAGGACGTGCTCGATACCTGGTTCTCGTCTGCCCTGTGGCCCTTCTCCACGCTGGGCTTCCCCGAAGACACCTCCGACCTTGAATATTTCTACCCCACCGACGTGCTGGTAACGGGCTACGACATAATCTTCTTCTGGGTAGCCAGAATGATATTCTCGGGCATAGAGCACATGCGCAAGGTGCCCTTCCGCTACGTTCTCATGCACGGCATCGTGCGCGACGAGCAGGGCAGAAAGATGTCCAAGTCGCTCGGCAACGGCATAGATCCGCTGGAGATAATAGATAAATACGGCGCCGACGCGCTGCGCTTCTCGCTCATCCAAGGCGTATCCACCGGCAACGACATACGCTATTCCGATGCAAAGGTGCAGTCTGCCGCCGCATTCATAAACAAGATATGGAACGCCAGCCGCTACGTGCTCACCAATTGCGAAGGCAGAAAGGTGAAGGACTTGAAGGATGTAAAGCTCACCCATGCAGATAAGTGGATAATCTCCAAACTGCAGTCGGCCATAAGGGACGTAACGCTCGCGCTCGACAAGTTCGAACTTGGCATCGCCTGCCAGACGGCGCACGACTTCATGTGGGACGACTTCTGCGACTGGTATATAGAGCTGACAAAGTCGGCGCTGTGGTCGGACGACGAGGCCAAAAAGGACGGCGCCGTCGCCGTGCTCGTATATGTGCTCGACGCCGCTTTAAGGCTGCTGCATCCCTTTGTGCCCTTTGTCACCGAAAAGATTTATTCGGAGATGCCCACCGCCCGCGGCAAGATAATGCTTGCGGCATATCCCCGCTACAATTCCCGCCGCACCTACCGCAAAGAGGCGCAGGCCTTTGAGGGCGTTATGGATATAATCAAGGCGGTGCGCGCCCTTAAGACGGAAACGGGCTGCGCCCCCTCAAAAAAGGTAACGCTGTACCTTGTGGCAAATGCCAGAACGGCGATCTCGGCAAATGAAGAGGCAATAAAGCGCCTTGCGGGAGCCTCTGAAATAAAGTTTATAGCCTCCGCGGAGGAGGCGGGCGAAAACGCCGCCGCCAAGGTGGTAAGCTGCGCCACCGTGCTTGTGCCCATGGGCGACCTTGTGGACGCCGCCAAGGAGCGCGCAAGGCTTGAGGCCGAGCTCGACAAGGTAATTTCGGAGATCCGCCGCGCAGACGGCAAGCTCAACAACGCCGGCTTTATGTCGAAAGCGCCCAAAAAGCTTGTGGACGAAGAGCGCGCCAAGCTCGATAAGTACCTCGAGATGAAGCAGAGGATTGAAAAACAGCTATCCTCGCTGTAAATTTTTATAATTGCCTTATAGCCTGCCGCGGGGCGTACGCGCTCCGCGGCATTTTTAAAATAAAAATATTAAAGGGGGTTTATTTTATGAATATTCGTGAAGTCACTGCTGCCGACCGCGCAATATACCTTGAAATGTCGGCGGAGTTCTATGCCTCGCCCGCAGTGCTGCACAACATCCCCGCCCGCTTCCGCGAGGCGGCGTTTGAAGAGTTTCTGCATGGCAACCTTGCAAAGTGCTTTATGCTTGAAGAGCAGGGGCAGGCAGTCGGCTACGGCATAATATGCTTTTACTTTTTGCAGGAGGCGGGCGGCACAAGCGTCATTTTCGACGAGCTGTATATCCGCCCCGAATACCGCAGCCGCGGGTTCGGCAGGCACTACTTCGACTATATATTCAAAAATTTTCCCGCGCCCCGCTACCTTTTAGAGGTGGAGCCCGAAAACGTGCGTGCAATTGCGCTGTATAACCGCCTCGGCTTTACTCCGCTGGGCTATACGCGTATGATTAAAGATATGTGATTTTTAAAAGCTGCCGCGCGGCATAAAAAGCCGCGCGGCAGCTTTTGTGTTGGGCTATGGCAATAATTTTGGCATATTGCGGGGGCAATTTAATTTATTTTGTCCCGATTTTGCCTGTGTTCATCGGAATTTTTTGCAAAAGATATAAATTTGTTGTGCCGCCGCCCGCCGTTTATGGTATAATCGGGTTATGAAAAAGTTTTTTAAAGTTGCGGCCGCGCTGGCCGCCGCGCTTTCGCTCACCGCGTTCGGCGGGTGCGAAATGCTGCACGACATGTTTTTTTCGCACGTTCACGAAATGCAGTTCGTTGCGGAACAGCCCGCCACCTGCACGCAGGAGGGCGTGAGGGAACATTACCATTGCACCGTCTGCAACGAAGATTTTGCCGATGAAGACGGGCTTACTTATGCGCCGTCGCTTACAATTAAGGCGCTCGGGCACGACATGGAGTACGTCCATCAGGTAGCGCCCACATGTACTGCGGAGGGCAACATAGGCTACTACAAATGTTCACGCTGCGGCGGCACGTTTGCCGCAGAGGACGGCGAGGTCGCCTACAGCGAAAAAGATATTGTGCTGGGCAAAACCGACCACACATATGTTGCAACGGAGTGGGAGTTCGACGGCCGTAACCACTGGCACGAATGTTCCGCCTGCGGCACAACCATAGATGGCTCTTCCGCCGCGCATACATACGGGGAGGACGGCGCCTGCACGGTGTGCGGCTACCTGCCCGCGGGCGACATAGAGCTGGGCAACCGGGAAGATATCTCCTCCGCCGACCTGTCAATACACTTTATTGCCCCTGCGGTAAAGGCCAGCGGCGACAGCGCGTTTATAAAAGTAGGCGATACCGAAATACTTGTTGACGCAGGCCCCAACAAAAGTAATCTGCAGACCATAAAAAACTATATAAATAAATACTGCACAGACGGCGTGTTGGAATATGTTATAGTCACCCATGCCGACGGCGACCATATTTTAGGTATGATAGGCAACAAGTCGGGCAGTACTTATAACGGCATATTGTATACATACGATATTCAAACGCTTATAACTTTTGACAAGAGCAATAAAGACCTTACTACGGAAGCGGGGAACCCCACCGATTACAGCGACTATCTCGACGCAGTGGAATATGCCCGTTCGCAGGGTACGGCGGTATATACGGGTTTGCAGTGCTATAATAATCAGGGCGGAGCGCAACGCACCTATTACCTTGATGAAGAGCAGAATATTTCGCTCAACATACTCTATAACTATTATTACGACCACGACAGCAGCGACGAAAATAATTATTCCGTATGCTTCCTTTTAACGCAGGAGCTGGCGAATGGTGAAGCTAACAATTATCTGTTTACCGGTGACCTTGAGGAAAAGGGAGAAGAATATCTTGTAGAGTACAACGAACTGCCTGAAGTGGAACTTTATAAAGCAGGTCATCATGGTAGCAAAACATCGTCCAACGAATGTCTGCTTGAGGTGATAAAGCCGAAGCATATAGCAGTATGTTGTTGTGCGGGCTATAATCAGTACTCGTCTGCTGAAGAAAATACTTTTCCCACTCAGGCGTTTATAGACAGGGTGGGAATGTACACAGACAGTATATATGTTACCATTACGTACAAAGATAAGGAAGCTGTGCCCATGAACGGCGACATAGTGTTCTACTACAATACCGCAGAGGGCGAGGAGCAGGGCAGCCTTAAGCTGTGGTGCTCTAACAACGTTACAAAGCTGAAGGAAACGGAGTGGTTCAAACAAAACCGCACCTGGCCTGAAGGCGGCGTGTAAGGGCGGCTTTGTGCCGTAAAAGCGCAATCGGGGGCGGCAATATGCCGCAATCAACGATATACAATATAGTCGTGTTTTACTGCGGCGGGGCGCCACATGCGGCGCCCCGCCGCAGTAAGTTTTTTGCAGCAGAATGGCCGTTTTAAACCTTATCGGGCTTATTTTGCCGTCGCTATTGACCTTGCCGCCTTTGTGTGGTACAATTGAATAAAAGGGAGCGCCGTACCTTGCACAAGTCACAGGCAGGGCGCCCGTGTGAGAATATGAAAAAACCTGAAAGCTATAACTTCAACGTAAATCCCAGAAAGCCCAACGGGCTGTTCATGGGCATACTCAAAACGTTCGCCGCCTACCCCGACATGAAGAGGCGCGATTTTGAGTGCGAGTACATAAACATGGACGGCATAAAGCCGCCATACTTTCTGCTTGCCAACCACGCCAGCGAAATGGACTTCCGCATACTGTATGCCGCCATACGCCCGCTGAACATGAACTATGTTGTGGCAATAGACGCCATGCACGATAACGGCATAGGCCTTATGCGCTTTGCCGGCGGCATATGCAAGCGCAAGTTCATACAGGATATGTCGCTGATACGCAACATGAAGTATTGCGTAGACCATTATAAAAACCCAATATGCATATACCCGGAGGCGCGCTACACCTTCGACGGCACGCAGAGCTACATACCGCCCTCGGTGGGCAAAATGGCAAAGCTGTTAAAGGTGCCCGTGGTAGTCCTTATTGCGCAGGGCAACTTTATCTGCTGCCCTCAGTGGAATAAAGATAAATTCTATAAGCGCCCCGCGCCCTGCAAGGCAAAGCTGGTATGCGTTGCAAACGCGGAGGAGGTTCAGGCCCTGCCTGCAGAGGAGATAAACAGGCGCATTGCCGAAGTTTTTGTGTACGACGATTTTGCCTATCAGTACCAAAATAAGATAGCGCTGGACTTTAAACAGCGTGCGCGCGGGCTTCACCACATACTTTACCAGTGCTGCGAGTGCGGAACGGAGTTTGAAATGTATTCTTCTGGCACCACGCTCGAGTGCAGGCGCTGCGGCAAAAAGTGGGAGATGACCCGCTACGGCAGGCTTGAGGCGCACGACGGCAACACCCGTTTTGCGCACATTCCCGACTGGTTCCGCTGGGAGCGCGAAAACGTGCGCGCAGAGGTGGAGGCGGGCACCTATTGCATAGAGGACGAGGTAGAGGTGCACACCCTGCCCAAGAACAAGTACTTTGCGCAGGGGCGCGGCAAATTCCGCCAGGACAGCACGGGCACGCACTTTGCCTGCAAATATTACGGCGAGGACTTTGAAATGCACCTTGCCCCCAACCAGCTTGAAAGCGTGCACATAGAATTTGACTACCGCGACCGCAAAAAGCACGAGTTTTTCGGCGACTGCCTTGACATTTCCAAGCACGACGACAGCTTCTGGCTGCACCCCGTCAACATACGCGACTGCATTATGAAGATATCTTTTGCCACGGAAGAGCTGTATCAGCTTGAACACCGCAAAATCAGGCATGCCCGCGAAAAAAAGTAGTAAATTCGTCATTTTTGCTGTGGCGTCTTTATTGTTATTGACGCCATCGCGCCCTTCGGGCGAACGATGCGCTATTCCGTCGCCTGCGGCTCCTTACGACCGAGCGGCATTATTCTTACCCTGTCATTTCGACCGGAACGAACGAAGTGAGCGGAGCGGAGAAATCTCAATAGCAAACGAAGGGGAGGCTTTATTGCGGCTATACATAAAATATGCCGACCGCACAACGCGCGGTCGGCATACGGTTTTATTTTAAGTTTTATCTTTCCTGAATGGTAAAGGGCACTTCTATTCCGGCTGTAGTCAGTTCAAGCGTATAGCGCGCAGCAGTGCCTTCCTGTTCCAGCGTATTCACAGCGCCGCCAAGGTTTGTTCCCTGCCACTCAAGCAGGTAAAGGTTGGTCATGTTATCGTATGCCCCGTCTTCCCCCAATGTGGTGTATGCGCAGGTGACCCTATATGTGTGCCCCACGGCATATTCAAAGGTATATTTGCCGTCTGTAAAGTCGCTCAGCCATATTGTTTTTATGTCGCCTGTCGTTATGTCGGTTACGTTGAAAAATATATCTTCATCAGGGTAATCTGTCGTGTTTTTAAAAGTGAATACAACGCTCATCGTTTCGGGGGCAACAGGCTCGTCGGTAACAGTTATCTTTACGCATAATGTGCCGTCGGAAGAGGTGTTGTTGCTCTTGAAGTATATGGTAAGCCAGGTGCTGCCTTCGGATATCTTGCTTGAATCTATATAAACCTGCGCGTCATGTATCCATGCCGAATTTCCCTTGTCGCCCTCTTTAAACGAGATAGCCGAATTTGGTATAACGGCCTGGTTTGAAGATGTTATTTCCGAGCGGCTGCTCAATGCCGCCGTCTGTCCCCAGCTCAGGTTTACGTTGAGTTCCCATACGTCTATAAGCTGGTTGTCGTCAGTCCATATTTTTGTGTTGCCGTCGTTTTTTGTTATGGTTGTGGGGTTGCCGCTTGCAAACGTAAGTCCGCCGTCTGAGAGCACTTCTTTGTATTCGCCCATCTCTACCTTTATGGTAAGGTTTGTGGTGACGGTGGCGGTGTATTTGCCGTCGCTGTTTTCGTCGAGTTCGTTGCTGTTGGCAAATACGCCTTCAATGTACATGTCGGGGTCGGTCACCTCAACGGTTATAGTCACAGTGTCGCCGAATTCTGCCTCTTCCTTGTCGGCCTTGGCGGTGTAACCCGTGCCGCTTTCAACGGTTATGGTAAAGGTATCTTTGTCGTCGTTATTGTTATTGTTGTTGTTTCCGCCGTCGGAACAGCCGGCAATCAGCGCCGCGCCCACGCAGGCAACGGCAGCCGCGCCTAAAATTGCCATAATTTTCTTTTTCATAATGTCCTCCCTGTTCGCTTGCCCTGCACATGTGCCGCAGGTAAGTTCTGTCAATTAAAGCATGGCTGCACAATATGTAGCTGCAATCTGCATATTATGCAGTTACATGTTTACAATGTTATTATAGCACAGGGGGGGGGGTACTGTCAATTGTGATAAAAAATATTATATATAGCAATTTGCCCCTTTCCGCAATAAAAATTTTACCCGCCCGCGCCGTAAAGGCGCGGGCGGGTAATTGAAAATATGAGGTTTAGGAATGAGCTAATTTTACTGTGCGGCCACAGACTTCAGCAGTTTTTCAACGGCTTCCTGCATCTTTGCAAGCGCCTCTTCGGCGTCTGCCTTGGTGTTGGCCTTTACCGAATAGTATATCTTAAGCTTGGGTTCCGTGCCGGAAGGGCGCACGCATATAAAGCTGCCGTTTTCCAGCTCGTAGTATACGCAGTTGGTGGTGGGGGAGCCTATCGGCGAGGTCTCGCCCGTGGCAACTTCAGTCTTTATGTCCTTTGAGTAGTCGCGTATATACGCCACCCTGTAAATGTCGAACTTGGTAACGGGCTTGGTCTTCAGGCCGTCTACCACGGCGTTCATCTCCTTCATGGCGTTCAGGCCGTGGTACTGAATGGATACGTTTTTGTCGAGCACGTAGCCGTACTCCTTGTATATCTCTTCCAGCCTTTCAGATACGGTCTTGCCCTTATAGTCGTAATAGCATACCATCTCGGCGCACAGCATAGAGGCGACTACCGCGTCCTTATCCCTTGCGTGCGTGCCGCGCAGGTATCCGCAGCTCTCTTCAAAGCCGAATACAAATGTGTATTTGCCGTCCTTTTCCCACTGCTTTATCTTGTCGCCTATGAACTTGAAGCCCACGGGCACTTCAAACAGCGTTACGCCGAACTTGTTGCATATGGCGCGCGCCATGCCCGTCGTCACGAACGATTTTACAACCGCCGCGTTTGCGGGCAGTTTGCCGTCTTCCTTCAGCCTGGTGAGTATATAGTCCAAAAGCAGTATGCCCACCTGGTTGCCCGAAAGCGCCTCGAACTCGCCGCTCTTGTTCTTTACGGCAACGCCCAGGCGGTCGCTGTCGGGGTCGGTGCCGAACACCACCGTGGCGCCTATCTTTTCGGCAAGCGCTATGCCCATGGAAAGAGTCTCTTTAAATTCGGGGTTGGGCACTTCCACGGTAGAAAAGTCGGGGTCTTTCCTCGTCTGTTCCTCTACAACGGTGGCGTTTATGCCTATCTTTTTGAGTATGGTGGTAACGGGTATGTAGCCCGAGCCGTGAACGGGGGTGTATACCAGCTTTAAATTTTTGCCGCACTTTTTAACGGCTTCTTTTGAAAGGGTAAGCTTTTTAAGCGCCCTGTAATACTTTCTGTCTACAGCGGAAGGCACTGCCTTTATCAGCTTTGCCCTCTGCACTTCGTCTGCGGCGGGCGCGCCCAGGTAGTCGGTCTGCTTTTCTATAAAGCCGAGCACCTTAGCCGTGTCTTCGGGGTTCATCTGCGCGCCGTCTTCGCCGTACACCTTATAGCCGTTGTACTGCTTGGGGTTGTGCGAAGCCGTTATCATAATGCCGGCTATCGTCTTTAAGCAGCGCACCGCAAAAGAGAGCATGGGCACGGGGTGCACGTCGGGAAAAACATATGCCTTTATGCCGTTGGCGGCAAGCACATCGGCAGCGGCCATGGCAAATTCGTCAGACTTTCTGCGGGTGTCGTAAGATATGACTACGCCGCGCTTTTTGGCCTCTTCGCCCAGCGTCTTTATAAACTCCGAAAGCCCCTGCGTGGCGCGCTTTACGGTGTATATGTTCATCATGTTGGTGCCGTAGCCTATTATGCCCCTGAGCCCCGCCGTGCCGAACGCAAGCTCTGCGCCGAAGCGGTACTCTATCTCTTCTTCGTTGTCCTTTATAGCCTCAAGCTCCTTTTTGCCCTCGGGGCACAGGCGGCCGTCGTTAAGCCACTGTTCATAGATGTCTTTATAATTCATATTATCTCCTGGAAAAAGCGCCTTGAATTTTCAGGCGCGCGGCGTGCGGCCATACGGTGATAGGGGCGGTGCTATGCCGCAACCAATGCGTGCGCGCACAATATTTTTATGCTGCCCTTACGCCGTATATTCCGCGGCTGCGTGTCTGCCGCGGCGCAACAAATTATATATTACGTCTATTTAATTATATAAAATTTTTTCAGTTTTGTAAAGGGGGTATTTGAAAATTGTGGCGGAAAAATGAAATTTTTTTAAAAAAGTTATGTTGTAAAATAACATGCGCCCGCAGGGCAACTTTGCGTGTGGCGCAAATCATCACGCGGGCAAAGCCCGCTCATTACTCATCACGTTTGCCCGACAGGGCAAATTCATCGCTTTGCAAAAACGGCCCTCCGCTTTTGCAGAGGGCCGCCGTATACGCTTTTTATTTATTCGCCGCGCAGGAACTGCTCGCGCGAGGTCTCTTTTTCCCGTTCGGGCTTTACTATGCTGCGCTTATCGGTAAAGTACTTTATATCGTTGTTGTCGCAGTAGTTTACCAGCTGGTAGCATATAAGGTATAAAAAGCTCATGGGCACGGTTATTATAAGCCCCGCGCCGAAGGTGCTCACGCACGCCAGCACGTTCACCGAAAGTATGAGCACGCACGAGGACGCATAGAACGAGAAGGTGGAAACCGGCCTGCCGCTCTTGAGCGTGAACGAATAGCGGAAGCCCTCGGTCACCGACTTTTTGCCGCATATTATCGCGGGCAGCCAGTCTGAGATGAACGTCATTTTAAGCCCCACAAGCAGCATCATGAACACCACGAACAGGAACAGCTGTATCAGCAGCCACACGCCGTTCAGCGCAACAAACAGTACAAGGTACAGCACAACGAGGCACACGGAGGTATATACGAATGAAATGGGCACGTATATAACCGAATACAGCGCCGCCTTGCCGAGGTTCTTTATAAGTGTGGCAATAAAGGGCGAATTTGCGTGCATGGCCATTTTATCGTTCACCACGCAGCACGCTGCATAGTTGCCAAGGCCTATAAAAAAGTCGCTCACCAGCATAGTAAGCGCCAGTCCCGCAGCGCTCAGCGCAAGGTCGGTGGGGTGCTCGCCAAGGTATGCCATAAGGTCGGTGAAGCTTGTCCTTATCGCCTCGAAGTAGCCCGAAAGGTTGGTCAGGTTGCCGCGCAGTATCTCGCGGAACATCTCGCTGAAGGCGCCCGTCAGTCCTTCGTATGCCGCCACGCCCGAAAGCCTGTCAAGGAAGGGTATGATTATTGCCGCCGAAACGCCCGCGGTTATTATAAGCACCACGAGTATATAGACGAGCAGTTTGTAAGTCACTCTGAAGTTATCTATCAATACGTGAACGGTGTGTTTGAATCTCATATATTCCTCGTTCAAAATGTATTCCGCCGCGCCTTTTGCGGCGGGCGTTTTTAGCGGCGCCCTTTAAAGCTGCACTATCTTTTCCACAACTTTGCCCTCGTGCACGGCAAGGTAGCAATAGCTGTTCTGGCTGTAGCGCGAAAGGTTGCCGGGATTTATAAGCTTTACCCCGTCCTGCTCGTCAACGCGCGCGCAGTGGGTGTGGCCGTACAGCGCCACCGTGCAGCCGTTCTGTTTTGCGGCCTCGCACAGTTTGTAAAGCGTCTGCTTTACCGAATATCTGTGCCCGTGGCACATAAATATTTTAACGCCCTCGATCTCCAGTACCTTTTCGTCTTCGCCCACGCGGTCAAGGTCGCAGTTGCCGTTTATTACTATAGTCTTTTGCGGGTATTTGCCGCGCACATAGCCGCCGTCGGTTGAAAGGTCGCCAAGGTGCACAATATAGTCGCACTCGGCAAAAATGCCGTCCAGGCTGTCCAGCGCCGCGCGGTTGCGGTGACTGTCGGATACTACTATCAGTGATTTCATTGCATGCCGAATATTCTGCCGCGAGTGCGGCAAAAAAGTAAAAGTATGTATATTTTATGGCCGTATGTTCAGGCCGCTTCAGTCAAGCTTTAAAAGGGCCATCTTTTCCATAAGGTCTTTAAGCGCCCTCGCCCTGTGCGAAACTTTGTTCTTTTCCCTTTCCGTAGCCTCGCCGAAGCTCTTTGAAAGGTCGTCTGAAAAGAACAGGCTGTCGTAGCCGAAGCCGTGCTTGCCGCGCTCTTCCTCAAGTATGCGCCCTTCAGTCCTGCCCGTGCCGAAAACCATTCTTCCGCCCGGCAGGTACAGGCACACGGCACACTCAAAGTGCGCGCGCCTGTCGTGCGCGTCCTTCATGCGGTGCAAAAGCAGTTCGCGGTTGGCCTTGTCGCCCTCGCCCGAAAAGCGTGCCGAATATATCCCGGGCGCGCCGCCCAGAAAGTCTACGCACAGCCCCGAATCGTCTGCAAGCGCGGGCCGCCCCAGCCGCTCGCACACCGTCCGCGCCTTTATCAGCGCGTTTTCCCTGAAGGAGGAGCCGTTCTCTTCGATATCCTCGTCAAAGCCTGCCTCATGCATGGGGATTATCTTCACGCCCTTGAAAATTTTTTCGATCTCCCTTATCTTGCCCGCGTTGCCGCTGGCCGCTATAATTTCGCCTAATTCCATAAGTATGCCTCATTCAAGCGCCTTGCGGCGCCGAGGGGGTCAGCCTCAGTCAGGGGCGGATCTTTTGGGGTGGTCACTGTAATGCATCTGCCTGCCTTCTGTCATTTCGACTAAGCGAATGTAATGAGCGCATGGAGAAATCTCTTTTCTGTGAAAATCCCACCGTCACGCTATCGCGTGCCACCTCCCTTTGGCAAGGGAGGCACGATTAAGGAATAGATTTCTCCGCGCGGGCTTCGCCCTTGGTCGAAATGACGGGAGGGGTGGTGATCTCCCGCGGTAGAGAGGAATATCTTATGTTCGGATAGCAACCCTTTTAAGATACCCGTCTTCCCTTCGCCCTTAATTTTGCCCGGGCATAAATTATACCTTGGAACTATTATATACCAAAATAACAAAAAAGTAAAGAGCTAATTTTTATAAGATGTTTTCAAAAGCATATTAACTTGTTGTGGGCCTTTAATGTGCCGGTATTATAAGGCTTTAATGCGCCATTTCGCCGAGCGGCATTATTCTTATCGCGTCAACGACATGTAAAGAAGGGGGTCACTTTTTTGCCTCGTCCCAGCTGTGGCGGTGCAGGTTGCCCTGCGTTTCAAGGCCTTCAAAGCCCGTCTGGCGCAGCGCCTCGTATACGGCTATGGCGGCCGCGTTGGAAAGGTTCAGGCTGCGCGCCTCGCTTATCATGGGTATGCGCACGCACTCGTCGGGGTGGGCAAGCAGCAGCTCTTCATCCAGCCCGCGCGTCTCTTTGCCGAATACCAGAAAGTCGCCCTCGCGGTAGCTGTCGTCGGTGTGCCTCTTGCGCGCCTTGGTGGTGTAAAAGTGAAAGCGCGCCTGCGGGTATTTTGTGCACAGCTCGCCAAAGTTTTCGTATACGTTGACCTCTACAAGGCTCCAGTAGTCCAGCCCCGCGCGCTTTAAATATTTATCTGAAATTTCAAAGCCGAGCGGCTTTATAAGGTGCAGCCTGCACCCCGTGGCGGCGCAGGTGCGCGCAATGTTGCCCGTGTTCTGCGGTATTTCAGGCTCCACCAAAACTATATTGAACATGTTTGCGTCCTTCTTTGTGTAATACGGAAAGAATAAGCCCCTCCCCTGATTGCAGTGTGTGCGCATTTTGTGCGGCATATATATCTGCTTCAATCTATTTTATTTCAATCGCCGCGCTTTGGCAAGCCGTTTACAGGCAATATCTTCTTCATGCAAAATAAAATTCTTGACAGACGGCAAAACAGGTGATATAATATTAATAATCAATACTATTTAAATTATTTCAGGCGCGGCAAAGCGGCACACGCCGCCTTGGGCATAAAAATTTTTTACACACACTTAGGTCGCGCCTTAAGGGCGATAATTATGAAGAAGCAGAGGAATACAACACAGAAAAAGGTGATATTGGACGCGCTGTGCACCGCCGACCACCCCACCGCAACCGAACTTTTTGAAAGCGTGCACGCGGAAAATCCCCGCATAAGCAAGGCCACGGTGTTCAGGGTGCTTTCGCAGTATGCCGAAAACGGTGAAATACGCCGCGTGCACCTGCGCGGCACCGACGAGCGGTACGATGCCACCACGGCCCCGCACGCTCATGTGCGCTGCGCCTACTGCGGAAAGATATGCGACGTGGTTTCCCCCGCGCTCGAAGGCGTGTTCGGCACAAAGGACGCCTGCGGGTTCAGGGTATATTCGGCCGAAGTCGACTTTGTCGGCTGCTGCCCCGATTGCGCCGCGGCGGGCAGGGACGCGGGCCGCGGAGAGGACTGCAAGACCGTGCAGGCTTAAGGCGGGAACGGCAGGCGCATACCAAAAAAATTATGCGCGCCGGTTAAGCGCGCAAAAAATAAAATTGATCAGTGGAGGTTTTTTATGAAGGAACTCAAGGGCACAAAAACGGAGGCCAATCTCCGCGCGGCATTTTCGGGCGAAAGCGAGGCGCGCAACAAGTATACTTACTTTGCATCGGTTGCCAAAAAGGAGGGCTATAACCAGATAGCCGCCATATTCGAAGAGACTGCCGCCAACGAAAAGGAGCACGCCAAAATGTGGTTCAAGCTTTTAAAGGGCATAGGCGACACAAAGGCCAACCTTGTTTCGGCGGCAAACGGCGAAAACTATGAGTGGACGGACATGTATCCCGAATTTGCACGCGTGGCAAGGGAGGAGGGCTTCGATTCTATAGCCACCATGTTCGAGCGCGTTGCCGAGGTGGAAAAGGAGCACGAGGAGCGCTATAAAAAGCTGCTTGCCAACGTTGAAGGCGGCAGGGTGTTCATCCGCGAAGACGTGGTAATGTGGCAGTGCACCAACTGCGGCGCCATAGTCATCGGCAAGGAGGCGCCCGAAGTCTGCCCCGTGTGCGCGCACCCCAAGGCATACTTCCAGCTCAAGCCTGAAAATTATTGATTTGCGGCACATGTCCGCAAGGCAAATTTTAAGGTAAAAACAGAACACGCCCCGCGCTGCAAATGCGCGGGGCGTTTTAAATTGATTAAGCTTTAAACGTGGTTCATTCTGTGCGGATTGTTAGGCACTATGTTTTCAAATATTATGTTGTCGGCCGTGCGTGCGGCGCGCGCCTCCTTTTCGGGGGTGTTCACCGTCCACGCAAGCACCTGCACGCCCCGCCTGCGCTTTGCCGAAACATACTTGTTGGGCAGGTAGGCTATATCGTAAGATATAAAGTCGGCGCGCATGTACCTGAAAAGCTTGAGCGTTTTTAAAAGGTAGTTGACAAAGTCGTGGTTTTTTAAAAGTTTGAACGAGCTTAAATAGCCCACAGGGAATTCGCAGGTATGCGTCTTCAGGTATTTCACCATCTTGGGGTGGAAAGACTGCAGCGCTATCATGCTCTTGTAAGGGTAGTCCTTCAGCTGTTCAAGCACGGCTACGGCCTGCTTTTCGTTGAAGGCGCGGCGGAACTTAAGTTCTATAAGTATGGGCACATGGCCGTCTATAAGCTTGAGTACTTCGCGCAGCATGGGTATCTTCTGCCCGTCGCGCAGGCGGTAATTTTTCAGCTCTGCGGCGGTAAGGCGCTCCACTACCCCGCCCTTGCCCGTCATGCGCGAAAGCAGGCTGTCGTGTATAACGGCAAGGTCGCCGTCGCGCGTTAAGTGCACGTCCAGCTCTATCGGGTAGCCCTGTTCGGCGGCAAGGCGGAAGGCCTCCAGCGAGTTTTCGCACACCTCGGCGGAGTGCAGCCCCCTGTGCGCTATGGGGTATTTTATAAAGTTTTCGTTCAGTTTCAGCTTGTTGGCGTCCATGACCGTTTTTCCGTTGTTATATTTGCATTAGTTCGGGCATATGCCCGTGCGTTTTGTTCTCTCACAGTATATTTATGCCGCTTTGCGCGCGCACGCGCATGCGGGCAACGGCGGCAGAAATGCGCATATATGCCTGCATATACAGCCTGTATAGCAGGTAAAATGTAAAAAATATGCCCACATATACCGCATATAAGCCCATAACGTACAGTATGTTTATCTCATACCCCCACAGTATCAGCGTTATCAGCGCGGGCACGGTGAACGGCAGGGGATTTACCTGCGTAAAGGCGTAATTGGGCAGTATTGCGTCTTCGCCGGTGAGGCCCAAGCTGTATGAATAG
The DNA here is from genome assembly GCA_944341075.1 of uncultured Clostridia bacterium. Classification (GTDB taxonomy): domain Bacteria; phylum Bacillota; class Clostridia; order Christensenellales; family Borkfalkiaceae; genus Coproplasma. The sequence continues at coordinate 26,521 of CALVLV010000020.1, forward strand.
CCCGTTACCGCCGCGCTTGCAACGCTTGCGCATACTATCACGGCAAAATAATATATGAGCGGCAAAATGCACTGCCTTATCGTGAATTTATACAGCCCCAGCGCCGCGGGCAGCACGCACAGCATGAACAGCAGCACGTGCGTGGCGCAGAAGTACAGTATGGAGTAGCTGCAGAATATGCCGTAGTCTGACATATCGTCTCTGCCGAAGTACAAAAACACCGTCAGCGCGCCGCCGGCGTGCACAAAAAACGATGTTGCGTAAAGCGCCTTTTTGTTTGTGAATACGGCAAGCGAGGCGGTATATACCCCTATATTACATATAAACAGCGGCAGGCAGGAAAAAACAGTTGTGTAAATATTGTAGCCGTCGCCCATCACCATGCTGTCTTTGCTGTGGTACTGCAAAAGCAGCGCGCCCGCAACGGCGCACAGCCACATGCGACGCTCGTTTCCCGGTCTGCGGCGTATGAACATATACGCCCCGACGGTTGCGCCTGCAAGCAGCGCCACGGCGGCAAAGTGCCACACCGAAAAGTTTCTGAACATCAGAAAGCTGTCTTCGGGGATCTTGTCCGCGTCGAAAAAGTTTTCAAAGATATTCAGGGGAAGGGAGGCTGCTATGGCGGCAAACAGCGCCTTTGCGCTGCCGGGCGCCACGCCGAAGCCGTACAGGCAAAACAGTGTTCCGCACGCGGCAAGCATGCACACGCTCTCAATGCAGAACAGCGCGGTGTGCGCCTCGGTCGATATAAAGCCGTTTATGCTGTTATATATGGCCTGTGCGTCTGTGTCGGCAACCCTGGTTATTCCAAAAAAGCCGCCGCAGGTAAAGGCGGAAATCAGCACCGCAACGGGGATAACATACTTTGCGCAGTCGGCGCACCGCCTGCTGCCGAAAAACAGCGCCGCCGGTATAAGCAGCAAACCTGCCTTTTTAAGCCACTGCGCCGCAGCAAACGCGCCGTATACGGCTATTCGGTTGAATATGTAGTAGTCCGCAACGGTAAACGTAAGCGCCAGCGCCGCAAACAGCATGGCGGCGGCAAACGTTCTGCCGACGGATAAAATGGCGCTATTTTTCATAAAGTGCAAGTTTCTGTATGTTTTATTACGTTAATTATATACGCGGCGGGCGCGATTGTCAATTGCAACGGCAAAAATAATGTGTACTAAAATTTACATTCGCATCAAAAAAATGCCTGCGGAACGTGTCCGCAGGCAAAATCTGTAAAGCGTCGTTGCGCACGCCGTAAATTTGTGTTGCGCAGCGCGGAAAAGACGCCTGCTTCAGTTCTTCTCTGTAATGCTCTCCAAAAACGTCACAAGTGCCTTTTGCTGGCTCAGGCTTAGTCTTTCGGCAAGGTCAGCAATTCTGTTTACCGTATCGCGCCTGTTCAGGTCTTCGCTGTAATCTATTTTGTCGATAAAAAAGAAACCGTGCGGCGGTAAATCGGGCCCCGAAATATATGCGGAACCGAATAATCACGCAGGAGGAAGTAATTTTTATGGTATGTAAAAACCACGTCGACAGGCAGGCTGTGGCGCAGTGCGTAAAGTGCGGCGCGTACATATGTGCGGAGTGTGCAAACAAAACGGCTGCTCTGCGCAACGAGATGGGCGTGCTCTGCCCCGATTGCTATAACGGGGTGGTGGAGAGCACTTATAACTACTATGCGGCGCAGCGCAAAAAGAAGATGACTTCGGCAATAGTCAGCCTTGTATTCTATATTCTTGGCATAATATGTTGCGCCCTGGCGGCGGTTATCAGTCCTGTAATGGGGCTTGTTGGCTTCCTGCTCATGGGCATATACCACGCCATATCGTGGTGCAGGTTTGCGGGCAAGTCTTTAGACGAATACGACGCCAAGCACGGCGCAACCTATGTGGTGACCAGTACCGGTATAGAGCGGGACAGGGGCACGTGGGTAAAGGTGGCGTTCTTTTTGCTCGGCATAGTTTTCGGCGTATTCGTAACGCCCATAAACATCATCCGTTGGCTGGTGGGTGCGGGCAAGGATAAAAAGCAGATGAAGGTCTGCGAATAAAATTATATAGCGGCTTAACCATGTTCAGGTGTGCATAAGGGGTGCGCCGCGCGGCAAAATGTGCTGCGCGGCGCACCTTTTTTCTTTTTTAAGGGCGATATTGCTTTTTGCGCAGAGGCGGTGTATAATTTTATTGCGGCTATATCGGACGAGTAAATTTTTGCGCGCGGGCAGCGCTGTGGGCGCACAGTGCGTTATCCGTATGCATGCCGCGCCGCGGAGGAGAAAAATGAAGCAGATATTCAACCCCTTTTTGCCATCTTACGAATACATACCCGACGGCGAACCGCACGTCTTTGGTGACCGCGTATATCTTTTCGGCAGTCACGACCGCGCCCATGGCACGGCCTTTTGCCAGAACGACTATGTGTGCTGGTCGGCGCCTGCAGGCGACCTTAAAAGCTGGCAGTACGAGGGCGTCATATATAAAAAGGAGCAGGATCCGCTGAATCCGTGCGGCGAACATACGCTGTTTGCGCCCGACGTGTGCAGGGGGCAAGACGGCAGGTACTACCTTTTCTACGCGCTCGACTTTTTAAGCGTTATTTCTGTGGCGGTGTGCGATACACCCGCCGGCAGATACAAATTCTACGGGCATGTGCATTTCAAAGACGGGCACTTGCTCTCTTCCCGCGCGGGCGAACCGTATGCCTTCGACCCCGCGGTGTATGCTGAGGGCGGGCGCGCATACCTGTATATCGGCTACTGCCCGTACCCGCCGCGCCACCTGATGCAGGTGCCCAAATCATATACCCACGCGTGGGTGTACGAGCTGGAGCCCGACATGCTCACGCTGAAGGGCGGGGGCACGCCTATAGCGCCCTCCTTTTCAAATTCGGCGGGCACGGGGTTTGAAGGGCACGAGTTTTTCGAAGCCTCGTCCATGCGCAAGGCAGAGGGGCGGTACTACTTCATCTGGTCGTCCTACTACGGGCACGAGCTGTGTTATGCAACTTCCTCAAGCCCCGTCGGGCCGTTCACGTTCGGCGGAACTATAATTTCCAACGGCGATATCGGCATGAATGGTATCACCGACGAAAACGATTGCAACGGTTATATCGGCAATAATCACGGGTCAATCGAAAAAATCGGCGGCAAGTGGTACGTATTTTACCACCGCCACACCAACGGCACATCCTTTTCGCGCCAGGCGTGCGCCGAGCGCATAGACATATTGCCGGACGGCCGCATACCGCAGGTGGAGATGACCAGCTGCGGCTTAAACGGCGGGCCGCTTTTTGCGCGCGGAGTATATCCCGCATATATAGCCTGCAATCTGCGCAGCGCGGCAGGCACAAAGCGGGGCGATATCCCCCGCGGAGGCGAACACCCCTACTTTTATCAGGACGGGGAGGACGGAGAGGAGGAGGCGGGGCTGCATATAGCCAATTTAAAGGACGGCGCAAACTGTACCTTCAAGTATTTTTCGGCGGAAGGGGCGCGCGCGGCGGAGGGCGTGCCGCACAAAATAACGGTGACTGTGCGCGGCGATGCGCGTGGCAAACTTATAATTTCTGACTGCAAAAACACGCTTGCCTCGGTGGATATAGCCCCTTCAGAGGGGTTGCGCGCATTTTCGGCGGAGTTTGCCTGCCCGTGCGGAACGTTTGCCTTAAAGTTTACCTTCCGCGGCAGCGGCGCGCTCGACTTTTTCGGCTTCGGGCTTGAATAGCTATGCCCGGGCGTGCGCCCCGTGGGCAAAGGAAATAAAACATTGTTTCAATTGTTGCAAACTTTTATCAAATGGTGTATAATATTCAAAAGCCGTTTTTTACAGGCGTTCCGCAAAAATACTTTTTGTAAACTTTAGCGGGGTGTTGGTTGCGGCATATTGCGTAGTTTTTTAAGTTTTTATGTTTTATATGTTGCTTTTTTTGACCGCTTTGTTTTTTGCGTTATGAGTGTGGCGGCTTTTTGGTTTTTATTATTTTTTAAGTTTTTTTAGGAGAGTTATGGAATATAAATTTACCCTTTCCACCGATTCCACGTGCGACCTGTACGCGGACTTCGTAAGGGAAAACGACATCAAGTTCGTCAGCTTGACCTATACCATGGAAGATAAGTCGGGCAACATTGTAAGCGGGCTGGATAATTTTACCGATTATTCGCAGTACGTTGATTTTTACAACAAACTGCGCGCGGGCTGGTTTTCGCGCACGTCTATGCTCAATTACGAAAGCCATTTTTCGCACTTCACCCGCCTTGCGCAGCAGGGGGCAAAGGATGTGGTTCATTTCACCATATCCAGCGGCCTTTCGCCCACCGTCACCGTTGCGGAGAAGGCTGCCGCCGACGTAAAAAAGGACTACCCCGACTTCAACGTGTACGCGGTGGATTCGCTTTCGGCAACCATAGGTCAGGGCGCGCTTGTGCGCGCCGCCCTGAGAATGAGGAACGAGGGCAAGACCGCCGCCGAAACGGTGGAATATGTAAAGGCCATGCAGCGCAACATACAGTATATGATAGCCGTAAACGACCTGTACTATCTGCGTAAGGGCGGCAGGGTGTCGTCGGTTGCGGCAGTCGCGGGCACCATGCTCGGCATCAAGCCCATTCTTTCCTTTACAAAGGACGGCAAGCTTAACGTAATAGACAAGGTGCGCGGCATGAAGCGCGCGTTTGCCTATGCGCTTGCAAAAATGGAAAAGTTTCCGCCGCTCACACAAAATCCCCTTGTCTGGGTGGTGCATACCGACGCCGAGGGCGAGGCAAAGGAACTTGCCGCGCTTATAGAGCAGCAGTGCGGCATAAAGCCCGATATAAGCATAATGGGGCCTGTAATAGGTTCGCACGTTGGCCCCGGCGCCGTGGCAGTGTTGTGGAAGTCGGGTTCTGAGCGCAACGACGGCTGAGGCCGCATTGCATACTTTTGCAATGCTCGCAAAACTGTAATAATTGCGCCATATATGCGGTACAATTGTGCTTTCAGTCAATATATAAAAGCTTTTTCATGGAATAGAGCGGCCCGCCGCGCAAGCTTAACGCTTGCGCGGCGGGCCTTAAATTTTACCTATCGGCGCTCCGCCAAAGTTTGACGCATACTAAGATAAGTTGGTTCGCTTTGATTGCCTGCGGTATATTCGGCGGTGAATTTACTTTATTTTCAACATTCTGTCAAGCAGGGTATAGCCCTTTTCAAGGAATATGCCCGTCTTTTGCGCCTCGTCCTCGGTGTAGCGCGCGGCGCCGCCCTTCAGGTCTTTTACGTTGGTATATAAAAGGTAGGGCACGGGGTCGGCGGTGTGCGTCTTTATGGCGCAGGGAGTGGGGTGGTCGGGGCATATCAGCATGCAATAGTCCTCGCCCGCGCGCTCAAGCCGTTCCTTCAGCACAGCCACAACATCGCTGTCTATTCTTTCGATCGAATATATCTTGTGTTCAACGTCGCCGTGGTGTCCGCACTCGTCGGGCGCCTCCATGTGTATGTAAACATAGTCCAGCCCGCCGTCTGTAAGCGCGTCGGCGGCGGCAAGCGCCTTTCCCCTAAAGTTTGTGTCGTAGTTGCCCGTGGCGCCCTCTACGGCAATAAAGCGCATGTCTGCAAGCAGTGCAATGCCCTTTACAAGGTCAACTGCCGATATCACGCCGCCCTTAAGGCCTGTCTTGCTTTCAAAGTTTTCCAGCATGGGCTTTGTGCCCTCGCCCCACAGCCACAGGCTGTTTGCGGGGTTCTTGCCCTCGGCAATGCGCCTCTTGTTTATAGGGTGGTCTTTAAGCAGCCCGTAGCTCGCCTTCATCAGCTCGAGGAACTTCTCCGCGCCCTCGCCCTTGGGCAGGTAGTCTGTTATCTTTCTGTCGGAAATGTCGTGCGGCGGCGTAAATTCGTGCGTCGCGCTCCCGTTTGCCGCCACAAGGCAGTGGCGGTAAGATATCCCCGCATACAGCGTAAGCCCGTCTCCGTCAAGGCGGCCTTTGAGGTACTCTATCAGCTCGCGCGCCTCGTCCGTCGTTATTTCGCCCGCGGAGTAGTCGGCCATCACCATGTCTTCGTACTTTCCTTCGCCCGCAAGGGTCACAAGGTTGGCGCGCATCGTCACGTCTGTATCTTTCAGCTCTATGCCCATCGCCACGGCCTCAAGCGGCGAGCGGCCCGTGTAGTATTTTTCGGGGTCGAAGCCGAGCACCGACATGTTTGCCACGTCGCTGCCCGGTTTAAAGCCCGCGGGCACGGTGCGGAACATTCCCAGCTCGGCATGCGGGGCAAGCGCGTCTGTATTGGGCGTGCGCGCCGCCTCAAGGCAGGTTTTAAAGCCAAGTTTTTCAATCTTGCGGTCGGCCATGCCGTCGCCCAGAACAACTACATATTTCATATCTCTACCTTTATTTTATCTGCGGGCAAATCTCAAGTATGTTTTGCCCGTTTGCCTGCGGGCAGGTCTTGTGGGCTTTGCCCGCTTTTATTTTTTGTTCAGATCCCAGTCTATCGCGCCCTTGCCGTGCGCGGTCAGGTATGCGTTGCACTTTGAAAAGCACCTGCTGCCGAAAAAGCCGTTGTGCGACGAAAGGGGCGAAGGATGCGCGCTCTCCAGCACAAGGTGGCGGGCGCGGTCAATAAGGCCGCGCTTGGATCGGGCGTTGCCGCCCCACAGGATGAACACGGTGTTCTGCGTGCGCTGCGATATCAGCTCTATAACACTGTCGGTAAACCACGCCCAGCCGCACTTGGAGTGCGAGTTGGCAAGGTGCTCGCGCACGGTGAGCGTGGTGTTCAAAAGCAGCACGCCCTCTCTTGCCCATTTGGTAAGGTCGCCGCAGTCGGGCTCGCGGATACCTAAGTCGCTCTCTATCTCCTTATATATGTTCTTAAGCGAGGGCGGCAGCGGAACGCCCGGCTTTACCGAAAAGCACAGCCCGTGCGCCTGCCCCGGTTCGTGGTACGGATCCTGCCCGAGTATCACCGCCTTCAGCTCGCTTAGCGGGGTGAAGCGGAAGCAGTTGTACAGGTCGTACATGTCGGGGTAAACTATGTAGTGGCTGTATTCGTACTTTAAAAATTCGCGTATCTTTTTATATCTTTCGTCGTCGAACAGAGGTTTTAATACCTCGTCCCAGCCTCCGCCAAGCGCTTTCATAACGCCTCCGTGCCTGCATGCCGCAGGGCGTCCTGTTTTACGTGGCGGAATATGTCTTCTGCGTGCGCGCGTATGTTTTCGGCGCACTTTTTTATGTTGCCAAGGTACTGTTCGGTGGTGCTGCCGCTGCCCGCTATGTCGGAGACAGCCTTAAAGCTGTACAGCGGTTTGCCCGCATGTATGCACGCCTGCGCTATTGCGCCGCCCTCCATGTCGCGTATGTCGGCGCAAAAGTCCTCCGTCAGCATTTTAAAATCGCCTGCGTCGTCGTTGAACCTGTCGCCCGTGGCAAGCTTCTTTCTTTGGTAGCCGCCCGCAACGGCAAGCGGCAGCCAGCGGTCTTCAAATTCGTTCAGCGTGCCCATCGGCGTGCCGTTCAGCTGCACAAGGTCAAAGTCGTACTGGCAGGCGTATTCGATTGCGTATATACCGCCCACCTCCATAGAGTTGTTCAGCGCGCCAGCAAAGCCTATGTTTATAATGGCGTCGGCGCCCAGCAGGTCTGCCGCTATCTGCGCGCCGCATGCGGCGTTTACCTTTCCCACGCCGCATACAATAACGTGCGTTTCTTCGTCGCACAGCCTGCCGCCGTATACCGCCCTGCCGCACAACATATTCTCCTGTACGTCCTGCATGCGGTCGGTTATGGGCGCGGCCTCGCTCTTCATGGCTATAACAAAACAAATATGCATAAAGTGTTCTCCTGTATGCCCTAATTATACCAAAGCGCGCGGGTAAATGCAAATTTTTAAATGCAGATATGTGCATTAAACCGCATGTGCGGGTAATGGCAAAGAGTTAAGAAGGCTGCGGCGCGTTCAACGCGCCGCAGCCGAAAAGTTATCGTTATGCGATTATAATGTAAAGTCTTGCAAAGTTTTAACTTCAAAACTTGCGTCGTGCGAGTATATCGCCGTAACTGCCCCGTGCGCAAAGCACAGCTTAGGCTCTTCGGACAGTTTAATTCCGTCTTTGTACAGTTTGCCGCCGATGTATTCAAGCCGCGCAAACTCCTGCCAGATGCCCGTTCCCGCATACTTTGCATATGCCTCGCGCACCGTCCAGTGTGTAAAAAAGTCGCGCTCGCTCTCTATCTCTGCCCGCTCTGCCGCAGGCAGCCTTTCAAGTATGTTTTTATAATGTTTTCTTTGCAAAACTTCGGTATCAATGCCAACATTTGTTTGCGATATCGCTATGGCGCACAATGCTCCGCTGTGCGCCAGGCTGAAGTGCAGGGGGTGCCCGGGTATATACGGCTTGCCGCCCTCTTCGCGCTCAATTTCAAAGTCCCTGCCTGTATAGCGCGCAAACAGCGCGTGCAGATACCTCTCTCTTTGCTCGGTCTGGCAGAAATACAGGTCGGTCATAGCATCAGCGATTCAATGTACTCTATCTGCTCGCGCGTGGCAAGGTGCTGTGTAAAGGCGCACGCGCTGCCCGCCGCGGTGGCAAAGTTGAGCGCGGAAAAGTAGTTGCCCGATTTTAAGTATTCGTGTATAAAGCCTGCGATCATGCTGTCGCCGGCGCCCACGGAGTTAACCAGCTGGCCGCGCGCCGCGCGCACATACATGGCCTGGTCGGTTTCGGTCACCATCACCGCGCCGTCCGCGCCCATTGAAACTATAACGTTGCGCGCGCCCTGCTTTTGCAGCACGCGTGCGCACGCGGCAATGTCGCGCGTGTTGGGCAGCGTTCTCAGTCCGAAAATTTCGCTCAGCTCGAATATGTTGGGCTTTATTAAAAAGGGCTTGTACTTAAGCGTATTTGTCAAAAGCCCGCCGCAGGCGTCTACCACAACGTTTATATTTTTGCCGTGTTTGAGTTTTTTAAGTAGGGTTTCGTACGTTCTGTCGTCAAGGGGGGCGGGTACGCTGCCGCATATTATCAGCCAGTCGCCGTCCTTCAGCCTTGCCTTAAGGCTTGCAACAAGCTTTTCAATGTCGGCTTCGGTTACAACGGCGCCCGTTCCGTTTATGTCGGTCTCGGTTATAGACTTTATTTTAACGTTTATGCGGCTCTGGCCTTCTACCTTAATAAATTCGTGGGCAAGGCCGGTTTCGGTTATTTTGTCGTCTATCGCGCTGCCCGTAAAGCCCGCCACAAAGCCGTATGCAAACGACTCGTCGCCCAGCTCTTTCAGCGCAAGCGAAACGTTTATGCCCTTTCCGCCAACGGTTATGTATTCGTTGTCGGTTCGGTTTACTATGCCGCTTTTAAGGTTATTTACTTTTACGTAATAATCCAAAGACGGATTGAACGTAACTGTATAAATCATTTTTCCTCTCTCAAGGCGCGTTTCTCGCGCAAAGGGTATAACCCTTCATAATTAACTTTATAATATTTGCCGTCAAAAGTCAATAAAAAAGGTTTATAAAGGGTAAACTGATGCTTAATTTCATTGCCCTTTTTTTGGGGAAGGGAGGTGCTGCGCAAAAAACAATGCGATTGCAGCAATGCCGGTCACTGCAAACGCGCGTCGCCTGCTTGCATAAAGCAAAAACGCACCCGCATATCCCGGGTGCGTCTTTGTACCTTCTGGAACGATATAAATGGTATACGCACACCTTAAGGCGTGCGTATACGTCGCGTCTGGTGGAACTGAAAGCCGCAAAAACGCACACAGTATTATATCAGATAAACAGAACGGAATACTATTGCCAAGTTGATTTGCCGCTTTCAGATTATCCGCTATACGGCAAACAATTAGTCGCAAGCCGGGGCTAATGCCTTGCCGCTGGCTTGCTCCGTGCAAACGGCTGTCATTGCGTCTTTATAGATCCGCTTTGACAGCCGTTTTGCTTGTTCTTTATTCGGTGGCAAAGCGGCATATATGTTTTTGCTTTTATCGTCAAAGTATATAATGCTTATTCCCAACGATACACTTTTCATTTTAATAATTATTTTTGCTTTAACTTAATAAACTATTTATTTTTTTAAACATCTTCTCAAAACGGTTTAATGTTTCTTCAGATAAAGTAATACTTGCTATATTTTTAGCCATATAATTTGCAGGTTTATAATGATTAAAATCTTTATCTCCATTAAGTGCTTTTAATTGTTTCATTATAGGCTGGTCAGATTTTATGTCAGTAATTTTAATATTGTCATTAAAAGCATTATTATAAAGAGAAATATATTCTTCATCAGTGAACATATCTTCAAAATCTGCAAATTTTTCCCCAGTAAATTCATTAAAGAATAATATTTTTTTCTCTTTAATAATGTTTTCAGTAACTAAATTTTCAAGTCGACGCTTTGCTGACTGATCAGTAAAACTATCTAGCAAACAAACCATATCCAGTTCATTTCCGCGAAGTAATGAAACAAAAGTAGCTACTTTATCAGCGCCTCCAACTGGGACAATTGTTATGTCTTCATTTAACCCTTCTCTATTTTTATCTGTTAAAATATTTGAAATGAGATTTAAATATGTCAAATCCGCAATTCCTTCAACAAGCAAATTTTTTGGTGAAACAAATAAATTTTGTGCTAAAGTATAACCTAACGCAGCTTGAAGAGGGAATAGAGTATTTGGGTCTTTTTCTTGAACTGAATCTGAAATTTTTGTTCCGTCATTCTTTTCGACAACTGTCCTTACTTTTGATAGATTCTCTGAATCAATCATAAAAGGAGAGTGCGTTGTATAAATTATTTGATACTCTTTTGACAAATCATAAATAAATTGTAACAGGTCATGCTGAGCCATTGCATGGAGGTTTAGCCCTGGTTCATCTAATAATAAAATATAAGTACTTTTTTTATCTTCCTGTATTTTTTTAAACCAAACAAGAAATGAGAAGAACCAATTAAAACCTTTACTTCTGTTTTTTAAAGGTAACGATACACCGCTACGGGTATTTTGAACTCGTATATCTAAAATATGTTCCACAATTCTTTTATTATTTTGAGCATCGCTTTTTTCAATTTTATCTATATCAAAATTAATTTTTAAATTTTGATTTGTGGACCAATATTTGAATAGCTCTTCTGAAATAATTAATTGAGTAGCCTCTAATTCTGCTTTATAATCTTCAAAATCGTTAGATTTTATTAATTTTTCAATATCAATATCTGCTAATTCTAACAGTGCTTTTGCTGTTTTTTCAGAATTCTCAGTGTATTTGCTTTTTTGCAAATTTTCAATAGGTATACGAGAAGGTAACATATAATAATCATCATAATACATAAATTTAGGAAGATTATTCTTTATATATTCTCTGTAAACATATTCCGCAATGGGATTGTCCCACTTCAATGAGTTAATAAAATACTTTCCTAATGATTGTAATATTTTAATATACTCAGATGATTCGCCATTTATTTTTGCTTTTTCAATGACTTTATTAAACTCTTCCGAATTTTTAATGGAAGAAAAATCATCAAGATAGATCTCGGCATTAATTCCCAATTCTTTAAATTTCAAATCTAAAAATTCTTTTACATCAATAGCAATAGGAGAAAAAATTCCTGCTCCGTCATATTTTTTTGAATATGTTATTTCTTTAGATGTAATTCTAACGTTAATATCTGTTTCGATAGCTTTAATAATATCATCAGATAACAAATAAGTTAATGTTACAGCTAACGGATTTTCTCCCCTCTTTTCCACTGCTTTTTTTTGCTTGCGTGGAAAATCATGTGTCATATTAAACTTAAAATCATCATCTTCTTCAAAATAATTGACTTTTGCTAACGCCTCTAAAATGCTCGTTTTCCCAGACTCATTCATGCCAACCAATACTGTAACATCATCTTCAACATTAAAAAACTGTTCTGTTTCTATACTCTTATATTTATGTATTGTCGCTTTAACAAGTTTTATCATAGGTTCCTCCAATTTGTTTTTTGTATTATAGCATAATTCGAGAAATAAGTCAATACAAACCCTAAAAAGGCATGTCCCCGTCGTCTGCAATCTCTATGAGCGTAGGCGGCTTTTTTAGTTCTCCCGTAAACTTGTTTACGGGGATTTCCTTGCTT
>CALVLV010000021.1 GCA_944341075.1 uncultured Clostridia bacterium
TGCTTGTAACGCGATCACCGACTTAAAACCTTGTTTAGCTGTAAGCTCTATGGTGGTTAGCCATTCTATGTAATTTTAGGTTTATTTACTTTTTGCTTTTGCCTCAGTTATCTGAAAATTTGTATACTGAAAAAGCCCATCAAGGCACGTCCCAAAATGCGTGATAAAGAGGCTTAACTCCATAAAAAAGAGTACAACAATAATCGCAAAAAGTATTTTTGCGATTGCGATACCGGCAACTTTTGCTCAAATGTCGCTTCGCGCCGCTTAGCAAAAGTTTAAGCATCTTAAAAGCCTATCATCGCACATCTTTTCCGAACGAATGTGGTAACGACTTATTTCGTAAAAACTGTAACACAAAATAAGCCTGTCTTCGCTCGAATAAAGACAGCCATTTAATGGGGTTTAAGCAAAAAAATTGTACGCTTATAAAACCCCGTTATGGCGCGTCTTTCAGACGGCTCGGGTGCAGCGCATTTTGCGCTGAAATCCTTGCAGAGCATTGCGCTCTGCGGCGCAGTCATATCTGCGCTAAACTCTCACGTGAAAGAGGAGTACCTGTACAAACTTGAATGTACAGCAAAAGAGCACAGGCAACATATCCGCCTGTACTCTCGCATTATACCATATAAAGTTGCTTCTGTCAATAGAAATACAAACATTTGTTTGTAATATTTTGTCGTTTTATCGGGTTAAAGGGATATAATCATATCCGCAATCTGGTCTATGCTACGATTATCGGTTTGAATTTTAACCGTGTTAAGCTCATTGAAGGAGGACAATCTGTTAAGGCTTCGTTCAATAACGTCATCTGAACGAATACCCATATCAATGTCTTTTTTCAAGCGCGAAATAAGAGTATCGGGAGAGCAAATCAGAGAAATTGTATGGACTTTGCAATCAGTCGTGTCTAAACGGGCAAGTATGGTATCGATTATAGATTGCTTGTGCATAACCCAGCAAAATACTATATTTTCATAGGCGGAGCAATGAATAAACTGATTGAGTATAAAACAGATATTATCTGTTACCATCTTTTTCGTTTCTTCTGTTACCTGAAACGGATGGGCATCCCAACACCAGTCCCCGTCAAGGAAAACGCAGTTATCCAACTTGTTTTTCATATTCCGGCAGACGGCAGTTTTGCCCACTCCCATAGGACCGCCGATTATAAATAACTTTTTCATAATCAAGCTGTTCAATCCCCTAACCCGAGCAGATAGTCCGTAGTTACATCAAAGAATACGGCAATGCGTTCCAACGTTGCAAAATCGGGCTCTCTGAAACCCGTCTCCCAACTGTTTATGCTGCGCTGGCTGACGTTCAGCTCCTTTGCAAGCTCTGCCTGCGAAAGTTTCCTTTCAATTCTCAACTCTTTAAGTCTTTCTTTGAATATTATCATGCCTAAATATTACCACGAGTTGAGCTAAAATTATTGACTTAGCTCGTTTAGAGCTATATAATATATAAAAAAACTGTCAGGAGTTGCTATGAAATCTGCAATTGAGCAAATGTGCTTTGGATTACGCGGTACTTACGAAAGCGTACGCGCCTCTGAAAAATACAGCCAGTTGATGAACAAAGTATGCGAGTTTGACGATAGATTGACTGAAAAACTTAAAGATGACAAAGAAGCCACGGAGCTGTACAGACAATTCAAAGATGCCATAGACGAGGCGTCCTGCGAGGAGTGCGAAACTTTCTATAAAGAGGGGTTCAGGTTCGGCGTGTTGCTGGGAATTGATGTTTCAGAAGAAAAAACTTAAAAAATTTTTTATATATGACTATATCTGTCATATTTACTGTGTTATAATGTCGCCAAGAGGTAAAAGTCATGAAAGCAGTTATTTACGCTCGCTATTCGAGCGACAATCAACGCGAAGAATCTATCGAAGGTCAGCTCCGTGAGTGTATGGAGTTTGCAAGCCGTGCCGAAATCGACGTTATAGGCAATTACATTGACCGCGCCCTTACCGCCAAGACGGATAACCGCCCGGAATTTCAGCGAATGATAAAGGATAGTTATAAGCACGCTTTCGACTGTATTATTGTATGGAAGCTGGACAGGTTCTCACGAAATCGCTATGACAGTGCGCATTATAAGGCGCTATTGCGCAAAAACGGTGTAAAAGTTGTATCCGCAATGGAAAGCATTTCGGAAGGCTCTGAGGGCATACTGCTTGAATCGGTTCTCGAAGGCATGGCAGAATACTATTCAGCCGAGCTTGCAGAAAAAGTTGTGCGCGGCATGAAGGAAAACACATTGAAAGGTTTGCATAACGGCGGTCAGGTTACATTTGGCTATAAAATCAATGAAGAGCGCCGCTTTGAGCGGGACGAGGTCAACGCTCCCATCGTAAACGAAATTTTCAATATGTATGCCGACGGAAAGACTGTAAAACAGATAGTCAATTATCTCGACAGCAAGCAAATACGCACCTCGCGCGGCGGCAAGATAAATATTAACGCCGTACAGCGCATTCTGTCCAATCGCAGATATATCGGCGAATATAAGTTCCGTGATATAGTTGTATCCGATTGCATTCCTCCGCTCGTTTCAAAAGGGCTGTTTGACAGAGTACAGGAAAAACTCGTCAAGAATAAAAAAGCGCCTGCAACCCGTAAGGCTGAGGACGAATATTTGCTCACTTTAAAGCTGTTCTGCGGTAAGTGCGGAGCGCACATGGTAGGCGAAAGCGGAATGGGCACTTCGCGGGTTTACCGCTACTACAAATGCGCAAACACTAAAAAGGTACATACCTGCGATAAAAAGCCTGTACGCAAGGAATGGATAGAAGATTTAGCCGTCAAAAAGGCGACGGATATTCTGAACGACGAAAAGATGATAAGCTATCTCATAGACAGAATTTACATATTGCAGGGCGAAGAAAATCCGAGAATTCCCAATCTTAAAGCACAGCTTGAAGATACGCAAAAGCGCATAGCCAATATAATGGACGCCATTGAACAGGGAATTATAACGGAGAACACCAAGAGCAGACTTACTCAACTTGAAAGCAAGCAGAAAGAGCTTGAAATTGCCATCTTGCAGGAGAAAATAAAAAAGCCCTTCCTTACGAAAGAACAGATACGCTTCGGCATAGAGAAATTCAGAAAGCTGGATATTTCCACACAGGAAGGACGGCAAAGACTTATCGACGGTTTTATCAATTCGATATATCTTTTCGATGACAAACTGACGATAACATTCAACTTCAAGGACGGAACGCAGACGGTGAGTCTTTCCGAGCTTGAGGCGGCAAAAAATTCGGATATTAAATGCCTAGGTGCACCACTAAAAAAACCACCCAATGGGTGGTTTTTTTAGTGGTGCACCTATCGGAATCGGGTAGCGTAGGCGGCAAAGCCGCCCCGCTCGGGCTTCGCTGAAGGCTGTTATATTTGTTAATGTCAAGTATATGCTACTGAATTATAAGTTTATTTTATAGTTTGAAATACATTGCTTTTCTTTGAAAGATATGGTATAGTTAAAGTGTTCACTGATATTTCAATAGGAGAGAGTATTTTAATTTCGGGAGGGGGAGGGGACATAGTTTTTTGTATGTCTTTAAGGGGACACGCTTTTTGATTTTAAAGCATAAGGAGTATAACATGAATTTACTAGAATACGAAAAAGTTAAAGACCTTACTTATCTAGAATATTGTGATTATTTACAACAAAAATATGGTATTGGGTTAAGTGACTATATGACAAAATCGTGGAACAAAAATTCTAAAGTAACACGCACCAAAGAAGGTTTACTGGCTCATCACAAATATGAGGATCACGCTATAATGCTGTCAACAAGAGAGTTTGCTATGCGAAATCCTTTTGAATGGCAATTAGCAAAAAATATAGTTTATTGTGATTACTTAGAACACCTATTATTACATATTTTAATTTGTGAATATCCTGCCGAAGATCACAATAATTTTGAAGCGGTTGGAATTGGCGGCGTAATCAATTTTATAGTACCAGAATTAAATGATTTATATAGCGGTTGGGAAACTGGTCAATCATGGAGAAAAAACTGTCATAATCTTGTCATAAAGGATAAAAATGTATACTTGACTTTATTAAAAAGATTTAAGACTTCTTGTAAGAATTATCCTTTCTATACAGATGATTGTTTATTTACAAGTTTTAACGAGAATTTTGGCTTATGGTCGCGCAAGCAAAATGAAAAACTATTCAAAGAAATTGCTGAACTATAATAGCTAACATTTAACTGGATATTAACAATATGTTCATACAACGAATAACTCGTCTATTTGAATAATGTCAAAGCCTGGTGTATCTATCAAAAATAAGTAGCGTGAAGATGCTTTGGCATACTTATTAAAACAGCCCCGCATATATGGCAATTGCTGCGCCATATATGCGGGGATTTTTAAATTATATATTATAACCTTTATTTTATTGGCTGCATTATAATCTGTGCGTTATATTCTTTGGGCGCCGGTGTCAAACAGATAATAACTTTTATTCGCTGTCTTTATTGCGTCTGTCGCCGTCGGGCCGTTCCCCGCTGCTTTCGTCGCCATGTGAAGGGCGGGAGGAGAGGGGGCAGCCGTAGCAGTGCCCGCCGCAGCCGCTGCATTTCCCCCTGTTTTTAATTTTGTTTTTTATAATGAATATCACCGCGCATATGGCGCAAATACCAACTATGCAGCAGATTATTATCGTGGCAACCATGTCTTCACCTCGACGTTGGCATGCCCGTAGGCAGCCTCTGCATTTTATACTATCAGCGCGCCTATCTGGTACACTATCAGCGTTATCACATATGCGACCACGAGCTGGAACACCGCCGTGAATATCGTCCAGCGCCAGCTCTTCGATTCCTTGCGTATGGTTGCAAGTGTGGCGGTGCAGGGTATGTACAGCAGGCAGAATACCATAAGGCAGATGGCGTTCAGCCCGCCGAAGCCTATGGCCGTGAGCGCGCCCGCAATGTCTGCGGCGCCGCTGCCCGTGCCCAGCACTACCGCGCAGCTTGAAACGACGACTTCCTTTGCCGAAATGCCGGCTATGAGCGCGACGACTATCTGCCAGAAGCCCAGCCCTATCGGCGCGAACGCCGGTTGCAGGAACTTGCCTATGTAGCCCGCAAAGCTGAATTCCGTTTCAACGCCCTCAACATAGCCCGTCGGGCCGAGGTGCATCAGCACCCATATTATAAGCGTGGCTATAAATATGGTGGTGCCCGCCTTTACAAGGTAGTCCTTGACCTTTTCCCATACATATATGCCCACGGTGTGCGCGTCGGGCAGTTTGTATTCGGGCAGCTCTATAAGCAGGTAGTTGGGTTCCCTGTTCTTTCTTTTGTCTATAAGGTGCATTACCGCCGCCACGCCTATCGCCACGAGTATGCCCAGCAGATACATTGAAAACGCCGCCAGAAAGGCGTACTGCGCAAAGAACATTTCGGCGAACAGTATGTATATTGTCAGCCTGGCGCTGCAGCTCATAAAGGGGGTGACCAGCATCACCTTAAAGCGGTCGTGTCTGTTCTCCAGCGCGCGCGAGGCCATTATGGCGGGCACGGTGCAGCCGAAGCCGAGCAGCATGGGTATGAACGCCCTGCCCGAAAGCCCCAGCCTGCTCATAACGCCCTCCATTACATACGCCACGCGCGACATATAGCCGCTGTCTTCAAGGAAGGCGAGGGCGAGGAAGAGTATGAATATGTTTGGCAAAAAGGTTATTATGGTGCCCACGCCGCCTATAATGCCGTCGTTTATCAGCGAAATCAGCCAGCTGCCCGCGTTTGCAGAGGTAAGGCCGCCCTCCACCGCGCCGGAGAGCCATTCGAAAAACATCTCTAAAAGGCTTTTTATAAGGTCGCCGACGAAGAAGGTGAGGAAGAATACCACCGCCATGATGCCCAGGAATATGGGTATGCCCCATATCCTGTGGGTAAAGGCGCTGTCAAGCTTGTCTGTAAGCCTGTCCTGCCGCTGTTTATGCACCATTACTTCGTCTATTATTTCGTCGATAAATTCGTATTTTTCGTTTATTATCTGCGATTCGCAGTTGCCCTTAAGTTCTTCGGGCAGATCGAGGGGGTATTTTTTGCTTATCTCCTTGTCGTGCTCCAATATCTTTATGGCATGCCAGCGCACGTTATTGAGGCCCGGATATGCTGCAACCAACGCGCTTTCAACGCCGTCCAGCTTGTCCTCGATGGCGTCGGAATATACCATGGTGTATTCCGAGTGGTGGTCGTGTGCGTGGTGCGAAACTTCCTTGTGTTCGTGAATAAGCCTGTCGGGGCCCTTGCTGTCCTTGTGGTGTATGGCGGCGTGTATGAGTATGTCAAGCCCCGTGCGCTTGCGCGCGGAAACGGGTATCACGGGCACGCCCAGCATTTCGGGCAGGCGGTGCAGGTCTATCTCCATGCCGCGCTTTGCAACAATGTCCATCATGTTCAGCGCAACCACAACGGGCTTGCCCAGCTCTAAAAGCTGCAGCGTAAGGTAAAGCCCGCGCTCCAGCGCAGAGGCGTCTACCACGTTTATAACAACGTCTACCTCGCCGCTTAAAATAAAGTTGCGCGAAACGCTCTCTTCCATGGTGTAGGAGGTAAGGCTGTATGTTCCGGGCAGGTCAACAAGCCTTATCTTCTGGCCGTGGTCTTTATATGTGCCCTCAACCTTTTCAACGGTTACGCCCGGCCAGTTTGCCACCTTTAAATTTGCGCCCGTATAGGCGTTGAACAGCGTGGTCTTGCCGCAGTTGGGGTTGCCTATGAAGCCTATGGTAAGGTCGGCGCCCTCAACTTTCTGCTCCCCGCCCGAGTCGCAACACTTGCGTTTAAACAGTTTCATCTGCGTTCTTTGTCCCTTCTTTTGTTGCAGAGGTATCTTCCGCGGCGCCCTCGGCGCGCTCTTCAACCTCTATGTTCTTTGTTATGTTATAGCCCAGGGCAAAGCGCGTGCCGCGCAGTTTTATAATAAGTATGCCCTTTCCCTTGCGGTTTAGCACAAACACGGGCGCGTCGCCCGTCATGCCCAGCGCCTCCAGCCTGCGCTCTGTTTCAAAGGGCAGGTCTATGCGTTTTACGGTGTAGCCCTTGCCCACCTGCGCTTCGCTTAAGTACATAAAAACTCCTTGCCGCCGCGCGCATGCTTCTGCACGGCTGCACTAATATTTTAATGTGCGCGCCGCCGCAAGTCAATCGGTTGACGTGCCTTTTTGGAGCATATCGCCATTTTGTGGCAGGAAAATTAAGGCAGGCGCGTGGCGGGGATTGGTAAAATATGCATAAATTGTGAATAAAGGTATAAGGGTGCATAATGTCAAATAATGAGATTTTTGCATGTATAATTGCAAACAAAGTCAAAAAATATGCAAAAAATGCCTGCAATAAGCTGAGATTATATTGATATTAAAAATTAATTATGCACAAAAAATACAAATTGTTGTATAAATTTGTTGACAAAACCGTAAAAAGCCTGTAATCTTAGTGCAACAAAAGGCAGGGCGGGCGTTTGAATGCGTCCACAAGGTGCATAAATAACCGTTCTTTTTGCAAAGAACGGGGCAGGCGAATACTTCGCCTGCCCATATAAAAACCTTTCCTTTTACCAATAATAATATGGTGCATGCCCCGGCCGTTAACGCGGAAAAGCGGAGGCGGCGTAAAATGTTCGCTCCCCGGTGTTCCTGCCGGGCAGGCAGCAGGTGGATGGGGTTCACCATACTACCATATTATTATATAACCGACGAATAAATTTTTATATGGAGGATATAGCATTATGGCAAATGTTAAAAAAGTTGCTGCCGTAGTTGCTGCTACCGTGCTTTCGGCTTCCCTCGTTGCGGGGCTTGCTGCTTGCGGAGATAAGGGCAGTACAGCGGTTATTCAGGGTACACCCGGCGAATATACCTATCGCACGGCAACTGCAGCGCTTGCCGATAACTGGAACACCCATACTTATACGTCTGAAACGTCGAACGATATTCTCGGCTATACGGAAGACGCGCTTTATACCTTTGACTATAACGATGACATGACGTCTTACGAAATAGTTCCGTCTATGGCCGTGGGCGACCCCCAGGACGTTACAAATGTTTATGCTGGTGATTCGCAGTGGAAAATCGGCGCGGACGAAAGCTGGAGGGCAATACGCATCACTCTGCGCAGCGACCTCAAGTTTGAAAACGGCGACCCCATAACGGCGCAGACTTTTGTGGAGTCGATGGAACTTCTGCTCGATCCCAAGGCTGCCAACTATCGCGCAGATACTTACTACAGCGGTCAGTTCAATATTTTCAATGCCGAAGAGTATGCAAAGGGCGGCACATATGCATATTCGAACATGGTATCTGCATCTTACGGAGCGGATGAGTACGTCAATCCTGATACGTTTACGACCGATTCGGACGGCTACTATCAGCACACCACCGAAAGGGACCTTGAAGATATAGTTATAAACGTAAACGACGGCGGCAACTGGGGCGACGGTCTTGGCGCATATTTCAACGCCGGCTATTTTGACAGCGATTCCGAAGAGGATATGGCGGCAGAAGGTTACGCATTCGACGGCGACCGCGTGCCTGGCTTAAAGGATCTAATAGCCGCTGCAGACGAAGACGGATACGTTCAGCTCAACGACGCCCGCCTTAAGGTAGTGCAGAATGCAATAGCTGTGCTCCATGGCTTTGTCGATGCCGAAGCTTATGCCAAAGACTGTGAAGAGAAAAATAATTTTAAAGGCGACCTTAACTACGCGTATGTGGAATGGGAAGAAATGGCATTCTACGGCAGCATATGGGCTGAAATGAATTTCAGCTCTGTAGGTTATAAAGCGGTAGACAATACCACGCTGGACATCATACTTGAGCAGCCTTTGGAAGGTTTCTATCTTATGTATAACCTCTGCAGCTCTATGAGCCTTGTTCATCCCGAAACTTACAGGAAATGCATAAACAGCGCTCAGGGCGCATATACCAACAACTACGGTACTTCAAAGGAAACTTACGTTGGTTTCGGCCCCTATAAAATTGAAACTTACGTTATGAACAACGTGGTCACATTTGAAAAGAACGATAATTGGTACGGTTACGGGCTCAGGGAAAACGCAGGCCGCTACCAGACCACGAATATTTCCATCAGGCAGATAACAAACGAGTCTACCAGGCTCAATGAATTCCTTGCCGGCAACCTTGATTCGTACGGTCTTTCCGCAACCGACTTTGCCACTTACGGCAGCAGTCCCTATGCGGTATATACCGAGGGCGAAAGCACGTTCTTTGTTGCGCTTAACCCCGATATGGACGGCCTTGGCGCCGCTGAAAACCCTTCGCAGGGCATATATAAGCGCGTGCTTACGCTGCAGTCTTTCCGCATGGCGCTTTCGCTTTCCATAGACCGTCAGTCATATATCAGTAACCTTGACCCTGCAAGCCAGCCTGCGTTAGGACTGTTTGGCAACCTTATCATTTCCGACCCCGACAGTGCCACCGCATACAGGGATACGCAGCAGGCAAAGGAAGTGCTTGTAGAGTTCTGGGGACTTGCCGACGAAGTGGGCGAGGGCAAAACTTATGCTACGCTTGACGAGGCAATAGAGGCAATAGAAGCTTCCGGCGGCGTTGACGTTGCGCAGGCTAAGCAGATGTTCAGTCAGGCCTATGAAGAGGCTGTCGATCAGGGATTGCTTCCTTCAGGCGACGACTGGACGGTAGAAATAATTATCGGCAAGCCTGCAGAGGCTGACTATTACAACAACGGCTATGACTTCCTGCAGAGGACATGGACGCAGGCTGTTGAAGGCACGCCTTTTGAGGGGCACCTTTCGTTCAGACAGTCTGAAGTGCTCGGTGCCACATCGTTTGCCGACGCTCTTCAGGAAAACCGCGTAGACGTGCTGTTCGGCGTAGGCTGGACGGGCTCTGCACTCGACCCCTACAACCTGATGCAGGCATATGTGGATCCCAACTACCAGTACGATCCGGGCTGGGATACCACTGATGCAGACGTAGATGTTCCTTACACTATGGAGGACGGAACTCAGGTCACTCTCCGCGCAAGCGCATATGCTTGGGGCGCACAGGCTCTCCGCGGCACACCGATTACAGCCACGGTGCTCGATGCCGAAGGCAACCTCACTGATCAGACAGTGCAAGTAGTTGCCGACAGCACTGCGGATCCCGAATTCCGCCTTGACGTTCTTTCTGCGCTTGAACATGCCGTGCTCATGCAGTACGATATGATACCCGTTTCGCTTGAATCAAGCGTTGCCCTCAGGAGCATGCGGGTTAACTTTGCCACCGAAGATTATATTTACGGCATAGGCCGCGGCGGCGTCAAGTATATGAAGTACGGTTACGACGATGCTCAGTGGACCGACTTTGTGAACGCAAATGGCGGCAGGCTCAACTACGTAGGCGAGTAAATCAAAATCGGCGGATATTCCGCGGCTGATAAGCTTAACGGCTTAACGGTTTAATTTACGCAAATTGCATAGCGGAGTGCGCTGTAAACGCACCCCGCTATGTTGCAATTTTTCTGGAGTAAGGCATGTATATATTCAAATACATTTTAAAGCGCATAGGTCTTATGATCCTTACGTTTGCGATACTTATGACCATATGCTTTGTACTTGTAAAGCTGCTCCCCACAACTCCCCTGGAACAGCTTGGCAAGGACGTTGAGCTTATCCTGCGCCGCAGGGTGGCGCTTCACCAGATGTATATAAACGAGGCGGGCGAATACGTCGCTACCCCGATACTCGAACAGTATGTATACTTTTTATACTACGCGTTCCAGGGCGATTTCGGCGTAGGAGAAACTATTTACAGAATGCAGAACGTATGGGACGTATTCGCGCAGAAACTGCCCTATACCGTGGCTGTAAACCTCTATTCAATAATAATAAGCATACCCGTCGGGCTCGGCCTTGGCATAATTGCCGCCATCAAAAAGAACAAGTGGCCCGACCACGTTATATCCGTAGGCATAATGGTATTTGTTTCGGTGCCCTCGTTCATATACGGCTTTCTGGTGCAGTACCTGTTCTGCTTTGTGCTGCAATGGTTCCCCGCCACTATGGACGCAACGCAGGGCCCCTTCAGCTGGGTGGGCTTCTATTCCATGATACCCGCCGTGCTGTGCCTTGCCTTCGGCTCTATCGCCGGTTTTGCACGCTACAGCAGGGCAGAACTTACAGAGGTGCTCACCAGCGACTATATGCTGCTCGCCCGCACAAAGGGTTTAACGCGCGGGCAGGCCACGCTGCGCCACGCGCTGCGCAACGCCATGGTGCCCATCTTCCCCATGATACTGGGCGAATTTGTAGCCATAATGTCGGGCTCGCTAATACTCGAGCAGATGTTCTCCATTCCGGGCGTGGGCCAGCTGTATGTGCAGTCTATAACGGCCACATATCCCGACTATAACTTCTTTATGCTGCTTTCAGGTTTCTATATGCTGCTCGGCCTTACCGCCAACATTGTTATAGATATAAGTTACGGCATAATAGACCCGAGAATACGAATGGGGGCTAAATAATATGGAAAATAAGGCATACGCAAATATCCCCGCCGAAAAATTTCAGTTTGTAAAGGACAGGGATATATCTCACGATAAAAAGCTTGAAACAAAGCCCGTAGGCTACTTCCGCGACGCCTTCGGCCGCTTTTGCAAAAACAAGGGCTCGGTTGTGGCGGCAATAATTGTGCTGCTTTTGATATTGTTTGCCCTGATAGGCCCATATGCAATGAGTCCTGTATATACCGGTTCATACGGCTCGGATACAGACGTAATGAACTACCAGTACCTTCTGCCCAAGCTCAGCTTTATGGAGGGCACCGGCGTATGGGACGGCACTCAGAAGGAAGAGAATGTAAACTCTGCCATATACTACCGCTATGTAGGTATACAGCAGGAGAGGGGCGGCGAAGTCATTTTAAGCGAAAGCCGCAGCGGCAACACTTATACGCTACGCGTGGATACCTACCGTTCGATGAGGGTATTCCAGAAGACTCTCACGCTGCAGCAGTATCAGGATCTTCAGCAGTGGCAGGATGAAAACAATATGCAGGTTATCCTGCCCGCAGTCAATTCGGTGCGCGCGCAGGGCTACAACACCAACATGAGCGTGTGGTTTGTAAGCGACAGAAGCGGCACGCCCACGCTTGACAGCCAGGGCAACCTTCAGCCGGCATACTATACTTATGCCACCGAATCTGCCCGCAACGACGCATATACAAGTAAAATGAGACTTGCCGACGACCCCTATGTAAACGGCGACACCGAAAACGGCTGGAGCTATGCAAGGCGCACGGGTACGTCTGCCGCAGGTTTCAACTACGTTGTGCGCGTAGACCCGTACAACTACTTTATCTATAAATACGGCTTCGAGCCGAGCTTTATATTCGGCACTGACAGGAGCGGCTACGACATATTCACCCGCCTTGCGGGCGGCGCGCGCTTTTCAATGCTGTTCGCCATCGCCGTTTCGGCAATAAACCTTATAATAGGCGCGATATACGGCGCAATAGAGGGGTATTACGGCGGCGCGGTAGACCTTACCATGGAGCGAATTTCGGATATCTTAAGCGGACTTCCCACAATGGTCGTCACGGTACTTTTCAACCTGCACCTTACAAAATATATAGGCGTGGTCCCGGCGTTGCTGTACGCGTTTATTCTGACGGGGTGGATAGGCATAGCATCTACCACCCGAATGCAGTTCTACAGGTACAAAAACCAGGAGTATGTGCTGGCGGCGCGCACGCTGGGCGCAAGGGACAGAAGGCTTATATGGAAGCATATCTTCCCCAACTCGCTGGGCACGCTTATAACCTCGTCGGTGCTCATAATTCCCGGCGTTATCTTCAGCGAAACCTCGCTGTCGTACCTGGGCATAATCAACCTGAACAGCTCCAGCATGTCGTCGGTAGGCTCAATGCTCTCCGCAGGACAGAGCCTTATGACCACTTACCCGCACATAATACTGTTCCCCGCGCTTTTTATTGCGCTGCTTATGATCTCGTTCAACCTGTTCGGCAACGGCCTGAGGGACGCGTTCAACCCCTCGCTGCGCGGTTCGGAGGACTGATATGGAAGAAAGAGAAAAGAAGTTAGAGGTTAATAACCTTGTAATATCGTTCAGGACTTCGGGCGGCAAGGTGCAGGCGGTGCGCAATATCTCATTCGACCTGTACAAGGGCGAAACGCTTGCCATAGTTGGCGAATCGGGCTCGGGCAAGTCGGTCACTACCCGCGCCGTAATGGGTATACTCGCCAACAACGCCATAAAGGAGGGCGGCGAGATAATTTACGACGGGCAGGATCTTATGAAGATCTCGGAAGAGGGCTTCCACAAGATCCGCGGCGATAAAATAGCCATGATATTCCAGGATCCGCTCTCCAGTCTCAACCCCATAATGCGAATAGGCAAGCAGATGACGGAGGCCATGCTTATAAAGGGCAGGCTTTCGCGCAAGGAGTCGCGCAACGACTTCAACTCGCTGCTCGCACTTATAAACAAAAATATGGATCTCGCCGCGGGCGAGGGCGCAACGCCCGAACTCAAGGCAAAAAACAAGCTCAAATGCTATAACTTCAACAAGTTCGAATATAAGCACCTTGAGCTGGAAAATGCGTATAACAGGGCAAGGGAGGCGGCTGAAGACGCGCTTTCAAACGTAAACGACCTGCTGTTTGAAATGGAAAAGAACGCCGTTTCGGACATGCATGCCGAGGTCGGCGAGGTGATAAGGCTGGCAAAGCACAGCGTAGAGCGCTACGTGGTGCACGCCCGCGCAACCGAACTGGGCGAGGAGATAGCAAAGCTGCAGGCGGCAATAAAGCGCACGCCCGTTCAGCACGCGCACGAATTTGTGCGCAGGCACTTTATTGCAAAACTCAAACCCAGCGGCACGGTGGACGCGGAGGCGGTAAAGGCCTCGCTTGAAAAGCTCAGGGATATCCTCTCGGAGGCGCTGTCGTATCACATGCCCAACTTCTTTGCCATGGGCTATTACCTCACTTTCGCAGGCGAGGCGCTGCCCGAAATGGGCGTGGACGAGCTCAACGTGTTCCTGCGCAGGTACCTTGACGAGCACTTCATGCTCGACTTTATAGCCACGGCGCAGGGGGCGCTGGAATATTCGCGCGCCCGCGCCACGGAGCACAAGCGCGAGGCGGTGGCCGCCATAGACGACGGCATGTTCGCCTTCCGCCGCGAGGAGCTGAACAGGACAGAGGCCGAGGCAGTCGCAAAGAAGATGGTCGCCGCCGTAGAAAAGGGTATAGACAGGCTGGAGATAGTAAAGGATAACGAGGCCTATACCTTCAGAACGAGCTTAAAGGCCGCGATAGCGCTCTATTTCAACGGAATAAAGCGCAACGCCGCCGAAGAAAGGCGCTACGCAAAGCAGCAGGCGGCCTACGACAGGCAGGTAAAAAAGGGCAAGACCCCCGAATGGCGCGTGGCAGATAAAAACCTTGTGGACATGGACGCGGCAAAGGCCGACATAATCACCCTTATAGACAGGGTGCGCGAAAGGTACGTTGCCGATATACAGGCGACGGGCATAGACTTCAATGCCAAAACGGTCGCAGTCATCGACTACCTCAAGGAAAAGGCCTCTAACGTGGCGTTCAGAATGACGGCGCACCTTGCCAAGATGCGCGCGCTGAAGCTGATGGAGGAAGTGGGCATATCCGAGCCGAAAAAGCGCTTCAGGCAGTACCCCTTCGAATTTTCGGGCGGCATGCGCCAGCGCATAGTAATAGCCATAGCGCTTGCGGCAAACCCCGACATACTCATCTGCGACGAGCCTACAACCGCGCTCGACGTTACCATTCAGGCGCAGATACTCGAACTTATAAACAAGGTAAAAAGGGAGCGCAAGCTTTCGGTAATATTCATCACGCACGACCTTGGCGTAGTTGCCAACATGGCCGACAGGGTGGCCGTTATGTATGCCGGCAAGATAGTGGAGATAGGTACGGCGGAAGACGTGTTCTATGCCCCCGCGCATCCCTACACGTGGGCGCTTCTTTCGTCCATGCCCGACCTTGACACAAAGGACAAGCTGGAGGCCATACCCGGCACCCCGCCCAACATGATTTACCCGCCCAAGGGCGACGCCTTTGCCGAGCGCAACAAGTACGCCATGCAGATAGATTTCGAGCTGCAGCCCCCCATGTTTAAAATTTCCGATACCCACTATGCGGCAACGTGGTTGCTGCATCCCGACGCTCCCAAGGTCGCGCCGCCCAAAACGGTGACCGACAGGATAGAGCGCATGAAGAGCAAGCTTGAAGGAGGCGCCGCTTATGCAGAATGACAACGAAGTTTTGCTCAGGGTAGAGCACCTCTGCCAGTACTTCAAAATGGGCGGAGGCAAGGAGCTGAAGGCCGTAGACGACGTAAGCTTCGATATAAAGAAGGGCGAAGTTTTCGGCCTGGTGGGCGAAAGCGGCTGCGGCAAGACCACCACGGGCCGCTCTATAATCAAGCTGTACGATATAACTTCGGGCAACGTATACTTCAAGGGCCAGCGCATCTGCGCGGGCACGCGCTCGTATAAAGACGCCATAGCCGCGGCAAGGCAGCAGTGCAAGGCCGCCTGCGCCGAACTTAAAGCAAAGTGCGCGGGGGAGATAGCCGCCGGCGCCGACGCCGAGGAGACGAAAAAGAAGTATGAAGAGCTTTTAAAGGCCGAGGCAGAGCGCAGAGACCTTGCGATAGATGAGCAGCGCAGGCTTGCCCGCGACGCCATGCACGACCAGAAGTATTGCGACAAGGACTATGCAAAGCGCAAGGTGGCCGAGATAGAGGCCGAACTTGAGGCCGCCCTTAAAAACTGCGGCACCGAGGAGGAGAAGATCGCCCTGCGCAAACAGTACAGGGAAAAGATACGCCTTGCCTCTCACGAGAGCATCGTGCACCAGATACAGATGATCTTCCAGGATCCCATCGCCTCGCTCGACCCGCGCATGACCGTGCGCGACATAATCGCCGAAGGCCTTGTTATACACGGCGTAAAGGATAAAAAGTATATAGACGAGCGCGTGTACGAAGTGCTTGAAAAGGTAGGCCTTGTGCGCGAACATGCGGGCAGGTACCCGCACGAATTTTCGGGCGGCCAGCGCCAGCGCATAGGCATAGCCCGTTCGGTAATAATGCGCCCCGAGCTTATAATAGCCGACGAGCCTGTATCCGCGCTGGACGTTTCTATTCAGGCGCAGGTAATAAATCTTTTGAACGACCTGCGCAACGAATTCGGCATAACCGTGCTGTTCATTGCGCACGACCTTTCGGTAGTAAAATATTTTTCCGACAGGATAGGCGTAATGTACTTCGGTAAAATGGTGGAGCTTGCCTCTTCGGACGACCTGTTCGACCACCCGCTTCACCCTTACACCAAGAGCCTGCTTTCGGCAATACCGCTGCCCGACCCCATATACGAAAGGCAGCGCAAGAGGATAACCTATAACCCGCTTGCCGAACACGACTACAGCACAGACAAGCCCGAACTGCGCGAAGTTGCCCCCGGGCACTTTGTGCACTGCAACATGGCGGAATTTGAAAATTATAAAAAGATACTTGAACAAAGTGAGTAAGGCTGCCGCATACAGGGCGCACGGGAATACGCGATGAAGGACAGGAAAGTTTTAAAAATCATACTAAAATACGGCATATCCTTTATTGTGGCGGCGGGCATATGCCTTGCGGTGCTTGCCGCAAGGGGCGCCTTTTCCATGACGGAGAGGGTGGACATATACCGCGCCCTGTGCGACGGTTTCACTGTTTCCGGCGTGCTGTTTTTAATGTTCGGCCTCCTCATGTGGGTGGCCGCGCTGGGCACGTTCGACGGCATCTCGTATGCGGTGGTACAGCTGTTCAGGCGCATGAAGCTGGGCAGGTACCGCAAGGGGCAGTCTTATTCGGAGTACAAGGAGGAAAAAGATAAGCGCCGCCGCAAGGGCTGGTTCGGCTTTATGTTCGTTATCGGCGGCATATTCACGGCGCTTGCCATAATTTTCCTCATACTTTTCAATACGCTGAGATAATTTATACCGCAATTGCAATGTGCGGCGTTCCATGCGTAAATTATTTTATGCCCGCGCGCCGCAAGGCGCGCGGGCGTACTTTTTTTGTTCGGCCGTCTGCTTGTTTAACGGGGCTGTCACTGTCATCTCTGCCTGAGCGCGCAGAGTGCATTGTATGTCATCTCGACCGGAGCGCGCGAAAGTGTGCGCAGTGGAGAGATCTCTCAATATTGAACAATCCCCCCTTAATCCCCCCCTTTTTACACAAGGGGCACGGTGTGTGGGTGCTCTCCATTTTACACAAGGGGCAATGAATAAGTCAGAGATTTCTCCGCGCGGGCTTTGCCCTTGGTCGAAATGACGTATAAAGCGCGCGCCCGTTGGTAATGACTGACAGCCGCAGAACAGCTGCGGTTAAACAAGCAGGCAACTGCATCAATGACAATATAGCCGCAGGCCGCGTTTTAACGGATGCGGCGGGGTTTATGGTAAATACAGGGGCATTATCACATTCACCCCCCATATATGCCGCAAATAACGCGGCAAAAGGAGTATTATGTATTTGTTCAGAGACGGCTT
Source organism: uncultured Clostridia bacterium (assembly GCA_944341075.1). Classification (GTDB taxonomy): domain Bacteria; phylum Bacillota; class Clostridia; order Christensenellales; family Borkfalkiaceae; genus Coproplasma. The sequence goes on from CALVLV010000021.1 coordinate 17,598, forward strand.
TTATGCCGACGTAAGGGAGGAGGAGCGCACTACCACGTCTGTACAATACCGCGACGGGGCCGTGGAGGAGTGCAACACCGCCACCGTAAAAAAGGCCTTTGTGCGGGTGTACGACGGAAACATGTGGTACTATGCCTCTACATATCGCACCGAAGAGGTGCAGGACGTTTTGGACAGGCTGTATAACATGGCCACGCCGTGCGCGGGCATAGCGGACGACCCCGTGGTAAAAAGGCTGCAGGCAAATACCGCCGTACAGCTCAAATTCTGCAACAACTGTGTAAACGACGTGCCCGTGGAAAAAAAGCGCGCGCTTGTTGCGGGCGTGTACGGCGCGGCAAAGTCGCAGTATCTTAAAACGTTGCTCGCGGCATATTCCGACAGGTATTCGCTGTATAAGTTCTGCTCTTCAAAGGGCGCAGACATGACTTACGATTTCCAGCTGTGCGGCTATTACGTATCCGCCGCCATGGCCGAAGGCGAGGAGAATTTTTCGGATATCATGCTGAACTCGTGCGACAGCTTTGATAAGCTCTCGCTTACGGAGGATGACGTGCGCGCCTTCATTTCCACAATGGAAAACTTCTTGCTTGAGGCAAAGCCCGTGCAGGCCGGCGTGTATCCCGTAATTCTTTCGCCCATAGTGGCGGGCGTATTTGCTCACGAATCGTTCGGGCACAAGTCGGAATCGGACTTCATGCTCGGCGACGAGAATATGAAGAGGGAGTGGGCGCTCGGCAAAAAGGTGGGTTCGGATATACTCTCCATATACGACAGCGGGCTTGAAGAGGGCTCGGGCTATGTGCCCTTCGACGACGAGGGCACCCGCGCGCGCAAGACCTACCTCATAAAGAACGGCGTTTTAACGGGCAGGCTGCACTCCGCCGCCACGGCCGCCGACCTCGGCGAAGAAGTTACGGGCAACGCGCGCGCCATAAGCTGCATGTACGAGCCTATCGTGCGCATGACGAGCACGGTGATAGAGGCTGGCTCTACACCCAAGGAGGAGCTGTTTTCCCGCGTAAAGCACGGATATTATATTGCAAGTTACAAGCACGGTTCGGGCATGAGCACGTTCACCATAGCGCCCTGCCGCGCGTATGAAATAGTAGACGGCAAGGTGGGCAAACCGGTAAAAATAGCCGTCATATCTGGCAACGTGTTCAACACGCTAAACCTTATAGACGGCCTTTCCGACAGGGCGGAGATAATCTCAAACATATTCGGCGGCTGCGGCAAAAACGAACAGTTCCCGCTGCCCGTATCCTTCGGCGGGCCGTATGTGTCCGTTTCGGAAATGAACGTGCAGTGATGTGCAGGAGGCAATCATGGAAAAGCAGAAATTAGTTAACAGAACGCGTTCGTGCGCGGCAACGCTGGCCGCGGGAGAGGTGAATTCCCTGCGCATAACCGAGGACGAAAAGACGGTGATCCGCGCATATGACGGGGCCAATATAGGCATTGCCGGCCGCATAGGCGAGGGTGACGACGGTGCGCTTGAAAGGGAGGCGATTGCTGCGCTGTCTCTGGGCATACCTTACCCCGCCTTAAGCGGCGACCCAGCCGTTCGTCACGAGGACGTGTCGGCAAAGATAATAGACGAGGCCGACTTTTTAAAGACGGCAAAATCTCTGGCGGCAAGGCTAAAGGCGCGCTTTCCCGACTTTGTGTTCAGCGATAAGTTCTACCTTGAGCAGATATATTCGTGCTACAGCGACAGCCTCGGCTCGGACATGAGCTATTCGGACAGCGCCGTGCAGATAGGCTTTAACATAAAGCACAGGCAGTCGGGCAACATAGTAGACCTGTACTATTCGGCATCCGCCCGCCGCTACAGCGAGGACGACGTCACGGAAGATATCGCAAAACTGCTGGACGTATACAACAACAAGCTGCCCATGCCGGAAGAGCCGCTGCCCGTTATAATAAGTACTTCGGCAATAAGCTATGCCCTTTCGCACATGAAGGCGGAGATGTACTGCAACGGTGCAGGGCTGTTTGCAGGCAAGCTGGGGCAAAAGGTGTTCGACGGCCGCGTGAACATACTCACCGACCGCACGCCCGGCAGGCGGCCGTTGATTTCCTTCTTCGATTCCGAGGGCGTTACGTCGCCGCAGGATAAGTTTTATTTTGTAAAGGACGGCACATTCTGCGGTCTGGCAACCTACAGGCGCTCGGCAAAAGCGTTCTCGCTGCCGCTTTCGGGCAGCGGATATACCGACTTTAACGACGCGCCTTCGGCCGCGGACTTCAGGGGCATATGCATAGACGCCGCGGGCAGAAAACTTTCGCAGGAACTCAAAGACAGGGCCATATATATCGCCGTTGCCGAGGGCGGCGACATGACGCCCGAAGGCAAGGTGGCAATGCCCGTGATGCTGGCGTACCTCTATGAAGGCGGAAGGCTTGTCGGCACGCTGCCCGAATTCGGCATATCCGCAAATATATTCGACTTTTTGGGCAAAGACCTTATTACGGTTGCCAAAAACGATATTTTCGGCTATACTGATGAAGACGTTATAGTCGCAGGTTTTAACATAACCAAATAAAAGGGCTTTGATCGGTACCCTACCGAATAAAAATTAAATTACGGGGCTGCAGAACAGGCAAAATAAACGGCAATATATATACAGCCGCCCCGCCGCGCACGGCGCGGCGGGGCGGCGGTTTGCAGTCTTAAAATGATTATGGAAAAAGTTAAAAGCAAAAAATTTACGCGGGCGGGCATGCTGGGATACTTTTTAAAGGGCTGCCGCCTGCTGTTTGCGGGCAGCATAATATCCAGCCTTATAGTCACGTTTATAAACGTTATCATCCCGCAGGTGATAAGCTTTACCATAGACAGCGTGATAGACAGGGTGCCGCCGGAGGGGCTGTATGCCTCGTTTGCCTCGCTGTTCGGCGGGGTGGAGGGGCTGCGCGGCAGAATATGGGTGCTTGCGGTAGTTATAATCGTGCTTGCGCTTATAATGGCGGTATTCCAATACTTTGTGACCTACCTCAACCACCGTGCCAACCAGTCGCTTATGCGGCGCATGCGCAACAAGCTGTTTTCGCACATACAGCGCCTGCCCTTAAAGTGGCACGTGCAAAACCGCACGGGCGACATAATACAGCGCTGCACTTCGGACGCGGACGCCATTTCAAACTTTGTTTCAAACCAGCTGATCTCGCTTGTGCGCATAATAATCATGGTGGCGCTTTCGCTCACGCTCATGTTCATGATGGACATAGAGCTTGCGCTCATCGCCTCGGCGTTCATACCAGTGCTCATAGCATATTCGCTGGTATTTTACGCAAAGGCGGGCAAGTCGTTCAGAAAGTGCGACGAAGAGGAGGGCGTGCTCTCCACCCTGGCGCAGGAAAACCTTACCGGCGTGCGCGTGGTGCGTGCCTTCGGCAGGGAGCGTTACGAGCGCGACCGCTTTGAAAAGCAGAACGTGTATTACACCGGGCTGTGGGTACATATAGAAAAGTTTCTTGCAGTATACTGGACTTCAAACGACTTCCTCGCGGCGCTCCAGTGCATGCTGCTTATAGTGGTGGGCACGGTATTCTGCCTGCAGGGCAGCATAAGCCCCGGCAACCTTGTGGCGTTCATCTCGTACAACACCATGCTCATGGGCCCCGTGCGCCAGCTGGGCAGGATAATCTCCAACATGAGCCGCGCGGGCGTATCCATAGAGCGCATAGGCGAAATAATGAACGCCGAAGAGGAGTTCTACGGAGAAAAGGGCGAACTTTCGGGTGACATTCAGTTCAAAAACGTGTGCTTTGAGTACGAAGAGGGCAAGCCCGTTCTGTCCGACGTCAGCTTCACTGTGCCGCAGGGCAGCACGCTGGGCGTTATAGGCGGCACGGGCAGCGGCAAGTCTACCCTCATGTACCTTTTAGACAGGCTGTATCCGCCCACGGGCGGCACCATAACCTTCGGCGGAAGGGATATCGCCGACATTCCGCCCGCAACGGTGCGCGGCAACGTGGGCTTTGTACTGCAGGAAGGATATCTGTTTTCGGGCACTATAGAGGAGAACATAGCCTCGGCAAAGCCTGAGTATGCCGGCACCGAGTACGGCACGGCCGAAGGCGACGAAGGCGGCGCAGGCAAAGGGGCGCAGGCAAAAGAGCATGCCATAGACGGCGACGTGGTGCACGCCGCAAAAGTTGCGTGCGTGGACGAAAATATCCGCGCCTTTGCCCAGGGTTACGATACGGTGGTTGGCGAGCGGGGCGTCACCCTTTCGGGCGGGCAGAAACAGCGCGTTTCTATAGCGCGCACGCTGCTGCGCAAGACGCCCTACCTTATATTCGACGACTCTCTCTCGGCGGTGGACAGCGAAACGGACTCCGCCATACGCGCCCGCCTTGCCGACGAATACAGGGGCAGCACGGTCATAATAATCTCTCACCGCATAACCACCGTTATGCATGCGGACAACATAATAGTTATGGAGGGCGGCCGCATTGCCGAACAGGGCACGCACGAACAGCTGCTCGCCCTCGGCGGCATATACAGGCGCATATACGACATGCAGATGAGCCTGCCCGATGAGCTGAAGGAGGAGGCGGGACTATGAAAAACGCAAACGCCGCGGCAAATTCCGCGCCCGGGCTCAGGTTCTTTGGGCTGGGAAAATTAAAGCCGTTCATCGCCACATATAAGCTGATGTTCGCGGCCATGATAGCCTGCACCATACTGGTGGGCATATTCAACACCGCGCTGCCGCTCTTCCAGCAATACGCCTTCAACAACTTTATAGAGGGCAACACGCTAAACGGCATAGTGCCGTTCGTAATCCTGTATGTGCTGTGCCTGCTTGTAACAATGGTGCTGGACTTTGTTGCCTCGTTCAACTGCTGCAAGCTTGAAATGTATACCCTGCGCGACATGCGCCGCACGGCGTTCAACCACCTGCAGACGCTATCCGTAAGCTACTTCAACGTAAACAGCGTGGGCAGGATACACGCAAGGGTGATGAGCGATACATCTTCCATCGCCTCTATAATCTCTTGGGACGTATACCAGGGCGGCTGGAACATAACTTACGTTTTAAGCGCCATAGTGATAATGCTGGTGTTAGACCCGCTGCTGGCGCTGTGCGTAATAGTGGTGGTGCCGCTGGTTGCCATTGCCTCGTGCTACTTCCAGCGCAGGCTCACCGTTTTAAACCGCCGCGTGCGCGAAATAAATTCGCAGATAACGGGCGGCTTCAACGAGGGGATAACGGGCGTTGAGACCTCTAAGACGCTCTCCGTGGAGGAGCGGCTGGATAAAAAGTTCTTCCGCAACACAGACCGCATGCACAGGGAGGCCACCCGCCTGGGCCACAACAGGGCGCTGTTCTATACTATAATAGCCTTCGCCTCGTCGGTGGCGCTTGCGCTGGTGCTTTGGTACGGCGGCGTGATAACAATGGAGGGCGTTATACGCCTTGGCACGCTTACCGTGTTCATGACGTACGCGCAGGGCATAATGTCGCCCGTGCAGTGGTCGGTGGACGCCATCGCCGACCTTATAACCGTAAAGGTAAACGTAGAGCGCCTTACCACGCTTTTAGAGACAAAGTCCGACGTATCAGACACGCCGGAGGTCATAGAAAAGTACGGCGACACCTTCAGCCCCAAAACCGAGAACTGGGAGCCGCTGTACGGCGACATAGAGTTCAGGGACGTCACCTTCAAATACCCCGACGGCGACGAATATGTGCTGGAACACTTCAACTTAAAGGTGCCGCAGGGCACAAACGTGGCAATCGTCGGCGAAACGGGCGCGGGCAAGTCTACGCTGGTAAACCTTGTGTGCAGGTTTTACGAGCCCACTTCCGGCCGTGTGCTTATAGACGGCCGCGACGCGCGCGAACGCTCGGTTGGCTGGCTGCACAGCCACATAGGCTACGTTTTGCAGACGCCCCACCTATTTTCGGGCACGGTGCGCGAAAACCTGCTCTACGGCCGCCAGGACGCCACGGATGAGGAGCTGGACGCCGCCTGCAAAAGCGTAAATGCAGACAAGGTGATAGCCCGCCTTGAAAACGGCTACGACAGCGTTATAGGCGAAGGCGGCAACAACCTTTCCACCGGTGAAAAACAGTTGCTGTCGTTTGCGCGCGCAATACTCGCCGACCCCGCCATATTCGTGCTGGACGAGGCGACTTCCTCTATAGATACCCTCACCGAAAAGCTGATACAGGACGCCATAGAAAAGCTTATGCGCGGCAGAACGAGCTTTATAATAGCGCACAGGCTTTCCACCATACGCTCGGCCGATGTAATACTAGCCGTGCACGGCGGCAAGATAGTTGAAAGCGGCACGCACGAACAGCTGCTGGCAAAGCGCGGCTACTACTATAACCTGTACATAAGGCAGTTCCGCGAAGAGAGCGCAAAATCTTCGCTTGAAGGCTGAATAAAAAATTAAACGGCGGGGCGGGCGGCAAAATGCCGCCCGCCCCGCTTTTTGAAAAAATAAAAATAAGTGTTGACAATATAACTATGCTGTAGTACAATATAAGCGCAAATAAAACTATGTGGCAACGCACGCGCGCACATCGGGCACTGTATGCGCCGCCACCCAAGGGAGCAATTTTTATGGCGGCTAAATTTCAACTTGAACTTTTAAACGGAGTAAGAGAGGCGCGCAAAGAGCTGGGCCTTTCGCAGACAGACCTTGCCCAGATGGTGGGCGTTTCGCGCAATACCATCAGCAGTATCGAAACGGGCGCCTTTAACCCCACTGCCAAACTTGCGGCAATTTTGTGTATTGCCCTTAACAAAAAGTTTGAAGAGCTGTTCTGGTTTGCCGAATGATCTCTACGGAAAAAATCGCATACAGCTGAAAGCGGCGTGCGCGCAGTTTTCTGCGCGCACGCCGCTTTTTTGTGTAAAAGGCCTGTAAGGCCGCTTTATAACAATTTTTTGTCGCCTTCAAAAACGGCTGCCTCAACCTTGCGGCGGCTGTCTTTGGTCACAATAAGTTCGCCTATACTGTCGGCGCGTATCTCGCCCGCCTCGGGGTTCTTTACCGAAAGTATGCCGCCCCTTATCTGCGCATTCACGGTGCTGTATTCAAAGGCAAGGTCGCAGTCCTCGGTGGTGCAGTCTATAAGCGTAAGGTTTTTGCAGTAGCACAGCGGCTGCGTGCCCTTAATGTGGCAGCGCACAAGCGTGAGGTTCTTTGAATACCACCCAAGGTATTCGCCGCCCACAAAGCTGTCGTAAACGGTTACGTTCTCTGAATGCCAGAATGCGTCTTTGGTCTGGAACTTGCAGTTTCTGAAGGTGGCATTCTTCACGTACTGAAAGGTATACTTGCCCTCAAGCTCCAGCTTTTCTGCGGAAATGTTCGCGCATTCAAAAAATGCGTAAACAGAGTTTATGTAGCAGTCGCCTATCTTTATGTTGCGGCTGCGCCAGCCGAACTCGGGCGAGTTTATTTTGCAGTCTTCCAGCTCAACGTTCTTACATTCGCGCACAGCCTTTATGCCGCCCAACTCGGCGCCGCGAATGGTTACGTTGTCGTCGTACCACAGCGCCGCCCTGCAGTTTTCCGTCTGCACGCCGCCGTCCATCACAATGCCGCGGCAGTGCCACATGGGGTAGCGCAGGTCAAAGTAGCAGTTCTTTACGGTTACGTTTTCACATTCCTTCAGCGCCGATTCGCCGTCGGCAGGCCCTTCAAAGCGGCAGTCGGTAAGCCGTACGTTGCGGCCGGCATACAGCGCGCGCTCTTCATCGTATCTTTGGTTTATTATTTCTTTCATAGCTCTTTTATATAACCTTTTTGCCGCATTTTAAAACGTTTTAAGCCGTTTTGCCGCGGCGGCAATCATCGTTTACTATTATATATCTGCGGGCGCGGTATGTAAAATACTTTTATTGCGTTTTGATGTATGCCCTGCGGGCATACTTAATTATCTGTAACGGCGGTTTTTGCTACCTGCGGCGTTGCACGCCAAAGTGGAGCGCGTTTTGTGTTGATTTTTTTGCTCCGCGGGTGGTATACTGTAAAAGTAAAATTATTTGCGGCTGCGGCCGCCCTGTATTTACCCTGATTTTTACGGAGATATGCTTAAAGAATATGAATATTGAATACGGTTCGGCAGGGTACTTTTTACCCATGCTGATAATTTTTGTTTTTACGGCGGTAATGTACTTTGCCCTCCGCGGCCGCTCTGCCCGTGCGCAGAAGACGGCGGTGTTCGTGCTCGCGGCGGTAAACGTGCTTCAGCACCTATTAAAGCAGTTCATATATCCGCACTATTGGGGCGACGCCTACCCCGACATGATAAACACCGCCTACAACATGTGCGCCGCGCTGATACTTCTCACGCCCTTTGTGCTCTTTTTGCGCGGCACGGTGTTCAAACAGTTTATCGCATATGTGGGCACTGCTGCGGGCCTGCTTACAATGTTCGTGCCCTATTGGTATATCGGCCAGACTCTGTTCCAGTGTGACGTGCTCCGCTATTACCTGTGCCACGGGTTGCTGTTTGCCACGTCGCTGCTGCCGGCGCTGTGGGGGCTGTATAAGTTCAGCTGGCGCGATTTCTGGAAGATGCCCTTTGTGTTCTTCTTTGTGCTCATACTTATAATCTTCAACTACTTTGTGTTCTGGTGCCTGGGCGTAGGAGTGGATAACACGTCGGAGAGCTTTTTCCAGACTATCTCAAACGCCAACCCGCTGTGGGTAATGCACCCCGACGAGCAGTTCGCCTTTATCATTCCCGTCATAGACTTCTTCACGCCAAACATATTCTTCCCGCAGGGCGAAGGCGGCATGTATACGCCCGTGCTGTGGTACGCCATACCGATCACCCTTTTAATGTGGGTGCTCGGCTTTGCGCTGGGCGCGCTTATCGACAGAAAAAACTTTGTATCCGATATGCGCGCGTTTGCCGCTATTTTCCGCCGCCGCGCAGTGGCAAGGGTGTGCCCCGCTGCGGGAACGCGCGTAAAATACAAAAAACCGCAGTCTGCATTGAAGCGGATAAAATGGCGGTAATTGCGGCATATACGCGCCCGTTTTGTGTATTTTTTCGTACGATAAGTACTTTTTGATTGCCCGCGGCATATGTGCGGGTGAATGTATTTGCCCGCGGCATATGTGCGGGGCAATTTTATTGGTGTATAAAATTTTACGGTAGATATATATGTTCAAAAATTATAAAACCGACCTGTCGTCCTACGTGTTTGCCATGTTCGCCCTTACGGGCGGATTTTTAGAGGCGTTCACGTTCGCACTGCACGGCGGGGTGTTCTGCAACGCGCAGACAGGCAACCTTGTAATGCTGGTCATCGACTTTGTGCGTGCCGACTTTGCAGGCGGGCTGCGCTATCTGTATTCCATTCTCGCATATATCGCGGGTATACTTATCTCCACGCTCATACCTGCGCTCTTTAAAAAGGTCAACTGGCCGCTCGTTGTGACCGCGGTGGAAATTGCCGTGATAACCGCGCTCGCCTTTATTCCCGCAAGCGCGGAAAACTGGTATACATACGTCACCGTGTCGTTCGTGTGCGCCATTCAGTACAACACGTTCACTAAACTGCGCGGCGTGGCGCTTGCCACGACATTCTGCACCAACAACATCCGTCAGACAGTCATGCATTTTTTTGGCGGCGTGCGCGGAAAGGACAGGTCGGAATTTAAAAAGAGCGGTACATATGCCTTTATCATTCTGTGTTTTGCCGCTGGCGCGGCGGTAGGCGTGCTTTCGGCGGACGCGCTCGGCAACTACTGCATTTTAATATGCGCCGCCCTTCTTTTGCCCGTGCTTGCGCTGTTTGTTGCGGATAGCTCTATCTCTGTCAGAAGGCGTGCGCGCGAGCATATTGAACAGCATGACGTGCAGATCACGATTGATGACATTGACGGTGGGCGGAACGGATAAGTGAAGGTACTGTTTGGGCACATTGCAAAAATTTTTGCCGCATTGCAAAAAACTTTCGCTGCAGGGGTTGACAAAACTTAAAGCGCGGCTTATAATGGCATTAATTTAATAGACTAAATCGTTGAAGTAAAAAGTAATCTGCAAAAAACTTCCTTTTAAGAGAGCCCCGGGCGGTGGAAGCGGGGCGGCGGTTGCAGGTGAATGGGTTACTGAGAGCGGGCGTGAAGGGTGGCGTTGCCTTTGCAGGCGGCATTTGCGTAGCGTCCGACGGGTCTTTCCCGTTACAGAAAGAGGGCATTGTCTGATGCCCGTAAACAAGGCTGCTTTAATAAAACGGCAGGGCATATGGCTTAAGCAACGCATATACCTTACCATATAAAAGGGCAGTGAAATTGGGTGGCAACACGGATAAATTCGTCCCAAACGGATTTACCCGTGTTTTTTGTTTTTTTGCCGCTTTTCTATTGCGCAGGCCCGCCGCGCGGGCGGCGCCATAAAGGGGTAAAAACGGCAATTGACCGCCACATATGTGCAAAATAAACAGGTTTGGGCTATTAAAGAATTTCAGCCGCGCATGCGCCGCGTGCAAAAAATATTACCAAGTGCGTTCGGCCATGCAAATAAGACGGCACAGACAGAAAAAGGAGGAAAAAATCATGTCTGCAAAAAAAATCCCTTACAAAATGTATCTTTCCGAAGAAGAGATGCCCAAAACCTGGCTCAACTTAAAGGCATTCATGCCAGACCAGCACGACCCGTTTTTAAACCCCGCCACGGGCAAGCCGTGCACGGCGGAGGAGCTTGAGGCGGTGTTCTGCACCGAGTGCGTGGAGCAGGAGCTGAACAGCACGGACAGGGAGATAGAGATCCCCGCCGACATACGCAACTTTTACAAGACATTCCGCCCCTCGCCGCTGGTGCGCGCATACTTTTTAGAGGAGATGCTTAAAACTCCCGCCCAAATTTACTACAAGTTCGAAGGCAACAACACATCCGGTTCGCACAAGCTAAACTCTGCCGCCGCGCAGGCCTACTACGCAAAAAAGCAGGGGCTGACTTCCGTCACTACCGAGACGGGCGCGGGGCAGTGGGGAACGGCGCTTGCCATGGCGTGCGCCTTTTACGGGCTTGACTTAAAGGTGTTCATGGTAAAGACCTCTTACGAGCAGAAACCCTACCGCAAGGAGGTAATGAAGACTTACGGCGCAGACGTGGTCGCCTCCCCTTCCGATACCACCGAGGCGGGCAGGAAGATACTCTCCGAATTCCCCGGCACGGGCGGTTCGCTCGGCTGCGCCATTGCCGAGGCTGTGGAAACGGCCGTCAAAACGCAAAACTGCCGCTATGTTCTCGGCTCGGTGCTCGACCACGTGCTTTTGCACCAGACGGTGATAGGCCAGGAGAGCAAAATAGCGCTCGATAAATACGGCGTACAGCCGGACGTGGTAATAGGTTGCGCGGGCGGCGGCTCTAACTTCGGCGGGCTGATCGCGCCGTTTATGGCGGAAAAGCTGCAGGGCAAAAACAATATAGACTTTATTGGCGTAGAACCTGCAAGCTGCCCCTCTATGTCGCGCGGAAAGTACGCATACGACTTCTGCGACAGCGCAAAAATAACGCCGCTTGCCAAAATGTATACGCTCGGCTGCGGGTTCATGCCCTCGCCCGACCATGCTGGCGGCTTAAGGTACCACGGAATGAGCCCCGTCGTCTCCAAACTGTATCACGACGGTTATATGCGCGTGCGCGCCGTAAAGCAGACCGAGGTGTTTGCCGCCGCCGAAAAGTTTGCCCGCTGCGAAGGCATATTGCCCGCGCCCGAATCGTCCCACGCCATAAAGGTGGCCATGGACGAGGCGATAAAGTGCCGCGAAACGGGCGAAAAGAAGGTAATTTTGTTCGGCCTCACAGGCACGGGCTACTTCGACCTTGCCGCATACAAGTCGTTTAACGAGGGCACGATGAAAGATTATATTCCCACCGAAGAAGACCTTGCCCGCGGCTTTGCCAGCTTGCCCAGGCTTTAACCGGCCCTTACCGCATAACTTAAATTTCTGCCTCCCCTGTCACAGGGGGAGGCGATTTTTTGGGCAGTGCTGCATAATTTTGCGTAATATCTTGGGAGTGCCTGAAAGGTGTTTAACTTAAATAAATATGTCATTTCGACTAAGTGAGCGAAGCGAACGCATGGAGAAATCTCTTTGTCCGCACTATAGCCTCCTCTAATAGGGGAGGTGCCTTGCGCAAGCGTATGTGAGAGCGAGGCGGAAGGATTTTTTTGAGATTTCTCCACTCGCTGTCGCTCGGTCGAAATGACAGATAATAAATATGGCGGATAATAAATAAACACACCATTCGTCAACTCCTTAATATCTGCATATTGTTGCATTTTTGCACCTGTTGTAGTATAATTATAAAAATAGTTAATATTTGCGGTATAATTATTCAAATAAGTAAAATGTGAGGTGGTGCAGATATGTACAAGTCAAAACTCGATCTCATGCAAACCGAGCGCGCCATAAAATACCTTAAGGCCACGTTTGAAGGCGAACTTTCAAAGGCGCTCAACTTAACGCGCATAAGCGCGCCGCTGTTCGTTACGCGTTCAAGCGGCCTCAACGACAACTTAAACGGCGTGGAGCGCCCCGTCGCCTTCGATGTGAAGGCCACCGGCGAAACGGTGGAGGTGGTGCACAGCCTTGCCAAGTGGAAGCGCCATGCACTTGCAAAGTATGGCTTTGAACGCGGCAGCGGGCTGTATACCGACATGAACGCCATCCGCCGCGACGAGGATATGGACGCCCTTCACTCAATCTACGTAGACCAGTGGGACTGGGAGGTGGTCATAGGGCGAGAGGACAGAACGGTGGACTTTCTTAAAAATACCGTGCGCAAGATCTACGCCGCAATGCTTGCCACTGCACATCAGCTGTGCGCCGCCTACCCCGCGCTGTCGTGCGATCTCCCGCAGGAAATAACCTTTGTCACCTCGCAGCAGCTGGAGGACGAGTACCCTGATCTTACGCCCAAGGATAGGGAGCGCGAGTGCGTTAAAAAGTGCGGCGCGGCATTTGTTATGGGCATAGGCGGCAAACTGCGTTCTGGCGAAAAGCACGACGGCCGCGCGCCCGACTACGACGACTGGGCACTAAACGGCGACATAATTTTGTACTATCCCCTTCTGGACTGTGCGTTCGAGGTGTCGTCCATGGGCATACGCGTAGACGAAAAAAGCCTTGTAGAGCAGCTGAAGGCCGAAAACTGCATGGAAAGGCTTGCCCTTCCCTTTCACAAGGCGCTTGCGGCGGGGCAGCTCCCCCTGACTATGGGCGGCGGCATAGGGCAGTCGCGCCTTTCAATGTTCATACTGCAAAAAATGCACATAGGCGAAGTTCAGGTATCTGTATGGGATAAAAAGAACCTTGACTTCTGCAAAGAAAACAATATACAGCTGATGTAAATAAAATTTATCTTTGCATAGTGTTATGTGAAGAATAATGCGTTATTGACAATATATATTTTCATTATATGCATGGTTATATGTGCAATATAGTTGCGGCGGGCACAATTTGTGCCTGCCGCTTTCAGTTTTAAGTAAAATTATTGCTTTGTATGCTGTTTGCGGCACTGTAAAACGCAGGCAAATTTTAACTTAAATATTCAGCTCAAATTGTTGTAAAATGTTTTTAACCGTGGTATAATAATACCAAATTAAAAGATTTTGACAGGAGATACAGTTATGGCAAAGATAACCAAAGATACGCTTATCGTCGATTGCCTTAAAATCAACCCCAACAGCGCTGAGATACTCATGTCCGTCGGCATGCACTGCATAGGCTGCGCAATGGCCCACGGCGAAACTATCGAAGAGGCCGTTTTTGTTCACGGCAACGACCTTGATAAGCTGCTTGAAAAGCTCAACGAAGGCGTTGAATAATTTTTACGGCATGCTAAACGTGTAAAAAGGCGGCGGAGTTTTTCTGCCGCCTTGACTTTTATATTATGTATTAATTTTTATGCGGCGGCACACTGTTGCGCGCTTTGATTTTTGCGCATGATTTTTGTAGCGCCGCGCGGCGCGAATTTACGGAGGCAGACAATGGATACCGAAAAGACTTATACATACGACCAGATAGAACAGCTCAAAAGCACTGTGGCGCAGTCGCGCAATATGGTGTTTTTCGGCGGCGCTGGCGTCAGCACAGAGAGCGGCATACCCGATTTCCGCTCGGCGGAGGGACTGTATAATCAGAACAGCGGCAAGTCGTATCCGCCCGAACAGATCCTTTCCGCCACCTTTTTCCGCACGAACACGCTTGACTTTTTCGACTTTTACCGCAGCAAAATGCTCTATCCGCAGGCAAAGCCGAACGCCGCACACTACAAGCTTGCCGAATGGGAGAGGGAGGGCAGGCTGAGCGCCGTTATAACGCAGAACATAGACGGCCTTCATCAGGCGGCGGGCAGCAAAAATGTGTTTGAACTGCACGGCAGCGTATGGCGCAACCATTGCACGCGGTGCGGCAAAAGTTACCCCCTTGAAGATATACTCAATTGCAACGGCATTCCGCGCTGTTCCTGCGGCGGAGTAATAAAGCCCGATGTGGTGCTGTATGAAGAGCAGCTTGACGGGGCCGTGCTTCATGGCGCCATAAATGCGTTGCGGGTCGCCGATACGCTCATAGTTGCGGGTACTTCGCTCAACGTATATCCCGCCGCGGGGCTCATCGATTACTTTGGCGGCAAAAAGCTAATAGTTATCAATAAAAGCCGCTTGAATGTAGGCGGCCTGAGCGATATCCTCGCCATCCAAGGGCCTGTGGGTGAAGTTCTCTCAAAAGTATAACGGCAGGCGTTGCGGCTGCAAATATAACGACAGGCGTCGTGGCCGCGATTGGCGGCCATATATGCCCGTTTTAACCATGTAAAATATACTTCAGTTTTGGCGGCACGCCGCGGTTTACACCGCGGTGCGCCGCTTTTTTTGCAATATAAAGTGTTATACATTGTAAATTGCATAATCGGCGGCATATATGCCGCAACTATTGTAATACCATAACCATGCAGCGCTGGAAAAATTTTTGCATTGACTGAATGTGTGCGCCTATGTATAATTTAACCCGTAAGCAATTTCAGCACTCAGCTGACATGGCCGTGCGACGGAATTCACCACATAACTTTAACGCTACGGCCTGCTTACAGGAGGAAAAAATGAAAAACAAACTGTTTATTATTCTTGCGGCGCTGGCGGCGCTCACAATGGCGGGCTGCGCGGCGTCGGGCGCGGACGACGGAGTGCAGCAACTGCCCGAAGGTGAAGAGATCGTCGGCGAGGGCGCTCCCGGCGATGGCGACCCGGAGGGCGGCGATGGTGAGGACATACCTGTCATCGGCGGAGGTGACGGCGGAGAGGCCCGGCCCGAGCCCGAACCCGAACAGCCGCCCGCAGTTGAGTATAAAAAATATGTGACGCTCACATCCGACGGCGTGAATATCCGCAAGGGCGCGGGAACCAATTATTCGGTGCTCGGCGCGGCAGAAAAGGCCACAAGCTATATCTACCTGGGCGAGGAAAACGGCTTTTACAAGGTGTATTACAAAAACAGCATTGCGTACATATCCAAAAAGTACAGCAAGATAGACAGCATGCAGGCCAGCCCCGACGAGCAGGTTGAAAGCGTTATATACGAAGGTACAAAGCTGCTGGGCACCACATATGTTTACGGCGCAACGCGCTATCACGACGGCAAGGGCAACAAAATAAAGGGCTTCACGCTTTCGGCATTCGACTGCTCGTCGCTGATGCAGTACATGTTCTATATGGGCGCGGACGGGCATCTCCTAGGCCTTACCACGCGCAACCAGGTGTTGCAGGGCACTACCGTTGCCCGCTCAGACTTGCAGCGCGGCGACCTTATGTTCTTCACCAACGCCCAGCGCTACAATAAAAAGGGAGTGGAGCGCATAGGCCACGTGGCGCTGTACCTGGGCGATAACCTCATTCTGCACACCGCATCCGACTATGCCAAGATAGAGGAGATTTCCGCCACCCGCTGGAAGTACTACATTCAGGCCCAGCGCATGGTTTAACCGCCCTGTGCATTTTAAATTGGTGCCATAATATGCCGCAATAAGCGGCATTTTAAGTAAGTTTTGTAAAGTGTTTTTTATGTGTGCCGCCGCGCGCTGCGCGGCGGCACTTCCGTAACTTAAGGAAGGCTGTAATTGGCACGATTTTCTTTGTAACGACATCTTTGGCAGTTGTCTGTTTCTTTGAGATTTCTCCACTCCACTCACTTCGTTCGTTTCGGTCGAAACGACATGGTGTTTTTTGTCATCTCGACCAATGGCAAAGCCCGCGTGGAGAAATCTCAAGATACATTTACTATACTGTTTCGGTAATAATGTAAGCGGCGGGTGCCAATGTTGGCGCCCGCCGCTCTTTTAAACTCAAATACAAAAATACAATTCTTTAATATAATTCTTTTGCCGTCCGCTGCTCGCAACAGCTTCAATAGCCCGTATAGCCGCCGCTTTGCCGCTTTGCCGCCATATCTTGTGCGTACCCATATATACCATATTATATATAATATAGAGTTATAGATAAACTTTTATCGGTTGGCGCGCTTTTGCGGCCGATGCTTCAGCGGATTGCGCCTTACAGCGCGTGCCCTTCCTGCCGCCGCCGCTTTCTTTGCGGCTCCGTCACTCTTTATCGCCGTCCTTGTCGTCCCTGTCGCCGTCCTTGCCGTCATGCGGCACCTTGCCAGTTATAAAGTCGCCAACGGGGGGAGGGGGGTTGTCCTTAAGCTCCTTAAGTTCCTGCTTCTTTTTAAAGAATACCGTCAGCATAAAAAATACGACTGCGGCAACCACGCACAAAATGCCCCACTCCACGCCCGCGTATACGAATACGAATATCGCGGCCGCGGCGAACGCCACGGCTATTATGCAGCTTGCAATTCTCAGATTCTTATACATAATACTCAGTCCGGATCCAGTCCTTTGCTCGCGCGGCCTTGCCCGCCGCGCGGCCGTGCATCAATAAAGGGCGGTGCTATTTTATTTGCCTTCGGCCGCATATGCGCATGTGCGGCCGCTACATATATCAATTATACATTTCCCCGCAGCAAAAAGCAAGCGGGTGCGCCGCATTGCATGTGTAATGTTTGTCCATAGGTTCAGTGCCCCCATAAAGCGCCGAAATGTGATAAAAACTAACAAAAATATATTACTTAAAAACAAAATGAAAAAAATGAAAAAAAATGTAAAATGATTTGACTTTGCACCCCTATAAGTGTTATCTTAATTGAGCTGTCGCAGGGAGCAAGTCCCCCGAAAGAATTCAGTAAATAAAGGCGTTTGCGGGTATTTTACCTTCACAAAAATGCCTCAAAAAATTTCTGAAAAAACTTTCAAAAAACAGTTGACAAATGAATGTCTGATGTGATATCTTATAAAAGCTCGCGCCGAGAGGTACGAAAGAGATGTCCGCAAAAGTTAAAAAGTGACAAAAAACGCCGCTTTTAAAGATTTTAGAGGTCAACAAAAAACTTCAGAAAATCTTAAAAAACTTTTGAAAATCGCTTGACAAACATAAATCAAATGTGATATGATGGACAAGCTCTCACGAAGAGCACCGCACCGATGGGTCGCGGTTAACGCAGTTTAAAAATTGAATAGAAGGAAATGAATTTCTTAAATTTGTTTCAGATTTAAGAAAAGTTTCTGTCAATAACTTTGAAGTACATTAGTACCACAAAGCTTAAAGTCAGCAAAGATAATGACTAATTTAGTCGAGATAGAGCCTCGGTTTCCTGAATAAGGAAATCGGTTTTATACCAATCAACTTAAGAGTTTGATTCTGGCTCAGGATGAACGCTGGCGGCGTGCTTAACACATGCAAGTCGAATGTAGTTTACTACATGGCGGACGGGTGAGTAACGCGTGAGCAATCTGCCCATATCTGGGGGATAACAGTTGGAAACGACTGATAATACCGCATGATATCGTTTGAAGGCATCTTCTTACGATCAAAGATTTATCGGATATGGATGAGCTCGCGTCTGATTAGCTTGTTGGTGAGGTAACGGCCCACCAAGGCGACGATCAGTAGCCGACCTGAGAGGGTGATCGGCCACATTGGAACTGAGACACGGTCCAAACTCCTACG
>CALVLV010000022.1 GCA_944341075.1 uncultured Clostridia bacterium
GCAGAAGGCCTTCCGCTTGCGGAAAACGGCAGATGAGCGTAAGCGACGCTACTTTGCGGAGGGTTCCCTTTGGGAAACCGCAAACCGAGTGAGCCGAAAGGCGAACGCGTGGAGAAATCTCATAAAACAGACTACAACGGCAAAAAATACCGAAAAAGCCTCCCGCTTAGTGCGGGAGGCTTAAAATATTTATTGCCCTGTAAAACATCACCCTATGGGCAGGTTTTCGCCGTCGCTTGCATAGTCAGAGGCGATTATGCGCAGGCGGTGCGGCGTGCATACTATCGAACCCGAGCT
Organism: uncultured Clostridia bacterium; assembly: GCA_944341075.1. Taxonomy (GTDB): domain Bacteria; phylum Bacillota; class Clostridia; order Christensenellales; family Borkfalkiaceae; genus Coproplasma. The sequence continues at coordinate 298 of CALVLV010000022.1, forward strand.
GTCCTGTATGGCGGGGGTGTGCACGCAGTCTTCGCGGTTGGAGCAGTCGGTCTGAGTCACCTTTACCGTGCGGGCAGAGCGGTCTATAACGATTATGTTATAGTCGCGCATTTCATCAAACGAGCCGCCGTCTTCGCAGAAGATAAGCGTTACGGTGCCCTCCTCGCCCTCGGTTTCGCGCACGTTGGCGGTGAGCACGATATTCAGCGACTGCTTTTCAAAGTCGTAGCTGAAGGCAAGGCTGTTGTTGTAGTACCCCTCCACCCCCGTCAGCGCGGAGGTATCGCGCGTTAAAAACACGCTGAGGAAGAGCGCCGCAATTACCAGCGCCACGACTGCGTATATGAGGACGTCCCATATTTTAAAGAACCTGTCCTTTTTTACCTGTTCAACTTTTTTAAGCGACATAGCCTGCCTTTAAACGCCATAAGGATATGCTGAAATACTAAAATAAGTAGCCTGCTTTTGTCATTTTGACTCTCGAGGTTGGGTATCCCTTATCAAGAGGAGCTTGTCCTCGTCCTTGGCTCCCTTGTGTGAAGACGAATAAGGCACTTCATAGCACAACGGACACCCGTTGTGCGTGCCGAAGAGAGGCGAGGACAGTTTTCTCAAAACAGCGGACACCTGCTGTTTTGCTGTCCGAGGTGAGCAAAAACATAGTGCAGTGTTTTTGCGGTGACCGAGCCAACGGTTTTCCTTACCGTTGGCGAGAAGAACGAGGGCAAAATCCCCCCTTGGCTTGCCAGAGGCAAGCCTTCCCCCCTTTGGCAAGGGAGGCAAGAGCCCGAGTGGTGACCGAGGCGGCAAGCAATATTCTTTATTGCCGCCGAGACGCTGGCGGCAAAGCCGACTGAGGGATTGTTACCAGATATATCGCGCGGGCAAAGCCCGCTCATCACTCATCACGTTTGCCGCAAGGCAAACTTATCACTTTTTCCAATCCCCCCTTAATCCCCCCTTTACACAAGGGGGGCACGGTGTGGGGTATCCCCTTTACACAAGGGGGGCACGGTGTGGGGTATCCCCTTTGCACAAAGGGGGCACGGTGTGGGGTATCCCCTTTACACAAGGGGGGGCACGGTGTAGGACATTCCCCACCTTACACAAAATGGGAGCGTGTAGGGGTAAACTAATATCACCCCTGCTGCAGGTCGGCTATAAGCACAACGTTGCCGTCGGCATCTACGGTGTTGCCGCGGGTATAGTTTTGCGAAAGTATATTAACTTCCTGCGGCCTGTTGGTTATAACGTAATACTTGCCGTCCGCGGCGGCGTAGGCAAACGTTATTGCCAGCCCCTCCGCCTTGACTTCATCTGAATTGATATACTCCACCGCCCGTTCAAGCCCCATGCAGCATATAGCCGTGGTGCGCGCGTCTGCCTCGGCAGCGGTGCCGCCGTTGAGCGAGGCCGTCATTATGCCCGTCTGAATGGGCGAACCTGTGGCGGGGTTTATTATATGGCAGTAACGCACGTCGTCTACGGTGTAATACTGCTCGTAATCGCCAGAGGTGGAAACGGCGGTGTTGGTCGCGCGGCGCGAGATATACGAGCCGCCGAGTATTCCGCCGCGGGGGTCGCGGCTGGTAAGGTTCCACTTTCCGTCGTCGGAGACTGCCGAACCGTTTATCTGCCACGATGAGGAGCCGAGGTTGTAGTAGCCGTATTCATACCCCGCCTCGTCCACCATTTCGTCTATAAGGTCGCAGGCGTAGCCCTTGCCTATGCCGCCGAGGTCTATGCTCAGGCTATATGTGCTGTCGCCCTCCACCGTCACCGTCTTTTGCGGCTTTATCGCATAATACTTGCCGTCGTTTTGCTCCAATTTCAGGTCGCCGAAGGCGGTGGCAAGCTCTTTAAAGGCGGAAACATACTTTTCTGCGGGCAGTTCGGTTGCGGGGCTTTCGCGGTCGTAGGGGCGCTTTTCTCCGTCTGCGCGCGGCGCAAAGCCGTACAGGTCGACCGAGTAGTAGACGCCCGCGTTGTAGGCGCCGTCCGTCTCTTCGTACACGTCAAGCGCATATTGCAGCACGTTGTAGGTGTGTTCAGTTATCTCCACACGCGCGCCGGGGTCGGCCGTATTGAATTTGTATATATCAGAACCCTCTACAGATACCGAAAGGGTGCTTTCGAGTTCGGCAAGCAACTTGTCCACCTCGTCGCCGAGCGACATTGCCGCCTCGCGCTCCTCCTCTGTTTCAAAGGGGGCGTACAGCGCAAGCGTTCCGCCCGTTGAAAATGCGTAGCCGTTGCGCGAATACATGTAAAGGCCGGGGTGGTCTTTTACCGAGGCAAAGGTGCCCCTGTATTCGCCGTCCGGGTCGCCGGGGTCGGGGTTGGTATTATTTTTACAGCCGCCGAATGTGAGTGCGGCAAGCAGGGCCGCCGCGGCGGCGATACAAACAATTCTATTTTTCATGGTTGCAAGTATTATACATTACGGCGGGGCAAAATGGCAAGTTAAAACGCCGCCCGCCGCGCATTTGTGGCATTTTGGGGCATTTTTACAACAATTGCATTTTGTTGCGCCTTATTTTAAGAGAACTTGGCGCCATTGTGTTAAGGGAGCTGGCAGGCGATAGCCTGACTGAGGGATTTGTTTCTACAAATCGACCACATTATAGGCGCCCCTGCCTAAGGACGAACGAGGCACTTCATAGCACAATGGACACCCATTGGGCGTGCCGAAGTGAGATGAGCAAACGCATATGCAAGGCGTTTGCGGTGACCGAGCCGTGCGGCCGTACACTGCACGCACGGCGAGACGCTGGCAGGTTGGAGCAACGCAAAAACCTGACTGAGGGGTTTGGCTACGCGATTTACACCGCACCACTCGAACCCCTCATTTAATTCCTCCCCTTAGGCAGGGGAGGCATATAGTAAAAAACGCCGACGGGCACAGCCCGTCGGCGCTGTAAAAACAGTCTTTAAATTTTAAAAATTAAAGCTTTTTAAGGGCGTCCTGCACTGCAAGAAGAAGCCTGCCGCTGCTCTGGGTAGCGCCGTCTACAAGAAGAGTTTCACCGTCAACTACATAGGGTACATACCCTTCAACGGTATCTTCTACGGGACAACCTACAGGCTGCCAACCACTCGCAGGGAACTTAGAATTTTCACCTTCTGTGCGAACCTGAACATCTACAGCAAGCACATCATCAACATCAAGACCTACATACTTCTGAAGAAGACCAGCCTCGCCTGCCTCATATGCATCATGACCAGGCTCAGTCCATGAGGGCGTAAGCTGTGTCAAACCGCTATTTTCGTCAATTTCAACCTTAGTGATCTTGCCATCTTTAACGGTGACATTTACTTTTACACCGTAGTGCATTTCGTTCTCTTCACCTTTATGCGCGTAATAGTCATACTGACCGGTCACGGTCTGAGCGCCGCCGTTGTTGTTATTGTTGCTGTTATCGGAGCAAGCTGCAAGTGCGGCTACGCCGAAAATTGCTACAATACCTGCTACAAGACCGATAATGGCCTTTTTGATGCCTTTCATTGTTTATCTCCTTTTTTTACAAAAAAATTTTTTCAATATAAGTGCAGGGTAAAATGCCTTACATTGCTTTTTCCCTTTTTGCGCCAATATTATACCGCATTAAGCAGAACAAAGTCAAGCATGTGGCAACGCAATAAATATTTTTTTAACGATTGATAAATTTTACACAATATGTAAATTTTTAACAACTGTGTCAGTTTGTGATATTGAGATTTCTCCATGCGCCGCCGCGCTGAAGGCTCCTTTGTGTAAAGGGAGCTGTCAACGCAGTTGACTGAGGGATTGTTTCTACAAATCGGCCGCACTATGGGCGCCCCTGTCTAAGGACGAACGAGGCACTTCATAGCACAATGGACACCCATTGGGCGTGCCGAAGTGAGATGAGCAAACGCATATGCAAGGCGTTTGCGGTGACCGAGCCGTGCGGCCGTACACTGCACGCACGGCGAGACGCTGGCAGGTTGGAGCAACGCAAAAACCTGACTGAGGGGTTTGAATACGCGATTTGCGCCACGCCGCTCGTACCCCTCCTTTAATTCCTCCCCTTAGGCAGGGGAGGCTGAGGACTATGCGATTTGCGTTGTACCACCCGAACCCCTCCGTCTTGCCTTCGGCAATCCACCTCACCTGCCTGAGGGAATGCCGGGCAGGAAAGCTACTTTTTTAATCGCTCACTGACAATGCTATCTATATACTCACACACACCGATGAAATTTGTGTTTATATCCAAATTTGTAAAACGCAACACTTCAAGATTTCTTTTATTTAAATAATTTGTTCGCTCATTGTCATATTCAATTGCTTCGGTTTCAAAATGTTGTGAGCCATCAATTTCTATAACTAACATTGCCTTTGAACAATAAAAGTCTACTATATAATCACCTATAACTTTTTGCCTTACAAACCGTGCTGAAGAATAGCGCAGAAAGTCGTACAATAAATGCTTTTCCTCGTCCGTCATATTCTTACGAAGTTCACGTGAGTTCTCTTTAAGCTTATTATTGTACTTCCTGTTGACAATAGTCATATGTATACCTTTTTGCTTCCGCATTAGTGCAGGCGCCCCTGCCTAAGGGGAGCTGGCGCAAGCGAGCGTTAGTAAGCTTGCGACTGAGGGGTTTGAATACGCGATTTGCACCGCACCGCTCGTACCCTCCTTTAATTCCTCCCCTTAGGCAGGGGAGGCTGAGAGCGGTATGCGAAAAATTATTCCGTACGCAGAGCGATGACGGGATCCTTTTTGGCGGCCGCCGAGGCAGGTATAAGGCCGGAGATAAGCGTTAGCGCAACGCTTATTGCAACCATTACAAATGCCTGCCATATTGGCAGCGCGGCAAGGCCTGCAATGCCCGTAAGAGGCGTTAATATAAGGTTTATAAGCCCCTGCAACAGGTAGGCTACGCCTATACCTATAAGGCCCGCGCACAGGCCGATGATAAACGTTTCGGCATTGAACACATGGCGGATATCGCGCTTGCGCGCACCGATAGAGCGCAGAATACCTATCTCCTTGGTGCGCTCTACCACCGATACATAGGTTATTACGCCTATCATTACCGTGGACACGACGAGCGATATAGCCGTGAACGCCACAAGCACATACGTTATGGCATTGAGAATGGTATTCACCATGTTCATGAGCGTACCGACGGTATCGGAATAGTTTACTTCGGTAGGGCCGCCGTATTCGGGGTTGCCGTTATCATCGTAGATGACGTTGCCCGAATCGTCGCGGGCGGCGTAGACTGAGTTTGCCCCGTTCTTTTCAAAGTCGGCGCGGGCGTCTGCCACAATGCTGTTCCAGCCGTCCATGTAGCTTTTAAGCTCGTCCTTGGTGTTGAAGTCCTTTGCGTAGATAGACACGCCTGCCGGCACGTTGTTGCCGCCGAGTTCGCGGATGACGTCGCCGAGAGTCATTGACGAAGAACTGTATTTTGCCGAGAGCGTGAAATTATTTTCCAAAAGGTTTTCTAAAGTAATTTCGCCGACGATGTTGTTTATGGTTGAAGCGATGGTTTCGCTCTCTTCGCCCTCTACTCCCTTTAACGTCTGCACTACGGCCGACTGCATGTTGCCCTCTATATAGTCGAGCAGCAGGCCCTCGGTAAGGCACAGGCCGTCTGAAAGGCAGCCGTAGGTGAGTCCTTCCTTAAGGCGGAGTATGCCGCTTATGGTTATCTGCTGCCCTGCCTCGGGGTCGATAGTAGTGGGCTTGCCTTCGTCGTCGAGAACTGAGTAGCCGTTATACACATATTTATAGTTCCCGGAAAGCGGCGACGTTGTAAATAATGCATCGTTGCCGTACAGCGTATATGTTTTGCCGATGATCTCATCGAAGGGAATGGTAGCCGTCTCCTCTTCGCCTGAAGGATCTTCCGACGAGATGAAAAGGTTAAGGAACTCCTCCTCCGTCATAAAGCCGAGCTGAACGAGCGTTAAGTCGAGCGCGTCGTTGCTGCCGCCGACAACGAGCACAACCTCGTTGGGGTTCTGAGGGAAGTGGCCGTCGATGACGTCGTACTGCGAAAGCACGTAGTCGCCGTAGTCGTCTTCGGAAAAGTCTGTGCCCGGCATAACGCTGACCACGTTGGTGAAGTAATCTACAAAGCGGGTGAGATTGGAAAATTCATCTGCCCTGTAAGTTAAAAGGTAAATATAGTATTCGCGCAGCGCCTCAAGCGACATATGCATGGGCGTGCCCGGGTTTTCCTGCTCACTGGTGGAGGAAGAACCCACCGTTACGTCTGTGAACAGGTTGGTGGTTATGTTTACCCCGTACGAAAACTGCATTGCGTTGTACAGTTCCTGCGGCATGGCCTCCAGATAGTCGCGGTAAGTCACCGTTTTTCCGTCTATTATGGCGGCGTTGCCGTCGGTGAGGTCGTTTGAAGTGGTCATGCCCTGGGCAAGGTTTGAAAGGAAGGAGTTTATATACACCTTGTCGCCCAGCTGGTCAAGGGGCGGGGTATCGGCCTGAGCGTCGCCGTTCATGAACGAAGACATAGCCTGCGAAAGGTTTAAAGAAGTTTCTTCTACCGTGACGGGGTAGTAAGAGAGCATGTCTTCCTCTGTCTGGGCTATGTAGTTGTTGAAACCGCTTGAAAGGGCGAGCACAAGGCACACCGAAATTATGCCTATGCTGCCCGCGATGGCGGTGATGAGCGTGCGCGCTTTTTTTGTGAGCAGATTTTTGCCGCTGAGCGCGAACGCCGTTAAAAGCGACATTGCCGAGCGCTTCTTTTTATATATCACGCCGCGCGCGCCCGCAGGTTTGCCGTTTGAATCGGCCGCGTTTGCCTCTGCGGCATCTTCGGCGGGGGCCTGAGCTTCGGCCTGCTGCGCCGCAAGCATTGCCCTGTGCGCGGACACTTCCGCCTCCTCTTCCTCTGCGGAATAGGGGGCGCTGTCTGCCACCACAAGCCCGTCCTTAAGCTCTACTATTCGGCTGGAGTACTTATAGGCGAGGTCGGGGTTGTGCGTTACCATTATTACCAGGCGCTCGCCCGCGATCTCCTTTATAAGATCCATTATCTGCACCGAGGTAGTTGTGTCGAGCGCGCCCGTAGGCTCGTCCGCGAGCAATATTTCGGGATTATTTACCAGCGCGCGGGCAATTGCAACCCTCTGCATCTGGCCGCCCGAAAGCTGGTTGGGGCGCTTATTCAGTTCGTTGCCCAGCCCCACTCGCCTGAGCGCCTCGGCAGCGCGCGCCTTGCGTTCTTTGGGGCTTACGCCCGAAAGGGTGAGCGCAAGCTCTACGTTTGCCAGCACGCTCTGGTGGGGGATGAGGTTATACGTCTGGAATACAAAGCCTATGCGGTGGTTGCGGTAGGTATCCCAGTCGCCATCCTTATAGTCCTTGGTGGAGATGCCCTCTATTATAAGGTCGCCCGAGGTGTATTGGTCGAGGCCGCCAATAATGTTGAGCAGCGTGGTCTTTCCGCAGCCCGACGCGCCGAGAATGGAAACAAATTCGTTGCGGCGGAAGGAAAGGCTGATGCCCTTGAGTGCGGCTACCGTGGAATCTCCTACACGGTAATCCTTGGTGATGTTGCGGAGTTGTAACATATAATCTCCTTATATAAAATAAAAACCTTGGTCGGTTTTTTTGTATCGGCTTATTTGGTCGGTTTTTTGGTATCGGCGAGATTTATAATCCACACACATTGCGTCATTTCGACCGAGCGCAGCGAGCGGCGAAATGGCTATTGCCAACCGCAGACGCAATAACACCAATACCAAGCAAAGCATAGGCACGCCGACAAAGGGCGCGCATACATCTTTAAACAGTTATATAAAAAATTATGTATATTTTAGCGCGACAATATAAATTCTGTATAAAACACACGGGAAATTTGTGAAAAAATTATCCCGGTTGCCATATGCGGCGGCACCAGCTGCGGTCATTCCTCGTCATCCGCATGGCCGCTTTGACTGCTTTGACTGCGGCCGTCTTCCAAATCGTCTGTACCTGCAGCCTGCCCTTCATGCGGCCGTGCAGCGCCTATGGCTTTATCTTCTGTCCCGTTGCGCTTTTTAAGGTAGTCGGCAAGCATTTCCTGCACGCTCTTGCCCGACCTGAATGCAAACAGAAAGCTTGCCTTTTTTATTTTTTCGCGCGTGCGCTCAAGCCGCTGTGCGGCACGCTCCTTTCCGCGCTCTATGCCGTCCTTTACGCTCTCTTTGAGCTTTTCGAAGGATACCACTATCTTGTTTTCCTTGGCGAACTTGCGGATCTTTACAGAAAGATCGAGCGAGTGGCACAAATCTACTATGAACACGCCGAAGAACAGCCCGACAAAAAAGGCAAAGCCGAGGTGGTTGACAAACCAGCTTACCCAGCCGGTTATGTACCTGTGGATAAACACGATATAAATCGCCGCGGCGGCCGTCCAGATGAGGGAAAAAAGCGGACATATTATGCCCTGAATGTTGCCCGGCTGAGAGGAATAGTCCCACAGCTTTATGCGCATGCCCTTTATGAAGATTATGCCCGCCACATATTCGAGCGCGGTAAGAAGCACGCCCGCAATTAGTATCAGCAGGAGCTTATCGGCCCACTCCGCGCCCGTGTGTATGGGGATATAACTGACCCCGTACATGAACGTAAGCCCGAAGCCGTACAGCGGCAGGTACGGGCCTGTGAGAAAGCCTGGGTTTATCCACTTTTTTGCGCTGAAGAAGCGGCGGAACAGCACCTCGGCACACCAGCCGAGGCAGCTGCCCACAAAGAAGAGAAAGCACAGTTCAAGCAATATGGTGGCTGCCATAAGTCACCCCTTTTAATGGTTTAAACTATGCGCCGCACCCGCGGCGCAGTGCATTACGCCCGCGGCGGGCCGCCTTGTTTTACCGCCGCTTTAATTGTATTTTACCGCCTTACTTTACCTTTGCGGCCGCTATGCGCGCAAGGCTGCGTTCGCGCCCGAGTATGCCCATTACCGTGCACAGGTCGGGCGAGTTGGGGCTGCCCGTTATGGCTATGCGCACGATTTCGGCGGCGTCGGACACGTTGCCCTTGTATGCCGAGGGGTTGGCCTTGTATTCGGCGTTTTCGGCGGCAAAGCCCGCCTTTGCGGCCGCCTGCTTCAACTTGGCGAACCATGCGGAGTTGTCGTCGTTTTCATCGTACGTTTCGGCAAATGCCGTAAGCATGGCGTTTACCGCGTCAGCCTCAAAGCGGAAGGAGTATTCTGGAGCAAAGGCATCGTCGAAGAAGTAGTCCATAAGGCGCACGCCCTGTTCGGCGCGCACTATGTCTTTGCGGCGCTTTTTCTGGCCGGCACCCATGATAAGGGCGAGTATCTTTTGTATATACTCCCTGTCCTCAAAGTGCGCCCTGTCGGCCGCGGTGCCGAATTCCTTTACCCAGCCGTTCAAAAAGCCGTACATCTCTTCAGGGGTGAGCTTGGAAAGCTCGTCGCGGGAGACGTCGTTTAATTTATCGAGGTCGAAGAGCGCGCCGCTCTTGCCCATCTTTGAAACGGAGAACGGGAAGTTTTTGTAGTCCTCTTCGGGGTGCTTGGCCGCCCACTCTTCAAAGTTGGAGTTGAGTATTGTCATCAGGTACTTTATAACGGCCTGCGGGTAGTAACCCGCGCCGCGGTAGAAGTCCAGCGAAAGTTCGGGGTCTTTGCGCTTTGAAAGCTTGCGCTTGGTGCCGCCGTCCACCTTCATGAGCGAGCAGGTGTGGCCGTAGCGCGGCAGGTCGAAGCCGAGCACTTTGAACAGCTCTATGTGGATGGGCAGGCTGGAGAGCCACTCCTCACCCCTTATTACAAGCGTGGTGCGCATGAAGTGGTCGTCTATGGCGTGCGCAAAGTGGTAGGTGGGAATGCCGTCAGACTTTAAAATTACCACGTCCTGGTTGTTTTCGGTGACCGTTATGCCCCCCTTTATGGCGTCGCGGAAGGTGTGTTTTATGTTTACGTCGCCCTGCGACTTAAGCCTTATTACAAAGGGCTTGCCGCTGTCTAGCGCGGCGTATATCTGCTCTTCGGAGAGGTTGCGGCACTTGGCGTAAGCGCCGTAGTAACCCGTTACCTCCTTCCTTTCGGTCTGGATCTTACGCGTTTCGTCCAGCTCCTCCTCCGTGCAGAAGCAGGGGTATGCAAGGCCGCGCTCTATAAGGTCTTTGGCAAACGCCCTGTATATGGGCGCGCGGCGGCGCTGATAGTAGGGGCCGTAGGCGTTTTCGCCGACAATTTCGGCGCCTTCATCGAACTTCAGCCCGAAGTAATCGAGCGAGCGTATTACCGATTCAACGGCGCCCTCCACCCTGCGCTTTTCGTCGGTGTCCTCTATGCGCAGGTAGAATATGCCGCCCGTGGTGTGCGCGGCGCGCTCGTCGGCGAGGGCGCTGTACAGGTTGCCCAGGTGTATGAAGCCCGTGGGCGAGGGTGCAAGGCGGGTGACCTCTGCCCCCTCCTTAAGTTTTCTGGGCGGATAGGCCCTTTCGCAGTCCTCAAGCGAGGGAAGGTCTTCATCGGGAATAAGCCTTGCGGCAAGTTTTTTAAGATCCATACTCTCTCCTTAAAAAGAAAAACGTATAAATTGAGCTGAAAGCGTTTTTTGTTTTATTATAACAAAGGCGCGCAGAAAACACAAACGCATGCGCAATTTTTTGACTATAGTCAAAAAGATGATAATTGCCGCCCTTTTTTTGTTACTTCGGCTCTGCCGCGGCGGAACTTTACCGCGCGCACCGCCTTTGAAATGCCGCGGGCGGCGCCTTCGCCAGCACATCTGCCAGCAACGGCGGCGACCGCCATTATACACAGCGTGCACGCGGCAACGGCGGCGTGTTCTGCGGCACAGCTTAAGTTGAGCCGCGCAAGGCATACGGCGGCAAGGTACAGCGCCCCGCCAGGCACAAAGGGCACGGCGGCGGGAACGAACAACACCACCACAGGAAGAAAGAGCGGCACACAGACGGCGGAGAGCAGCGCATATGCCGCAAATACCGCCACAAACAGCGCGGTGTATGCGCCGAGAGGAAGGCATGCCGAATACAGCATGAACGCACCGAAAGCGGCTGCCGCGCCTGCAATTGCGGCAGGCAGACGGGCGTTGAACATGAGCGAAAAGCCAAGCGCACCCAGCGAACAGAGCGCCGCGCCGTAAATTCCCCCTGCGGGCAACGGCGTAATGCACATATCGCAGGCGGAAAGCGCGCCACAGGCGGCATACCCGCACGCCACGGCAAGCGCGCAAAAGAGCGAGTAAAACAGCTTTTTAAGCCCCTTGAGCCTGCCCGAAAAGATCATGCACAGCGAGCGGAAGGACGAAAGCCCCGTGATATGCGGCATTACCGTGCCAAGCGCCACTGCGGAAGGGCAACAGTCAAAGCCGAAAAGGGCTGCCGCCCTGCACAGTACAATGCCGAACACCCCGCCCGAAAAGGCGCATAAAAAGCCGACGAGCGGCGAAGGCAGGCAGCGCGGAAAGGCGCGCCCGATAAGGCATATTGCCGCACCCGTAAGCGCCGCAACGGCCGCCTCGGCAACAGTTCCGCCGAAGAACATGCAGAACGCGCCGCATGCCGCAAGGCAGCCGACTGCCTGTTTTAAAACATGCGGGCAGCTTTGTTCGATGGCACATATGCGCGACTGAATATCTTCAAACGACGCGCCGCGGCGGGCGGCGCGCACAACCGAAAAGCAACTTTCAAGCAGGAAAAAATTATATTCCGCCATGCGGGGCGAGGGCCGACAGGCGCGGACTTCTTCCTCCCCGCAAAAAACGGTAAAAAAGCACGCGCCGCGCAAAAATGTAAGCCGCGCGCCGCCTATGCCGTATGCCGAACATAGGGCTGAGGCAAGGCGGAAGGCGCTTTTATGCACGCCGCCCGCGCGTATACATATGCAATAAAGAGCAAGGGCGGCATGAGCCACCCCGCAGACGCCGCCCGCGGCGGCATGATATTTTCTGCGCGTACGCCCGCGCCGCACTTTGCCGTATGCTGCCATAGAATTAAGTTACGGCGCAATGCGGCAAATATGCAGAAAAAAAATAACAATAAAATAATTTTTTTGCAAAAAAATATTATTTTACTTTGCGGAACACAAACCACAGTATGATTAGCACCTGAAAGGGCGAAGCCGCCACAAACAGCAGCCACAACCTTTGCACAGACGTAAACACATATAAAAAGGTAAATATCATGGCCGCCAGCGACCAAAGTATGAGCGAGCATGTTATGGCCGTTGTGGCCCTTACCCCCCACATTGCCGAAAATACCGTGAGCACCACGGAAGATGCGAACGCCGCGCACACAAAGCTTAAAAATTCGTGCTCGACCCCGGGTATATAGCACAATATCACAAAAAGGCCCGTAGCTATAAACCAGACGAGCGCAAAGGAAAGCAGCGTTATCAAAAGGCGCTTTTTCCTTTTATGCAGCACAGGCCTGACCTCCTTTTCGGCAGGGCGCCTTACAAGGTCGTCAAGCGTTATGTTATATATACCTGCTATCTGCATGAGCACGCGGATATCGGGCACAGACTCCCCCCTCTCCCACTTGGAAACGGCTTTATCGGAATAGTTGAGCAGTTCTGCAAGCTGGGCCTGGGTAAGGTTAGCCTTGGTGCGGAAGCGCAGAAGATTTTCGGCAATTATTTCCTTTATATCGTCAGTTTCGTTCATACCTGAATTTTAACATATTAAACAAGTAAAATCAACCAAATAGGACAACTCTACCGTGAGTAGAGTGTGAAATTTTTACAGTAGAGTTGGGATTTTACGCAGTATAGCGCCGAAAAATATTTGTAGAACGGAAAATAAAACAATAGGGTGTATTATCCGCCGCGGCAGTATATAATTACAGATGTAAAGGCGAAAGAAAGATACGGGCGAGCGATGCAGCCGGGACACCAAGGGGTAAATAAGATACGGGCCAAAGTTGCAGCTCAGGCACCGACGGTTAATTAAGACACGGGCCAAGGCCGCAGCCATGGCGCCGACAGGTAAACAAGATACGGGCCAAAGTTGCAGCAGGGGCACCAACAGGTAAACAAGATACGGGCCAGAGTTGCAGCCACTATACACATGTCATTTCGACCGAAACGAACGAAGTGAGTGGAGTGGAGAAATCTAAAGGAATTGATTTTGTAACACAAACAGATTTCTCCATGCGCCGCCGTATCAAAGACGCGGCGGCTTAGCCGTAAGGAGCCGCAGGCGACGGAATAGCTATTGTTCGCCGTAGGCGCAATAGCGTCAATGACAGAAATATAACATCCGCAACGCTTATCCGTATCTTAATTACCGCTCACCAATGGGGAAAATACCCCCCCCCCTATTGCACACGACATACCAACTCAACATACGCACACAGCGCGCACAAAATACGGCGCGGAAAAATAAAAATATTGAACAGGAGAACAAAATTGAAATTTGACATCTTTGTAGATTCATCGGCAAACCTTACCGAAGAGATGATAGCAAAAAGCAACATCAAGGTAATACCCTATGTATGCACGTGCGACGGCGAGCAGGTGATATGCTACACCAACGGCATACCTTTTTCGCAGGCGGCGCACAAATTTTATTCGGCGATGGAGCGCGGGGCGGACGTTTCGACCTCGCTGATATCTTCAGAACGCATTGCGGCGGCCTTTGAACCTTCGCTGAAAGAGGGCAAAGACGTGCTTATGATAACCATATCTTCGCAGGTGAGCGGCACAAACCACCAGGCAGAACTTGCTGCGCAGGAACTTATGGAAAAGTACCCCGAAAGGCGCGTATATATAGCCGATTCGGCCAATTCGGGCTTCGGCGAAGGCCTGCTTGCCGTTCAGGCGGCAAGGCTGCGCGGGCTTGGCGAGGACGCCTACACCTGCTACAAGTGGCTTGAGGGCAACAAGTTCAGGCTGAACTCTTACTTTACCGTGGCAGACCTTAAGTACCTTAAAAAGGGCGGCAGAATATCTTCTGCCGTGGCAATTGCGGGCACTCTTTTGAACATCAAGCCCATTTTAAAGGCCGACGGCAACGGAAAAATTTCTATGTGCGGAAAGGTGCGCGGCAGAAAGAAGTCGGTTGCCGAGCTTGCCGAATGCTATAAGAAATATGCGGTGTTCCCCGAGGGGCACACCGTGGCGATAAGCCACTGCAACTGCGAAGAGGACGCGCTTGCGCTTGCCGAGCTGGTGCGCGGCATGGGCGCGGAAGAAATAACCATAGAATACTTTGACATTGTAAGCGGCGCGCATGTGGGCCCCGGCTCGCTGGGACTGTTCTTTATAGGCAAAGACAGGCGCGGCGAAAGCGCCGCCTCCGCCGAAAAGAAGGCGGCAGGCAAAAAGGTACGCGCCGAAAACTGATTGCGACTACACTACTCCTAATAAAAACTTGGACTGCCGCCGCGCAACTTTTGTTGCGCGGCGGCAGTTCCGTCAAACCATTAAATTTACATAAAGAAATTGAATTCGGGCGCGCAAAAAAGGTGGCGGCAACAAAGCACTATGCCGCCGCGGCGCGGCAGACCATGCGGGCGGAAGTTATTTTTCTGCCACAGAGAGTATTGCGCGCGCAAGCTCCACCGCCGAAGCGCTGCCTACAAGCTCGGCGCCGCACTCTAAAAGCGTGGCTATCCTGCCTGGGTTTTCGGCACCGTCGGCCTTTATAACGGCGCGGCTTTTAAGCGCGGCATGCGCCGCCTTTACCTCCTCTTCATCTGCTCCGCAGCCGAACGCAGTCCCCGCCATGCGCACGCACGTTATGCCGCATTCGCACACCACCGAACACAGTTTGGCAAGCTCCTGCGGGGTGAGCAGGGGGCTTTCTATATTTATCCTTAAAAGCGACTTGCCCGCCGCCCGCCTCAGCTTTTTAAGCTCGCGCTTGACATACGCCCAGTTGCCCTCCTTTACGGCGGGCAGGGGCGCAGAAATTTCGGCAACCGCGGCGCCGTCGTGCAAGGCGCGCCTTATCTGCCGCACTTTTACGTCGGTTGTATCGGTGCCACCCCAAGGCGAGAGTGCCGCCACTATTTTAAGCGAAGACGACTTGCCAAGAAAGTCGGCGCACGGGCGCACCATGCAGGGCGTTACGCTTACGCCGCCTATGCCGCACTTTTCCGCCTCCCTTAAGGCACGGCGCAGAGAGGCACGCTCGGTTACGGCCTGTTCTGCCGAAAGTTCCAGCCTTGAGATAACTGCCCGCGCTTCGGCCACGCGCTTGCGGCGCTTGAACTCTTCAAATTCCTGCCGCTCCTGCAGCGATATTACGCCGCCCGACTGTTCGTGCTCACTTTCCATAAAAATCACCCCTCTTTTAAAAATTCGATATTGTATTGCATTATTCCCCCGTTAAACACAAAATATACCGCCGTGCGCGCAATATAATGTGGCTATGGAAGCGATAGGAATACTTTACCTTGCAATACTTTTTGTTGCCTGTTTTGTTGCGGTACATGCGGCAAAACTTGCGTGGATAGGCTTTAAAAGCGTGCGCGCCGCAAAGGCAAAGCCGCGCGAAGAGCAGAAGCCCGAGCAAAAGAAGGAAGAAAAAAAGCCGCCCGAGCCCGTATATTATATAGTGGAAAAAAAGCGCAAGCGCGCCAAGGCGGACTATTCTGCCCCGCGCGAGATAAAGTTCCGCGATGACAGGTAGCCGGGTGCCGATAGTTTGACCCGGCCGTTAGCAGCGGTTTGCCGCGCGTGAGCCGCATGTTTTTTAGCAGCAGCGGCTGCACGCAACATGATATAACGGAAAAACGGGGCGCTGCGCAAAATTTTGCGCGGCGCCCCGTACATCTTATATTATTTTATTCAGGCAGGCACATTCATGCCTTTTTGTTGCGTATGGCCCTGCCGCCCGTGAGCACTATCATCTTTACGGCCTCAAGCGAAAAGTCGTCTGCAACAACTATGAGCGGCTTTGAAAGCGTGCCGCGCGCAAGCACCTTTATGTAGGTGACGTTTTTGGCAACGTAGGGCACGCGCTTTTTTATCTCTTCCAGCGTGACCTTTTCGCCCTCTTCAAAGAACTGCCCCAGCGTATCTATGTTGATTATGCCCGACTTTGACTTATCTGACAGCGTTTCGCCCTGCTGAACGCGCAACTTTGCCCTGTCGTCGGCCATAAGGCCGCCCACATCGGCAGCGCTGACTTCTTCAAGCTCGTCGTCATCGTCGTCTTCAAAATCCTCGCCCTCGAAATCGTCGTCGTCCTCAAACTCCTCTTCCACAAGCGGCTGTTCGCCGTTTTCTGCGGGGAGAGCCACCTCCTGGAAGCTTACTATCTTTATAAGCCCCTCCTCTACCAGCGCCTGCGTATCTTTGTAGGGAATGAGCGAAAAGTCCTCTTCCTCGTGCCCCGAAGGTTCGGCTGCTTCAAACAGCTTAGCTATAAGCTCCTTTGCGTAGCGGCAGCGCCTGTCGTTTTTTATTCGGTATAACAGAGGCGTGCCCGCAAACTTTGCATAGCGCGACATGTCGTCTACTATATATTTGCTTTCGGAATAGTCTGCGGGGTCGAGCGCAAGACACAGGCAGAGCGTTTTGCCGCGTATTACGAATTTTGCCACCGACGGGCGGCCGTAGCGGAAAGATTCGTGCCGCCAGCTTACGCGCGGCGCCACCTTTGCATAGGCGAGCAATGCGTTTTTCAGCTGTGAATAGTAGCGCTTTACCTTTTCATCTGCCTGTATCAGCTTTGCCGAAAAACTGCGGTTGTAGCGGTACCTTATGAACATGCCCGGGCGGGGCTTTATAAACGTTACGCGCCCCTGCCCTGCATACTTTTCAAGCTCCTCCCGCTGTTCGGCTGTGAGCGGCGCAGGCTGTTCGACTGTAAGCGGAGCGGGCTGCCGTATGGACGAATTATCGCCGACTGCAGAACTTTCCGCCGCAGGCATGGGCTTTGCAATACCTGCCGCGGGGGCATTTGTTTCGGCGGCTACAGCATTTTCTTCATGCGCAGCAGCATTTTCTTCGGGCACAGGTTCGGCCGGCGCAAGCCCGGGCGAAGCAGTGCCTTGCATTGCGGCAGGCTGCCCGCCGCGGCGTGCCCTTTTTCTGCGCGCTCTGACGCAGCATGCTATTATTACTATTACGGCTATGGCCGCAACTACAGCGCCCGCTATTATGAGTACGGTTGTAAGGTTTTCCCTTAAATAGTCAAGGGCGTCGGAAAGCACCGAGAGCAAAAAATTTTTCATGATATCCTGCCGCCATTAAGACGGCACCCCCTTTATTAATTATTCCGGCGGCAAAAAATGCAATAAATTTTTGTTTTTATATTATCGGCATACGATCCGCCACCGCACATTTCACTTTAGATTATACATATATGCCATCCATTTGTCAATAGCGTATCAGATATTTATATATTTATCCCATAGGCAAAAAGGCAGCGCAAAATTCAATTTTTTGCATTTTTTATTAATTATTCAATTAAAAAACATATTTTTTAATACAAAAAGGGCGCAAAATTACAGGCCGCGGAAAGCTTCCGCGGCCTGTAAAAATACTTTAAGTTTAAACATGGTGCCGCCTGCACCGCGGCACGGCATTGAAGCCACTCAGGCAGATACAGCCTCTACCCTGACGGCTATTTTGACGTTGACGCCTTCGAACAGGCGAAGTTCCACTTCGTATTCGCCCGCCTCGCGCAGGGGAGATGAAAGCACTATCTTCTTTTTATCAACGGCATAGCCCGCGTCTGCAAGCGACGAAGATATGTCTGCCGCAGTGACCGAACCGAACAGCCTGCCGCCCGCGCCAGCCTTTACCTTTACGGTAAACTTTTTGCCCTTGAGCTGCGATGCTACCTCGCGCGCGGCCTTGAGCTCTTCGGCCTTGTGGAAGTCGGCGGCCGCCTTTTTCTGGGCGATGTCGTTGATTTTTACGGCGGTGGCCTGTTCGGCATAGCCGCCCTTTATAAGGTAATTGCGGGCGTAGCTGTCGGATACGTCTACCACGTCGCCCTTTTTGCCCTGTCCCTTCACGTCTTTTAAAAGTATAACGCGCATATGTGCACTCCTTTTTGGCCGAACGCCCGCCGCAGCGCCGCACGCGCGGCATAAAAAAGCGGGCAGTTGGCACCTTTGCTGTTTAGATAATTATAAGCCGTTTTGCGCGTTTTGTCAACAGCGGCAGGCAAAATAGAGCGGCATTATGGCGCGTTTTTAGCAAATGCGGCCGTTTTGCCGCATAAAATAAGCAGAACGAGCGCATACTGCTATAAAACGGGCAAATTTTGCCCGCAGGAGGACATATTTTTATGATGGATAACGTAAATAAGGGCGTAGCCTGCGACGTCAGGAACTGCAAGTACAATTCCGAGGGCATGAACTGCATGCTCAATAAGATCCGGGTAGGCTGCGGCAACGAACAGTGCACCTGCTGCGAAAGCTTTGCTGAGAGAAACTGAAAGGATGGCAATTAGCCGTAAACCGCACATAGCGGTCAACTGAAAAATGGGCGCGCTTACACAAGCGCGCCCATTTTTATATAATATTATGTATGGGAAAACCTTGATACATCACTTGAACCACCCGCGCACGGGCAGGTCGGCTATAAATTCAAGCTCATTTAAGGGGTTGTGCGAATAGAAAACCGAGGCTATGGCAACGGGCTTTGACTGCCCGTCTGCAGTGTAGAACATGTATCTGTTGAATACGTCCATAAACGAGAGGTCGTTTATGCTCCACAGCACCGCGCCGACAAACAGCAAAACGGCGCACACTACGGCGAACGCCACCACGGCGCCGAACACGCCGTCTACCGTGCTGAACGCCTTGCCTTCCCTTGCCCTGCCTATAATGCCCGAAACAACGCAGCCGATTATGATGACCACGATGAGCAGCACTATGAACAGCGCGCCGCAAAGCACTGCCTGCCCGACCTGAGCCGAAGTTATTTCGATGCCGACGTCGGCGGCGTACTCAACCAGACTGCCTGCTATACCTGCAAGCAGGCCGTCTGCAAGGCTCTGCCCTGCCTGTGCAAACGAATCCACGTTGAACGCCAGCCAGTAAGAAAGATACCCAGCCCCGGCAATCAGTGCCAAAACAGCTATCACCCACAGCACGCTTACCACTCCCGAACGGAAGCCGCACCTTATTGCAAGGAACAAAATGCCTATAGCAAGGGCGTCCATTACGAATTTAGAAAAGAACTTCCACGCGCCGCTTTGGTACACGGCGGAGAGCTTTTCGGTGACGAAGGGCAGCTGGGTCAAATCGAGCACGAAAAACACTATCAGCGCCGCCATGCCGAAGATGACGGCGGCCTTTATTACAAGCGTTACCGCGCCGCATATTCTGTTGGCAACGCCCGCACCGCCGCACTTTTCGGGGAACTTGCGCTTGGTAAGCACCTTATACGCCTTGCGGTCGCCCGTCTCTACGGCGTCGAGTATCTGCAGGGTGTTCTCCTCCCTGTCGCCGTACTGCTCGTAATAAGAGCGCTTGCGCGCCGCCGCCATAGACTTTTCTATGGCCGACTTTGCCCGCAACGACACAAAGGCAAACAGCAGTATGAAAACCACCGCGGTGCCCACCTTGAGGGCGGCCGCCCAGCGGTCTTCCATGCCGGAAAGGTCGGCAAGCGAATATATGAGCACCGTTAAAATTACGGTGAACAAGTACTCGGTTGCCCACGTCTTTGTTTTGGTGTAGCCCTTTACAAGGCCGACCACAAGCGCTATTACAAATATGAGCGCCGCTGCTATTATTGCGTATACCATAAAACTCCTCCGCCCCGCAAACACGGGGGATATGTGGGGCATGCGCGGGCGGACTGCGCCGCGCAACATGCCGCCGTTGCGTTTTATTTTCTGCCTGTATTATATTACTGCCCGCAGGCCCGCACGCATGCGCGTGTGCGCCGCACAGACATTATTTATTGAAACTGTCTTTAAGCGAAACTATCTCCGAAAGTATCAGCCTGCCGCCCTGGGTGCACTTTTTATAGTAGCCCGTGCGCAGCAACTGGAAGGGCTTATCTTCCTCCGCTTCGGCAAGGCAAGGTTCGGCCTTGCCCTCAAAGATATGCTCGCTGTCGTAGTTCAGCCTTTCGGCGTAGTCCTGATCGGGGTACTGTTCGTCCTTTAAAAGCTGTTCGTACTGTCTGAACTCGGCGTCAACCCCGTACTTTGCGTCCACCCACTGTATAACGCCCTTGGCCTTTACCGCGCAGGGAAGGTCGCTGCCGCTCCTGCTCTCGGGGAAGTAGGTGCACTTGAGTTCGGTCACGTTGCCGTTTTCGTCCTGCACCGCCTCGTCGCAGCGGACGATATACGCGCCCTTAAGGCGCACGGTGCCGCCCACGGTCAGACGCTTGTATTTGGGCGGGGGAACGAGGGCGAAGTCGTCGCGCCCGATATATACGGTGCCCGTGAACTTTATGTTCCTTGTGCCGCTTTCTGGCTTTAAGGGGTTGATTTCAAATGAAAGCTCCTCCTCGCCCTGATAGTTGGTGATGGTGAGCTTGAGCGGATCTACCACCGCCATTGCGCGCCCGGCGTTTTCGTTGAGGTAGTCGCGCACGCAGCTGTCCAGCTGGGCGGCGTTTACAACGGCGTATGCCTTTGCCACGCCCACGTCAGTGACGAATTTTTTGAGCGCCTCGGGCGGAACGCCCCTGTTTTTAAGGCCTGCAAGCGTGGGCATGCGGGGGTCGTCCCAGCCCCTTACAACGCCTTCGTCCACCAGCTTTTTAAGGTAGCGCTTTGACATGAGCGTGTTGGTTATATTAAGCCTTGCAAACTCTATCTGGCGGGGTACGGGGGCTGGAAAGCCCGCCTTTTCTATCACCCAGTCGTACAGCGGGCGGTGATTTTCAAATTCAAGCGAGCACAGCGAGTGGGTTATGCCCTCTATCGCGTCCGATATGGGGTGGGCGAAGTCGTACATGGGGTAGATGCACCACTTGTCGCCCTGACGGTAGTGGGGAACGTGCGCTATGCGGTAGATGACGGGATCGCGCATGTTTATGTTGGGCGACGACATGTCTATCTTTGCGCGCAGCACCTTTGCGCCGTCGGGGTATACGCCCGCCTTCATTTCGCGGAAGAGCTTTAAATTTTCTTCCACGCTCCTTTCTCTGTAGGGCGAGGGCGTGCCCGGCTCGGTCAGGGTGCCGCGGGTGGCCGTTATCTCCTCGGCCGAGAGGTCGCACACATAGGCGTTGCCGTCCATGATGTACTTTTCGGCTATTTCGTACAGCTTGTCGTAGTAGTCGGAGGCGAACACAAGGCGGTCGTACTTAAGGCCCAGCCATTCAAGCGACTTAACAATGGCGTCTACATACTCATAGCTCTCCTTGGCGGGGTTGGTGTCGTCCATGCGAAGGTTTATTTCGCCGTGGTACTTTTCCTTTACGCCGAAGTTTATAAGCAGCGCCTTTACGTGGCCGATATGCAGGTACCCGTTAGGTTCGGGCGGAAAGCGCACGTGTATTTTGTTGCCTACGCTTTGAAACTTGCCTGCGGCAAGCTCTTCGTTGATGATCTGTTCTATAAAGTTCGAAGCTTCGGGTAATTGAATATTTTCTTTTTCTGCCATAAAAATCAGATATATACCTTAAGAAAAATTTTTCTGAAATAATTAGCGTTGCAAGCAAGGTTTCCTTACCATAAACACGGGGCGTTTAAGTTAAGAGAAGCAAGCAGAACGAGGCGCCTTACGCGGGGCAAAAACTTTGCAGATGCGAGCAGTTCAAGGCGCGCGAGGAAAACCCGAATGAGTTTACAAAGACGTAAATGACTGAGGGTTGCCGCAGCGCAACACAGAAATGCGACGCATATACAAAGTTTTTATGATAAACCTGTGATTGTGCCGTCGGACGAGATATCAATATGCTCCGCCGCGGGCACCTTGCCGAGGCCGGGCATTAAGTTTATATCTCCCGCCATGGCGACTATAAAGCCTGCGCCGCCCTTGTAGATGACGTCGCGCACAAGTATTTTAAAGCCCGAGGGGCGCGCAAGTTTTTTTGCGTCGTCCGAAAGGGAATACTGCGTTTTTGCTATTATTACGGGCAGGCCGCCTATGCCCTTGCCCTCTATGTCGGCTATCTTGCGTTCGGCCTCCTCGGAATATTCCGCGCCGTCGCCGCCGTATATCTTTGTAACAATGTCGTTTATCTTGGTCTTTATGTCGGCGTTAAGGTCGTAGGCATACGTCAGCTGCGAGGGCTTTTCGCACATCCATATCACCTTTTCGGCAAGCGCAGTGCCGCCTTCGCCGCCCTTTAAGAACACGTCAGTGAACACCGCGGGCGCGCCAGCCTCGCCGCAGGCCTCGATGACCTCCTTTATCTCTTCGGGGGTGTCGCTTTCGAACCTGTTCATGGCGACTATTACGGGCTTTGAGAACACCTTTTTCATATTCTCTATATGCTTTAAAAGGTTGGGCAGCCCTGCCTTGAGCGCGGGTATATTTTCCTGCGAAAGGGTGACCTTATCTGCGCCGCCGTGCAGTTTGAGCGCCTTTACCGTGGCGACTATTACTATGCAGTCGGGCTGTATGCCGGCAATGCGGCACTTTGCATCCAGAAACTTTTCCGCGCCGAGGTCTGCGCCGAAGCCCGCCTCGGTAACGGCGTAGTCGGCAAGCGTCATTGCCGTGTAGGTTGCGCGCACAGAGTTGCAGCCGTGGGCAATGTTTGCAAACGGCCCGCCGTGAACTATGGCGGGGGTGCCTTCGAGCGTCTGCACAAGGTTGGGCTTTATGGCGTCCTTTAAAAGCGTTGCCATGGCGCCCGCAACGTGCAGGTCGCGCGCGTAGACAAAGTTGCCGTTTTCATCCTCTCCCACCACTATATTTTCCAGCCTGCGCTTTAAGTCGGCAAGGTCGGTGGCAAGGCACAGAATTGCCATTACCTCGCTTGCGGCGGTTATATCGAACCGCTCTTTGCGGGTATAGCTTGCACAGCCCTTCATTCTGCCCGCCTCGCAGTTTATGGTCAGGTCGCGCAGGGCGCGGTCGTTCATGTCCATGCAGCGGTGAAAGTAAACTTCCTTTATTTTAAGCGCGTTGCCGCGGAATATGTGATTGTCTATTACGGCGCACAGAAGGTTGTTGGCCGAGGTTATGGCGTGCAGGTCGCCCGTGAAGTGCAGGTTTATATCTGCCATGGGCACCACCTGCGCATATCCGCCGCCCGCGGCGCCGCCCTTTATGCCGAACACGGGGCCCAAAGACGGTTCCCTTAAGGCAAGGCATACCTTTTTGCCCAGCTTTGCCATGCCGTCGGCAAGGCCGATGGAAACGGTAGTCTTACCCTCGCCGCTGGCAGTGGGATTTATTGACGTGACCAAAATAAGCTTCGCCTTGGGGTTTACCTCGGGCAGGTCGATCTTTGCCTTGTAGCGGCCGTAAAATTCAAGGTCGTCCTCTTTAAGTCCCAGTTTTGCCGCAATGCGCGAGATGGGCTGCAAGTTGCAGCTTTCGGCAATTTCGATATCGGATAGCATCATTCACCTTAAAACAAAAAAACATTTAATTCATGGTTTAACAATATATCAAGTAGATTATACTGTAAGGGAATAAAACGAACTCGCCTTTAAATGCGTCTTTTGCATGCCTTGGCGTTCTCGTCACTGCTCCGCAGTTTTTCTGTAATGTTGTGCAGGCAATACAGGGACGTATTGGCAAGGGATTTAACGCAGCTGGTGCCGTGATATCCCCGTTTTAAATCGTGTTCGTATTAACCCCTTACAGTATATCACAAAAGGGGGTGAAAGTACATAGTTTACGCCAATATTTTTTGCATGAAACAAACTTTTTTTGCCTGCTGGCGCCCGTACGGGCGTCCGGGCGGCGCCGCGGGCCTTCTATAAGCAACAAAAGGACGGGCACTGCGCTTTAAATGCTTGACTTGACTGCCGTTTTTTACTAAAATCTATGTAAACTAAACCGCAACGGCAAAAATTGCCGCCGCTGCACTTTCAGGAGAGATTATCATGGCTGATAAAAAAAGGGCCGTAACGCAGGAAAAACTTGTTGCGCTGTGCAAAAACAGGGGCTTCATTTTCCCCGGCAGCGAAATTTACGGCGGACTTGCCAATACCTGGGACTACGGCCCCCTGGGCGTTGAACTTAAAAACAACATAAAGCGCGCATGGTGGAAAAAGTTTGTGCAGGAAAACGTGCACAACACCGGGCTTGACAGCGCCATACTGATGAACCCCCGCACGTGGAAGGCTTCCGGCCACATAGGCGGATTTTCAGAC
Organism: uncultured Clostridia bacterium; assembly: GCA_944341075.1. GTDB lineage: Bacteria > Bacillota > Clostridia > Christensenellales > Borkfalkiaceae > Coproplasma. The sequence goes on from CALVLV010000022.1 coordinate 24,488, forward strand.
CCGCTTATGGACTGCAGAAACTGCAAAACGCGCCACAGGGCGGACAACCTTATAGAGGACTACTGCAAAAAACACAACCTTGACGTAAAGGTAGAGGCCATGGACAACGACGCCATGGAAAAGTTTATTGAAGAGCACAAGATAGTGTGTCCCGTGTGCGGCAAGAGCGACTTTACCCCCATACGCAAGTTCAACCTTATGTTCAAGACCTTCCAGGGCGTCACCGAAGACAGCGTGAACACCGTATACCTCCGCCCCGAAACGGCGCAGGGCATATTTGTGGACTTTAAAAACGTTCAGCGCTCCACCCGCATGCGCGTGCCCTTCGGAATAGGGCAGATAGGCAAGAGCTTCCGCAACGAAATTACGCCCGGCAACTTTATTTTCCGCGTGCGCGAATTCGAGCAGATGGAGCTGGAGTTCTTCTGCAAGCCCGGCACCGACCTTGAGTGGTTCAACTACTGGAAGACCTACTGCCACGAGTGGCTTTTATCGCTCGGCCTTAAGGACGAGAACATAAAGCTGAGAGACCATTCGCCCGAGGAGCTGTGCTTCTACTCCAAGGCGACCACCGACTTTGAATACAACTTTGCCTTTGGCTGGGGCGAGCTTTGGGGCGTTGCCGACAGAACGGACTACGACCTTACGCAGCACCAGAACGAGAGCGGCGAGAGCATGGAGTACACCGACCCCGTGAGCGGCGAAAAGTATATACCCTACGTTATAGAGCCTTCGCTGGGCGTAGAGCGCATGGTGCTTGCCATACTCACCGACGCATACGACGAAGAAGCGCTTGACGAAGAAAAGAAGGACGTGCGCACCGTGCTGCACCTGCACCCCTTCCTTGCGCCCTACAAGGCGGCCGTACTGCCCCTGCAGAAGAACCTTGCCGAAAAGGCGCAGCAGCTTTACGCCGAACTTGCAAAGAGCTTTTCGGTGACATACGACGTGACCGGCTCTATAGGCAAGCGCTACCGCAGGCAGGACGAGATAGGCACCCCCTGCTGCATAACAGTGGACTTCCAAACGCTGGAAGACAACACCGTTACCGTGCGCGACCGCGACAGCATGGAGCAGATAAGGATAGGCATTGACGAGCTTGAAGGCTATATAACCAAACTTATAAAGTTCTGAAATCATATGCTGTAAAGCATTGAGGCAACCGCGTTTTTATTACGGTATAAAACCTGAAATGCCTGCCGTGCAGAGTTCTGCGCGGCAGGCATTTTATTAAACACAAAAGCATTTATGATTTAAAATAAGAGCATACTGTCATTTCGACCGAGCGACAGACCACACATTGTCATTTCGACCAAGGGCAAAGCCCGCGTGGAGAAATCTCAAAAATCCCACCGGATAGCCCTCGCTGCACTCGTGCTACCCACCTCCCCTATCAGAGGAGGCTGTATTTTGGTACAAAAGAGATTTCTCCATGCGCTCGCCTTTGGCTCGCTTAGTCGAAATGACACACAGGCGGGTACTTTTTACACTAAGCCAAAATATCATTTTTATATATTTATATAACTTTTGGCATTATTTAAGGCATATATGCGGGGCAATTACTTTTGCGTGTCGTCGTCAAGGTAGGACTTTACTATACTTTTGCCTATCTTTTTGCCCCAGTCCATAAGGCGGGTCTTAAGCGTGCGGCGGGGCTTTTTTTCCGGTTCGCGCAGACTGTCTTCAAGCTCCATGTCTTTGGTGGGGTCGTGGTTTACGTAGCCGCATTCCAGCGCATATGCAAACACGCGCATGAACACGCCCTCGGCGATCTCGTCCAGCTCGTCGGGCATGGCGTCCACGGTATCGTAGATATCTTTGGCAGATATGTCCGTTATGTACTTTTTGCCGAGCGCGGGAATGAGATATCCGTCTATACACCTGTTTATTTCATTCACATACTTGGGCGAAATTTTTGCCGTTGAGGGCGACGATTCCACTCCCTTGCGGACGAGTTCGTACCATTCGAACAGCACTACCGAAAAGCGCGCCCTGCCCTTTGCGGGAGCAAGAGCCCAGCGCGCAAGGTTTGAAAAGCCGCCGAACAGCAGCGGCATGCCCTGTATTATTATGAGAAGCACCGATATGATTATAAGCACCGTTTCCAGTGCCACGCCCGCCGGGCCGGTGGCCTTGCCCGTGCCCGCGGCTATGCCCACGATAGCCATGGCAATGGACACCACCCTTATGCAGAAACGGAAAATTTTCAGCGCCTTGCCGTATTTTTTTACCGTCTTTGTGGTGACCCTGCCCGCAAACACCGTTACAAGCACAAGCAGTATCACAAACACGGCATACACGCCCAGCAGGCAGTATATAGTTATCTCCAGTCCGAGCGAAAAGTTGTCCTGCAGCACGGAGTATATGGCGAACGCCACATAGAACATGGTGAATACAAGGCTGCATATAAGCGAAAACAGGTTTAACCTGCGGGCGATGACGGCGCGGTTTGCATACACGCTTTTAAAAAAGCTGCGCAAGTCGTACACGTCTTTGGCAAGGGTGAACGTCTCCTCTGCAGAGATGGTGTGCCGCACTGTGCGCCTTTCCCTCTCCTCATCGGCGGGTTCGACCGCCGCCCCGTCTGCCGCGCCTGCGGCGGCCTCTTCGGCGGCTTTCTCCTCTTCGGGGGCGTCTTCCGTGCGCTCCCTTTTTCTTTTAAATAAGTTTTTCATACTCAGAATACAAATTTTCCTGTATATTTTTTATCTGTTCAAGGCGGCGGCAAAGCTCCTCCACCTTTTTATAATCTGCGGTCACGGCGGGGTCGGCAAGCTGCGCCTGAATTTCCGCCTCCTCGCGTTCGTTGGCTGATATATCCGCCTCAATTTGCTTTATGCGAGCCTTGGCGGCGGCCTCTGCCGCGCGCTCCTTTTTAGAGCGGTAGCCCTCCCTTCTGCCCGCCTCGTACAGCTCCTTTGCGGCCTCGGCCTCCCTGATTTCGCGTTCTTCGGCAAGGCGGCGCTTCTGGGCGAGGTAACCTTCGTACCCGTCTTCAAAAAAGTTGAGCCTGCCGCCCTCTATCTCCGCCACGCAGTCGGCAAGGGCAGACAGGAAGTACCTGTCGTGACTGACGAATATAAGCGTGCCTTCAAACACCTTCAACGCCTGTTCAAGGCTCTCCCTTGCAGGCAGGTCGAGGTGGTTTGTAGGTTCGTCCAGAAGGAGCAGGTTGCCCTCTTCCGACTGCAGCACGCACAGCGCAAGTTTTGCGCGTTCGCCGCCCGAAAGTTCGCCCACCAGCTTTTGCATGTCCTCGGCGGGCAGCCCGCTGCGGGCGAGCGCCGCCCTCACATCCGTCTGCGAGGCGCCCGCATGGCGCTCCCACAGTTCGGAAAGCACGGTGTTTTGCGGGTTAAGATTGGCGTTTTCCTGGTCGTAAAAGGCGGGGCGCACATACCTGCCAATGGTACAGTGCGCGTTGCCGCCCGAGGCAATGAGCTTTAACATCGTAGATTTGCCCGCGCCGTTTTCGCCCACGACGGCAAGCCTGCGTCCGCGCTTTAAAGTAAAGTTTGCGCCCGTAAACAGCTGCTTTTCGCCCGCGGACAGGTCAAGGTTTTTTATCTCCAGCGGAAATTCTCCGCTCGCCACGGGGAAGGTAAATTTAAAGCGCGGGGGCGCGGGCGGCGTGTAGGGCTTTTCGGGCAGTTCAAGCTTTTCAAGCTGTTTTACGCGGCTCTGCGCCGACTTTGCCGTGGTGGCGCGCACTATATTGCGGTCTACATAGTCCTGCAGTTTTGCGCGCTCCTCCTTTATGCGCTCGTACTCCTTCTCCTCCAGCGCTATGCGCTCGGCCTTGAGCACCTTATACTTTGAATAGTTGCCGCGGTAGGCATACAGTTTTTTATTTTCTATCTCCAACACGCGCGAGACTACGCGGTCTAAAAAGTACCTGTCGTGGCTGACCACCAGCACGGCGCCGCCGTAACCCGACAGGTATTCTTCCAGCCAGAACAGCGTTTTTATGTCCAGGTGGTTGGTAGGCTCGTCCAGAATGAGCAGGTCGGGCTGTTCCAAAAGCAGGCGGGCAAGCTTGAGCCTCGTCTTTTCCCCGCCCGACATGGTGGATATCTTCTGCTCAAACAGTCCGCCAAAGCCCATGCCGCCGAGCACCGTCTTAACCCTGACTTCGGCATTGTAACAGTCGTGTGCGGCAATGTACTTTTCCAAAGCTTCGTATTTTGCAGACAGACGGCGGTATTCGTCGCCGCCGTATTGCGCGGCGGACAGCTTTTCCGAAAGCTGCGAAAGTCGGGCAACGGCGTCGAGCTGCGGCTTTACGGCCTGAAGCATCTGGCCGTATACCGTTCCCTCCGCCTCCAGCCCGCCGTTCTGGGCGAGGAAACCTATCGTGGCGCCGTTCTTTTTGATCACTTCGCCGCTTTCGGGCAGCAGCGCACCCGTTATAAGCTTTAAAAGGGTAGTTTTGCCCGCGCCGTTTTCGCCGATGAGCGCCACGCGCTCGCCTTCGTTCACGGTAAAGCATATATCTTTGAGTATTGTATTGCCCGCATAGGCAAAGTTGACGTTGTTGAATGTGACTAACATTGTTGTAAGTATTTTGGGTCTTGTTTTATTATTGTGGTTATGTATTATTGAAATACGCTTTATGCGGTAACAATCTGAAGTGCCTCGTTCGTCTTTACACAAAGGAGCCTGTAATGCGGAATAGATTTCTCCGCGCGGGCTATGCCCTTGGTCGAAATGACATGTATGATACTCGACCCGCGTAACCGAACCCCTCCGCCACGGTCGCACTTTGTTTGCCCGTGTCACCTCCCCTTAGGCAGGGTAGGCACGGTTAAGGGAAGATTTTTCTAAAATAAATTATGTCGCAAGGCTGGCTTCACGCAGTAAAGTTCAGCGCGGTGGCCCGCGCGTAAAGAACTTTACAAGGAATAACTCTTTGCAAAAGCAAGTTTAAAATAATTATGTTCGGAAAAAGAGCAGCAGGGTTTCCCTGCGATACCTCTTTTTCACGACTTACCGTAATATCACGGCGGAAGATTTTGCCAAAGGCAAAAGATTTCGCGTGAACGCTAATAATCCCAAGACGGTATGAATTTTTCCCCTACGCTGTTTCTGTCCTGAAGGAATACGTTCTCCAGCCTCGCCTCCTCTGCGGCGGCAAGCACCTTTTTATACTCGCGGGAGGTGACTGTGCGGCCGAGTTCGGGGTAGCGCGATATATCGCCGCACGGGGTGTACTGGCTCATGAGGCTGAGATACACGGTGCGCGGAAGCGTAGCCACGAATTTTACCACATTTACAGAATCTGCCACGCCGAGCGGCATTATCAGGTGGCGGACTATACAGCCCGACAGCATTTTGCCCTCCGCCGAAAATACCGGCTGCTTTTGCGCCATGAACCGCACTGCGGGAACGGCAAAGTCGGCGTAGTCGGGGCGGGAGGTATAGCGCGCCGCCATGTCCGCGCTTAAAAACTTGAGGTCGGTAAGCCAAATATCAACAAACTGCGCGGCCTTTTCAAGCGTCTCTATCCGCTCGTAGCCGTGGGTGTTATATACCACGGGTATGGCGGGCCTGTATATGGCGAACGCTTCGGCAATATCTTCAACGTAGTGCGTGGGCGTTACAAGGTTGATGTTGTCGGCGCCCATGTCCTCAAGCTGTCTGAAAATATCGGCGAGCTGCCTTACGGTGATATCTTTGCCGCGCGAGGCGCGCGAAACTTCAAAGTTCTGGCAGAACACGCACTTTAAGCTGCAGCCGCAGAAGAACACGCAGCCGCTGCCGTTTTTGAAGGATATGCACGGCTCTTCGTACGGGTGGAGATAGTACTTTGCAATTTTAAGCCCCTGAACGGAGCACGCGCCCTTGGCGCGCGACCTTTCGGCCCCGCACATTACGGGGCACTGCCTGCATGCCGACATAATACTTTTACCGTAAAATAGTATTTAATGCGCGCCCGCAACAAGCTGCGCGCGGTGTGAGCTTTTTGCGCACCCTGTATATTATAAAACATTTTTTTGCGATTGGCAATAAAAGACGCCATTTTGTTTGACAGGCGGACGCGGCGGTGATATACTGCTTGCACAACCTATAAAGAGTGTGCGAGGGAACGGCCCTGCGACCACACAGCAACCTGCAAAGCAAGGTGCTAATGCCGTACCGATGGGGTAAATATTTTTGTGAATTTTGCTCCGCGGCGGCGGGGCTTTTATTTTGCCTTTTTTGCCCGCAGCGATAAAAAGCGGCAAAAACGCACTTAAAAGCCCGCTGCGGGGCCTGTTTTTTACATACGTCAAAAAAATTTTTATATACAGGAAGATCTATGAGACAATTTTTTACAAGCGAAAGCGTTACCGAAGGGCACCCCGACAAGCTGTGCGACCAGATTTCGGACGGCGTTTTAGACGCCATACTTGCCCGCGACAAGATGGCAAGGTGCGCCATAGAGTGCTGCGCGGCGTATAACCAGATGCTTATAATGGGAGAAATTACCACCACGGCAAAGGTCAACGTAAAAAAGATAGCGCGCGACGTTATGGCAAAAGTGGGCTATACATTCGGCAACTTCCGCGCAGACAACTGCAAGATAACGCTTGCCCTGCACAGGCAGAGCCCAGACATTGCCATGGGCGTGGACAGCTCGGTAGAAAACCGCATGGGCGGCGATATGCGCGACGAGATAGGCGCGGGCGACCAGGGCATGATGTTCGGCTACGCCTGCAACGAAACGGAAGAGCTTATGCCCCTTACCTGCCACCTTGCAAACAGGCTGGCAAAGCGGCTTGCCGACGTGCGCAAGTGCGGGCTGCTGCCCTACCTCCGCCCCGACGGAAAGACGCAGGTGACGGTGGAATACGAGGGCCGCAGGCCGGTGCGCGTGGATACGGTGGTGGTATCTGCCCAGCACAACGAAAACGTGCACCAGGACATGCTGCGCGCCGACATTAAGAGGTATGTTATAGACAGCGTTATACCCGCCGGACTTTTGGACGAGCGCACTAAATACTATATAAACCCCACGGGCAGGTTCGAGATAGGCGGCCCCGAGGGCGACAGCGGCCTTACGGGCAGGAAGATAATAGTGGACACCTACGGCGGCAGGTGCGCGCACGGCGGCGGAGCTTTTTCGGGCAAAGACCCCACCAAGGTAGACCGCTCCTCTGCGTACATGGCACGCTATGTGTGCAAAAACATGGTTGCCGCGGGGCTTGCAGAAGAGGTTGAACTGCAGGTGGCGTATGCAATAGGCGTTTCGCGCCCCGTTTCGGTATTCGTGAACACCTTCGGCACGGGCAGACTGCCAGACGACAGGCTGGCAGAGATAGTTGTGCGCGAATTTGACCTGCGCCCCTACTCCGTGATAGAGACGCTTGACCTGCGCAGGCCGATATACCTGCAGACGGCGGCATACGGACACTTTGGAAAGCCCGGGCTTCCCTGGGAGCGCACCGACCGCGCAGAGGATCTGAAAAAGTATTTGAATTAATGCAAAAGGCACGGAAAATTTGCAGCAAAACATGCGTTAGTTGCGGCATATTGCATGCCTGTTGAAATTTTGATAAAGGGCGGCGCGGGCAAACAGAGTTGCCCGCGCCGCAAAACTTAAAATGAGATATGAACCTTAAAGAACTGCTTATAAGGGCACGGAACAGCATATTCCCGCCCGACATAACGTGCGACCTGTGCGGCGCCGAAGTTTTTGACGGGAGCCGGTTTTGCAAAAGGTGCCTGCCGACGGTGCACTTCAACGACGGCGTGACCTGCCCCGTATGCGGCAGAAGGACGGCACGGCCCGAGATATGCATGGAGTGCAAGTCGCTTGCGCCGCGATATAAAAAGGCGGTCTCCGCCCTGATATATTCCGACGGCGGCGCGCGGCTGGTGCTTAAATTCAAGCGCGGGGCAAGGTACCTTAAGGACTACATAGGCGGGCTTATGGCCGAAAAGGCGCGCAAACTGCCGCAGTGCGACGTGATAACCTATGTGCCGATAACCAAAAAGAGGAAGCGGGAGCGCGGCTATAACCAGGCCGAACTGCTTGCCGAAGCGATAGGCAAAGAGCTTAACCTGCCCGTTGCCGCGGCGCTTGAAAAGAAGCGCGAAACAGACGACCAGAAGGCGCTTACGCGAAAAGAGCGCGAAGAGAACCTGCACGCCTGCTTTGCCATAGCCGACAGGGCGGCGGTGAAGGGCAGGCGCGTGCTGCTTGTCGACGACGTGCTGACCACGGGCGCGACCGCCGACGAGGCCTGCCGCGAACTGCAGATTGCGGGTGCAAAAGAAATTTACCTTGTCACCGCGGCGAGCGTGGAATACATGCAGGGCAAAGGCGATATTGCCAAACAAAATAAAAATTAGGCAAACAAAGTAGGCCTTTGGGAACAAAGTAAGCGTTTTATCATTTTTATGTCATTTCGACTAAGTGAGTGCAGCGAACGCATGGAGAAATCTATTAGTTTTACCCTCTATCTTTTTTAAGATTTCTCCACGCGGGCTACGCCCTTGGTCGAAATGACACGGGATGAATTTTGTTATGCTTGGTCGTAAAGAGCCGCAGGCGACGGAATAGCTATTGCCGCGCGTCAGCGCCAATAGCGTCAAAACATAAATAGGTCAGCGTAAAACTGCCGCAGCGCACAAACTTGTGCGCCGCGGCATTATATTTATATAATTTACTACTATACTCTATATAATTATTTAGGGCATATATGCGGGTCAATTTTATACCAAGGCACCACTAAGGCGGGAGGCCGTGGCTATCCCTCTATACCTAACATCTGCCGGAACTGAGCTTCGTCTATTATTTTTATGCCCAGCTTTTGCGCCTTTTCAAGCTTGCTGCCCGCCTCCTCGCCTGCGAGCACGAGCGTAGTTTTGCCCGTCACCGAAGACTGGCATATGCCGCCGTTTTCTTCTATGATTTTTTGCGCCTCGCTGCGCTTGTATGTGGGCAGCGTGCCCGTGAGCACGACAAATTGCCCCGCCAATATGCCGCCTTCAACAGCCTTTTTGGCCTGCGGCGTGATGTACAGCAACAGCCTGTTGCACTCTGCCATGTTGGCACCGTCCTTAAACCACCCCACTATGGTATCGGCAGTAACTTCGCCTATGTTGTCAAGGGCGAGCAGGCTTTTGCGGTCGGCGGCGGCAAGGCGGGAGATGTCGCCGAAGGTCTTTGCAAGGTCGGCGGCGGCAACTTTGCCCACGCCGTCTATGCCGAGGGCGTATATAAAGCGGTCTAACGTCACGTTCCTGCTCTTTTTTATGGCGTTTATTAAATTTTCTGCCTTTTTATCTTTAAAGCCTTCAAGCTCAAGCAGCTTTTCCTTGGTAAGCAGGTACAGTTCGGACGCGTTTTTAAGCCCGAACTTGTCGTGCAGCAGTCCTGCCGTCATCTCCGAAAGCCCCTCTATGTCCATTGCGCCCTTTGAGGCGAAATGTTCGAGCTTTGCCACTATTCTAGGGCGGCAGTCGGTGTTGGGGCAGAAGATATTTGCGCCGCTTTCTACAAGCGGAGTGCCGCAGAAGGGGCACACCGTGGGCTTGGGGATATCGGCGCTGCCTTCAACGTGTTCCACCGTGCCTAAAATTTCGGGTATGACCTCGTTAGAGCGGCGTATAAGCACCTTGCTGCCCTTTTTTACGTCCTTGCGCAGTATGTCGCCGTAGTTGTTCAGCGTTGCCCTGCGCACTGTAACGCCCGCAAGGTCTACGGGGGCGAGTTCGGCAAGAGGGGTAAGTTTGCCGGTGCGGCCCACCTGCCAGCGCACGTTGCGCACGGTGGTGACCACCTCCTCCGCCTCGAACTTGTAGGCTATTGCCCAGCGGGGGAACTTATCTGTGCTGCCCAGCACCTCGCGCGCGGGCACGTTGTTGAGCTTGATGACGGCGCCGTCGGTGAGGAAAAAAAAAAAAAAAAAGGACATCCGATCTTATA
>CALVLV010000023.1 GCA_944341075.1 uncultured Clostridia bacterium
AGTTTTCATTATAACTTCTAATAGAAGTATAGCCCACTATACTTCGCAAGCGAAGCCGTGGGCTTATGAAGAGGCTTTTATTCCACACAAGAGAAAAGGGTTTCAGGGAAAACTTTCTCCGGGTAATGACAATCGTTTGTGCTCGCCACCACTTATTTGGTTCTGATTACAATTCTGCCTCCGCGCCGAAATAAGGGCGGGTAGTTTTTCTACCCGCTTTCTGATATAAAACAAGGCCCGCGCATGTGCGCGGGCCTTAGCCTTTTATGCGGCACGTTGCCGCGATTTGTTTTTAAGAAACTACCCTTATAACGGATACCACCTCTGCTATTTCGCTGGTGGCGTTGATATCGTCCACGGCCTTCATAACGCTCTTTTCCTTTGTCATATGAGTTATGAACACAAGGGGAACGTGGCCGTCTTCTTTGCCGTCGTCCTCCTGGATCATCTGCGCAACCGATATGTTGTGGCGCGAGAATATAGAGGACACCTTGGCAAGAACGCCCGTTTTATCGTGCGCGTCCAGCCTGATATAATATGCGCTTTTAAAGTTATCTATAAACTTTACAGCAGGGTCGGCTTCGGCAGTGTTCTTAAAGGTGGAATATCTGAACGTGGGGTGGGTAGCGCAGTAAATAACGTCGCCCACAATGGCGCTTGCCGTGGGCATGGCTCCCGCGCCCCTGCCGTACAGCATAACATCTTCAACGCAGTCGCCCGTAATGTATACGGCGTTATAACTGTCGTTTACGCTTGCAAGCGGGTGCGACTTTTTAATGTATGTGGGGTGAACCCTGACTTCTATGCCGTCTTCGGTATTCTTGCCTATGGCAAGCAGTTTAAGCACATACCCAAGCTGCTTCCCGTACTGAATGTCGGCGGGGGTTATTTTGGTTATGCCTTCGCGGTGTATCTTGCCGAAGGGTATCTTTGTGTGAAATGCAAGGCTCGACAGAATAGAGAGTTTGTACGCCGCGTCGTATCCCTCCACGTCTGCCGTGGGGTTGGCCTCGGCATAACCGAGCTTTTGCGCGTCTTTGAGCACTTCTTCGTACGAGGCGCCTTCATCTGTCATTTTGGTAAGTATATAGTTTGTGGTGCCGTTGATTATGCCCATCATAGACAGCACTTTATTGCCCTGAAGGTTATCTAAAAGTGCGCGTATAACGGGAACGCCGCCAACGCAGCTTGCCTCGTAAAACAATCCGCAGTTGTTTTTTCTGGCGGCTTTTTCAAGCTCGTGGTTATATTTACAGAACAGCTCTTTGTTTGAGGTAACTACAGATTTTCCTGCATTGAGTGCAGAAAGAACAAAAGTTCTGGCAGGCTCCACTCCACCCATAACTTCTATAACAATGTCTACGTCGGGGTTTGAGCATATTTCGGCTATATTCGAAGCTATCTTGCTCTCCTGCACGCCGAGGGCAAGCGCCTTCTGCTTGTCACGTTCGAGTACGTTTTCAACGACTATGTCTATTTCCTGCGTCTGCTGATAAAATTCTCTGTGTTCGGTGAGCATTTTGTATGTTCCGCCGCCCACGACGCCCAGGCCGAGAATGGCAACGCCTACCTTCTTCATTTTTCTACCTTATCCTCCTTTGGTGTTTTACCTGTATTACCGCTCTTCGCTGTTCAGGTAATACAGATATTTCAGACCGTCGAGCGTGAGAAATTTATCCACGCAGTCGATACAGTCTATCTCCTTTGCTATCACTTCTGAAAAGCCGCCCGTCGCAACGGTTTTTATGTCCGGCATCTTCATTTCTTTCTTTATTTTTTTAACAATGTAGCCTACAAGCCCAGCAAAACCGAACACAATGCCCGCCTGCATGTTGGTAACGGTATTTTTGGCTATCACGCTTGCAGGGCGCTCTATCTCCACTCTGGGGAGTTTAGCCGTGCCGTTAACAAGGCTGTCCAGCGAACCCTTTATTCCGGGCGCTATCACGCCGCCTATGAATACGCCGTTTTCGTCGAGTATGTTGAATGTGGTTGCTGTGCCGAAGTCTATGACGATAAGCGGCGCACCGTATTTTTTAAGTCCGGCAACGTTATTCACAACGCGGTCGGCACCCACTTCGCGGGCGTTATCCACTTTAATGTTCAGCCCCGTCTTGAGCCCGGGCGCAAGAGTGAGCGGTTTTATGTGAAGGTATGTGGCGCACATCCTCTCCAGGGTGTAGTCCAGTTGCGGCACGACCGAAGAAATAATGCCGCCTTTTATATCCGAAGCATTTACGCCGTTATTTGAAAGTATGGTTAAAAGCTGAGCGCCGTATTCGTCGGAAGTCTTTTTTACGTCCGTCGCCACGCGGAAACTTATAGTCAGCTCCTCGCCGCTGAATACAGCGTATTTTATGTTGGTGTTGCCAACATCCATGCAAATTATCATTTTGAACCCTTGCTTTGTGTATTAATTATGTTTAAGGTTTGTCGTTTGTACTATATTTCTTATATTTTCTATTTGAAAGCTGTTTTAAAATTACTCTGTTTACAGTGTAAAGGGCAGGCGAACAAATGATGTTGATTGCTAATTCTACTAAAAAATTTACTCCTGCACAACCTACTATAATAATATAGCTTGCCGACAACCCCATCACGTCGTAACCAATTGAAGACATTGCGTCCACAATAGTATTACTTATAATGAAAGCGCCAGCCACAAATATACCCGTGTTTACTATTGGTGCGCATATAGCAGCGATAAATACAGCTACGTACTTATTTTTTTTAGCAATCAATTTATACAGTACAGCTGGTATAAAACCAGCGGCGACCCCTTTCAATAAGCACAAGAAGACAGTAAATACCGGACTATCGTTCAGCATGTATAAAGTGAAGGCGTCAAGACCTACGACAGCGGTGACGATTACAATTATACCAAACAATAACCCGAGAATTGTTCCAACGCCGACACCCATAAGCATGCCTCCGAGCACTATTGGTACCAACACAAAACTCATGCGCGTTGTACTAATGGCTATAAAGCCTGAACAAAGCTGCAAAATTATTATAAGTGCAGCAAAAACGGCAAGATACGTAATGTTTTTTGCCGTGAAAAAGGTACGCTTTACCTTTTCCATAAAACACCTCCATCGGATTCCGTAAAGAATATCCGCAGAAAAAAATTTTTACCTTCAACAACACCGATAATGCGGTCGGGCTATGCATAGCATATGCAAGCCGCAGGTATTTATTAAAGTTCATTAATTATAACATCTGCCCGCACTTTATGCAAGCAAATGGAGCAAGTGTAACATTTTTAAGCCAAATTAAATATTATTTAGTATAGCCACACGGAATAAATACACAACATATTCCGCTCTGCTAAAAGCAAAAACAGCAAGGCAAGCGCATTTTTACATACCGCCTTGCAACTTAAAATTCAAGGAGGAACATATGAACATATTCTCTAACTGCGGTTGCGGTTCCAACAGCTGCCTGTGGATACTTTTACTTCTGCTAATAGCGGCAAGCTGCAGCGGAAACGGGCTTGAATCGGTACTCAGCGGAAGTTGCACGCCCGTGCTCATCGCCCTTGTATATGCAATGTGGAAGAATGGCACGCTCTCTTCGATATTCTGCGGCAACTGCAACTCATGTGGCTGCAACGGCTGAAACTGCGGCCACGAAAATCGCATGCCATAAAAAAACAAGGGGCTGGAAACAGCCCCTTTTCTGTTACGCGGAAAAATAATCAGATTTTTTCCGTTTTTGAGTCGTATATGTATTTGAACACTGCGGCTATCGTCTTTGCGTCGCATATCTCGCCGCTCTCTATCATTGCCACAACGCGGTCAAGTTCAACAAACGCCGCGTTTACAAATTCGTCTTCGTCGGGATGCTGCCCCGCAAAGCCTGCGGCTTCGGCGCTGAATATGTAAATTATTTCGTCCGTATAGCCGGGTGTGGGATAGATATTTACAAGCGGCTTAAGTCTGGCCGCACGGTAACCCGTCTCCTCCTCAAGCTCTCTGCGCGCGGCATGTTCGGGCGCTTCGCCCCCGTTCAGTTTGCCTGCGGGAATCTCCCATATCACCTTGTTGTACGGAAATCGGAACTGCCTTTCAAGCAATACCTTGTTTCCGTTTACAAGCAGAACGGCCGCTCCGCCCGGGTGGCGCACAACTTCGCGCGCAGCGGTGTTGCCGTTGGGAAGTTCCACTTCAGAAAGTTCAAGTTTTATTACCTTGCCGTCAAAAAGCCGTTTTGTGGAAAGAGTCTTTTCTTCAAGCTCCATTCTATGCCTCCATAGCCGAGACGAGCAATTGTATCAGCTGAGAAAAGTTATTATGACAGGCAGAGTAGTATTCATATCCCCTGATCAGCGCGTCTGCAGCCGCTCCCCTGCCCTCGCGTATGGCGCGCTCGAGTTCGGAGAGCATGGAGACGCCGTCCTGCCTGTCGCGCTCTGAAATATTCAGGCCGGAAATTATATTCTTTTCGCGCGCGATGAGAATGGAAACAGCAGAAAGCTTTTCGGCAGCCCCCGGGTCGGCATGTTGCGCGGCATCGGCCCGGCCTGCACTCTGCCCGGAGAAATCTGCCTGCGGTGCAGACTGCTGTGCGGATTGCTGTTCGTTACGTTCGTCGCGGAACAGGTCGGCAATGATTTCTTCAAAGGGCACTATCACCTTGTCGCAGAAGCTGTGAAAACTTGAATAATAGCTGCCGTCTTCAGGGAAAAAGCGCCTTAAAAATTCGTTGAAGTTTATTGTATTATGGTCGAACTCCACCAGAAGACAGAATATGAACGCCAGTTTATCGGCGGGATCTTCGGGCAGGACAAGGCGGCTGCGGTCAAGCAGGCCCTCATGCGAAACGATGAGACATTTGCGCTTTGCCGAAATATAGTCAAAGCCCTCCGTTACGGCATGGAACAGTTCGTATAAAGTTGCGCTGTTTACAATGCTTATAAGCAGGTCTTTGATGCGCGTGGTAGCCATTATGAATTTACTGCGTTTCAGCTGGCTGCACTTATCCAAAAAATCATTAACTTCCTCTTTAATGTCCTTCATGTCACACCCTTTACAAGCTTACTGCTCTATACTATACAATAAGATTATACCATAACTTTTTCAAAATCAAATTATTTTTGGGGTAAATAGTTGCTTTTGTACGGCAAATTATGTATAATTATATCACTTTTTTCGGATTTCAGGTGAATTTTCAGTATTATGTTAAACACGGGCGAAACGTCTATCAACAAACTTATAATACTTTTCGTGTTCGATAAAATGGAGAGCGCCATTTCTGAACGGACTATTGTGGACATGTGCTCTTCCTCCAACGACTGGATGGGCTACATGGATTGCGTAAATGTTATTCATAAGTTGCTCGACGACAATTTTATATGTGTTGTGAACGAGGACGAGGATACGCTTTACACGATCACGCCAGACGGAAGGGAAACTTTGGCAAACTTTTACATAAAAATACCCAAGAGCGTTCGGGAAGAAATTTCTCAGTTCGTAAAAAAGAACAGTTCCCACTACCGCAACAGGCAGGAGTGCCGCTCTGACTACTACCAGAACAAGGACGGGACTTATACCGTATATCTTAAGATACTCTCCCCCGTTCAACCCATACTCGAACTGAAGTTTGTTGTGCCTGACAGAAAGACTGCAAATAAAATATATAAAAAATGGGAGGAAAAGGCTTCCGACGTATACTCTGTGATATACGAGAACCTTTCAGACTGACTTATGTTTACTTATAAAACTCAGGGAACATGCTCAAGGGCGGTATCTTTTGACGTAGATACAGAAAACAGGCTGCGCAACGTGAGGTTTGAAGGCGGTTGCAGGGGCAACACGCAGGGCGTTGCAAAACTTGCCGAAGGCAGAACGCTTGACGAAGTGGAAAACCTTCTTGCGGGCGTACAGTGCCGCAACGGTACATCCTGCCCCGACCAGCTTTCAAAGGCCATAGAGGCATACAAACAGTCGCTCTGAAGGCGGCCGTTCAACAGACATAGAACTTAGAAAAGCAGCCCGCCAAAAATACGGCTGGCTGCTTTTAGTTTTAATGCGGCGCCGCTTACCTTAATTGAAATTTGTTATAAAGTTGTAAAAGGCGCTCATGTTGCCGCCGCGCAGATCTATATAGTAGCATCTGCCCTGGTAGCCGTGATCTGCATTGTAGCGGCTGACGTTAAAGCCCATGTACTCGGGCCTGACATCTATAAGCAGTTTTTCAAACGGCATCTCCCCTATGGTGAGCGGTTTTTTAAAACAGAATTCCACCCACACTCCGCTCTGCATGGCGCGTGTGGTGTGTTCGTCTATACTGACGCCGAAGGCGGGCATCACGACAGAATTTTCAAGCATGTTCTGCCATTGAACGATAATTTCTTCAAATTTTTCCCCGCCGCAGTCATAGGTGGTTTTTATGCCGTCTCTGTATACGGCTATCTGTTCCGCCTGCGAAAATACCTGTTGTAACTGCATAAAGCCCTCCTTGTGCGGTTTGCGCACATATTTAATATGTCTGCTTTGAGCTGATATATTCGTCTATGGCCTTTGCCGCCGTTTTTCCCGCACCCATGGCAAGAATGACGGTTGCGGCGCCCGTAACGGCGTCGCCGCCTGCATACACGCCTTCCTTGCTCGTTTTGCCGGTGGATTCCTCCACAATTATCCCGCCGCGGCGGTTTACATCCAGCCCCGTGGTGGTATTTTTTATCAGCGGGTTGGGGCTTGTGCCTATAGACATTATCACGCAGTCTACATCTATAATATATTCGCTGCCGGGGATCTCTACGGGGCGGCGCCTGCCCTGCTCGTCGGGTTCGCCAAGCTCGCACTTTATAACTTTTATGCCCGTTACAAAGCCGTTTTTGGGGTCGCGCCTGTCGTCGGCGTTGTGGTAGCCGACAATTTCTACGGGATTGCGGAGGATATCAAAGACAATGCCTTCCTCTTCGGCGTGCTCAACCTCTTCTTTTCTTGCAGGCAGCTCTGCCATAGAGCGCCTGTATATTATATGCACGCTTTCGGCGCCCAGCCTCAGCGCCGTGCGCGCTGCGTCCATTGCCACATTGCCGCCGCCCACCACAGCCACGCGTTTTGCGTGCATTATAGGGGTATCCGACCCGTCTTTATACGCCTTCATCAGGTTGCTGCGCGTAAGAAATTCGTTTGCAGAGTAAACGCCCTTAAGGCTTTCGCCGGGTATGCCCATGAACCGCGGCAAACCTGCGCCCGAGCCGATGAATACTGCCTCGAAACCGTCCTCGAACAATTCGTCTATGGTGAGCGTCTTGCCTATAACGACGTTTGTCATTATTTCAACGCCATAAGCTTTAAGGTTTTCAACTTCCTTTTCCACTATGTCCTTGGGCAGTCTGAATTCGGGTATGCCGTAAACAAGCACGCCGCCGGCAAGATGAAGCGCCTCGAATACAGTCACCCTGTATCCCTTTTTGGCAAGGTCGCCCGCACACGTAAGCCCTGAAGGGCCCGAACCGATGACTGCGACCTTGTGTCCGTTAGACACGGGAACGGACGTAAGCCCCTTGAAATTTCTATTGTGATAGTCCGCAACAAAGCGCTCCAGTCTGCCTATGCCCACAGGCTGGAACTTTATGCCCAGCGTACACTTCTGCTCGCACTGCGTCTCCTGCGGGCATACCCTGCCGCACACTGCGGGAAGGGACGAACTCAGGGAAATTATCGAATAGGCATCTTCAAACTTTCCCTCTTTTACCTTTGTTATAAAGCCGGGTATGTCTATGTTTACGGGACAGCCGCTTACGCAGGGCTTGTTTTTGCAATTCAGGCAGCGCTGCGCTTCGGCAACGGCAATATTCTCGCTATAGCCTAAAGCAACTTCTTCAAAGTTACGTGCGCGAACCTTTGGATCCTGCACGGGCATTGCATGTTTTTCGGGTACAATTGCCATGATCATTTTACCTCCTTTTTAAAGAGGTTACACTCTTCTTCTCTTGCATGCGCTTCAAAATCGCAGTACATGCGCGAACGCTCCATCGCCTCGTCAAAATCAACTTCATAGCCGTCAAAGTCCGGCCCGTCTACGCAGGCAAACTTTGTTTTGCCGCCTACGGTAAGGCGGCAACCGCCGCACATTCCCGTGCCGTCTATCATTATA
The DNA here is from genome assembly GCA_944341075.1 of uncultured Clostridia bacterium. GTDB lineage: Bacteria > Bacillota > Clostridia > Christensenellales > Borkfalkiaceae > Coproplasma. Next base: position 8,110 of record CALVLV010000023.1, read on the forward strand.
GGGTTCATTGAAACGGTTACGGGGACGCCGAACGGCCTTGCGGCGCCGACTACAAATTTCATCATGATAAGCGGGCCTATGGCAATTATCCTGTCGTACTGCTCGCCGCCTTCAAGCGCCTCCTTCAAAGGATCTGTAACTACGCCCTTTCTTCCGTAACTCCCGTCATCGGTCATGACGGTGAGCTTTGACGAATATGCGGCAAACTCTTCTTCTAAAATGAGCAGGTCTTTATTTCTGAAGCCTATTACAGAGTGTACTTCGCACCCGAGTTCGTGCAACTTCTGCGCGACGGGCAATGCTATGGCACACCCCACGCCGCCGCCTACTATGCACACCTTTTTAAGCCCGTCGGTCTCGGTAGCGCAACCGAGAGGCCCGCAAAAGTCGGCAAGGCACTCCCCCTCGCGCTTTGCGTTGAGCTTCATTGTGGTTGCGCCGACTATCTGGAATATTATTTTTACCGTGCCCGCCTTGCGGTTATAGCCTGCCACAGTTAGCGGTATCCTTTCGCCGTTTTCGTCTACGCGGAGTATGATAAACTGACCTGGTTCGGCTTTTTTTGCCACGAGCGGCGCATATATTTCCATCATGGTCACCGTAGGGTTGAGTTCGCGCTTTTCAATTATCTTGTACATCATATAATCTCCCTGCCGCTTTTTTACAACATCCCTTACATACTTTATAAGGTATATGGGGTATGGCGCGTCAACGTCCTTTGCATACCGCACCTCGCGCACGACGCCCTGCTGAAGGCGGCTGTGCCTGCCGAGCGGCGCAAGAACGATATCGCCCTCCTCTACGTCTTCGAACGGGCAGATATACCAGTATCTGTGCCCGACAACGTTGGGGTCGTCCGGAAATTCTATTGCGGCAAAATATATCCTGTCTTTCATTATACAATTAATTATAGCACACGCGCCGCGCCATTACAACAAAATAAGGCTTGCTTTTTTACGGCAAGCCTTATAAAATTTAAATATTATGTATAATTATACATTGATGCGCCCTGCAATTATTCATATTCCACAACATCTATCCAGCGCATAAGGAAGGCTTTTTCCTCTTCAGGCGCCTTTACAAGGCGGGAAGCGGCCACTATAGGTATCCATTTCTGCACATACTGAATGGCTGTATCTGATTTCTTGCAGAAGAGTTTTATATACTTTTCCGCTACTTCCTGCCTGCCCTGCAGATAGAACAAAAGGTAAGTGCGTGCAACGTCTGCCGCCGCATTGCCCTGAGTTGCGTGTGCCCAGTCTATTACATAGGGTGTGCCGTCGGCGGTGATTATAACGTTGCTGGGGTTATAGTCGCCGTGGCACAGTTTGATATGCTTCTTCATGCCGATGAGCCTTGTATGCAGTTCATAGCGGGTCGTTGCGTCAAGGTCGGCTGCGCTAATCTTCCTGTTCATCTTTTCAATGAGGAAGTTTAAAAGGGGCACGCGCTTTGAATGAATGTTGAGCTGAATGTCTACGAAGAGCTCAAGGTATTCGTCCAGCTTTTCAGGGTGCTCGTTCATCAGCTGTTCAAGCGTTATACCCTCTATATAGTCCATGGTTATAGACCACTTGCCGTCGACTACCGAAACCGCCTGAATTTTTGGTATGTTGAGATCGGTCTCCTCCACGCGCGCCTGATTGAGCGCCTCGTTTAAGATATCTGCTTTGGAATATTCTTTATCGAAGAGCTTTACAAGTTTGTCGCCCTCCCTGAATATCTTTTTGCCCGATTTTTCCAAAATAACTTGTTCCTTGCTCATTATATTTCCTCCTTATTATTTGCCGTAGTATGCGTTGAGGTACATCTGCTTGATCTCGCTCATCAGCGGGTAGCGGGGATTTGCGCCCGTGCACTGGTCGTCGAACGCCTGCTCCACCATGTCGTCCAGCCTGTCAAGGAAATCTTTTTCGTCTATGCCGTACTCTTTAATGGTCTTCTTTATGCCTATCTTTGCCTTGAGGTCGTCTATAGCCTTGATGAGGTTTTCAAGCTTATCCTTATCTGTCTTTCCGCCCAGGCCGAGCGCTTCGGCGACTTCTGCGTAGCGCCTTAAGGTCTTGGGATGGTCGTACTGACTGAATGTACCCATCTTTGCGGGAGCTTCGGCAGCGTTGAAGCGAAGCACTTCGTCTATCATAAGCGCGTTGGCAATGCCGTGGGGCAGGTGATGGAAGGCGCCCAACTTGTGCGCCATGGAGTGGCATACGCCGAGGAAGGCGTTTGCAAAAGCCATGCCCGCCATCGTGGCGGCGTTTGCCATCTTTTCCCTCGCCTCCACGTCCGTCTGGCCGTTTTCGTATGCGCGGGGCAGGTATTTGAATATTACCTTGAGCGCCTGGATGGCAAGCCCGTCGGTATAATCGGTCGCCATTACGGATGCGTACGCTTCAAGCGCGTGCGTTACGGCATCTATACCCGATGCCGCCGTAAGGCCCTTGGGAGCGCTCATGTGCAGATCGGTATCGACTATAGCCATGTTGGGCAGCAGCTGATAGTCTGCAAGGGGATACTTCACGCCCGTCTTTTCATCGGTGATAACGGCAAACGGCGTAACTTCAGAGCCGGTGCCTGCCGAGGTTGGAATGGCGATAAAGTAAGCCTTTTCGCCCATCTTGGGGAAGGTGTATACCCTCTTACGGATGTCGATAAAGCGCATAGCCATGTCAAGGAAGTCGGCTTCGGGGTGTTCGTACAGCACCCACATTATCTTTGCTGCGTCCATTGCGGAACCGCCGCCGAGCGCGATTATGGTATCAGGTTCGAAGGCCCTCATCTGGGCAACGCCCTCAAGAGCGCACGCAAGCGTGGGGTCGGGAGCGACATCAAAGAACGTGGCGTGAGCTATGCCCATTTCGTCGAGCTTGTCGGTTATGCACTTTGTAAAGCCGCTCTTGTAGAGGAAGCTGTCGGTAACAATGAATGCCTTCTTTTTGCCCATGACCGTCTTGAGCTCGTCAAGGGCAACGGGCAGGCAGCCCTTTTTGATATATACCTTTTCAGGCGCTCTGAACCAAAGCATATTTTCCCTCCTCTCGGCGACTGATTTTATGTTGAGAAGATGTTTTACGCCGACGTTTTCAGATACAGAGTTGCCGCCCCAGCTGCCGCAGCCGAGCGTGAGCGAAGGCGTGAGTTTGAAGTTGTAAAGGTCGCCTATGCCGCCGTGCGACGAGGGGGTATTCAGGAGGATGCGGCAGGTCTTCATGCGTTCGCAGAACTTATCGAACCTGTCTTTAGCCGTCTTTTCGTTGAGATAGATCGAGGAGGTGTGTCCGAAGCCGCCGTCCGATATAAGCCTTTCGGCCTTGGCAAGCGCGTCGTCGAAATCTTTTGCCTTATACATTGCAAGCACGGGCGAAAGCTTTTCGTGAGCAAACTCTTCAGAGATGTCCACAGATTCAACTTCGCCGATGAGAACCTTTGTGCTTTCAGGAACTTCAACGCCTGCAAGCTGAGCTATTCTGTATGCGCTCTGGCCGACTATCCTTGCGTTGAGCGCACCGTTTATAATTATTGTTTTGCGCACCTTGTCAAGCTCCTCGCCTTTAAGGAAGTAGCAGCCGCGGTAAGCAAATTCCTTTTTTACTTTGTCGTAAATTTTGTCGGCAACTATCACTGACTGTTCCGACGCGCAAATCATGCCGTTATCGAAGGTCTTTGAATGAATTATCGAAGATACCGCAAGCAGAATGTCGGCGCTCTCGTCGATTATCGCGGGAGTGTTGCCCGCGCCTACGCCGAGGGCGGGTTTGCCGCTGGAATATGCGGCCTTTACCATGCCGGGGCCGCCCGTTGCAAGAATCGTATCCGATTCGGTCATGAGAAGATTAGTCATTTCCAGCGAAGGACTGTCTATCCAGCCGATGATGCCTTCGGGGGCGCCGGCCTGCACTGCAGCTTCGTATACCACTTTAGCAGCTGCAATGGTGCTCTTTTTTGCCCTGGGGTGAGGGCTTATTATAACGCCGTTGCGCGTTTTAAGGCAGATGAGCGTTTTGAATATTGCCGTAGACGTAGGGTTTGTGGTGGGGATGACTGCCGATATCAGGCCGATGGGCTCGGCTATTTTTTTAAAGCCGTAAGCCTTGTCCTCTTCTATAACGCCGCAGGTTTTTACAAACTTATATTTGTTATAGATATATTCGGCGGCATAGTTGTTTTTTATGACCTTGTCTTCAACAACGCCCATTCCCGTCTCTTCGACGGCAAGTTTTGCAAGCGGTATGCGCGCCTTGTTTGCCGCTATTGCGCAAGCAAGGAAAATTTTATCTACCTGCTCCTGTGTGTAGGTAGAAAAGATCTTCTGCGCTTCCCTTACTCTTTTGATCTGCTCTTCAAGCTTTTCAACGCTGTCGCAGACCTCATAGGTAAACTTAAATTCCATGACGTTCTCCTCGTGAAATTTTTTAAACGACCGTAATAAACAAATCGTAATTTTTTTATCAGTAAAATTTTATCAAATCAGATAACTTACGGCAAGCGTACGACAGTGAAAAATAAAAAAGTTGTTAATTTGTTACATTTTGCAAAAAACAGTTAAAATCAAACAGCAAAGTTACTACAATTTTATTTTACACTAAAAAACACATATTCGCAACAGGCAATTTAAGGAAAATGTTATATTTTTAGCTTGACTTTGAAACGATCATTCATTATAATATTTAATGTTTTGCAGACATAGTATCGGCAGTTACTTCGATTCTATTTATGCGGATATGGTGCGGGCAGACGCGCTTTATCATTTTTTTATGCGGATATGGTGCGGGCAGACGCGCTTTATCATTTTTTTATGCGGATATGGCGGAATTGGCAGACGCGCAGGTTTCAGGTTCCTGTGGGCGACCGTGCAGGTTCAACTCCTGTTATCCGCACCAAAAATCGGTGCAAGGTTTTCTACCTTGCACCGATTTTTGGTTTTGTGTGGATTATACAGGAGTTGAGGGACGAGCGAGGCATTTCATAGCACAATGGACACCCATTGTGCGTGCCGAAGCGAGATGAGCAAACGCATATGAAAGGCGTTTGCGGTGACCGAATGCGGCGGCATTTTACATTACGCCGCACGAGACGGCAAGAGCGGGAGCCAATTTAACCGTGCGCCGCGCTCAAGCGGCAACTCCTGTTATCTGCACAATTTATACCTTATTTTTTAGATTTATCCGCTTCACTCTTTTCGTTCGTTTCGGTCAAAATTACATGATAAAGACTCAAAGCAGTCGCACAAAAAGATGCGAGCAGTAATAGTTCCCTCTTACTATTGACTTCCGACAATAATCCATGGTATCATATGTAAAAAAAGGTGTATTGACATGGCAGTTCTTACAGCCGAAGCGTTCTCTGTTGAAATAACTTTTAAAAATGATATCGTCTGTATAGCCGTAATTGACGACGCTTACAGCGGGCGCATTTCCCTGAACTATCAAAAGCAAGATTTTGCCTCTTTTGTAAGTGAGCTTACAGAGCTGTTTCAAAGCCTGCACAAGGGCACGGCAAGCCTTGAGGAATATTACGAGCCTGAAGAAAATTTTATTGCCTTTGAAAGCGACGGAATGGGTCACTTCAATGTGAACGGTATTCTGAACAATTGGGAAAACTGGACGCTTAAATTCAGCAAGACAATAGACCAGTCGTACTTTAAAAACTTTATCAGGCAATTGCAATCGGAAATTTAACAGCAAACTCAAGCAGGGCGGCCATCGTGCCGCCCTGCTTGTCTTTATCTGATATGTTGTTTTATAAATGTACCTATCTCCTCCCACGCCTGCCTGCTCTCTTTAAGTCGCGGGAACAGATACATGAAGTCGTGCCACATTCCGCAAAAACCATGCAACTGCACGCATGCTCCCGCCTCTGCCGCCGCTTTACACAGCATTATGCCGTCGCTGGCAGAGGTCTCCAGCTCTCCGTATTGCACGAGCATTGAGGGAAACCCGTCAAAATTTCCGTATACCGGCGAAAGGTAAGGGTCTGTATATGGCGTATTGCCGCAATAGGGCGACTTTCTGCGTATCTTGCTTTCATTCTCTTCAAATGAAAAACTTTTGGGCATGCCGTAGAGCGGATCTTTGTAACAATTGTATCTGTACGAATCGCCCGAGGCCGACATGTCGACAAACGGACAGAGACACACAAGCGCACGCGGCAATGCTATGCCCTCTTCGCGCGCTTTAAAACAGGCTGAGAGCATGAGGTTTGCCCCGAAGCTGTCGCCTATGGCCACAAATTTTTCCCCGTTAAGTTCACCGGCTGTCATCGAACTGTATGCGGCAAAACAACTTTCGTGCACAGACGGAAATACCAGCCCTTTGCCCGTATCGTAGTCTATGCTGTAGACGGCGCAGTCGCACATGAGCGACAGCCTTTCGGCCGCGCGCCTGTACATTGTATTCATGCCCGCAGTGTGCCCGCCGCCGTGGAACTGGATTATCGCACCGTCGACAGGCCCTTCCGGAGCTATTCTCTCCACTCTCACGCCGCCGCAATTCAGCACTTCAAAGCCAAATCCACGCGGAGCACTGTAAGGACGGTTTTTAAGCTTTACCGTACGCGACAGCGAACGGAAATTTTTGCGGTACGGGTAGGTATACAGTCGCAACAGCGCACGCACGGCAAGCGCCCCGAGCGATATCACAGCTCCGCCAGCCTTTTATTCATATTTTTCACAAGCGGATCCATGATAAGCCCTACAAGCACGCCCGACTTTATATAGCAATAGACCTCGTTCCACAGCCCGTAAAAGGCGAGTTTCTGCATGCAGTACCTGCTTGCGCCGTATTTTCTGATATATGTTTCGCGCAGAAAAAAGCGCTTGCCCGTAAGGTTATCGAACTGAAACAGATCGTATTCCCTGTCTGCATACATTGAATTGAGGGGGTCGATTATCCCCGTTATTTCATACCCCTTGCCCACCATTATATTGCCGACATTCAGGTCGCCGTGAATAAGGCAGGCGGTCTTTACTTTTTCAGAGAAAATCACATCGAATTTTTTCCACGCGGCGCGCATTGCCGTGATTATCTTATCGGAAATCTGTCCCTTTTTGTGATACTCCTCTGCTTTTCTCAGCACTTCGGCGGCAAACAGCCTGTAGTAGTCGAGCCAATCGTCGCAGTCGGGATCAAGAGTATCGCCGAATTTGTCGCTCGTGACCGAATGTATACGATGCAGAGCAGAAGTTATTTTATCGGCAAACTCAAGCCTTCGCTTTTTGCTCATGAAGAGCATGCCGAGTGCAAAAAGCGCGCTCTTGCCCTCTATCATTTCCATGCCGTAACAATCGACCGGAATTGTTTTATCGGCTTCGCGCGTGAACATAACGGCGGGTATTTTAATGTCGCAGTTAGCCGAAAGCAGAGATAGGTCGTGCGCCTCCTTTGCCATCATATCTTTTGCGCGCAGAAATTTGACGACTATTCTTTTGCCTTTAAGCGTTGCCGCCACAGCCCTTCCGAAAGATCCGCCGCCAAGGTATTCAAGCGCGGTCGGCTGTTCGCCTGTTTTCTCTTTTATAACAATTCCTGCATATTGCAGCGCCTGCCCCTTTGTGAGCGGCAGGGCCTCTATTCTTTCAACTTTCACGCCGTACCCACCTGTTTTTTTATAATTATACTGCGCCCGTCGGCATGATTCTATATACAATATTTACCTGCTCATATACTTATTTTACCTTTTCAGCAGAGCACTTCTGTACTGCGCGGGCGTCACCCCGAAAGTCGGGCAGAAAATTTTATACAGCGCCGAAGCGTTTGCATAACCGACCTCGGCGGCAATGCTCTCTACGCTCATGTCTGTTCCCGCAAGAAGGCGGCAGGCCTCGCTTAAACGTAATTGACTGAGTATTTGCGAAAAGGTTTTGCCCGTGCGCTCCTTTATCAGCCTGCTGAGATAGCTTGCGTTATAGCCGCACATATATGCATAATCTTTAAGGTTTGCCGATTTAAGCGCCCCGCAGGCATACTCGCGTATGCTTTCTATAAGTCCGTTGCAGGCTTCCGCGTTTCCACGCGCAAGTTCTACAAACAACAATTTCAGATAACATTCAGTGGCATCGGCCGTAAACCCGTCGTCAGACTGACTTTCAAACAACAGTTTGAGCACAAGCAGTTTTGCTCCCTCGTTTGCGGCAAACTTATGCGCCCCGTTAAGTCCCTTAAACTGCGGAAAGGTTTCCGCCGTTCTTTCAAACAGATCTGCAGGAATAGACAGTTTTAAAATAATGTCGCCCTTGCCGCACCGCTCTATTGAATGCGCCGTGCCCGGGCATAGGAGCATGCATTGGCCTGCATGCATTATGTCTTTCCCGTCAGCCAATGTCTGTCTGCACGTTCCGTCAAATACGAATATAAGCTCGTAGTAGTCGTGGCCGTGGAAATACGGCCGCTGCGACGACGTATGTTTTTTTACGGAAAAATGTTTCTCCGTGCGTATCGGAAGAAAACTGAAGTTTGTTTTTGCCGCACCGCTCTTTTGAAACCTGCTCAGCGTAAGTCTGCGGGCGCGCGCTTCCTCTATTATACTCTGGCTGTTTACAAATTGCCGCTTTATTTCGGCAAAGAAAAGCTCTTCGTCGGCGCTCTCTTTCAGGTCGCTCTTCTCCTGCGATTGCAGTATCTGTAAAAATCTGCCGTTTTCCATGTCGTTCCCCCCTTAGCACTCGGCTAAATTAAAATATAAGGGTGGCGCTAGTTATGATGCACCACCCCGTAAAGCCGTGTTACTTGCAATACTTCTTTTCTATAGCGGTTATCTTATCTACCCTGCGGCTGTGCCTGCCGCCTTCAAATTGGGTGGTAAGAAACTTTTCTACTATTTTGAGCGCGTAGCCTGCTCCAACGACCTTTTCACCCATGGCAAGCATGTTTGCGTTGTTGTGCAGACGGGTAAATTCCGCGCAATATGTGTCGTGACAGTGCGCGCAGCGTATGCCGGGCACTTTATTTGCCACGATGGAAACGCCTATGCCCGTAGAGCATACCACAATGCCAAGGTCGCATTTGCCTGCGGCAACAGCCTCTGCGGCGGGCAGAGCGTAATCGGGGTAGTCGCAGCTGTCTTTGGTGTATGTGCCGAAGTCTTCAAATTCATAGCCGTGTTCTTTGAGATAACCTATTATTTCGCCTTTGAGGTTAAGGCCGCCGTGGTCGCACGCAAGTGCAATCTTCATGATAAAACTCCTTTTATTTGCAATCTATGTATTTTATTTATTTTCGTCCTCTGAAACGGCGGGCAGAATAATTTTTTCTATAACGCTGTCGCAGGCGATGGCAATGGCGTCGCGTGCGGCGCGGTATACATCCATGTTGCCGCCGTAAGGGTCGGGGATATCGAATCCGCAGAGATCTTTAACACTGTACACCTTGCCGCAGTTTTCAAGCACCTGTTTCTGCTTTTCAGTCATGCAGATGACGGCGTAACTCCTGTCTATTATGTCCTGGGTGAGCTGGCGGGGCGCAAATTTTTTAAGCGGAATACCGGCTTCAGAGAGCGCGGCGGCGCTGCCCTGCGAAATCGTTCCGCCCACTTCGGCGAACATTCCGCAGGAAGCCACGTCCCACCATTTTATTTTTCTTTGCTTTATCTTGCTCTTCAATATCGCTTCGGCCATGGGGCTTCGGCAGGTATTACCCGAACATACAAACAGGATCTTTTTACGTTTCATTTTTTGCTCCCGCACGCCTTGGTCAGCCTGTTCATGACGCCCGTCATAACGCCGCCCCTCTCCCCGGGAGCTATCGCTATTATCATATTGGCGACACGCTCGCCCTCGCGCAGCCTGTCATACAGGTTTGCGGCGATATCTTCCCCGCTTTCGCCGAGAAAAAGGAGATGTTCGGGGTTGAGTTCGCGGGCGCACTCGCCGTTGCACATGATATACGCGTTTACGCCCGCGGCGCGCTGTCTTTTATACTCGTCCATTGCGGCATAACGCTCTTCAAAACTGAAGAGCATGGTGTCGCAGTTGGGGGAATAATGTTTGTATTTCATGCCGGGGGAGCGGACTTTTTCGCCCGCCTTTGGAACAAACTCCCCGCAATCGCCCGCAATTTCGGCTATCATTTCGCGCGTGACAAGCCCGCTGCGGAGCACGCACGGAACAGTTCCCGTGCAATCGAGCACTGTGCTCTCTATGCCGCCCGTGCACTTGCCGCCGTCTATGATGAGCGGAATTTTACCGTTGAGGTCGGAAAAAACGTGCTCGGCGGTGACGGGGCTGACATGCTTTGAGATATTTGCCGACGGCGCGGCTATTGGCAGACCGACAGCCCTTAAAAACCTCTGCGCATCGGGGTGCGAAGGCACACGTATGCCTACCGTATCCAGCCCGCACGAAACGGCGTCCGCCACAGTACCCCTGCTTTTGAATACCATAGTGAGCGGCCCGGGGAGGTATTTTTGCGCAAGTTTTTTTGCATAGTCGGGGATATCTGTGACGATGCGCGAAATATCGTAACCCTCGTGCACATGAACTATCAGAGGGTTGTCCTGCGGCCTGCCCTTTACGCGGAATATGCTCAGCACGGCCTCTTCGTCAAACGCGTTGGCGCCCAGCCCGTATACCGTCTCTGTGGGAAAGGCTACAAGCCCGCCCTGCTCTATTATATTTCTGGCCGCCGAAAGGCAGTCGCTGTCAGGTTTTTTTATTTCTGTGATCATTTTACTGCCCGTAAAATTCATTCGCCGTTGTATTCGTTGTCGGAAAAGACCATGCCGTCGTCCGGCATATCGCCGTCCTCGCCGAACGGCAGCTCCTCGTCGGAACGGACGTCCTTCTTTTCCTTGCCCGCGCCCTCTTCCTTATACTGCTTGCCCTGCTGGGCGGCTATCTGTTTGAGTTCTGCAGGATCGGGCGTTACAAACTTTGTGTATTCGCCTTTGAAACGCAGCTGAGTTCTGCCAAGTTCGCCGTTTCTGTGCTTTGCGACTATAAGGTCGGCCATGCCGCGAATTATCTTATTCTTTTCTATCTCTTCGGGCGTAGCAGTCATGTCGGGGCGGTTTATAAAAATTACCATGTCGGCGTCCTGCTCTATGGCGCCCGATTCGCGCAGGTCGGAAAGCTGAGGTTCGCCGACCATACGGCGAAGCTGCGAAAGCGCTATTACGGGGACATCGAGCTCTTTGGCCATAATTTTAAGGTCGCCCGTTATGTGCGCTATCTCACGCGTGCGGTTTTCTTCCTGGCGTGAGCCGCTGGACATCAGCTGTATGTAGTCTATCATCACAAGGTCAAGCCTGCCGCCGTTTTTTGCCTTTATACGCCTGCACTTTGAAAGTATTTCGGCGGGCGTAACGCGGGACGAATCGTCTATGATGATAGAAAGCTGTTTGAGCTCTTCGCTGGTTTTTACCAGAGCCTTCCAGTCGTTGGGGGTGAGCTTGCCGGAAAGCGCGTTCGACATGCTCACCTTGGCGCTTGCGCACAGCAGCCTTTGAACTATCTGTATCTTGGGCATTTCCAGCGAAAATACCGCGCATACGTTGCCACTGTACGCTGCCGCCTCAACGATATTCATCGCAAGCGAAGTTTTGCCGCTGCCGGGGCGCGCCGCAATTACTATAAGGTCGGAGCGCTGGAAGCCGTTTGTTATCTTGTTTAAGAAAGGGAAGCCTGTAGGTATGCCGCGCAGCGCGTCTTTATTGCTGGCTATGGTGGAAAATCTTTCAATTACGTCGCCCACCACGGTGCTTTCGCGTATGTCGTCCATAGACGAAGTGTCGCCCTTTTTGGCGATGTCGTATACAAGTTTTTCGGCATACTGAACGCTCTGCGTGCCGTCTGTGCTGTTCATAGAGTTTTCTATGATGTTGCGCGCGGCGCGTATGAGTTCGCGATTGGTGCTGTCGCGCTTTACTATATCGAAATAGTACCTGTAATTGGCGGCCGAAGGCGCCTTTTGCATCAGGTCGGTGATATAATCTATACCCCCGACCTTTGCAAGGTTGCCCTCTTTTTCAAGGCAGTCGGTAAGCGTGACAAGATCTGTGGGTCTGCGCTGGTTGAATATCTTTAAAATGGCACCCATTATAAGCTGGTGCGATTCCTGGTAGAAATCTCTGTCCGAAAGCTTGTCTACCACTTCGGAGAGCACATCGTTATCTATCAGCATGCTTGCAAGAAGTGCCTGTTCCGCCTCTAAATTGTTAGGTAAAACGTTGGTTTTGTCTGACATAGTACATTATAAATTCATAAGTTTTTCAAATTCAGCAAGCGTATCGCCAAATTCCTTCATGGCAAAGGCAAACGGCTGCTTGCTTTCAAGATCTACGCCCGCAAGCCTTAACAGCGATACGGGGTCGGAAGAAGAACCGCTTGAAAGGAATTTAAAGTAATCTTTTACAGCTGTCTCCCCTTCTGTAAGTATCCTGTGCGCTATATTTATCGCCGCCGTTATGCCCGTTGCGTACTTGTATACGTAGAACGCCCTGTAGAAATGGGGGATCCTTGCCCATTCGCACGAGATGTGGAAGTCGTGCTCGATTGCGTCGCCGTAGTATTCCTTTCCGATCCTGCCGTAAGTTTCGCACAGAAGCTCCTTTGTGAGCGGTTCGCCTTTTTCGGCAAGGGTGTGGGCTTCGTATTCAAACTCGGCAAACATTGTCTGGCGGTGAAGGGTCGCGCGGATGGTGTCGAGGTAGTAATTTAAAAGATACTTGCGCAGGTTTATATCGTTCGTATCGGAGAGCATGAACTTTAAAAGCAGCACTTCGTTTACCGTGCTTGCAACCTCCGCCACAAATATCTTGTAGTCGCTCTTTGCATACGGCTGGTTGTGCGACGAGAAATACGTATGCAGCGAATGGCCCATTTCGTGCGCGATGGTAAAAATATCGCTTGTGGTGGGCTTGTAGTTCAAAAGCACGTAGGGGTGAACGCCAAAGCAGCCCGTGCTGTAGGCGCCGCTGCGCTTGCCCTCGGTCTCCTCAACGTCTATCCAGCGTTCGTCGTGCCCGCGCTTTAAAAGTGCCTGATACTCCTTGCCGAGGGGCGCCAGCCCCTTTATAACATACTTATAGGCCTCGTCGTAGGGCATCTTAACCTCTACGTCGCTTACAAGTGGCGCATATACGTCGTAAAAATATAACTTATCATAGCCAAGGATCTTTTTTCTGTCTGCTATATAGCGGTGCATTGCGGGGAAGCTGTCCTTTACGGCCTCAAGAAGGTTGCGGTAAACTTTTTCGTCTACGTCTTCGGAAGATAGCGCCCTTTCAAGGCACGAGTTGTATTTATATGCCCTGCTTAAAAATACATCCTTTTTCACGTTGCCGTAATAGGTGGATGTTATGGTGTTCAGCAGGCTTTCATACGCGCCGTAATATTTTTCATATGCCTCCTTCCTCTTTTCGCGGTCGGAGCTGTGCATGATTAGCCCGTACATGCCGTGGGAGATCTTCACCTTTTCGCCCTCGAACTCGATTTCTGGCAGGGGAAGGTCGGCATTGTCTATCATGGAAAATATCTCGCTGAAGGTGCCAAGCATTTCGCCCGACATAGCTATAAGTCTCTCCTGATCTTCGGGGATGACGTGCGGCTTGCGCTTTATAAGCGTTTTTATCATGTAGTCGTAGTCAGAAAAGTCCTTGTCAGCCACAAGCGAATTGAGGTACTCTTCGCTCTGGGCGGCCATTTCAGGCTCGAAGAATGCCATGGCGGCGCTGTATTTTGCAATCAGCGCCGAGCACTTTGAATCGTATGCCGTATACTTTGAAACGCGCGTGTCTTCATCGTGCTTCATTGAAGCATATAAAAATACGCGTTCAACCTTTTTAGAAAATTCGTCGTTTGCCCTGAGCAGAGCGAGAAGTTGGGTCTTATCGCCGAGCTTGCCCGCATACGAGCCGAAATCTATGCTTTTTTCTGCCTCATCAAACGCCTTTTCCCACTCTTCGTCTGAAGGGAAAATATCGTCCGTGTTCCAAGTATAACGCTTTTCAACCTGATTTCTTTCCATAATATATATCCTTTAAGCAATAATTATTTTCAGTTTTTATTGGAGTGGATGGGCGCCGGGATAAGCCCTCCCCTCGCTATGAATTTTGCGCTCGATTCGCCGTGTACAGGCATTATGGGCGCGCGGCCCAGAAGCCCGCCGAAGTTTACGCTGTCGCCCACCTTTTTGCCGGGCGCGGATATTATTCTTACGGCGGTGGTCTTGTTGTTTATCATTCCTATTGCGGCCTCGTCGGCAATTATGGCGCTTATAGTCGAAGCGGGCGTATCGCCGGGAACGGCTATCATGTCGAGCCCTACCGAACATACGGCCGTCATTGCCTCAAGCTTGTCTATGCAAAGTCCTCCGCGCTCCGCAGCCTCTATCATGCCGATATCTTCCGAAACAGGTATAAACGCGCCCGAAAGGCCGCCCACGCGCGAACTTGCCATTACTCCGCCCTTTTTAACTGCGTCGTTGAGCATTGCAAGGCATGCTGTCGTACCGTGCGTGCCCACGCTTTCAAGTCCCATTTCCTCAAGGATCTGGGCAACGGAGTCGCCGCGTGCCGGCGTGGGAGCAAGCGAAAGGTCGACTATGCCGAACTCCGCCCCCAGCCTGCGGGCCGCCTCGCGCGCGACAAGCTGACCTGCGCGCGTTATCTTGAATGCTGTACGCTTTATCATTTCCGCAAGCTCGGTAAGGTCTGCGCCGGGAATGCTCTCTATGGCGTGCTGAACGACGCCAGGGCCTGAAACGCCCACATTTACAACCGTGCCGCTTTCGCCTACGCCGTGGAACGCGCCCGCCATAAAGGGGTTATCTTCCACCGCGTTGCAGAACACTACAAGTTTGGCGCAGCCAAAGCCGTCCCTGTCCTTAGTAAGTTCGGCAGTCTGCTTTACTATTTCGCCCATCAGGCGCACGGCGTCCATGTTGATACCCGACTTGGAGGAGCCGATATTTATGGATGAACACAACTTGTTGGTTGTGGCAAGCACCTCTGGTATGCTCTCTATAAAAGTCCTTTCATAGTCTGCCATGCCCTTGTGTACAAGCGCCGAATAACCGCCGAGAAAGTCTATGCCGAGGGTATCGGCCGCCCTGTCGAGCGCAAGGCCTATCTTTGCCGACTGCGCGGCGAACGGCGCGCAGATGAGGCTTGCCGGGGTGACCGACACGCGCTTGTTGACTATGGGGATTCCGTATTCCATCGAGAGCGCTTCGGCGACCTCTACAAGGTGCTCCGCCTGTGAACACACGCGGTCGTAAACGCGCTTTGCCGTTTCGTCGGCGGAACCTGCTATGCACGGGAGCAACGATATGCCCATAGTTATGGTGCGTATATCAAGATGCTCGCGCTCTATCATATTTACAGTTTCAATTACGTCGTACTTGTTGAACATGTCTTCCCTCAGATCCTGTGCATTGCATTGAATATCTCTTCATGCTGAAGGTGTATGCTCATGCCTATATTTTTGCCCATTTCGGCACATTCTGCGGCAAGCACGGAGAGTTCCTCCTCCGCACCAGATGTATCTACAAGCATTATCATGGTAAAATATTCCTGCAGAATCGTCTGGCTGATATCAAGTATGTTTACGCCTTTTTCCGCAAGGAAGGTGCTCACCTTGGCTATTATGCCCGTCTTGTCTTTGCCGACAACGGTAACTACTGCACGCATAGTTGTTCTCCTGTGTAATTTATGTATATAGTACCCCTGGCGGGGCAACTGCCGCAAGGGCAATTTATCAATTTGAAAAATCAGTAGATGCCGAACCTTAAAAAGTTATATATCGGCGAAAAAAATCCCTTCATCGCAAGCGACCAGTCGGCTATAACGCCCACAAGGCTGTCGTAAGAAAAAGTTCCGTAGCGGCGGCTGTCGTTACTGAATATGATCTCGTTGCCGTCGCGGTAGCCCCTGTTGTCGCCAAGCACAAACATGTGCCCTTCGGGCACGACGAGCGGATCGTCTTCCGAACGGTAGCTGTTATACGGAAGGTCGGGGTCGTTTTGCTCATCGAGGACGTAGTCCTCTTCCAGGGCGAAAAACTGTTCCGTACCCGCCGTCTTGAGGTATACGACGCCGCGGCTCATATATATCTCGTCGCCGCCGAGCGCAATAACGCGTTTTATTATATAGCGCGAAGTGTTTTCGGGCAACACAACAACAATGTCTCCCCTGTCGGGCAGGGCATAGGTATCGGCATACAGATAGTCGCCGCCCGGCATTGCCTCACCTGAAGAAGATTCGGGCGCGCCTGTGAGTGTGGGCGACATTGAAGAGCCGTTTACATATATGCCGACATAGCGCGTTGTAAACAGCCCTATACATACAAGCAGAAAGGCAATTATTATGCAGAATATTACCAGCGGATCTTTGTAAGGGGCGTACCGCTTTTGCCCGAGCAGTCTGTCACCCATATCAAAGCCACATTATATTATTCACAGCATATTGTTCGGAACAGGTTATGGTAAAGCGCAGCCTGCCCGTGAATGACTGCAGGTGCATGCCCTGATCGCTTAAAAAATCTTTGCTCTTCAAAAGAATGTTCTGCCATATTCCGCCCGCCACATTTAACGTCGCCTCATATATCTGTCCGCTTGACATATCGGACATGGTAAACTGCACTGCGGCGGCGTTGTCACAGAAAATATCCAACTTTAGTATGGAATCTTCGTCGGGAGCAAAGCATTGGGTATTGAAGCGGTAGGTCATAAGGCCGCACACCGAATAGACGCCCTTCAGACCGTCCTGCTTTTCCACCACCTGGGGCAGAACGGCGTCGCTTGTAAGGAACGCGCCGCCGAGCGCAAACGAACGGTCGGCAATGGAAAGGCTGCCTGCCCCGTCCTTTGCAGAATACATGACTCTGCACTTTTTGCGCGTATTCCTGAACTTTCCGCTTATCTTTCTTACGGCCATGCGCGACCATACGGTGAATCCGCTGGTATAGCGCGCATAACAGAATGCAAAGACCGAAGTTGCCTTTTCGTAAACATTGAGATAAAAATCGCGTGTATCGCCTTCGCCGCCCTTGAGCGGTGCGGGAATCCACTCGCGTATGACGGGATCTATACAGTCTTCCGCCATAAACATGCCCGTCTCTTCGGGAACGCCCTGCGGGTCGAATTCGGCGCGCGCGATAAGGTTATCTTCTTCGTCAGACATTACCGTTATTACCGCGGGCTTGGGTAAAAATACGTGCCTCTCCCTTACGAATTTGTCCAGGAAAAGAAACATATCCTTGGTGCCTTCAACGTCTATGCAGCCGTTGCAGTGTACCGAATAAGATATTACGCTGTCGCCCACATACTGCTCGTTTATGCGCGAAAAGGTGTCGTAAGCCCTGTCGTAGTCAAATCTTTCATCGTTTGTGGAGCACAGCATGAGCACGGGGCACTTTACAAACGGCGCATAGGCCTGCGAATCTATGCCCGCCATAAAGCGATAGCGCTCGTCGTTGAACTGCGGCTCCTGCGAGCCGAATTTATAGTAACCGCTGTACGTTTTCCACCCTGCCGCACATACGGTCACAAGGCAGGTAAGCTGCACGCCCGCAGCGAGCTTCCAACCTATTTCGCCTCCGTCGCGTATGCCCACGGCGCCTATCTTGTCTATGCCGCCGCGCGACTTAAGGTAGTTATAGCAATACCTGGCAACGGCGACCCATTCGTACCAGCTGGTCTGCATTGCGTCTTCATCCACAAAATCTTTGTGCCTTCCGCAGTTTATAAGATTGGCATAGCTTACATTTTCTGGATATTGTGTATAATTGTTGGCACCCTCCCACTTGCCGCGATAGTCGGGCATGAGAACGCTGTAGCCGTTTTTCACAAAAAAGCTGATAAGCTCGGCGTCCACCGTGCCGGTACTGTCAGGCAGCAGGATGACTGCGTCGTCGCAGGGCATGGCGTCGCTGTACGAAAAAGTGGCAAATATTTTAACGCGTCCCGCGCCTGTATCCCTGCCGTAGAAGTAAAGATATTCAGTTGTTACTCCGGCTTCGGTCTTTTCGGCGATCTTTTCGGCCATCACGTCAAGGCTGTCGTCAAAGTTTTTCCATAGCGAAACGGGCGTTAAAATATTAGACAAAACAATCACCTCAGCAACTGATGCTTATGGACGAGCCGTGGCTTTCAGTTGCTTTACTTACTATTATTTTACTGCTTATTCTGTGTTTTAACTCCTCTACGTGGCTGATAAGCCCTATAGAAAAGTTTTCGTTCTTCAATTTTTCCAGTGCGCCGAGCACGGTGTCTATCAGGTCGGCGTCCAACGTGCCGAAGCCTTCGTCAAGGAAGAAAAATTCTATCGACTTCATTGAGCGGCTGCATATGGTGTGGCTGAGAGCCAGCGCCAGCGAGAGCGATACGAGAAATGTTTCGCCGCCGGAAAGCGTTTTTACCTTCCTCAGTTCGCCGCCGTTATAGTTGTCGCCCACGCAGAAGTTGTTGTCTGTGTAGGAAAGAAAGTATCGGCCGTCGGTCAGCTCGATGAGCGTGCGCGAGGCAAGGCGGGATATATTTACCAGATGTTCGTTGGCGATATATTCCATAAACTTATTGTCGCGTATAAGGCTTTTAAGTTTGCCGATGAGGTCGAGCGAATGTTTTATCTGTCTGTACTGCTTTTCCAGCGCGGCTTTTTCCTTAAGCCTGACTTCCATATCTGCCGAGGACTTCTGTGAAACGGCATATTCGTCGGCGGTATCCCTGTACAGCCGCTCGACCTGATTTTTCGTGGCAAGCGCGGCTTCAAGCTCACCTTCGACAGTGGCAGGCACCGCCTGCATATCGCCGAAACTTGCCACAAGGCTCTCTGCCGCGGCGTATTCGGCGGTAAACGCGCCGTACTCCTCTATGGCGGCGCCATAGCTGTTGTATTTTTTCAGTAGTTCCCGGCACTTCTGAACCGAATGCAGTTTTGAATTCGCAAGGTTTTCCGCGGCAGCCTGTTCAGCCCTTTTGAGCTGAGATTCGAGCGACTGTACCTCCGCCTGAGAGGCGGCCGTTGCGGCCGCGTTTTGCGAAAGTTCTTTTTTGAGCTTTTCAACGCCTTCGGCAAGCACGCACTGCTTTTCTGTGGCAAGCCTGGCCTTTCTGGCGACCTCGCCGTACGCTGCGCGATAGTCAGCGACGCCTTCTCCGAAAACTTTTGCAAGCTGTTCTTCAAGTTCGGAAATTTCGCCCGAGAGCTTTTCGCCGCGCCCCCTTATCTCTTCAAGTTTTTCGCAAATCGCCTGAAGTTCGCTTGAACACGTCTTTTTCGTTCCCTCGAGCCGCGTTACCGCCGTTTCTGCCTCCCTGCGCTTTTTTAGCGTTGCCTGAAATTCTGCAAGGCCGCGGTTTACATCGAACCTTGCGTCCTTCACGGAGAGAATAAGTTGCTTATACTCCTCGGCCTTGCGCGCAAGTTCGCCGCTTAAATAGTCGTACAGTGCCGAGTTGTCGTTGAACGTGCGTATTTCGGCCTGCAGGTCTTTTATATAGTCAAGCGTGCGGGCATATTCCTCCCTGAGGATGCCGCCCTTCAGGTGTTTTTTGAAGTATTCGTCTATATCCGGCTCGGGCATTGCCGCCAAAGCCCCCTGTGCCTCGGCAAGCGCCTTTACTATACCGTCGCACTCGCGCTGTTTTGCTACAAGGCTTTTTGAACCCGTTCTGTAACTTTCGCGGCAGGCCTCGCGCTCCCTCTTTCTGTCGTCAAGCGTTTTGCATACGGGCAACAGGCCTGCCATGGCGCTCTCTGCCTTGCTTAGTTTTTCGGCCTCGCCCGCGGCAACGCACTCGTCAAGCTTTTTCTGCTCTTCACCGAGGCGGGCGGAAAGTTCGGCAGAATGCGCGGCAAGCTCGCCGCACTTTATGCGCTTTGCCTCAAGCTCTTTTGAAAAATTTTCTGCCTCTGAAGTATATTTTGAAACTCTCTCGCAGTAAGAAAGTATGGGCAGTACCCTTGCAAGTTCGTCATAGCGCGGTTTGCGCTCTTTAAGGGCGGCAAGCCTTGCGCGCGCATCGGCGCACGCCCTGGCCTTTTCAGCCAGCTCCTTAAGCGCCGAATACTTTTCGGCCGCCTCTGCCGACTTGGTCTTATATTCTTCACAGAGCGCCGCAAGCTGTGCATTGCGCTCTTTAAGCTGCGCAAGCGCTTCCTCGGTGTCCCTTTCGTATACGCTCAGGCTGCCGAAAAGGGTGTCTGCTCGGGTTTGCGCCTTGCTCTCCCTGTCGTTTATTTTGGCCTTGAGCGCCGCGCCGTACTTTTGGAGATTGAACAGCCTTTCAATCAGCTGTATCCTTTCGGAGGGGAGCGAATTTACAAACTGCGCAAATTCACCCTGCGGCAGGGCGATGCACTTGCGGAAGTCTTCCTTGTTTATGCCTATTATCTCGGTTATTTTGTCGGTGACCGACTTTACGTTATCGGCAATTGCGACCGACTTGCCGTCGCTGTATTCATACAGCATGGCCTTGTGGGTGCCGCTCTTGCGCTTTATGCTGCGCTCCACGAGGTAGCTCTTACGTGCGCCTTCGGTCTGAATATCGAATGTAAAGCTTACTTCAAGCTCGTCGCACTTATAGTTTATCTTGTCAAGCTTGTCGGGGTTGCGCTCTATATCGCCGTACAGCGCAAAGTTGATTGCGTCGAGTATAGTGCTCTTTCCGCTGCCAGTTTCGCCGAAGATGCCGAATATGCCGCTTTTTAAAAGCGGTTCAAAATCTATTACCGCCCTTTCGGAAAAGCTGTTAAGCCCCTTGAATTCCAGTCTTACAGGTTTCATTCATCCTCCGTCAGCGATAAAAACAGCTCCAGAAGGTCTGCAGGCGCCTCCGCTCCGAAGCGTTGCCTGTAGTATTCGGTAAACAGCTGCGAAGAGCTTTTGCCCGCGTTGCGGGCGACTTCGCCCGCAGAGATCTGCGCATCCACCGCCATGTGCAGCGAATACAGATTTTCGCATGAATGCAGCGTGCTTATTTCAGACGGAGAGAGCGGTTCTGTAAGGTTAAGCGTAAGTTCTGCTATCGCGTCGCCGTTATCTTTGAGCAGCTTGAGCGCACCGTCAACGCTGTTTGCCTGAAGGCGGACAAGCCTTGCGCACGAAGTGAGCGGCACGCTTTTAAAGTTCTGTACGCCGTCTGAAGTTATGTCGAACACGTTGACAGACTTTTCCTGCCCCGCCTCGTCAAAAGTAAAGCGCATTATTGCGCCGCTGTAATATATGTTGTTGCCAAGGTTCTGCCTTCTGTGCAGATGCCCCAGCGCACTGTAATCACACTTGGGAAAGAGATTTAGCCCCACGACACGCGCGCCGCCAAGGTCTATTTCCCTTTCGCTGTCGCTTGCCTTGCCACCCGCCGCAAATATATGTGACAGGAATACAGAGGGCATTCCCTCCTCCCTGCCGCGCTCGCCGTACTCTATCCAGCGCGCCATTTTTTCGGCAAAGCTTTCATCGCTCTTACCCTCTTTGAATCGCGCTTCGTTGGGGTAGGGCAGCATATTTATATACAGCCTCTCCCCCGCGGTATTTTCAAATATCGCGTAGCCGCCTTCGGACTTTACGGGGTAGCACGCTCCGCGCTTTTTGCAGTCGAGCGGCTTTAAATTATTGCCTACCGTATATATATTCAGCTCTTCGGAAAGCGACTGTGCTGCGGTGAGCCGCACGTAATCATCGTGGTTGCCGCTTATTATCAGCACTGCGCACGATTTTGCTATGTTTCGCACGGAGGAATAGAATATCTCTTCGGCCTCGGCAGACGGAGTATAGGTATCGAACACGTCGCCTGCAACAAGCAGCAGTTCTACCTGCTCGCGCCTGCATATGTCGCCGATCTCTTCAAGCACTCTTTTAAATTCTTCTCCCCTGTCCCTTCCCATCAGCTTTTTGCCGATGTGCCAGTCGGATGTGTGCGCAATCTTCATGTTATAATTTCTTAAACGCGCCCTGTTGCTGCCGCCGCGCCATCTTTTGGCAAACGGTTGCATTTTCGGGCGATTTGGTTTATAATAATCAACACCTGCCGCATGATGTAGCGGCACATACAGAACATGCCTGCCCGCAGGCAAGATATGTTATAATTATATTCCTTTTGAGTAAATAAATCAAGCGTTGGAACAGGGTTTTGCGATATGGCTTTTATCTCCCTCTCCCCCGAACTTAAGGCAAAGTCGTTTACGGGTGTAGAAAACAAATTCATAACAAAGTACATGCCTGTGCTTGACGCGCAGGCCGTAAAAGTGTATCTGTACGGGCTGTACCTCAGCCAGAGCGGCAGCACGTTCACAGTAGCCGACCTGGCCGCCGCCCTGAACATTACCGAGGAACAGGCCGAAGGCTGCTTTGACTATCTCGACGAATTCGAGCTGGTAAAAGTGACGGCACGCGCGCCCTTTGAAGTCACTTACCTCGACGCCGAAAACATAAGCGGAACGCCAAAAAAATACAAGCCGGAAAAATATGCCGACTTTGCGCGCAGCGTACAGACTATAATAAAGGGCAGAATGATATCGCCCAACGAATACCGCGAATACTTCTATCTCATGGAGGAATACGGCTTTGAACAGGGCGCCCTTCTCATGATAGTCAATTACTGCGTAAATATGAAGGGCGACGATATACGCATACAGTACATAAAAAAAGTGGCTAAAAGCTTTGCAGCCGACGGGGCGACCACGGCAAAAAAGGTCGAAGAACGGCTTGCAAAATTCACATATTCCACCCCCGCGCTTACAAAAATCTTTGCGGCGGCGGGAATTACGCGCAGCCCGGGCATAGAGGACGACAGGCTGTATAAAAAATGGACTGAGGAGCTCGGCTTTACCGACGATGCCATAGCCGCGGCGGCAAAATGCTTCAAGGCAAAGAATACCGAGCGGATAGACGAAGTGCTTGACGAACTGTTCAGGAACAAGAAGTTCGACGCAAAAGAGATAGAGTTCTATTGCAAAAATAAAAACGCCATAAAGACGGCAACGACGGATATTGCCCGCGCCCTTGGCATATACGTGGCAAACACCGCCCCCTACATTGAAAACTATGTGGGCGTATGGTGCGATATGGGCTATGAGCTGTCTACCCTCGGCCGTATAGCCGCATACTGCTTCACGCATGAAAGAAAGTCGTTTGAAGGCATGGACGACTTTATAAAAAAACTGTACGAAAAGGGCATCATAGAGGAAAAAGCCGTACGTTCGTATATAGAGATGATGAACGCAGAAGACGCCTTTATAAAGAAAACGCTTGTAAAATGCGGCCTGACAAGGCGAATAATACCTTCGGACAGGCAGTTTTTGTCGCGTTGGCGCGAATGGAATTTTTCAGATGAGATGATACTGCGCGCCGCCGAGCTGGCCGCAGGCAAAAATAACCCCGTGGCATACATGAACGGCGTGCTTTCGTCATGGAAGGCAGAAGGCACCTTCACGCCCGACAAGATAGAGAGCGGAGTCCATGCCGTTGCCACGCACGAGGGAAAATCTGTCGACCGCTCCGTTATAGAGAGGCATTATGCAAGGCTGAGACAGCTAGCCGAAGACAGGGCGGAAAGCATACAGCAGAAGGCGCTTGACGACGAACTTTACGGCAAACTGCACGGCGAGATAAATTCTCTGGGGATAAAACTTGCTTTTGCCGAGGCGCGCGGAGATTCATCGGCCGCCGAGCTGGAGACAAAGATATCTGAGGCGCAGGCCGCTGCGGACGCAAGGCTTGCAGAGCTGGGCATAGACAAGGCAGACTTTACGCCCCGTTACAGCTGCAGCATATGCAACGATACCGGGTACGACGCTGACGGCAAACCCTGCAGATGTCTTAAAAAATTTATACAGGAATATAACAACGCGGGCTGACGGCAGTATCCGACATATCCGATAAGACATATAAATGACGGCGATGTACACCACCGCCGTCATTTTTTTGCACATACTGTATAAAAACATTTCTGCCTCGTAAAAATTTAAGCGCGTAAAAAAAAGAGATACCGTGAAAATGGTATCTCCTGTAATGGAGCTCGACGGATTTGTAAGGAGCGCAGCGACGGAATAGCCATTGTTCGCCGCAAGTCGTAATGGCGTCCATATTTCGATGATCCGGTTGGCAGCGTGTAAAAAAAGAGATATCGTGAATACGATATCTCTTAATATGGAGCTGCTAACCGGATTTGTAAGGAGCGGAGCGACGGAATAGCCATTGTTCGCCGCAAGGCACAATGGCGTCCATATTTCGATGATCCGGTTGGCAGCGTGTAAAAAAAGAGATATCGTGAATACGATATCTCTTAATAT
>CALVLV010000024.1 GCA_944341075.1 uncultured Clostridia bacterium
GGGTATATTGCAGGGGACTGATACAATTTACTTTAATGTAGTATAGCGCGGCGGCATATTATACTTTTGAATTAAAAGCGGCGGTGCCGCAACGGGAGATTTATAATATGTCTATCAAAGCCGAATATCAAACGGAAAATTATGTTAAAAAGGTTGCCCGCATAAGTTCGCAGTCTGTTGTGGAGTGCCGCTTTTCCTTCGGCGACGGAGTTAGCGAGGTGCTTGCCGTCTGCCCGCAGGTGTCGCCCGCGGGGTGCGAGGTATCGTCCGGCAGGGTAAACTACGGCGGCAGGCTGGTGTGCACCGCCGTGTATGCCGACGTAAACGGCAAGCCGGGCAGGGCGCAGAAGGGTGCAGAGTTCACCCACTTTGCCGATGACGACCGCCTTGCCCCCGCGCAGACGGCTTTCTGCCGCCTCACCTGCGAACGGTGCACGGTGCGCAGGGACGGTTCGTCCTTCCTCGTCACGGCGGTGATAACCGCGCAGATAGATGTATACGGCGCCGCCGAGCGCGCCTTCCTCACCTCGGCGGAGGGGGCTGTCTGCCGCTTCGAGCCTGTAAAGCTCAGCTCTGCGGTGACCTTTTCGGGCGAAAGCGAGGTGGAGGACGACTTCGACGCGGCGGGCGTGGAGGATATCCTCATGCACGACGCCAAGGCCGTTGTCACCGACTGCCGCTGCGGCGCGGGTGAAATACGCATAGGCGGCGAAATATACTTAAGCCTTCTGGCAATGCGCGGCGAAGAGCCCGTGGCGTTAGACAGGGTGATACCCTACACCGCAGAGATACTGTGCGACGAGGCCGTTCTGCCCCGCAGGGCGCTGTGCGTTGCTCAGATAATGCAGGCGGCGGTGAATGCCCGCGTGGACGAAGAGCGCGGCAGGTGTTCGGTGAACTTCAGCGCGCGCCTCAGCTTTTTCGGCGAATTCTGCGAAGAGCACGAAGTTTCCGCCGCCACCGACGCATTCTGCACCGATAGCGAGGCGCAGGTGCGCCTTTCCACCGAAAGCCCGCTCGTTTGTCGCGAGATAAAGTCGCTTACTGAGAGGGTGAGCGGCGCGTGCTCGGTCAAGGCCAAAATAGACCATTCGTGTACGTTCAGGGTTATAATCACGCCCAGGGCGGAGTGCACCTTCTCTGCCGATACGGGCGTGCTGGAGGGCGCCGTGACCGCCGTGCTCGTATACTCGCGCGAAGGGGAGACGCACGGCACCGAGATCTGCCTGCCGTTTTCCGTAAACGTAATCGGCGAGGGAGTTGTTGTAACCGACGTGGCCGTCAACGGCCTCAGCGTGCGCCAGCGTGCCGAGGGCGAGTGCGAGGCAGAGGCCACCCTGCGCATAACGGCCGCCGTGCTCGAGCCTGCGCCCGTTACATACGTGACCGAACTTGCCGAAGGCGAAAGCTCCGCGGGCGAGGGCAGCGCCATAACCGTGCTTGTGCCCGCGCGCGGCGAAAGCCTGTGGTCGGCGGCAAAGCGGCTTAAAATGTCGCCTGAAGAGGTGGCAAAGGCGTGCGGCGGCGTGACCTTCCCGCTCGGCGGCAATGAGCGCATAGTCGTCTACCGCCCCAAAAAATAACGCAAAAATTTATTCGTTAAAAATAATTAACGGGCCGCCCCTGCCGCTCTGTCGGCAGTGGCGGCCCTTTCTATTTATAATATCGCCTTGCCGAGGTCTAGTGACGGCAAAATTTATCTGTTTTGCCAGCCTTTGTGCACAATTTTATTGTTTTTGCCCGCTTGTTTGTGCTATAATCATAGCATGGAACGGGTCACGGCTATATGCCCCGCAAAACTCAATCTCACGCTGCACATAACGGGTGTAAGCGGCGGGTATCACATGCTCGGCAGTCTGGTCACCACGGTGGACGTGTGCGATACGGTCACGGTGACGGCGGCTCCGCGCGGCACGTTCACCGCCGAAATGCACGGGTGCGGCAGTGAGGGCATACCCCCGCAGGCAAACAACGCCGTGCGTGCGGCCGTTGCCTTTGCTCAACGTTTCAACACGGGCGGCGCGCACATCGCCGTGCATAAAAACATACCGCTGGGCGCGGGAATGGGCGGCTCGTCAGCAGACGCGGCGGGCGTTATAGCGGCAATGCAGGCGCTGTACGGCGTGCGCGACGAAGGCGGTATAAAGCAGGTCGCATCATACGTCGGTTCCGACGTGTACTACATGCTTGGCGGCGGCTGGGCGTACCTGGGCGGCAAGGGGGAGGAGGTCTTTCCCATAAATACCGGCTTAGACCCGCACTTTATAATAATAGCGCCCGAGGGCGGGGTGTCGTCCGGCGAATGTTACCGCGCCTTCGACCGTGCCCCCGTGTTTTCAGAAGGCTCCGCCTCGGCGGAGGCGGCAATGCGCGGCGACTACTCTGCGCTGTGCGCCTGCCTGCACAATTCGCTGTATACTTCGGCGGCCCTTCTCAACCCCGACGTGGCCGCGGCGTATGCGCTTGCGGCAGGGCTTTCGCCCGCGGCGGGCATGACCGGTTCGGGCAGCGCGTCCTTTGCAATGTTTCCCGATAAATTTGCTGCCGAAGAGGCGCTAAAAAAATATAACGGCAAATTCCGCGCAATGGCGGCAAAGTGCTGCCTGCCGCGCGTTATCAAAGGAGAATGATATGGCCGAAGAGCGCATCATAGACGATGACGAAGATAAGGATAAGAACAAAAAATACCGTTTCCGCATAAACGAAGACGGCGAAGAGGAGCTTGAAATAGACGAGCTTGACGAAGAAGAGGCCGCCGAAGAGAGGGCAGAGGCCGAGGGCGACGACTTTGAGATACCCGAATTTGAAGAGGACGACGAGGACGCCGCGGCAATGACCCCCGAGCAGCTGCAGGCAGAGCTGAAAAAGCAGCAGGAGGAGCAGACCGCCCGCGAAAACAGGGCGCGCGAACTCTACAACAAGGCGCTTGCGCTGATGGATGAAGGCGACAGAATGTATGCGCTTACCACGCTCGATTCCGCCACCGCCGAACTTTCAGGCATGGGTGAAATTTATCCGCTCAAGCTGCGCATCCTCACCGACGACTATACCCGCCTGCCCGAACCGGGCCAGCTCATTGCCCCCGCCGAGGGCTGCCGCGGCCACTGCACGCCCGCACAGCGCAGCGAGGTTAGCCAAAAGCTCACCCCGCTACTTCATGCCGAACTGCAAAAGCAGGAGCGCGAAAACGTGCGGCTGAAGGAGGAAAACGAGGGAAAAAAGGCCGCGCGGCGCATCAAATTTGCCAAAAAATATAAGGCGGCGCTGCGCAACTTTGTGCTTGCGTTCGTCCCGTTTATAATAATGCTCGTGCTCGGCATAGGCTTCTGCTCTGTAAGGTATGCCGATAAGGGCGGCACCTTCCTTGTGCTTACAATAGTGTTCTTCAGCCTTGCCGCCGTTGCGCTTATAGCAAGCATTGTAATGGCGCGCTTCTTTGCCGAGGCCGCGCGCAGGGTGCGTGTTAACGAGCGCGACACTTCCACCGCCATAGGCAGGGAATACCTTCAGGGCGCCGCCCGAGAGGAAGAGCTGAAAAGGCTTACGGAAATCATAACTTACAAAAACTGAGGGTGTTTTTACCTCAAAAATATGTTTCGCCGCGGCATATTGCCGCGGCAATTTAAAAATCATGGAAACAATTTACCTCGATCACGCCGCTACCACCCCGCTGGATGAAAGGGTGCTTTCGGCAATGATGCCCTACCTTACAACAGAATACGGCAACGCCGACTCGCGCTACGGTCTGGGCAGAAGCGCGGCCGCAGCCGTGCTGGCCGCACGCGACAAGCTCTCCGCCCTCATCGGCGGCGGGGGCGGCAACCTCTACTTTACGTCCTGCGGGTCAGAGGCCAACAGCTGGGCCTTAAAGGGCGTGTGCGCGGCAAATATAAACGGCCCGCGCCGCATAGTCCTCTCTGCCATAGAGCACCCTTCGCTTATACGCGCGGCGGAAGATATGGCGGTATTCGGGTTTGAAACAGTGCTTGTCCGCCCCGATAGTTCGGGCATAGTAAGCCCCCTTTCGGTAAAAAAGGCAATAGGCGGCGGCGCCGCGTTCGTTGGCGTAATGTATGTAAATAACGAAACGGGAGTTATTCAGCCCGTGGAAGAAATATACAATGTATGCCGCGAGGCGGGCGCTTTTTACTTCTGCGACTGTGTTCAGGCGGCGGGCAGCCTGCCGCTTGAGTGCACGTTTGCCGACGGCGTAAGCCTCTCCGCCCACAAGTTCTACGGCCCCAAGGGCGTGGGCGCGCTGTGGCTGAAGCGGGGCGCGCGTATAGAGCGGCTTGTTTCCGGCGGACAGCAGGAGGGCGGCCTGCGCGGCGGAACCACTTTTGTTGCCGGCGTAGTGGGCATGGCTGCCGCGCTGGAGCTTGCCTGCCGCGACATGGAGCGCAATAACGCGCACATACGCGCCCTGCGCGACAGTTTTGTTGCGGGCGTGCTGAGCGGCGTGCCCGGCGCCCGCCTTGTCGGCGACAATGTGCGGCGCGTGCCCTCAAACGCAAACATCATGTTCCCCGGCTGCCGCGGCGAACGCATAATGATAAACCTGGACATGGCGGGCATAGCCGTATCCACGGGCTCGGCATGCTCTTCGGGCGCCTCTAAGCCCTCGCCCGTGCTGCTTGCAATGGGCCTTTCGGAGGAGGAGGCCGCTTCGTGCGTGCGCTTCACCTTCGGCAGGGAAAACACATTGGAGCAGGTGTCGCGCGCCTGCGCCGCCGTAATATCGGCAGTCAATGCCATAAGGGGCAAATAGGCGGGATGTGCGGTTAAAAATCGCGTAACCAAACCCCTCAGTCAGGTTTTCGCTAACGCTCCAACCTGCCAGCTCCCCTTAGGCAGGGGCGCCAAGAATGAGGAGGCTTTGGGTATCCGTTGTGCTATGAATGCCTCGTTCGTCCTTACACAGGGGAGCCTTCCCCACCCACACCGTGCCCCCCTTGTGTAAAGGGGGGATTAAGGGGGGATTGTAGGTGCAAAGCACCGTAAAAAATCCCACCGCCGCGGCCTGCGGTCGCGGCACCTCCCTTATTAAGGGAGGCACGATTAAGGAATAGATTTCTCCGCAGGGGCGCCAAGAACGCGTGGGGGAGTCTGTTTTTTTTGTTAAAAAAGCACAAAACCGCGGTTAAGCGGCGGTATTTTGCCGAATTGTGACGATTTGCGCCGAAAAAAGTGTTAAATTGCAATTTTTTAACAAAAGTTGTTTGCAGATTATATTAAATAAATTTTTAAATTTTTTTCTGCCAGATTATTTACTTTTTTTCTTATATGATTATAATAGTAAATGTAATCGGTTGAGACACCGTTTACATATTAAATTTGCTCATCATTTTCCCCCTTATCATACAAAGGCGGCGCAAGCTTCGTGCTTGCGTCGTCTTTGTTTATGCGGTTTTTTCAGCCGCGGCCATATGCACATGAATAGCGGCGGAAATTTTTCCGCGGACGCTGTTTTTTGTCACATTACCTTTAAAAGCGCGCAGGCGCACACCGTGGAGAGCAGCGAGGCCGCAAGGCAGATTACTATCGGCCGCAGCAGGCCCTTTGTTTTCAGTCCCGCAAAGTACACCGCCGAAACGTAGAACACCGTTTCGGAAGAGCCGTAGCACACGCACGCGCACCGCGCAATATAGCTGTCGGCGCCGTATTCTTGGAGTATCTTTGTAAGGTACGCCAAAGACCCGCTGCCCGAAAGCGGCTTTATAAGTATAAGTTTTGTAAGTTCGGGCGGCACTCCCATAAATTCAAACGCGGGAGCCGCGGCCTTTACCAACATTGCTGAAAGCCCGCTGGCTTCAAAAAGCTCGCACATTATAAACACTGCAGCGAGGCATGGCAACAGCGAAAGGGTGAATTTAAGCGCGCCCTCTACGCCCTCGGAAAAGCCTGCGTACACGTTTACGCGCTTTATTGCCGCCGCGGCCATAACGGCTATGAATATAACGGGTATTACCGCCGCCATTTCAACGCCCCGCTTTTGTTACGCGTCTGCAACGGCTTGCCCCGCTTTTTCTGCCGCGCCCGTCGCGCACCCTTTTTGATATGTATTCGGTCAGCAGAAACAGCCCGCACGATACCGCGAGCGTTGCCGCCGAGCATATGAGCGACGGCAGGAATATATTGGCGGCGCTTGCGCTGCCCGCTTCGGCGCGCAGCGTTATCACGGTGGAGGGTATCAGCTGAAAGCCCGCACAGTTTATTATAAAAAGCAGTTTCTGGGCAAAGCCGTTGCCCTCTTTTTCAAAGGCGTGCACCGCCTTTACGGCAAACGGGGTAGAGGCCCCAGCGCCCAGCAGGTCGCACGCAAGGTTCATTGCCGCCGCCTCGCACGCCTCGTCGCTGCGCGTTCTGAATGCCTTTCGGCACAGCGGGCGCATAAGTTTTGCCGCTTCGCGCGTAATGCCGCACTTTTCGGCAACGGAAGTCAGCCCCATCCACACGGCGTATACGCAGAACAAGGTAAGCGCCGCGGCAAGGGCGGCGCGCACTCCGCCCGTCATCGCGGGCAAAAACTGTTGCGGGGCAAGCGCGCACAGCACTGCGGCCGAGCATATGAATATGGCGGTAAAAACGGCGTTCATAAAATAATTTTATTCGCCCTCTTTTTTATATATGCCCGCAACTCGTTTACAATGCGCGCTTTTTTTGGTATAATTTTTTCCGTAAAAATAATTTTGGCGGCGCTGCGGGCGGGTATGCCGCCCTGCCGCGCGTAAAGGTTTTTATATGGCAGAAAAATTTTACGTTACCACGGCTATAACCTATACCTCGGGCAAGCCCCATATAGGCAACACTTACGAGATAATTTTAACCGACGCAATAGCGCGCTTTGCCCGCATGCAGGGCAAGGACGTGTTCTTTATGACGGGCACCGACGAACACGGCCAGAAGATAGAACTAAAGGCCGCAGAAAAGGGCGTCAGCCCCAAGCAGTTCGTAGACGGCGTTGCCGCAGGCATAAAAAATATGTGGGACGGCATTGATGCAAGCTACGATAAGTTCATACGCACCACAGACGACTATCACGAGCGCTGCGTGCA
This sequence comes from uncultured Clostridia bacterium, assembly GCA_944341075.1. Classification (GTDB taxonomy): domain Bacteria; phylum Bacillota; class Clostridia; order Christensenellales; family Borkfalkiaceae; genus Coproplasma. The sequence goes on from CALVLV010000024.1 coordinate 7,056, forward strand.
GAAGATATTCAAAAAATTTGTCGATCAGGGCGACATTTACAAGAGCGAGTACGAGGGAATGTACTGCACCCCGTGCGAAAGCTTCTGGACGGAGAGCCAGCTGGTAAACGGCAAGTGCCCCGACTGCGGCCGCGAGGTAAAGCCCGCCCGCGAAGAGGCGTACTTCTTTAAAATGGGCAAGTATGCAGACAGGCTTGTAGAGCACATCTGCACCCACCCCGAATTTATAACCCCCGTTTCGCGCAAGCATGAAATGCTGAACAACTTTTTGCTTGCCGACGAGTTCATAGGCAAGAGCGATGAAGATCTTGCCGCCGCCGCAAAGAACGGCACGTTAAAGACCAAACTGCAGGATCTGTGCGTTTCGCGCACATCCTTTTCATGGGGCGTGCAGGTGGACTTCGACCCCCGCCATGTGGTGTACGTCTGGCTTGACGCGCTGGCAAACTATATAACGGGCATAGGCTACGACCCCGAAAACCCTTCGGAGCAGTTCAAAAAGCTGTGGCCCGCCGACCTGCACGTTGTGGGCAAGGATATAATGCGCTTCCACGTGATATACTGGCCGATATTTTTAATGGCGCTCGGCCTGCCCCTTCCCAAGCGCGTGTTCGGCCACCCCTGGCTGCTGCAGGGCGGCGACAAGATGTCTAAGTCCAAGGGCAACGTCATCTATGCCGACGACCTCGCCTCTGTATTCGGCGTAGACGCCGTGCGCTACTTCGTGCTGCACGAAATGCCATTCGACCAGGACGGCACCATCACCTGGGAGCTTATGTGCGAAAGGGTGAATTCCGACCTTGCCAACGTAATGGGCAACCTTGTAAAGCGCACCGTTTCAATGGCAAACCAGTACTTCGGCGGCACCGTGCGCCCCACGGGCATATCCGGCGAACCCGACGGCGAGCTGGAGGCGGCAATTACCTCGGTATACGGCAAAGTTGCGGCAAAGATGGAGGACTGCCGCGTGGCGGACGCGCTGGACGAGCTGTGGTCGCTCTTCCGCCGCGCCAACAAGTATATAGACGAAACTGCGCCCTGGGTGCTTTATAAGGACGAGGCTATGCATGCAAGGCTTTCGCAGGTGCTGTATAACCTTTTAAGGGCGATAGATACGGGCGCCAACATTCTGCGCCCCTTCCTGCCCGAAACGGCGGGTAAGATACTTGCCGAAACGGGCGCGGCGCAGCGCGCCGCGGGCGATACATCCATGGCGGAGCAGTACGTTGTGGCAAGCCAACCCGAAACGCTGTTTGCCCGCATTAAATTTGAAGATATAAAGGGAAAGATAGAAAAGATAATGGAAGAACAGAAACTTGCCGCTCAGCCTGCCCCCGAAGAGCAGCCCGCCGAGCAGATAACCATAGACGACTTTGCAAAGGTGAGAATGGTGGTGGGCGAAGTGGTCGCCTGCGAACCTGTAAAAAAGAGCAAACTGCTGCACGAAACGGTGAATATCGGCGGCAGGACTATATCGGTGCTCAGCGGGATCGCCAAGCACTACACCGCCGAAGAGATGGTCGGCAAAAAGGTGATAGTGGTCACCAACCTGCCCCCCAGGGAGATGAAGGGGCTCATGTCTGAGGGCATGATAGTGTGCGCCGAAGCGCCCGACGGAACGCTTTCGCTCGTCTGCCCCGAAAAGGATATGCCCGCGGGCAGCGTGCTTGCGTAAACTGCGTCAGTTAAGGCATATGTGCGGGTATATTGATGTTCATTGCCACCTCACGGGCGGCGAATACGGCGATATGGAGCAGCTTTTGGCGGGGCTTGAAGAGGTCGGCGTAAAAAAAGTTATCACTGCCGGGTTCGACATCCCCTCTTCGGTTGCGGGAATGGAGCTTGCCGAAAGGTACCCCATGGTATACTTTACCGCTGGCTTTCACCCCACCGAGCTTAAAAAGTACCGCGAAGGCGACCTTGACAGGATAGCCGCCCTGCTTTTTCACCCCAAGTGCGTGGCGCTGGGTGAGATAGGGCTGGATTACCACTACGACGACACCGATAAGCCCCTTCAGCACAGGCTGTTTGCGCAACAGCTTGAAATGGCGGCGCGCGCCGGGCTGCCCGTGCAGATACACAGCCGCGACTGCGCGGAGGATATGTACAACTTTTTAAAGGAGCGTAAGGAACTGCTCGGTTGCGGCGCGCTGTTGCACTGCTATTCGCACTCGGCAGAGCTTGCTACGGAATTTGCAAAGCTGGGGCTGTATTTTTCCTTTGGCGGCACGTCCACTTACAAGGGCAGCAAGCGCGCAAAAAAATCAATTGCGGTCATCCCCGCAGAACGGCTGCTCACAGAGACGGACAGCCCCTATCTGCCGCCCGCCTCAAAGTACGACACATTCCCCAATACGCCCGCAAGTATACCCGAAATAACCGCCAATATGGCGGCGTTGAAGGGCATGGAAGTTGAGGGTATGGCGGCCGCGGTGTGGGCCAACGCGCACGCGCTGTTCAAAAAACTCGGCTAAGCTGCCGCTGTTCGCACAACTAACGATTAAGCGACCGAAAGGTGCTCCCCATTTGTCATTTCGACCAAGGGCGCAGCCCGCGCGGAGAAATCTCTTTGCCTTTACAGTTTATATTTATCGGGATTTCTCCATGCGTTCCCTTCGGTCATTTAGTCGAAATGACATAAACTTGCGCCTTTTGGCGTAAATAGTTGCAGGCGACATAACAGAGGTTGTTACGCAAAGCGTCAATTACGTCAATGATAAGAATGTCGGCGCTTTTTTTCAAAAGCAACAGAATAAAGTCAGGGGCGGCGGCAAAAACTGCCGCCGCCACGTTCATCTGTAAGGCAGGGCAAACATTAAGTTCTGCCCTGCATAAATAAGTATGCCGCGGCCGCGCGCTGTTATGCGGCGGGCGCAAAGGTAAATTATGGAAGAAGGCAAAGTAAAAGAGGTGCTGGCCGCAAACGGCTTTAAATTCAAAAAGCAGTTCGGGCAGAACTTTATAACCGATACCAACCTGCTCGCCGCCATTGCAGACGGCGCGGGCGTAAACGGTGACAGCACCGTGGTGGAGATAGGCTGCGGCGCGGGCACGCTGACCCGCGTGCTTGCAGAGCGCGCAAAAAAGGTGATCGCCTTTGAGGTAGACCGCGACCTAAAACCCGTGCTCGCCGTAACGCTGGCGGGCGCGGAAAATGCCGAAGTCGTCTTCCGCGACTTTTTAAAGGTCAATATGGCGGAGTTCGAGTGGGAAATGCCGCCCTACACGGTGGTGGCAAATCTGCCCTACTACATCACCACGCCGCTTGTAATGAAGTTTATAGAGCAGTCGCAAAAGTGCCTTTCGCTCACCGTGATGGTGCAGGAAGAGGTTGCCGAACGCTTCTGCGCCCAAGCGGGCACTGCCGACTACGGCGCAGTTACGGCAAACATTGCGCTGCGCGGCGTGTGCAGAATAATCAAGCGTGTTTCGCGCAACATGTTCATGCCCCGCCCCAATGTAGACAGCGCCGTCGTCCGCATAGACATAGCCGACGGCAACGTGGCTGTAAAGGACGCCGCGCTGTATAAAAAGGTGGTGCGCGCCGCCTTTGCCTCCCGCCGCAAAACGCTGGAAAACAACCTTATGCAGGCCTTTTCGTTAAAGCGCGAGGATGTGCGCGGGGTGCTTACCGCCTGCGGCATAGGCGCAATGGCGCGCGGGGAAGAGCTTTCGCCCGAAGGTTTCGCCCGCCTCGCGGACGAATTTTACGCCCGCGGCATAAGATAGTTGTTTTGCGGGCAATAAAAATTGTTACGGTTTAAAAGAATATAATTATATTACGGTGCCGCGGGCGGGCTGCAAACTGCAGCCCGCCCGCGGCTTTAAGTATTTTCCGCCATTATTTATAAGTGCTAAGATTTTTAATTTTACCCGCGCGCCCCTGTTTTTGCCAAAATAATACAAACTTTTCGTCCCGTTCCCCGTTCTACTCCGCAGTCGCAAAGCATAATTTAGGGTATACATAACCTTTCGGAGGATGCAAAAATGAACCAGGAACTTGAATATGCCCAGATGCTCGAAGTGCCTGTGAGTACTGTGAGCGTGGTCAAAAAGAAGCCGTTTTTCAAGAAAAAGCAACAAAAGAGCGACGAAGAGCTCAAGGAACAGGTGGTCGACAGCGTAAACGAGCGCATGGGCGACTATGTGTATGCCGAGGACATATCCGTGCCGCCCAAGCCCGCAAAAACTACGGCGCTTGCGGCTACGTTTGCCGATAAGTCGGGCAGGATACTGCTCATCGAGGTGGCCGCGGCGTGCCTTATAGCCGTGGGCATTTTTCTCACCAACGTGTTCATGCCCTCAAGCGCAATAAACACGTTTATACGCAACATAACCGCCCAGCCCGTGCAGGAGGCGGCCTATACAGACTTTCAGCTGTTCCCCGTGGTGTCGCCCCTTTCTGATGCCGAAGTGGCAGTGTCCGATGGTGGCGTGATAACCTTTACCGCCGATACCGCAGTGTATCCCGTCGCCGAAGGCGAAGTGGCGTCGGTAACGCAGCTCGATAACGGCACTTACTCGGTGGAGATCGCCCACACGTCTGCTTTCCGCAGCGTTATAAGCGGGCTCAGCACTGTATACTGCGCTGCAGGCGACGGGGTAGAGGGCAACATACCCGTAGGGTATTCCGATGGCGGCGGCGAAATAACGGTGACTATGTATAACGACGGAGCGCTTATAAACGGCTACACTATGTCGGGCGCGCTCCCCGTGTGGAATCCGTGAAAATAAGCATACATCCGCTGTTTGTGGCGGCTGGCATATTCAGCGCACTGTTCGGCGGACTGCCCGTATTTATGATATACACCCTGACCGCGCTTTTGCATGAGTGCGGTCATATTTTTTGCGCGCACGGAATGGGGTTTGAGTGCTCGGGCATAAAGCTCATGCCGTACGGCGCCGCCGCCGTGTGCGAGATAGAGGGCATATCCGCGCGCGACGAGGTAAAGCTTGCGCTTGCCGGCCCCGCGGTGAACGCCGCCGTGTGCGTTGCCCTTGCGGGGCTGTGGTGGTTTTTGCCCGATACATACGCCTGGACGGACACCGTTATGCAGGCAAACGCCGTAATGCTTGCCATCAACATTCTGCCTGCCTACCCGCTGGATGGCGGCAGGGTGGCGCGGTGCGTTATGTATAAACTAATGCCCCGCCGCGCGGCAAATATAGCGTTGCGCGTACTCACGGTGCTGCTCGCCGTTGCCGTGCTGTGCCTGTTCTTTTTTGCGGGAATAGGCGAAAACGCCGTTGCCTTTTCGCTCTTTTTGGTCTGTTCGGCCTTTTCAAAGCCTGCGGTGGCAAGCAAGGTGAACTTTGCCTGCGGCCCGCGCCTTAAACGGGGGCTGGAGATAAAGTATATACTTGCAGACGGCGGCCTTACATACCGCAGGGCGATAAAATTCCTCGATGAAAAAAAGTATGTAGTGTTCCGCACGCCCGAAGGGGAGGAGGTCACGCAGGACGAACTGTGCGAAAGGTTTGCCTGCTGCAACATCTACGACAGCATATTTGCTGTCCCCGATGCCCGTGCCGCGCAGGCGGCAAATTATGGCGCTGCAGGTGAAGAAAATGAGGGAAATTTGGTAAAAGAAGCGGCACTATGTGCCGACGAATATGATGAGTGAGTTTTTTTGTTTGAGATTTCTCCACTTGCTTGCGCTCGGTCGAAATGACGGCTTGGGTTTGTCGGACTTCGGTTATTAAATTTATTCGGTCGGCCTTTTGTTATTTCTGCAAAAAACTTTTGTTGAAGACTTCGGGGTCTATGTCGCCGTCAAGTACGCACTCAACGGCGCGTATCCCAAGCTCTATGCCGCGTTCAAACGCCCTGTACGGCTGCGAATAGTCGCAGTCTAAACTGAACTCCAGCTTTTTGCTTTTGAACAGCCGCCGCGTGTAAAAATAATACCTTTCAAGGCAGCGCGCCGTTCCCGCGGCGCATATATAGGGCACGGCCTTTTTAACGGTGTCGCACACGGTAAACGTGCATGCAAGCATCTTTTCGCGCGGCATTATGGCGCGGCGGACGCCGCGCTTGCGGCTTACGTAAAGTCCCAGGTCGCGTTCGTACCGCTGGTGCAGCAGGAGGCCGCGGTGGGTGCGCTCGTGGGCGTATACAAAGGGGTGTACGGTGCAGTCAAGTGCGTAGTGAGTGGCCCAGCCCGCACAGTATGCCGTGTCGCCCTTGCTCAGCTGTTCAAACAGCTTGCACGCGTCGGCGTGGTGCAACATTCTGCCAACGTTGTTTTTGTAGCTCATTCCGTAAAAAAAGAATACGTCCCCGCCCTGGGCGCCCAAAAGGTATTCCGTCTTTTTTGCGGCAATCTGCCTTCTGTAATTTTCTTTAAGTCCGCCGTATATACATTCCGCGGCGATGCAGTGGGTAAAGTAATCAGGCATAGTTTTTTTTACCATATAAGTTCGGGGTTGACGAATGGTGTGTAATTAGCGGTGGTGTCATTTCGACCAAGGGCGCAGCCCGCGTGGAGAAATCTCTAAAAAAGCTGTTAAGAAGAGAGATCTCTCCACTTCGCGCACTCTGTGCGCTTCGGTCGAGATGACAGGTTGATAGCTACACACACTTTTCGGGAACACCTTATAATTTTTTACCGTTATATTTTTGACAGTTATACTATATTATGCCGCCCGGCATAAAATTTTAAACTTTTTGCGCTATAATTATAGGCGGCGCGCCCCGTTCAAGGGGCGCGCCGCGTCTGTATTTTTATAGATTGACCGCATAATATGCCCCAACTATTTGCTTAATGTGCAATATTTTGCAGCTGATTTTCAGGCAATTTTATCAAAGCCCCTCGCGCTTGGCGTAAAACAGGTACTGCTGCATATAGCCCGCGTCTTCGCCGAAAAGCTCGCAGAAATATCTGTTTATCCTGTCCCTGTTTTTAAGTGTGCCGCCAAAGTCCTCGCGGTAAAGTTTTTCTATCCACGTGTCCACGGGGAAGCACGCCCTGCGGCCGAACCCGAAAAGGCTTATGCAGTCGGCTACCTTCGGCCCCACGCCCGTGTATGTAAGCAGCGCCTTTTTCAGGTCGTCGTCGCTTAAGTCATACAGCTCATCTATCCCCTCGGCGGCTATTCGGGCAGAAGTTGCGGCAAGGTAACCGTCGCGGTAGCCCGCGCCTATAAGTTTAAAAAATTCGGCGCCCGCGCCCGCAAGCGCGGCAGAGGTGGGAAAGGCGTGGTATTTTTCACCCATAAACGTGCGCTCTTCGCCAAGTGCGGCGCATATCCGCTCAATTATTCCCTTTATGCGCGGAATGTTGTTGTTCTGCGAAATTATAAACGAGTATATCATCTCTTCGGCGTTCTGGTTCAAAAGGCGCAGTCCCTGCCCAAGGCTTGCGCCGCGCGTCAAAAGGGGCACGCCGAATGATTTAGCCCGCTCGGTGATCGCGGCATAGTCCCGCCCTAAATCAAAAAAGTTGTAAAAATAGTCGCCGTCGTCGCATTCTACAAATGTGGCGTTGCCGCGGGTGTAAACATAGCAGGCCTTATCTGCAGAAAAGACCTTGTACCCTTCGCCAAAGGGCACAAACCTGAATATCTGCCCGCACTCCAGCACGTCGCGCGGGGAAAAGTAGCGCGCGTCGTATTCTATTACCGCCATAAATACCTCTTTCGTGTATGTTTCTGCACTGAATTTTACCACCGCGGCGCGCGTTTGTCAACGCGCGCCGCGCCATCAGAGTGCGTGAAAGGCGTGTAATTTTGCTCTTTGCCTTTTCAACTTTACATGGCCACTGCTGTCATTTCGACTAAGTGAGCGAGCGAACGCACGGAGAAATCTCAAAGCTCCCATGTGGATATGTCTGAGATCTTTCGGCTCCGCCTTCGGCTACGCTCAAGATGACAGAGCGAAAATAAATACTGTTTGTCATCGCGCGCCGCGCAATTTTGCGTATTGCAAAGGTGTGTAATAAAACCCGGCTTAATGCAGATAATGGGTTTATGCAGAAGTTGCAAACAGGCATTGATAAAATAAAGGGCGTGCTTGTCTCCGCCGACGTGATAACGTATGAATTTTCTTCGGCGGCGGGCAAAAAATTTGCCCTGATATATGTGGACGGGCTGGCCGATAAGGAGCTTTTAGGCGAACTTGTGGTAAAGCCGCTGGCCGCCGCGCAGACGGACGAGGGGCTGGAGGGGATACGCGCCATGCTCGCCTCGCCAGAGGTCAAGGAGGGCGACGACTATTCGGTTGCCGTAAATGAGATATCTTACGGCAGCGCCGTACTTTTGGCGGACGGCGAAAAAACCTATTTTGTGATAGGCCTTACCAAGCCGCCGGGCAGGGCTGTGATGGAGCCGCCCACGCAGGTGGCGGTAAAGGGCCCGCGCGAGGGGTTTGTTGAAGATTTAAAGGTCAACTGCGCGTTGGTGCGCAAGCGTCTTAAAAGCCCTGCGCTCAGGCTGGATACCGTCCGCACGGGCAAGCGTTCGGATACCGCCGTAACGGTGTGCTACCTTAGCGGTGTGTGCGACCCCGTTATTCCCGAAAAGCTGAAAAAACAGATAGTCTGCAACCAGATAGACATAGTGCCCGATTCGTCGTATGTGGGCAGGTTCATATCCTCCCGCCCGCGCTCGCTGTTCAAACGGTGCGCCGCGTGCGAAAAGCCGGATATATTCTGTGCAAAGCTGTGCGAAGGTCGCGTGGGGCTGATCGTGGACGGGTCGCCCATCGCCCTCACCGTGCCGTATATGCTGGTGGAGGACTTTCAATCGGCGGAAGATTACTATATATCTGCCTACCGCGCCACAATACTGCGCATATTGCGCGCCGTGGCAGTCATCGTGGGCATATTTCTGCCCGCCACATATGTTGCGGCGCAGCTGTTCAAACTGCAGCTTATACCGCTCAAGCTGCTCCTCAATATTTCAAGCTCGGTATCTGGCCTGCCCCTTTCGCCCAGCGTAGAGATGTTTTTAACGCTGTTCGTTTTAGAGGTGCTCAACGAGGCGTCCATACGCATGCCCAAGTATGTGGGGCTGGCCATATCCATAGTCGGAGCGCTGGTGCTGGGCGAAACCGCTGTTTCGGCGGGCATCATATCCACGCCCGCAATAATAATCGTCGCCTTTTCGGCGATATGCCTGTATGTGGTGCCCGACCTTGTAGAAACTACTGCAACGCTCAGGTGGGCGCTGCTTGTGGTGGCGGGCAGCATAGGCACGTTCGGCATAGTGCTGTTTGCCTGCTTTTTAATATGTTACCTTGTTACAGAACAGGCCTACGGCGTGCCGCTCATGGCGCCTTTTTCGCCGCTTGTTCCGCGCGACCTTTCGGACGGGTTCATAAAGGCCGATATGCGCACGCTTTCAAAGCGGCCCAAAACGCTTAAAAGCAGAGATAAAGTCCGCTATAAAAATAAAAAGTAAGGGCGTTGTCTGCGGCATATGTACGGGGCAATAGTGCATGTAAGCGGCGGCGCGGCGTTGCGGCGGTTGGGCCGTAAAATTTGTCGTGCGGCGGAGCGGTATCGTGCAAAAATTGCGGCGGCAGTAAAAATTCACGGCGGCGAAAAAGGCGCCGTTTTACGGGGGTATTATGGAAAATCAGCTCAGCACGCGGCAGGTGTGCTTTATAATGTTTGCATATTCGGCGGCAGGCAAGCTTTTAATGATGCCCGCGCTTCTTTCGTACTACTCAAAAAACGACCTGCTGTTTCCCGCGCTTGCAATATATTTGCTGCAGGTGGCGGCGGTGTGGGCGGTATCTTTCGCCTGCACAAAGACGGATAAAACGGTGTTCGGCGTGATAGAGGGAATGTTCGGCAAAGCGGCCGCCAGAGTGGCGGCGTGGCTGCTTTTTGCCTTCTTTATCATGGCATCGCTCCTTCCGATGCTGGAGCAGAAACTGTTTGTTCAGGCCATATTCTACGATACGATCCCTTCGCTGATAACCTTTTTGCCCTTCTTTGCGCTGTCTGTATACGTTGCCGCAAAGGGGTTGCGCAATGCAGGCAGGGTGGCGGACGTGATGTTCCCTCTGTTTTGCGCCGCGCTTGCCGCTGTGGTGGCCATGTCTGTCGGCGAAAGCAATATGGGCTGGCTGCTGCCCGTTTTAAAAACTCCCTTTCCGTCGCTGGTGACGGGCGCGCGCTATGCCGCCTATAACTTTTCCGACGGCGCTGTAATGCTCATGTTCATGGGCAGGTTTGCCTGCAGGCGCGGCGACTGCACAAAGATAACTTTAAGCTACGCGCTGTCTGCTGTGGCCGTTTTGGGCTTTCTTGCGTTGTTTTACAGCATATTTTCGTCGCTTGCGCCTGACCAGTACTTTGCAATAAGCAAAATAGCCATATTCTTCGGCGCGCTTTCGTTGGTGGGCAGGGTAGACCTGATTGCCGTCTATGCCATAGAGGCGTGCATGCTGTTTGCGCTTATGCTTTACCTCCAGCTTGCCGTAACGTGTGCCTGCCATGCCCTTGGCAAGGAGCAGACTGTCGGCCGCACGGTGCGCCCAGCGGCGGCGGTAGTGTCGGTTATAATAAACGCCGTGTTGCTTGCGCTGGTGGTGCTGTTCAACGGCAGTTACCTGGTTGTGCAGGAATTTTACGGCAGGTACCTTTGGGCGGTATGGCTGGCGTTTTCGGTAGTGCTGCCGCTGCTTGCCCTTGTGCTTACGGCGGTTAAATACAAAAAAAGCAGCCGTGGCAGCGGGGATGTAAGCGGCGGGCACAATGTAGGCGGCGGGCGTAAGAGGGTAGCGGGCAAAAAAGTGCCTGCGGGCGGCAAAGATGCGGTCGGCCGTGAGGGAGGCGGAGCATGAAAAAGGGCACCGTTCTTCAGCGCATAGCGCGCGCGGCGCTTTTAATACTTATCGCCGCAATGTTGTTTCTGTTTTTTACCAACGATTTCGGACTGGTGGATATCCACAAGGCTTCAATAGTTGTGGCTGTGGGGGTGGACGTGACGGAGCAGGGGTACGACGTAACCGCGCAGGCGGCCGTTCCTACGCCCGGCAAAAGCGGGGAGGAGCAGTACACGCAGGTGACGGGCAGCGGCGCTACTGTTGCGGATGCTGTTGACGATATAAACGCTAAAACGGGTTTTTACCCGAAACTTACATTTTGCAACCTTGTTGTGCTTGGCGAAAGCTGTACGCAGGGCAACATTTTCACCGTGCTCGACTACTTTTACCGCAACGACTACGTTCCCCTCACCGCGCTCGTGGGCATGTGCCGCGGCACCGCAAAGGAGGTGCTTTCGGCAAAGCCTGCCGATGGCAGCATGTCGGCCTCGGCAATTTCCCGCGCCATGTCTGAAGAGCTTAAAAATTCTGCAAACTGCTCAACGGTCAACTTAAAGCTGCTCGCGCAGGACTGGGGTTCGCAGTCGGCGGCGGCGTACATGCCGCTCATCACCCTTTCGCAGGGCGGTCAGGCCTCTGCGCCTGAAGGCTCGGGCAGTTCGGGTGGCGGTTCCGGCGGCGGTTCGGCAAGCTCGCAGTCGGGCGGTGGGGCGGGCGGTAGTTCGGGCGGCTCCTCGGGGGAAGGCGCCCAGTTTACCTGCCTTACTACTGCGGCGTTTTCGGGCGGCAGATTTGTGGGCGAACTTAACGAGGAACAGTCGTTTGCGCTCAACCTTATGCGCAGCAGTATACGCCTTGCGGTGGTAAACGCTGTGTACGACGGGGAAAACTACACCGTAGGGCTCAAAAATAACCGCGGAGGCTTTAAAGTGCGTGCAGAGGGCGGCGTTCCCGTTGCCAAATTTACCTTCTCCGCCCTTGCCAACGTTCAGGCGGCCGAAAACAAGCCCGCTGCAGAGGGCAGCGCAAATTCGCACCTTGTATCTGGCGGAGTGCTGAAAGCCGTTGCCGAAGAGGTGGAAAAAAGGTTTTTAAGCCTTGCGGACTTCTGCCGTACCAACGGGTGCGACCTTTTAGGCGTGGCCTGCCTTATGCACAGGCACCGCTATGCCGATTATCTTGCCTTAAAAGATAACCTTCTGCCTTCGCTGAATGTGCAGACGGATATAAAAATAAGCAGCGTGCGCTGAAAGGTGTTCATATTAAATGCATATCAAACAATGCAAATTAGCTCAAATTTAACCATAAAACATTGCAAAATCTCATTCTATATGTAAATATAAATTTGCATAAAAATAAGGGCGGGCGGAGCCTTTCGACTCCGCCCGCCCCCGCCTTGCAGGCAGGGCTGCAAGGCGCAATTAGTTGTCTTTGCCCTCTTCTGCGCCGTCGGAAACGGCCGTGAGCTGTGCGGCGGTCTGCGCTATCATCGCGGCAAGCGCGTCGGTGCACTGCCCGCCGTGTTCGCCTATTATGACGGTCACTTCTCTTACAAGTTCGTCGCCCTCAAGGCTCGCTGCCGCCGCCATAATGTTCTGCGCACACGCGGCTGCCTGTTCGCTCTCCACTACGCCGTCAAGCGCTTTTGTAACAACGTCGGCGGCAGTCGCCTCGCCTCCGCCGCCCGTAAACTTGTCTGCGGCGGCGCACAGCGCCAGCGTAAGAGTGCCTATGGTAAGCGCCTTCTGCGCAACGGCGGAAAGATTTTCAAACGCATACAGCGCGTCGGCCGCGGCTATGCTGTGGTAAACGGCGTAAATCAGCCCTCCCGCTATAAAGCACATTGCGGTGACTGCCTTGGGCCTTTTTTTAAGCAGGGTGCGCTTTAAAAGTATGGCAAGCGCGGCGTTTGCAACCGTTATAAGCAGTACGTCCAGCCCGCAGCGGGCAAAAACTTCACACAGTTCCATACGTTACGTTCTCTCCTTTAAAGGGGGAACATATCGCATGCGGCCTGCACTTCACCCCGCGCTACCGCGCGCCGGCGCAGGTAACGGCAAACTGCATATTTAATTTTCTGTACCCCCTTTTTATATTTTTTCACCCGGACATCCTTTATATAAAGCGCCCGCGGCGCGTTCAAACATAAATCGTATAAATAAAACTGTGCAAAATTTTGCGTTTTTTCACGCAAAACTATTGACGGCGGCGCGCATGCCGCAGGCTTTAAAAATAATGCACCCGTTTTGGCTTGCAATAGGGTGGGGTTTGTGCTAAAATCAGCTGTATGAGAATGCATCGCAAAGACAATTTAGACGCCCGCCTTGCCGCCTGCGCAGACATAATGACGGGCGCCGATCTTACCGAAAAGAATATGAAAAAGGCCGCCGAAATGAAGGCCTATCTTGACTATGCGCAGCTGTTTGGCAATGTTGCCCCCGTGCACATGGAAGTCGGCTGCGGCAAGGGCGGCTTTGTAACGGGCATGGCGCAACTTCACACGAATGTAAATTTTATCGCCGTGGAAAAGGTTTCAAACGTAATAATCACCGCGTGCGAGGGGGCAAAGGCGCTCGGCCTTAAAAACGTTCACTTTATAAACTGCCCCGCAGAGGTGCTGCCCCGCTACATACGCCCCGCAAGCATTGCAAGGGTATACCTCAACTTTTCAGACCCGCTCCCCAAACTCGGCTATGCCGCCCAGCGGCTCACCAACCCGCGCTTTCTAAATATGTATGCCGCCATGCTTTGCCGCGGCGGCGAGATATGGCAGAAGACGGACAACGAGGAGTTTTTCGACTATTCGCTGCAAAGCTACTCGGAGTGCGGCTTTAAAGTGGAGGAGGTGTGCCGCGACCTTGCCGCGCACCCCTTTGAAGGCAACGTTATAACCGAGCACGAGCGCAAGTTCATGGAAGAGGGCCGCAAAATTTTCCGCGCCGTAGTGCGCGTAAACGTATAACGCGTTTTTTTACAGATAGGCAATATTCAGCGCCGTATAATGCATATGCAATATATTCCGTAATAATTTGCATAATTATTATTGGCGCGGTAATATGACGGTATAATCACTTTATAAGCAACACAAAAGGCCCCTTGCGGGGGCCTTTTTTCTGTAAAATGTATGCATGCGTGCACGGCTGTCTGCAGGCCGCGGCAAAGCTTTATTCTGCAGGCCGCGGGCAAAGCGGCGAAATTTATTTTGCAAGCAGCGTTAAAATGGCCTTTACGGCGTGCAGCCTGTTTTCGCCCTGGTCGTATACCATGCTGCGCTTGCCGTCTATCACGTCAGCGGTAACTTCAAGTCCGCGCGTTGCGGGCAGCGGGTGCATGAACCACGCGTTGTGTTTTGCATAGCTCATCAGCCCCGCATCTACGCGGTAGGGCGCCAGCGCCTCGCGCTCGTCTTCGGGTACCTCGGTGTGGTAGCGGTAGGCGTTGGTGTATACAAAGTCGGCGTCGCGCACGGCCTCTACGGGGTTATCGGTAAAGTATATCTTGCCCATCTGTTCGGCGGCTTCGATGTTTTCGCGCTTAAGTCCGTAGCGCACGGGGCACGCCACCGAAACTTCCATGCCGCACTTTACCGCGCCTATGACAAATGAGGATGTAAGGCTGGTCGCCTTGCCCACAACGGCAAGCTTTACGCCCGCAAGCTCGCCCTTCTTTTCCCAAATACTGAACAGGTCGGATATGGCCTGTATGGGCACGCAGTCGTCGTTGTGCGAATTTATTATTGGCATAGAGGAAATTGCGGTGAACTCGCTCAAAAGTTTTTTGTTTATGCTGCGCGTTATAAGCGCGCCCACGCCGTAGCGCGAGATAACGTTTACAATGTCCCTTATGTTTTCGCCGGCGTGCATATCCTTGCTGCTGTAGGGCAGGTCAACGCAGTTGCCGCCCAGCTGGTGCACGCCTATCTCAATGGCGCTGCGCGTGCGCAGCGAGGTATCGGCAAACAGCATGGCAACCGACGTGCCGTGCAGTATGTTTGTCTCTTCGTGCGCCTCAAACTTGCGCTTTAATGCCTTTGTGGCGTATAAAAATTCAAAAATTTCTTCGGTAGAGTAGTCCGTAAGACCTATAAGGTGCTTTTTGTGAAGTATGTACGAAGGGGAGTAGCGGTTTATATCCATAATTTTTTCCTTATATCGGTTTGTATTTATCGCTTAAAGTATACCACATAATGCGGCAGATTTCAACTGTAAATTTTTACTGGGAGTTGACGAATGGTGTGTAATCAGCGGTGATGCCATTGACGCTATTGGCGCTAACGCGCAACAATAGCTATTCCGACGCCTGCGGCTCCTTATAGCCAAAGTTTCTCTCGTTGTCATTTCGAGCGGAGCGAAGCGTAGTCGAGAAATCTCAAAAAACAAGTGCTTAAATGAGAGATTTCTCCATGCGTTCGCTTCGCTCACTTAGTCGTAAGGAGCGTAAGCGATGGAGTAGCGATTGCTCGCACGAAGTGCGCAATCGCGTCAATGACAGATAATGAATATGGCAGATAATAAATAAACACTCCTTTCGGGAACACCTTTTTTACTTGTCTGTCTTTGCCTGCGTGCGCGCTTCTGCCGCCATGCGCGAAAATTCGCATCCGCAGTAGTTCTGCCTGTAAAGCCCGTGTTCGCGCGCAAGCTCGCAGCTCCGCAGATATCCGCCCCGCTTTTTAAAGTCGCTGTGCAGCCACTTCACGCCCTTTTCGGCGGCTATCTTTTCGCCCGTGCGGTTCAAAAGGTCGCTGCTCTTCTGCGGGCTTATCGTAAGGGTGGTGGTAAAGCAGTCATAGCCGCGCCTTGCGGCCTCTTCGGCGGTTCGCTCAAGGCGCAACGCATAGCACTTAAGGCAGCGCGCGCCGCCCTCGGGCAGGTTCTCCATGCCGCGGCACGCCTCGTAAAATTTTTGGCTGTCGTGGTCGCAGTCTAAAATGTCCGCCCAGCCCGTTTCGCTTAAAAGGCGCACCTGTTCGGCCTTGCGCACCTCGTATTCGCCGTCCTCTATGTTGGGGTTATAATAAAGCACGGTTATTTCAAAGTCGTCCTTCAGCCGCTCAAGGCAGGCGGAGGAGCAGGGCGCGCAGCAACTGTGCAGCAAAAGCCGCGGCTTTGCCCCGTTTTTAAGTTGTTTCAATGCGGCAATTTCGCTCTGCATCATCTTGTCGTAATCAGGTCTGTTCATGGTGCAATAACCCTGTATTCTGCCGCGCAGGCAGATAGTTTTCATTTTAAGTATATACCATTCTGCGCAAAAGTTCAAGGCTTTGGCATTTCTTTTCGGCAAGCGGCAAAAAAAGCCTGTTTTTTAATTGAAAAGGCCGGCGGAATGTGCTATTATATAGTGGTAATAAAGTAACCACACGGGCGCGGGCGCAAATATTTTCGCCCTCATGCCCAAAGAATACGGAGTAAAATAATGGCAAATTTAAAGCTTGCCGGCGTAAGCAAAATATATCCTTCCGGCAAAATGGCGCTGTTCAACGTCAGCTTTTCATCTTCGGATAGCGAATTCATAGCCATAGTAGGCGGCGCTTCCAGCGGCAAATCTACACTTCTGCGCGTGATAGCCGGACTTGAAGAGGCCACCGCGGGCGACATATATATCGGCGACAAGCATGTCAACGACGCAGACCCCAAGGAGCGCGACGTGGCCATGATATTCGGCTCCAACACGCTATACCCGTCGCTGTCGGTTGCCGATAACCTCGCCTTCGGCTTAAAGATGCGCAACGTGCCCGCGGCCGTCGTTCAGCAGCGCGTAAAGGTGGCGGCAGAGATGCTTGGCCTTTCGGATATACTCTACCGCAAGCCCAAGGCGCTCACCGCTTCGCAGCGACTGCTCACCACATACGGCAGGGCGATAGTAAGGGAGCCAAAGTTATACCTTTTGGACGACCCCCTTTCCGGCCTTGACGGCAAGCTCAGGGAGGAGATGCGCGGCGTGCTCATCAACCTGCAGGCGCGCGTAAAGGGCACCTTTATATACGCCACCAAAAACGTTGCCGAGGCAATGAGCATGGCAACCAGGGTGGTGGTGCTTAAAGAGGGCTTTGTTCAGCAGGTAGATACCCCCCGCAATCTTTACGACTACCCCGCCAACGCATATGTGGGCTTCTTTATAGGCAGCCCCACCATGAACCTTATAAATGGCGCCACCGCCCAGAGGGAGGGCGAAGAAGTGGTGCTCTGCTTCGATGATAAAAAGCTTGCCGTTCCCGCCGTCATACTCGCGCGCTGGACGGATGCGGAGCAGTATATAGGCACGGGCAAAAAGCTGAGCATAGGCATCCGCCCGGAAGACATAACGGCAGACGGCGACGGCGCGCAGCTTGAAGGCGTTGTGTGCGGCGGCGATACCCTTGGCGACAAGAGCCTTGCGGAGATTGACATATCAAAGAATCACAGCCTTACGGTATTTTTGGAAAAGCCCGTAAAGGGCGCGGCGCACAGGCTTACAATAGATACTTCCCGCCTGTACCTGTTCGACGGCGAAACGCAGCTTACGCTGCTGAAGCGTGACGAAGGTTACATTGCCGACGCAAAGAATACCGAGGCCGACTTTGTTCCCCTTTCAAAGGGCGAAATGGACGAGCGTATAAAGCAGTTCGCCCCTCCCGAGGTAAAAAAGGCCAAAAAGCGCTGAGCAGATTTTTTCGCGGCGCTGCCGCAGCCAATATTTTTTCACAAAGCAAACTTATATAGCATGTGCCGCGAAAACAATTCGCGGCATTTAAATTTACGTTGTTTAACTTTATCGCCCGCGGGCGATAATATATAATAGGTCTTATGTGGGATACTCTTTTAGACGCGTTTTTGGATACGCTTAAAATATTCCCGTTCATCTTTGTGATATATGTTCTTATAGAACTTCTGGAACATAAAACTTCCTTCACAAAGGATCACGCCCGCCTTCAGGGCAGGCTGGCGCCGCTTATCGGAGCGGCCACGGGGATCATACCGCAGTGCGGCTTTTCGGTAATGGCGGCAAAGCTGTACGACAGGGGACTGATACGCACGGGCACGCTGCTGGCTGTGTTCCTTGCCACGTCTGACGAAGCGCTTATAATCCTTCTTTCCGAAGGCTCAAAGGCAAACGTAATAGTGCCGCTGATTGTTATAAAGATGATAGTGGCGGTGGGCGTGGGGTACGGCGCAAACTTCCTTCTGCCTGACGAAAAGTTGCAGATAGCCCCCCTAAGCGAGGACGACATACACGCCTTTTCATGCGGGCGCGAGCACGAGGGCAAGTCTGAACTCAAGGTCTACCTTCTCGACCCGCTCGTCCATTCCCTCAAAATAGCACTCTACCTTTTAATAGTAAATATCGTGCTCGGCTGCATAATCTACGCCGTCGGCGAAGATCAGATATCCTCGTTGCTCATCGCGGGGCCGTACCTTCAGCCGTTCATATCGGCGGCAATAGGGCTTATCCCCAACTGCGCCTCAAGCGTTATAATAACCGATACCTATATAAACGGGCTTATGACGTTCGGCAGCTGCGTGGCGGGGCTGTGCGCAAACGCAGGCCTCGGGTTTGTGGTGCTGCTAAAAAACACCAAAAAGCTAAAGCGCAACATATTGCTGATAGTTGCAACCTACGTCATTTCGGTGGCGGCGGGCGTTATAATCAACTGCATAGCCATGTTGGTCGCCTAAGGCCCGCACACGCACGCCGTATATGTGGCAATAAACAAAAAAAGAGCAAAAACGGGTAGTTTGCCCATAATTTTCAGGCATAAATCGTTTGACAGCCCGCTTAAAATTTTGCTATAATACAAAAGCTTTTAAAAAGAGCAAATAAGTGCTTAAGGCGAAGGAGGGTAGAAAAAGGCATGTCAACCATCAGAGTAGGCGAAAACGAATCTGTTGAGAGTGCTATCAAAAGGTTTAAAAGAAAGTGCTCGCGCGACGGCATAATC
Source organism: uncultured Clostridia bacterium (assembly GCA_944341075.1). Taxonomy (GTDB): domain Bacteria; phylum Bacillota; class Clostridia; order Christensenellales; family Borkfalkiaceae; genus Coproplasma. The sequence continues at coordinate 25,748 of CALVLV010000024.1, forward strand.
GGTGACCTCCGCAGAAAGGAATTCTATGAATCCCCTTCCGTAAAGCGCCGCAAAAAGGCCGAAGCCGCAAGAAAGCGCAACAAGAACTAAGGCAAAAAGGTCTGGCTGACGTAACGTCGGTCGGGCTTTTTCTTTTGCATTTTTGTCGCTTTTTTGCGAAAAAAAAGGAGTTGCCATGGAAAGTATAAAGTCTATCGCACGTCAGGCAAAACAAAGGCTTAAAAACAACTTCTGGGAAAATTGCAAAAGCAACTTAAAACAGGGCGAACTTCAGGCAAAAAACTTAGGCCTGAACGAGCGCCGCGTTAAAAAGTACATCGGCGTAAAGGTACAAAGGCAAATAAAGGGGCAAGCGCCGGACGAATTTTACCTTAAAGTAAAGGCCATGCTGGACGAATATGGCGAGGTATCTGACGCCATAGGCAGGCTTACGGATAGGGAATACTACGCCACGCTCTCTTATGAAGAAAAGCAGCGCTATACATTGGAACTTTCTGAAAAGTATTTAAAGGCGCTTGAAAGGTACCGCAGGGAAAGGGATATGGACGTGTGACTGCGTATAGTCAGTGGGCGGGGAGGTGCGAAAAATATTAAATATATAGCTCTCTCCATGCGTTCGCGTTGCTCGCTTGGTTGGTACGGCGGGGTGGCAGCAATATTCGTGTGGTCGTATCGCCTTTAAAACTTGTTTTAAGTTTGGTACGCGGCGCGCAAATTTTTTTGCGAGCCGCGTAAGTTTGACTCGGTTTAAAAATTGTGTTCTATGCCTGTATGTGTTATACTGTAAGGGTAACAACAAAAAAATCACGGCAAAGATTTTGCAAATCCCACCGGTCTGTCATTTCGACTAAGCGAATGTAATGAGCGCATGGAGAAATCTCTTTACTGCTCGTCTTGTCGACCTTGAGATTTCTCCGCTCGCTGACGCTCGGTCGAAATGACAAGTAATATGGCTGACACAAAAAAATTGTGAGCATTTCCCCGCAGTAAAGTTCAGCGAGCCGGCGCGAGCGTAAAGAACTTTACAAGGAACAATTTTACACAACAACAAGTTTAAAACCAATAACGCCGAAAAAATGCAAAGCGGAATTTACTTCCGCTGTTAAGCATTTTTACGACTTAATAAAAACCTCACGGCAAAGATTTTGCCAAATCCCACCGACATATTCTCGCAAACTCGAATATGTCACCTCCCTTAGTAAGGGAGGCTACATTGCGGAAAGATTTGCGTGAACTATTAAAATAATTAACGTGCGCAAGGCGAATTTAGTTCGCCGATAAGCGCGTCTACATTTGCGGCGAAAGCCGGCTCACCGGAAGTGAATGGCGGCATTTCTATAAAGGTGGGCACTATAAAAATGCCGCCAGAGAAACATGGTTTCTCAAAATCACGAAATTTTTCGGGCGCGGCCCGAACGAAAAATTTGTGAGAATTTTATGGATGAAATTTTAGATAAACTCAACCCCGAACAGATTGCCCCGGTAAAGGATACCGAAGGCCCCGTGCTCGTGCTCGCGGGCGCGGGCAGCGGAAAGACGCGCGTTTTAACATCGCGCATTGCGTACATACTCAGGGAGGAACTTGCCTCTCCCCGCCAGATACTCGCCATAACGTTCACCAACAAGGCCGCTGCCGAAATGAAGGAGAGGGTGCGCCTTATCTGCGGCGACGTGGGCGACATGTGGATATGCACCATACACTCCATGTGCGTGCGCATATTGAGGCGGTATCCCGCTGAGGCGGGCATAAAGCCCGACTTTTCGATATACAGCGAAACCGAGCGCAAGAACATAGTAAAAAAGTGCCTGAAGGAGCTGGACTTTGACGACGAAAAGATGCTCAAATCTGCGCGCTTCCACATAGGCAACGCCAAGATGCTCGGCCTGGAGCCCGACCAGTACGTCCGCAAACACGCCCACGAGGACAAGATAGAGGACTACATGCGCGTATACCGCCGCTACGAACAGCACCTGCACGAAAACAACGCGCTCGACTTCGACGACCTTCTTCTGTATGCCCGCCGCCTTCTGCGCGGCAACGCCGAGGTGCGCGAGTACCTTTCGGACAGGTTCAAATATGTGCTCGTGGATGAATTTCAGGACACCAACGCCGTTCAGTACGACATAGTCAAACTTCTAACTCAGGTGCACGGCAACCTGTTCTGCGTGGGCGACGACGACCAGTCGATTTACGGCTGGCGCGGCGCCGAGATAGAGAACATTCTGCGCTTCGACGACGACTTCCCCGACGCAAAGGTGTACAAGCTGGAGCAAAACTACCGCTCCACGGGCAGCATACTTTCGCTCGCCAACGAGATAATAAAGAACAACGCAGGCCGCCGCGGCAAAACGCTGTGGACGGAGGCGCCCGAGGGCGAAAAGCCCGTTTACTACGCCGCCGAGGACGAACTTTCAGAGGCGCTGTACGTTGCGCGCACCATAACCGACCTTGTTCTGAACAAGGGGTACAAGTACTCCGACTTTGCCATTCTTATGAGAATAAACGCGCTCACCCGCTCGTTCGAGCAGGAGTTTGCAAAGTACAACATACCCTACAAGGTGTTCGGCGGCCTCAAGTTCTTCGAGCGCAAGGAGATAAAGGACGTGCTTGCATACCTGCGCCTTATTTCCAACCCGTTCGATAACGAGGCGTTCACGCGCATAATCAACGTGCCCCGCCGCGGCATAGGCGGCAAGACGATGGAGGTAATGGAAAGCTACGCCTCGCAGAACGGCTACTCGCTGTACGATTCGCTCACCGACTGCGAACAGCTGCCTCTTAACCAGGGCATGAAAAAGCGCCTTTCGGACTTCCGCTCTATAATAAAAGACCTTATAATATCGTCGCTTGAAACGCCTGTAAACGCCTTTGTGCGGCAGGTGATAGAAAAGACGGAATTAAAATCTGCCTGCGAGGACGAAAACGACCTTGCCAATATAGACGAATTTGTCGCCTCGGTAGACGATTTCTCCCGTTTAAACCCCAATGCCACCCTGAGCGAATACCTCAGCACGGTGACGCTGTATTCTGACACCGACGAGATGGACGAGAGCGACTATGTAACGCTTGCCACCATACATTCGGTAAAGGGGCTTGAATTCCGCGCCGTGTTCATTTCGGGACTTGAGGACGGCATAATGCCCTCTTCCCGCGCAGAGAGCGAGGGCAGGGAACTGGAGGAGGAGCGCAGGCTGATGTATGTTGCCATCACCCGCGCCGAAGAGAGGCTGTACCTCACCCGCGCCAAGGAACGCAACCTGTACGGCCGCCGCGAACGCACGGCAATGTCGCGCTTTTTAAAGGAGCTCGCCCCCAGGCTGGGCATAAAAGATACGCCCGTTTATGCGGGCAACCGCTACTCGGGCTACGGGCGCGGCGAATACGGCGCGCAGCGCTACGGCGGCGATTTTTACGGCAACCGCGGGTATTCACGCCCGCAGGAGGCTGCCGGTGCCGAGGACAGGGGATATTCCCGTTCGCTCTACTCTTCGGATGAAGATTTCGAAAGCCGCCCCGCAAGCTATTCCAGCCCCGCAAAGTCGTTCGGCGGTTTCGGCGGGTTCGGGGGCGTCGGCGCCAAAAAGCCTGCCTCGGGCGGCAAGTATACCGTCGGCATGAAGGTTCGCCACGCCAAGTTCGGCAACGGCACTGTGGTTGCGGTAAAAAACGGCGGCTCTGTAATAAACGTCGCCTTCGACGGGCAGGGGATAAAGGAGTTGTCCGCCTCTCTCGCCCCTTTGACTATCATAAATTAATTTACCCCGCCAAACTTTACATATACTTCGCAATACTTTGTCGCGCTTGCGGGTCTGTTCGGTCATTTACGCTATAGTAAACTCCCTCACAGCTTTCCGCACGCTTTCTTGCCTCCCTTGCCAAAGGGGGGAAGGCTTGCCAAAGGCAAGCCAGGGGGGATTTTGCTCGTTTCTTCAAGGGTTATCGTAGCAAGGGGTATTGGCAGTAAGGCGCAAATGCTCGCGCGCCTTGTCTTGCTCGTATCTGTAAAGTTATTAGTTACAACATAAAGCGGTGAAAATATTTTTCGGTAAAAATTATGGACAGAATGCGCGAACTTGTAGATAAACTAAATAAATGGGCGCACGAATATTACGTGCTGGACGACCCTTCCGTCCCCGACAGCGAGTACGATAAGTACTACGATGAGCTTAAAAAGCTTGAGGAGCAGACGGGCACCGTTCTTCCCGACAGTCCCACCCGCAGGGTAGGCGGCGAGCCGCTGAAGGCCTTTTCGCGCCATGCGCACATCGCCCGCCTGTACAGCCTGGACAAGGCCGTCACCTCGGAGGAGCTGGAGGCCTTTTTCACCCGCGTAAAAAAGGTGGTGCCCGAGCCCGAATATACCGTCGAATACAAGTTCGACGGCCTCACCATGTGTTTAACTTATGAAAACGGCGCGTTCGTGCGCGCCACTACCCGCGGCAACGGCGTGGAGGGGGAGGACGTAACCGCCCAGTGCCTGACTATAAAGTCGTTCCCGCTCGCCATACCCTATAAGGGGCTGGTGGAGGTCAAGGGCGAGGCGGTCATCCGCCTGAGCGTGCTGGAAGAATACAACAAAACGGCAGCCGAACCGCTGAAAAACGCGCGCAACGCGGCTGCGGGCGCAATACGCAACCTCGACCCTTCGGTCACCGCTAAGCGCCGCCCCGATATATATTTTTACGACATAAACTACATGCCCGAAGGCATGCCCGCCACCCAGGCGGACTGCTATGCGTGGCTCAAAGACCAGGGCTTTAAGGTGTTCCCCTTCCTGCGCGTGTGCAAGACCGAGACAGAGGTGGCGGACGCCATAAACTATATAGAGGTGGAGCGCCGCAACATAGACGTGCTCACCGACGGCGCCGTCATCAAGCTCAACAACGTGCCCGCGCGCGAGGTGCTGGGCAGCACAGATAAGTTCCCCC
>CALVLV010000025.1 GCA_944341075.1 uncultured Clostridia bacterium
GTACAGTCGCTCATAGACGGCGGCGTAGTAACGCTTGACGAAGTTCCCGAAGAGGAGCAGGGCATAGTAGATATAATTGCCAAAGTGCTCGGAATAGAGTGGAGCAGTGTAGTCAAAGAGCTTGCTACCGATGCGAACGGACTTACAACTACCATAGACCTCGACTACATTCTCGGTACGCTTGTCGGCAGCGACGTAAAGCTTGGACTTGTAAAGTTGGGCTACGACCTCAACACCGACACGCTCACCGGCGGCGCGCTGTTCAGCGGAACGGGAGAGAAAGAGACCGCCGGCCTTACCATAACGGTAAGCGGCAGCGAAACGGTTCTTTCCGCTCCCGACATCAAAGATTATCTTGATATAAACGACGTGCTCGAGGTGGTTGCAAATGCGATAGCCGCCATAGAGAATATCTCTTCCACTGGCGAAATTTACTTCAGTCTTGAAAACGCCGAAATTGCGGTAAACGGCATATATATGGGCATCAATGGCCGCGGCGAAGCCAAGTGGAACACCCTTTCGGGCGACCTTGAGGCGCTGGCGCTCGACCTCACGCTCTTTACGGCTGACGGCGCATATTCCACCAGGAGCGGCGCCGCCACAGACAATACCACAGAGGTTGAACTTATATATAACGCCCTCGCGGCTGACAGTGAGCCCCTTGTAAGGCTTGCTATAAACGGCAGCGGCATAGATATTTACAGGCGCGATATAGATCAGTTTGAAAGCGATATAAATAAACTTATCGCAAGCATAAACAACCTGCTTGGCGGCAATACCGCCAAGGCGTTTGCCGAGCTTTCGGAAGAGGCAGGCAGTGCGGCAACGGGCGTGACCGATGACATCACCCCCGCCAACACCGACATGATATCTGTTATAAAGTTCGTGCTCGACCAGCTCAGCGGCGACGGCCTTGCGGCCGATATATTCGGCGGACTGCTCAGCGGCAGCGTAGAGGTGGACGGCACGGATATCATCGCAGGGCTGTTCGGTTCGTCGCTCACCATAGGCGCAGCTGCCGACGGTACGCTTAAGCTGGAAGGCGATATCAACGTGAACGGCACAGACCTGTTCAACATAGATGTCAGTGCGGGCACAAACGGTTACGGCAATGTCAACGCCGCGCTCACCGAGGCTTTCGCAGGTGAAGGTTATACCTTTACCAACTCTGCCGAAACCGAAGGCGGCTTTACGCGCATGATATACGACTATATCTTAGGCGCATTCGGCACGATAGATATAGGCAAATTCCTCGGCAGCAAGACCTATTCTGTAGATGTATACTTAAGCGGCGACGGCAGCAAGGTGCCCGCGCTTGCAGGCATTTCGGTAGATGCAACGCTCACTTTCACCCGCGGGTTTGCCGAAGACGGCAGCATCGACCCCGATAAGTTCGCGTCTGCCGCGCTCGACATAACCGTGAACGGCTTTAAGTTTGCGGCAAACGTGTTTGCGCAGAACGGCATATTCTACGTTATGCTGACCAATATCAACGGCACCGAACTTTCCGACCTCAACGTACAGATCTCCGCAGACGGCATATATTCTCTGGCGGAAAATATAGTTGCCCTTATCAACAGCGAAGATGTGCAACAGATTATCGCGTTGTTTATGGGCGGTGCGACCGGGGAGAACGCAAAGGTGCGCGTGGCAGTAATGAGCGAAGAGCAGCAGAGCGGACTTGAGGGCATGCTTGAAAAATTGCTTTCGTTCGACTACAGCAAGTATGTTACCGCCATGGAAGACGGTGCTGTGGTGGCTGATATCAACGGCATGCTTGCTCACTTCGGCGTCAACGCAGATATAGGCAAGGCGCGGTTAAAGCTCACCAATACCGAAGGCAACAAGTCTGTCGCGCTCAATATATACAGGGGCGACAATGCCGATAACGGCTGGTTCAGGCTTACCGCCACCGCCGCAGACGGCAGCACGGCAAGTGTACCCGATGTGGATTTTGTTGATATAGACTTCATAGGCGACCTTGTAAAAGACCTTGGCAACCTTATAGCTTCGGGCAAAAAACCTTCGTCGGACGGCCTTGCATATACCTTATACGAAGACAGTATAGAGCTTAACGTTGCAGGACTGTTAAGCGTTACGGTAAGCAATATTTATGTGACTATAAACATAGACGGCAACGGCGGGTTCTATCTCTCCGCACAGGCGCATCTTGGCGCTGTGAGCGGCCTTGCCGTTGTGGCTGCAAGCTCAACCGAGTCCGATATCGCCATAACATACAGCAACGGCTACCTTACCCTTGTCCGCGACAGGGGTACGGCAGACGAGATCTATTGGGTAATGACGCCCGAATACTTCATAGACCATCTGTTTGCCCACGATGAAGGCACAAGCGATTCGCCCCTTCGCTGGCTGACAAGGTTGAGCGTAAGCCCTATTGGCGGGTTGTTCGGCATATCGGACTGGAATGACCTTGCCGATATGCTTGCCGCAGAAGTCAATCTCTCTTCCGGCCTCGCCACAGAACAGCGCCACTTTATGTATGATACAAACGCAGCTGCCATAAGCACTGCAGACGCTGATGCGGAAAAAACTTCAATCTCGCAGTTTATAAGCGCAATGTCTGTGTTGTTGCCTGACAGCGACGCTGTAAGCTTAGGCGATGCGGACGCGGTAAGTTCTCTTATCTCAAACCTTGGATACGGCTCGGCGGCAAACGGGTATTACGCATTCTCGCTCAACGGCAATAGCCTTACAGGCGGCGCGCTCACAGTGATGGATATGGGCATAAAGCGCGATGAAAACAGGGGCATTGCCTCTCTCGACGTGTTCCTCTCCGTGAGCGGAACAATAGATATAAAAGCAAGTCTGGAATATCTTGACAGATCTGACGGGAACTACATTGAAGTTTCTGACTACTTCATTACGGCTAACGCAAAGTATGAAGAGATCGAACGCAATAATCCTTCGGATAACGCTGACACGATAGACTTCGGTTATTCGTCCAAGGCTTACGATTCAGAGGGCTTCTGCTACGGCGATACGATATTCGGTGGTGTTAAGATAGAGCCGAACAGCGACAATAAAATCGTCTACGATTACACCTATATTCTCGTTGACGGCTATGTGACCGTAAAAATCTACGATACAAACGGGACTACTCTGCTTGATACAATATCGTTAAGGCGCGGTTCAACTATCTACTTCTTCGACGGCACAAACTCTTCGTGCTACGATGAAAACGGCGACCTTATCGTATACCAGAATATGGCGGACGGCTCTATAAACTCTTCGTTTGCGGTTACCGAAAGGGAATACAGCTACAGAAAATTCTCTCTTGCCGCCGAAAAGACGGTGAACGGCGTTGTGTATACATTCGTTGGTTCTACTGCGGCAAATTCTGCGCCTCACTATGCAATAACCGGAACGACTGCCGACATAGAAAGTTATTATTCTGAAGGGACTACGCTTGTGCTGGAAAATACGGTAAGCGGTCTTCCTGTTTCTGAGATATATTCAGAAGTATTCTCCGGTAAGTCGCTTAAAAATGTGGTTGTCCCTGAAAATGTGATCTATGTGGGCGAAAAGGCTTTCATGGATAACTACGGAATGGTCACGGCTGTATTTCTTGCAGAAAGTGTTCAGTTTGCCGGTAGCGCCGGTGAAAAGAACTATCCTTTTTACGGTTGTTCAAAGTCTGACGGTTCTGCCGATACGTCACTTACGGTATATTTCAATACTATAGTGTATTCCGATGGTATGCAGAGTACAAGTAGCGGCGAGCCTGACGGGTCGTCAGAATCTGAAACTACTTATTCTCCTGATCCTTCGGATAAATGGAATTACTATCGTGAATCAAGGGGCGGTTGGACTGTATCCGGCTATCAATATACGCATTACTATCTGCCCTCATACGGTGCAAATACATGGACGTATATAAGTAATTACAGTCTTGAAATAAGTGGTCAGGATAGTCAGATACTATGCATGGATGAAGAGGCTATTCTGCGGTCGCTCAGGATCGGAGTCGTTACAGCAGATATTTCCGGCGAAATTCAGGCACAGGTACTTAATAATATTAATAATTATACGGCTGACCATAATTATTATATTAATGCCTTTACCGTTACGGTTAAGCCTGTTGAAATGTTGAGCGGGTGTACTACTATTGTTGTCAGCATTAAATATTCACCTGAAAACGCTTATTATCCTTCTGTTGGGAACAATGCAGAGGTGGTTGTTGACGGAAACAAAGTGGGCCTGACTATCAGCTATACCGATACGGCGGTTGTCGTCGGAACAACTTTTGTAAGATACGGCAGCGACGTCACTGTTCAGCTGAGCGAGGCATACAAAGCTGACTACGTGCTTGTATCAGTCAATGGAGTAAATGCCGTTAACGGCGTGGTTACTTTGCCGTTCTCACAGGATATGACAGTTGAGGCCGTATGCGAAGTCCGTCAGCCTGAATATGTCGCCATTTACAGTGAGGTGCCTGTATATTATGAAAATAACGGGCAGAATGTTGTTAAAGAGGGTGGCGGCAATATTTACATGGTTCCCGATTTTGTATTCGACTCCACGGGCGCTCTCCCTGCAGTAACTACAACAACGCTTAACCATTATTTCCTCGGCTGGGCAACAAACGGTGACAGTGGCCTTGAGTTTACAGCGGCAAATCCCGTATCGGACGGAACGCTGTACGTACAGGGTTCTATAGAGCTCAACACCCCCGCATACTATGCGATCTGGGCGAACAGCTCGCGCGAAATAAACACCGTGATTTCAAGCGGAAGCGACCTGCCCAAAGATTTGACTGCGGCTGACGGCAAGCTTGCCGGCTGGTACAATGCCGACTTCCGTACCGATAGCGCGGCAGGTACTATTACCGGCATTGCAAATGGCAACACCGTTGTCTACGCAAGGTGGCGGTTTACGTTTACTGTTACTTTATGTACAAATGGCGGCGACAGTTATTTCTATGTAGATGATTTGGATAATTATGTTGCCGAGCGTGTGAGACAATACGTCGTTTCATATGAAGTGTTGGAAGCACAGCGTGTAGAAACTGTTCCTCAGGGCGCCGATAATGTTGCAACTGTAAATATAGCTGGCGAGGAACACAAATATGTAAACAGAAAAGTTGACCGTTCATTAGAATGGTTTGAGTGGGTATATTCTCCTGGTGATGCTAGACAGTGGATGGCGGTTAACAGTGGTGCTGGCTTAGTTCATAACGACCAATCTGGGCATAATACAACATATGGCGGCACAGGTGAAGGGTGGCAACTTAATGCCGATAATAGCGGCATGTATGTTGTTGTCAACGGTAACATTAACTTATATCTGCATGGTTAATTGACAGGAATTATAAAATTTCAGCCAATTACAAAATGTTGTAACTCCAATTTTGCACCCCTCAGCGCAAAAAATCGCGCTGAGGGGTGCGGCTTTATTCGGCATGGCGTTTCCAACCGCGCCTTGTCGGCGAACGATACGCTATTCCGTCGCCCGTGTGTCATTTCGACCAAGCCGCCGCAATTACACATTGCGGCGGCGCGTGGAGAAATCTCACCATACTTGCTCCTTTTGTGTAAAGGAGGACGAGTATTGCGGTCGCATATTGTGTAGCCCCTCCTCGGCCTCCCCCTGCCTAAGGGGAGGTGTCGCGGCAAGCATTTTGCGTAGCCGTGACGGAGGGGTTTGAATGGTGCGGCGAGGCATGCTTATTTTCTGTTGAGTTGTTATTTCATCAAGCAGCGCGTAACCAAACCCCTCAGTCAGGTTTTCGCTTTGCTCCAACCTGCCGGCTCCCCTTAGGCAGGGCGCCAAGAGGGACGAGTGAGCCAAGAACGTAGTCAAGTTTACTCCGTGCAATATCGGCAAAATAAATGCATGCAGGGGTTGCCTTTTGCCGAATGGTGTGTTAAAATATTTGTAAGCGGCGTGAAAATGGCGTGAAAATAATTTTAATTATCATGCCGCGCACAAAAGCTAATTTAACGGAGGTTTTTTATGGCTGAAGAGACTGCGAACAACCAGCCCGTGCAGGAAACTGCCGAGCCGGTGCAGGAAGCTCCCGCCCCTGAAGGCGAGGGCAACTTCATTCCGCAGAAGCCCAAGGGGTTCTGGGGCAAAGTGGACGAATGGTTCGGCATAACCAAAAGCGGTTCCAACTACCGCACGGAGATAGTTGCCGGCCTTACCACTTTCATGGCGATGGTCTACATTCTTATGGTGAACGCGGGTATGTTCCAGGGCGTTATAGTGCCCGGCGAAATCCATTACGGCGCAGCATATATAGCAACGGCTATAGGCGCAATAATAGGCACGTTGCTTATGGCGTTTATGGCAAGGATGCCGCTGGCGCAGGCTTCCGGCATGGGTATAAACGCATTTATCGTTTATACGCTGCTTGCCGAAAGTACCGGCCTCACATACGCAAATACCATGGTGTTTGTGCTTTTAGACGGCGTTATATTCCTGCTTTTAACGGTTACAGGCCTGCGTAAAAAGATATTCGAAGCTATTCCCGCGGGCGTCCGCCATGCCATACCTGTGGGCATAGGCATGTTCATCGCATTCATAGGCATGCAGCAGGCGGGCGTTATAGTAGATTCAAGCACGCTCACCGGCTTTGTTTCGTTCAACGTGCTCGGCGGGCACGCATTTATTACCTACGGCGCAGACGGCACCGTGGGCGGCATGCTTCCCGCAATAGTTGCAATAATAGGCGTCATAGCCATTGCGGTGCTCTCTAAAAAGAACGTTAAAGGCGCCATATTGTGGGGCCTTTTGGGTTCGGCGGTGCTCTATTACATACTTGCCGCCATTGCATACGGCGCAGGGTCTGAAGCTGCTGCAAGTATGTTCGGCGCAGTAGACATGGAGTCGCCCTTCGGCGCGTTTGCCGATTGGGGCAAGGAAGCTGTGGGCGCGGTATTCTACGAAGGTTTTAATTTTGAACATTATCTCGGAATGGAGGGCAACTCCATCGGTTCTCTGATAGTCGTGCTTGTAACCTCGGCGATATCGCTGTGCATGATAGATATGTTCGATACTATAGGCACCCTTTACGGCGCATGCTCAAAGGGCAACCTTCTCGACGAAAACGGCACGCCCATCCGCATGGAAAAGATGATGCTTGCAGACGCCATTGCAACCTGCACGGGCGCCATAGCGGGCACTTCAACCGTTACCACATTTGTTGAATCTTCCTCGGGCGTGGTTGCGGGCGGCCGCACGGGCTTCACCTCGCTTGTAACGGGCATATGCTTTATAATAGCCATGTTCTTAAGCCCCATAGCACAGCTTATTCCCCGCTGCGCAACGGCAACGGCGCTCATTTGGGTAGGCGTGCTTATGATGAGTTCGGTCACCAAGATAGACTGGAACGACGCCGCAGACGCCATAGTCGCCTTTATGACGTTCATTGTAATGCTGCTCGGCTACTCTATCTCTAAGGGTATCGGCATGGGCATCATCACCTTCATACTTGTAAGGGTGTTCACCGGCAAGGTGAAAGAGATATCCGTTGCAACCTGGGTGATAGGCGTTATCTTCCTTGCGACATTCCTTATAAGTTCGGTTTAAAAGCCATTTTCATACAAAAAGGTAAAGCGCACGCCTGAAGTCATTCAGGATGAGATTGCTGCCCTTCAGCAGGAACTTGCAGACATGAAAAAGTAAGGCAATTCTGCACGGCGACGTTTTTCCGCCCGCAAAAGCAGCCTCAACTCACAACAGGGCGGCCCGCAACATTGCGGGCCGCCCTGTATTATGGTAATATTTCAGCTTTGGCGTATCGTCTGACTGTTATTCCGTGCGGTTGTTTTTAATTTCACAGGTATGTAAATCCGATATTGCATATGCAGAGCATATGTGCTAAAATATAAAAAAGGCGGGAAACAAGCCTTAAATTTATTGCAGAGGTGCGGCATGAGGTATGCTATATCCGATATTCACGGCGAATATGAGCTTTTTGTGCGGCTGATGGACAAAATCGCGTTCTCCTCTTCGGACGAGCTGTTTGTGTGCGGCGACGTAACCGATAAGGGGGAGGACGGCATAAGGCTGTTGCAGCTTATATTTTCCATGCCGAATGCGCACTGTATTCTCGGCAATCACGAGCATGCCTTTTTAAAGTACTATTGGGCGCTCATGCGATCTTCGCCCGAAGATTTCAGCGAGGTGCTTTCAAGATTGCGCGGCTACTTTCCGCCGCCAGACGGCGACCTGCTGGACTGGGATACCGTTGACAGGACGGAAAACTTGCCGCTTTATATCGAGGAGGAGGACTTTATCTGCGTGCACGCGGGGCTGCCGACAGACGATAGTTGCCGCATAGTGCCGCCCCAATCGGTAAAACCTGAGTTTCTTGTCAACGACAGAACTTTTAAAGAGCCGCACGTTCTGCCGCGGGACGGCAAGTGCGTGTTTTTCGGCCATACTCCCGCGCGCTACGTGTGCGGAGAGGACAGAATAATACCGTACGTCCGCAAAGGCATGTCCGGGGAGCGCATTGCCGATTATTGCAAGGTGCACCTTGATACGGGCGTATACTTAAGCGGTGTGCTCGGCTGTTTCTGCATTGATACCTGCCGCCCCATATATGTGAAAAAGTACTGAAAAAATTTCGGCCCGCCGCCCTTTGCGTGGCGGCGGGCCGATAAATTCTGAAAAAAGTATTGCAGAGCTGATATTTTTCGCGGCCGATCTTATAAAATCACGATAAAATCGCAAAAAAATACGGGCGCGTGCGGTATATTGCCGCACGCGCCCGATCTGCGTTATTATATGTTTTTACTGTGCCGAAAACTGGGCTTTGCCTACACCGCAGAGGGGGCACGCAAAGTCTGCGGGAACGTCTTCCCACTTGGTGCCGGGTGCAATGCCGTATTCGGGTGCGCCCTCTTCCTCGTTATACTCCCATCCGCAAACGTCGCATACGTAAGTCATGTGGTGATCCTCCGTTGTTTTTAATAATATCTTATCAAGATATATTATTATTTTAATTCAAACGACCTGTTTTGTCAAGAAAAATTTTCTGCAAGTCCGCCGTGTGCTCAAAATAAGCGCCGTGCGTCGGCAAGGCTATGCCGGTTTTATTGCGTATACCGCGTTGGTTGCGGCATATATGCGGGTCATTTGGCGCCGGATTTATTCAAAGTGCAGTTTGCTTACGGGGTAATACTTTGCAAGCCCGCCGCCAGAAGTTTCGCGGTAGCTGTTCAAAAGGTCGCGCCCCGTGTTGTACATAGTCTTTACAATAAGGTCAAAACTTATTTTGCGCGAATCTGCCAAAAAATTTGCAAGGCTCAGCGCATTAATTGCCCGCATCGCCGCCACGGCGTTGCGCTCTATGCAGGGTATCTGCACCAGCCCCGCAATGGGGTCGCATGTAAGCCCCAGGTGGTGTTCCATTGCCACCTCTGCGGCATATTCTATCTGACCCAGCCCCATCTCAAACAGTTCGGCAAGCGCTGCCGCCGCCATGGAGCACGCCGAACCTATCTCTGCCTGGCAGCCGCACTCCGCGCCGCTTATAGAGGCGTTTGTCTTTATTATGTCGCCTATAATCCCGCCTGTGGCCAGCGCGCGCGCTATCTGGCTGTCGGTAAAGCCGCGCGTCTGCTGCATGTAATAAAGTACGCTGGGCACAACGCCGCAGCTGCCGCACGTGGGCGCGGTGACTATAACGCCGCCCGCCGCGTTCTGTTCGCTCACGGCAAATGCATACGAACACACCAGCCTGTTTTCCTTTGTCTGGGCAGATTCGTCTATGTGCCGCTGGTTGTAAAGGTGCTGCGCCCGCCTTATGGTGCCAAGGCAGCCCGGAAGCACGCCCGAGGTGGTCAGCCCCTCGTGTATGGAGTTCTTCATCTGCTCCCACACGTCCTCAAGGTAGCCGAATATGCCCGCACCTTCGCACTCCTCAACATACTGCCACAGCCGTATATTCTTGTTCAGGCAGTACTGAGAGATGTCGTCGAAGGTGGAAAGGGGGTATACGTCCCTGCCATCTTCATACTTTTCGCCCTCTGTTTTTATCGCGCCGCCGCCCACGCTGTAAAAGCGCAGCGACGTTATCGGTTTTCCGCCGCATAGTGCGCATATGTCGAACGTGTTGGGGTGCACGGTGCAGGGGGTCGTCTTGTCGAGTATCACATCGCACGGCTTGGGGGCGAAAGTTTTTTTAAGTACGGCGTCGGTGCCGTGCCCCTTGCCCGTCAGCGCAAGCGAGCCGTACAGCGTCACCCTGTATGCGTCTGCCTGCGGGCAGCGCGCCTTTATAAGTTCTGCCGCGCGCTGCGGCCCTATAGTGTGCGAGCTTGAAGGCCCGCGGCCCGTTCTGTAAAGTTGTTTAAGCGATTGCATGTTGTTGCCTCGTCGGTGTCCGCATTTTTTTGGTGGAAAAGCCGCCATGTGCGCGGGCACTGCCTGCCGACTGATATTATATATGCCCGCCGCCGTAAAGTCAACGCCTGTTTACAATTACGGTTGTAAAAAGTTCTGCTACGTAAAAAAACGGGAGGCGGAGCGCCGCAAGGCGCTCCGCCTCCCGTTCTTCAAAAGGAGGTAAATAAAGCATTATAGCAACTTTATGTGCCGTTTTGCGTCTGCGGGCATTAAAAGTGCTATAGTTTTGTCGTAAATTATTTCTGCCAGCTCTGCGTTTCCGAATGAACGTGCAGCTTGTAGGCGGGGTCGGGCTTGTCTACCTTGTGCAATACGCACTCGTCGGAGCACTCTCCGCTCACGGCGCGCAGGGTAAGGTCTTTTTCAAGCTTTACCTTAAACACAAATGCCCTGCCGTCCTTGGTCTTGCCGGCGATCTTCTTGCCGTTGGCGGTAAGTTCAACGCTGCCGCAGTTGGTGTATACCTTAACGGTGGTGGTGCCGCCCGTGCGGTTTACAAAGCGCTTGCCGGCAATATGTACAAACTTTTCCTTGCTCCAGTATGCTTTGTATATGTAAAAGCTGTCCTTTCTGGTCTTTCTGTCAAAGGTAACAAGGCCCTTGTGGTTCATGCCGGGCTCACCGCCCTGGTTGCGCGCGTCGGCGGCAAAGTCGAACATGTTCCACACATATGTGCCCCACATGTAGGGGTGCCTTTCAAAGCAGCGCAGCATGAATTCGTGATAGCTTGCCTGATACTCTTCAGAGTTGTCGCCCCTTCTGGGGTGCCTTGAATGGAGGTTGGGCATGCACTCTGCGCCGTATTCGGAATAGCCCAGGCAGCGATTGGGGTACAGGAAGTGGAACAGCGATATCCACAGGTCGTTGAGGAAGAACCCGGGCACATACCATCCGAGGTAAAGGTTCCATGCCACAACGTCGGTTATGTGCGCCGTCTTGTTCATGGGGCCTGCCATTGCAAATACCGCAAGCGTGGTAAGGCGGGTGGGGTCGAGCTTGTGCACAAGGTCGTTAAGCTGTTTGTGGAAGGCCAGCATGTCCTTCTTGTGCTTGCCGTACATGGTGATCTCGTTTGAAACGCCCCACATAACTATGCAGGCGTGGTTGTACTGCTGGTATACAAGCTCCTTCATCTGCGAAACGGCGTTGTCGTTGGCCTCGGGCATATGGCGGGAGATATAGGGTATCTCTGCCCATACAACAAGGCCGGCTTCGTCGCACAGGTCGTAGAAGTAGTCGTCGTGCTGGTAGTGCGCAAGGCGCAGCGTGTTGGCGCCTATCTCCTTTATTATTGCTATATCCTCTTCGTGCATCTCCCTGGTAAGGGCGTTGCCTATGCCCGGCCTGTCCTGATGCCTGCACACGCCGCGCAGGGGATATACCCTGCCGTTTAAAATAAAGCCCTTTTTGGGGTCTATGGAAAACGTTCTGAAGCCGAACTTTCTTAAAAGTTTGTCAACTTCTTTGCCGCTCTCGTCAAACAGGGTAACTTCGGCGGTGTAAAGGTAGGGGTCTTCTATGCCGTCCCACAGGTGAACGTTCTCTATGGCAATATCTTTTCCGCTCTCGCCCTCGGCAACGGTGTTGCCCGCGGCGTCGGTTATCTTTACGCGAGCTTCGCCCTCGCCCGTTATGTATGCGTCAACGGTAACTTTGCCGTTCTTGCCCTCTACCTTGGGGGTAATTGCTATGCCGGGCGCGCCGTAAAAGTCAAGGTCAAAGTGGTTTTTATTTACAACTATTATATTTACGTCGCGGTATATGCCGCCGTAAAAGGTGAAGTCGGCCGTCTGGGGATATACCTTTTCGGTCTTGCTGTTGTCAACGTATACAAGCAGCAGGTTGTCGGCCTTAAGTTCTTCGGTAACGTCGCAGCGGAAGGTGGAATAGCCGCCGTCGTGGTGGGTCATCTGCTTGCCGTTGAGCATAACGTCGCAGGAGGAGTTTACGCCCTTGAATTCAAGGTATACGCGCTCGTCCGCGCCAAATTCGGGAGATGTGAACCTTTTAACGAACAGGCACCTGCCCCTGTAATAGTCGCCGCCGCCGTCCTGGCCGTCTTTGCCGTTCCAGGTATATGGCACGTCTACGCTCAGTCCCTCGGCGCTCTCCGCCTTATCGGGTGCAATGTCGGCCTTTATGAATTTCCAGCCTGCGTTAATGTTGAATACTCTTCTCATTATCTTCCTCCGCGATGATTTTTTGATTTGACGCGCCGCCTTGCGGCGGGCTTTTATTGATTATATTAATTGTACCGCAAATACGTGCAAATAGCAATAGCATAAATTTTTTAAAATATTGCGTTTTTTGCACATTTTGTGTATTCAGGGCACAGAATGCCGCGGCAAGCGGTGAAAATGCCTTACATATTATGGCGCCTGCACTTAGTGCGTGCAGGTGCCGTTGTTGCGGAGCGGCGGCGGATATTCCGCAATAAAAAAGGCCGCGCGTTTTGCGCGGCCGTAAATACGGCTTATATATTATTCGGGGAACGAGCTGCCGCTTATCATCTTGCGGTATGCGCGGAAAAAGGTGGAGTAGTTTGCAAAGCCCACCTTTTCGGCTGCCTCGCACTTTTTCATGCCGTTGGTTATCAGTGAATGGGCAAACAGGATCTTTTTGGAGCGTATGTACTGCATTACGGGTATCTTCATGTGTTTTTTGAACTCGTTGCATATATACGATTTTGAAAACAGGAATGCCGCGGCAAGCGAATCAAGCGTAATGCTCTCGGTTATGTGGCTGTCAACGTAGTTGATTATCTTGTCTATAAACTTGTTGGTGTTCTGCCTTTCGGAGTTTGCCGACCTGTTCATGAATACCAGCAGGCGCGCGAGTTCGCAGTTGAACAGCGTGTTGACCTCTTCCGGCAAAAAGTTCTCTATATAGCCGTCAAGCCGCTTGAATATTTCAGTAAAAGAGCCGGGGTCGGCAAAAAAAGGCGTATGCGCAAAAAGGCCCGCCTTAAGGTAGTCGGGAATGAGTATTTCGGGGAATTTCAGCACATAGCGCTCGTAGGGCTGGTCGTCAAGGTTTACGGTGGCAAAGTGATACTTGCCGGGTGCTATGAACACAAGGTCGCCCGCCTGCAGTTTGCGCGTGTCAGATTCCACCGTATAGTTCACGTCGCCGCTTACAAGGTAAAGTATCTCGGCAAAGGCGTGCATATGCTTATAATACTCCTCCGTAGGGGAGGAGGAATTGTCTATTTTATGGGCAAAATCTATGTTGCCGTAAATAAAGTTAAACATCTTATGTTTATTATAGCATACCTGTGTTGAAAATGCAATGGTAAATAATTTTTTTGCAATAAAATTTATCAATATTTCATAATTTGTTAAAAACGCAATATTTTAAAGGTGCTTTTGCAATTGTATTTCAAAAAAAATGTTGTATAATAGTTCCGATAACTATGGCGGGCTGGTTTTTGCGCGCCGTAAAATTTTTTCAAAAGGAGTGGAGATGATGGACAAGACTCAACGCAAAAAAAGTATCTTTGAAAATCCGCTTTTGTCCACAAAAGTCAAGTCCGCCAACGTAAAGGGACCCGAGCTTTTGCTCGGCTACTTCCTCGGCCCGTTCGGCGCACTGCTTGCAAGCGGTATTTTCACCAACTTCCTCAACAGGTACTGGACGGACGTATTGTTTGCCAATTACCGTGTTCATGGGACAGATCCCATAACAGGCGCATTATTGTTTAACGAAGACGGCACGCCTAAGATGGTTCTGCCCGACGGGTCGCCGATAGCTACGTTCCTGTCGTTGCTGCCGTTGATTTCAACGATACTCATCGTTGCCGGCAACCTGCTTGTAGGCCAGCTGATAGAGCGCACAAAAACGCGTGCCGGCAAGGCGCGTCCGTGGATGCTTTTGTCTTCGGTATTGCTTGCGGTAGGCTGTGTGGTTCTGTTTGTTGCGCCGATGGGCAACGGTACAGATACCCCCGTGCTCACCATGGTGCTCACCGCTATAGCATACAACATTTATTATGCAATAGCATACCCTATGTATAATACGGCAAACAGCACTCTTGTTCCCGTTTCCACCCGCAACAGTTCTCAGCGCGGACTTCTTGCATCGTTTGAAAACTTTGCCCACCTTGGCGTTATGGGTGCAGGCGGCATGGTTTTCCCCTTCTGCGTATCGCTTTTCCTTAACGGTTGGACAAATCCCAACAAAGAAGCATGGACTATACTCTTTGTTGTTATCGGTATAATCAGCTTCCTGTTCGTAATTTTACAGTATTACTTCACGCGTGAACGCGTCACCGAAGAATCGTTCCACCTTGAAACAGAAGCCGCTCCTAAACAGTCCATATCTATGGGCAAGCAGTTCAAGGCCGTAGGCACCGACCTGTTCTGGTGGCTTATAATAGGTTTCTACCTTATATTCCAGTTCTCAGGCTCGCTTAAAAACATGTCGTGCAACTATTTCTGCACCACACAGTGGGGCGACGATCTCGGCAATACATACAGCGGTACCATAAACATTCTCGGCGCCGTGCCCATGGCTGTCGCAATGGCGTTCATCTGGCCGCTTTCGCGCAAGTTCAGCAAGCGCCTTGTAGTTATGTTCGGCCTGCTTATAGGCGCCGTAGGCGGCGTTATAGCAGGTATTTGGGCAAACAATATCATTGCCGTATGTATCGGCGTTGCTCTCAAGAGCTTCGGCTCTGCGCCCGCATGTTATATGATACTCGCAATGATATCGGACGTTCTCGACCACCTCGAAGCCAAGCACGGTTTCCGCTGCGACGGCCTCACCATGAGTATATACAGCTCCATAATGGCAGCAACCACCCCGCTTGCACAGTCGTTCTTCAACGCTGTTACCAACGGCGGCGCAAACGGCACTATGGTTACCGTAAGTTATATATGGATCGAAACCGGCGTTTATGTTGCCTGCGCTATCCTTATGTTATTCTTCGTCGTTGAAAAGTACCTCAAGGACGACAGGGCAAAGATACTCGAGCGCCAGAAGGCCGAAGCCCTCGCCGCAGGCATTGAGTGGGTAGAGCCCGAAGTAAGGCTTGCCCGGGAACAGGCAGAGGCCGAGAGGCTGTCTGAAGAAGCCCGCGTAATGGAGCTTAAGGCATACTGCGAAAAGAAGGGCCTTTCCTTCGAAGAGGAAGAGGCAAAATACCAGGCAAAGCAGGAAGAAAAGCGCAGAAAGGCAGAGGCCAAAAAGGCTGCCAAGGCTGCTAAAAAATCCGGCAATAAAGAAGGAGAATAATTTAAAATGAAGATGACGTTTCGCTGGTACGGCGAAAAAGACTGTATCCCTTTGAATTATATAAAGCAGATACAGGGCATGACGGGCGTTGTAACCGCCGTGTACGACGAGCCCGTAGGCGCCGTGTGGCCGCTTGAAAAGCTCATGCATCTCAAAGAGCTTGCAAACAACGCGGGCCTTGAGATGGAGGTAATAGAGTCCGTCCCCGTGCACGAGGATATAAAGCTCGGTAAGCCCACAAGGGACAAGTATATAGAAGCTTACAAGCAGAACATAATCAACTGCGGCAAGGCGGGCGTAAAGTGCATATGCTATAACTTCATGCCCGTGTTCGACTGGTTCCGCACCAACCTCTATTTCAAACACGCAGACGGTTCCACATCGCTTTCGTACAGCGAAGCAGATTTTGCCAAACTCGATAAGCACAATCTCCGCCTTCCCGGCTGGGACGAGAGCTATACCCCCGAAGAACTCAACGGCCTGTTGAAGGAATACGAGGGTATGACCCACGAAAAGCTGTTCGAAAATTATGTGTACTTCCTCAATGCGGTAATGCCCGCCTGCGACGAGGCCGACGTAAACCTTGCCGTTCACCCCGACGATCCCCCCTGGGATATATTCGGCCTGCCCAGAATAGTGGGCAGGGAAGAGGACTACGACAGGCTGTTCGCCGCCGTGCCCAACAGGCACAACGGCATAACGTTCTGCACGGGTTCGCTGGGTGCGGGCAGGTTCAACGACCTCCCCAAAATGGCGGCCAAGTACGCAAAGCGCATCTACTTTGCCCACTTAAGGCAGCTCAAGTATACGTCTGAAACCGATTTCTTTGAAAACGGCCACATGACCGGCTGCGGCAACGTAGACGTCTATTCAATAGTAAGGGCACTTGTTGAAAACGGGTTCGAAGGCTATATCCGCCCCGACCACGGCAGAAACGTGTGGGGCGAGGACGCAAAGCCCGGCTACGGCCTTTACGACAGGGCAATGGGCGCATGCTACCTCTCCGGCCTGTTCGAAGCGGTAGAAAAAGATCTTAAAAAATAAAAGGAGTCACATTATGCAGTTACCTCTTATAGTAGAAGACTTAAAAGATAAAGTAGCGGTAGTCACCGGCGCGGGCGGCGTAATCTGCTCGGAACTTTCCAAGGCGCTGGCCGCCGCAGGCGCAAAGGTTGCGCTTTTGGACTTGCACGAAGAAAAGGCCGAGGCCGTTGCGGCAGGTATCCGCGCAGAGGGCGGCATTGCCTACGGCTACGGCGCAAACGTGCTTGACCACGCATCGCTCAACGCGTGCAGGGAGAGGGTGCTCAAAGACCTCGGCCCCTGCGATATCCTCATCAACGGCGCAGGCGGCAACAACCCCAAGGCGCAGACCGATAAGGAATATTACGAGCTGGGCGACGAAAACAAGGACGGCCTTAAAACGTTCTTCAATCTTGACGACGCGGGCATTCAGTTCGTGTTCAACCTCAACTACATAGGCACGCTCATGCCCACCCAGGTATTCGCACGCGACATGATAGGCAGAAAGGGATGCAGCATACTCAACATCTCGTCTATGAACGCCTTCACGCCGCTTACCAAGATCCCCGCATACTCCGCAGCTAAGGCGGCAGTTTCCAACTTCACGCAGTGGCTTGCAGTGCACTTCTCAAAGGTGGGCATCCGCGTAAACGCCATCGCGCCCGGCTTCTTCTCAACGGCCCAGAACAAGTCGTTGCTGTGGAACCCCGACGGCACCCCCACGCCCCGCACGGGCAAGATAATCGCCGGCACCCCCATGGGCAGGTTCGGCGAGGTGGAGGAGCTGGTAGGTTCTACCCTCTTCCTTGTAAGCGACAGGGCTGCAGGCTTCATTACGGGCGTAGTTCTGCCCATAGACGGCGGCTTCTCGTCGTACAGCGGCGTTTAATAAAGGCTGCTAAAGTTTAAAGGCTACCTAAATATAAAGGTTGCCGCAATATAAAGCGCGCCCGCGGCATATAAAAGTGCCGCGCCGCACAACGCGCTTTTTAAAACAGCTCACACATCAGTTTTACTATTTTTTCTCCATTCATCGCAAACGCCGCGTACGTCTTAGTCGTATGCGGCGTTTGCCTGTTCTGCGGCTCTGTTGTTGTGCCTGTATGGTGAGTTTTTGCGCGGCGTGGCGGCGGACTGCATGGTGTATAGCGTGCGAAAAAGATGGTGTATAGCACGCGGGAAAAGCGGCAAAAAATATTTTGCGGGGCATCTTAAAAATATTTGATAAACGCCCTAAATCCTATTGACAAAATAGGAATTACTTTTTATAATAATATCATACTAAACAAGTAGGAATTAAACGGTGCGCGTGCGGGCAGTCCGGCGTAAGGCTGCAGCCCTTGCATGCGTTTCAAAATACCCAAAGAAGGCTAAAAGTGGAAAGAAAAGTTTATGCAGACAATGCGGCCACCACCGCAATGAGCGGCACGGCAATACAGGCCATGCTGCCCTACCTGGACAAGGTATACGGCAACCCCTCGTCGCTCTATTCTCTCGGGCAGGAAGCCAAGGAGGCGCTCGAAGCCGCCCGTGCAGACGTAGCCGCCTGCCTCGGCGCAGACGCGGGCGAAATTTACTTCACCTCCTGCGGCAGCGAAAGCGACAACCAGGCCATACGCTCGGCGGCGCACCTCGGCGCGCTCAAGGGCAAAAAGCACATAATTTCAACGGCGTTCGAACATCACGCCGTGCTGCACACCCTTAAAAGGCTGGAAAAGGAGGAGGGCTTTGAAGTCACCCTGTTAGACGTGCACGAAAACGGCATTGTCACCGCAGAAGAGGTAAAGGAGGCGCTTCGCCCCGATACCTGCCTTGTAACGGTAATGTTCGCCAATAACGAAATAGGCACCGTTCAGCCCATAGCCGAAATAGGCGCCGTCTGCCGCGAGGCTAAGGTCACCTTCCACACAGACGCCGTGCAGGCGGTTGGCCACATACCCGTAAATGTAAAGGAACAGAATATAGACATGCTGTCGCTGTCGGCGCACAAGTTCCACGGCCCCAAGGGCGTGGGTGCGCTGTACTGTCGCAGGGGCGTAAGACTGCTGCCCTTTATAGACGGCGGCGCGCAGGAGCGCGGAAGGCGCGCGGGCACCGAGAACGTGGCGGGCATCGTTGCCATGGCCGCGGCCCTCAAGGAAGCCTGCGCCAATATGCAGAAAAATTCGCAAAAACTTATAAACTTGCGCGAAAAGATAATTGCCGAACTTACAAAGATCCCCCATTCCCGCCTCAACGGCGACCGCGAAAGGCGCCTGCCCGGCACCATAAACATGTGCTTTGAGGGCATAGAGGGCGAGGGGCTTTTGCTCCACCTGGACGACAAGGGCGTGTGCGCCTCGTCCGGTTCGGCGTGCACGTCGGGTTCGCTCGATCCCTCGCATGTGCTGCTTGCAATCGGGCTCCCGCACGAGGTTGCGCACGGTTCGCTGCGCATAAGCCTTTCGGAGTACAACACCGAGGAGGACGCCGACCTTATAATAAGGGCCGTGCCCGAAGTGGTGGAGTACCTGCGCAACATGTCGCCCGTGTGGAAGGAGCTTGAGCGCGGCGAGCGCAAACACCTTATATAAAAGCGCGCAATGGCGTATATGTCCTGCGCGTATGCCACACAATTAGCCTGCCGTGAACGATAGCAATTCCGTTGCATTCGAGTCATTGACGCGATTGACGCTTTGCGTAGCAATCGCTATTCCGTCGTCTGCGGCTCCTTACGACCAAGGGCATAGCCCGCGCGGAGAAATCTATTCCTCAATCGTGCCTCCCTTATTAAGGGAGGTGGGTTGCCCGTAAGGGCAAGCCGGTGGGATTTTTTGAGATTTCTCCACTCGCTTTCGCTCGGTCGAAATGACAATGTGTGGGCGACGCTCGGTCGAAATAACATAAGTATAAAGTAAACATAGTCGTGACGATATCGTCATACAGCGATAAACTTGATTAATAAAGAGGTATAAAATAAAATGGCACTTTACAGCGAAAAAGTTATGGATCATTTCCGCAACCCGCGCAACGTTGGCGAGATCCCCGATGCCGACGGCATAGGCGAAGTGGGCAACGCGCGCTGCGGCGACATAATGAAGATATATCTTAAAATAAAGGACGGCATAATAGAGGACGTAAAGTTCAACACGTTCGGCTGCGGCAGCGCTATCGCCTCCAGCTCCATGGCCACCGAACTTATAAAGGGCAAGCCCCTTTCGCAGGCGCTGGAACTCACCAACAAGGCCGTGGCAGAGGCGCTGGACGGGCTTCCCGCACACAAAATGCACTGTTCGGTGCTCGCGGAAGAGGCTATCCGCGCGGCCATAAAGGACTATTACGACAAAAACGGAATAGAGTACGATAAGTCGCAGTTCCCCGAACCCGACGAGGAGATACACGAGGACTGACGCATTTTATTGCGGCAGATTTTATGCTGTCGCGGCAAAGTTTTATGCGGCAAAATAAAGTTTTACGCGGCGGGCGCAAAATGCGCCCGCCGCGCGCCTTTGTCTGCAAAGGCAGTCGAGCGGGCGCCTTTGTCCGCAATAGTAGCCCGCGGGCGGGTATATAAATAAAAATGTGCGTTTTGTTCGCTTTTTGGGTCAGGTTTGAAAAAAGCGGGCAAAATTGCGCAATGCCTGCTTTTCTTGACAGTGCGCCATAATTTTTATTATAATATAACCATGCATGAGGAGTTTGTGCGCTCTGCCGCCCTTTTCGGCGAAGAGGCAATGCAAAAACTTTACGGCGCAAAGGTGGCGCTGTTCGGCGTAGGCGGCGTGGGCGGCTGGTGTGCCGAGGCGCTCGCCCGCAGCGGCGTGGGCGCCATAGACCTCTTCGACGGCGACACCGTCAGCCTTTCAAACATAAACAGGCAGGCGGTCGCGCTCCATTCCACGGTCGGCATGCCCAAGGCGGAGGTCATGGCCGAACGCATACGCGATATTAACCCTGCGTGCGTGGTAAACGCCTTCAACGTGTTCATAGACGCCTCTACTATAGGCGGCGTGGACTTTTCGCAATACAACTGCGTGCTGGACGCCGTTGACACGGTGTCTGCAAAGGTGCTCATAGCTGAGGAGTGCGTGCGCAGAGGCATTCACATAGTTTCGTGCATGGGCGCCGGCAACAAGCGCGATATAACTGCCTTCCGCATTGCCGATATCTCCAAAACGTCGGTGTGTCCGCTCGCTCGGGCCGTGCGTTCGGCACTGAAAAAGCGCGGCATATACAGCGGCGTGCGCGCCGTGTTCTCTGAGGAGCTTCCCGCGCGCACCGTGGTGGAAGAAGGCCCTTCGTCGCGGCATATTCCCGCGTCAAACGTGTTCGCACCCGCTGCGGCGGGGCTTATGCTTGCGCAGGAGGCAGTGTTTTTTATAATGTCGGGGCACAGTGCGGCAAAGCCCTGAACGGCGCATACTTGCGCGCAAATCAAATTTAAGTGCAACAGAGATGGTAGATAAAAACGACAGGCAGGCATGGGCGGAACGCTCTATAATAACAAAATTCCGCAAGGGCATATGGGCGCCCTTTTTAGAGGCCGTGCGCGTCTACAGGCTGATATCCGAGGGCGACAGAATAGCCGTGTGCATATCGGGCGGAAAAGATTCCATGCTGCTTGCCAAACTCATGCAGGAGCTGAAAAGGCACAGCGAGTACCCGTTCGAACTTGAGTTCATCTGCATGGATCCCGGTTATAACGCCGAAAACAGGCGGCAGATAGAGTATAACTCCGCCCTTTTGGGAATACCCGTAAAGTTCTTTGAATCGGACGTGTTCGAGGCGTCGGAGGCCGTCTGTGCAAAGGCGCCCTGCTACATGTGCGCCCGCATGAGGCGCGGCTACCTGTACGGCCGCGCAAAGGAGCTCGGCTGCAATAAAATTGCGCTCGGCCACCACCGCAGCGACGTGATAGAAACGACGCTTATGGGCATGTTCTACGGCGGGCAGATACAGGGCATGATGCCCAGAATAAAGAGCGCAAACTTCCCGGGGATGGAGCTCATACGCCCCATGTACTGCATTTCTGAAGAAGATATTGTGCACTGGCGCGACTACAACGGCCTTAAATTCATTGCCTGCGCGTGCAGTTTTACGCAGAGGCTTGAAGGCGAGGAGCAGGCGCGTTCGGTGCGCAGCGAAATGAAACAGCTGGTTGCCGAACTTAAAAAGCGCAACCCCGACGTAGAAAAGAGCATTTTCCGCGCCATACACAACGTTCAGCTGGACACCTTGCCCGAATATAAGTCGGGCGGCGTAAAGCACAGCTTTTTGGAAAGATTTGAATAACCTGCCGGGCGTGTGTTGAGATTTCTCTGCTCTTTTACGCTCTGTATAAATGACAGACTATATTTGAATAGCAGACTGGCGGAGCGTTATTCTGCTTTATATTTAGGGAATATTCCCGCATCAAATAGTTATTTGCGCCCCTTTCGGCGTAAAAATAAATCAAGGAGAACAAGAATATGTCTTACCCCGTAACTGTACTCGAAGATGGCAAAATTCAGATCGGTGGATGGGTCTACACTGTAAAAGAACTCAAAACCGGCTGGAAGCTTACCTATAACATGGGCAACATGGAAGTTGTTGTAAACGTTCCCAAGGCTACCGCCGCAGACGTTGCAGAGCTTCAGGCAAAACTTCAGGAAAAGTTCTAAGGCTTTGTCAAAACACAAAAAAGGGCGGCGCCCGCGCAGTTTTTGCGCGGGCGCCGCTTTTTTCATAATGCGGCGAAGGCGGCAGTCTGCCTTTCAATGCGGCCCGACGGGCGGGAAATATATTAAAATCTGTTGACAATATCGCGTTCGGAGTGGTATCATCAATGTATAAATATTCACGGGCGGCCCGGGGTGACCCAAAAGTTTCGGACGCCTGCACGGAGCAGATATGAAGGCTTTGTTTTTCAGCGCAATTTTATACGCAGCGATGTGCCGCTTCGGTCTTTCCGCAGCGGAATAACGGCGTGCGTTGAATTGCCTTTAAATGCCTAAAAACCTGCGGCGGGCGCGTTCAACAAAAACGCAGCCTGCCTTTTTTATATTCTGCGGCGGCATGGGCGCCGCTTTCGGCGCCGGCTGCTCTGCATTTTTTTGCGCATAATCATTCATGGAGGCAGTTTATGCAAAATAAATACAAACTTGAAACGCTTGCAATACACGCGGGGCAGGAACAGCCCGACCCCGCCACAGGCGCGCGCGCCGTACCCATATACATGACCACGTCTTACGTGTTCGAAAACAGCGCCCAGGCGGCCGCAAGGTTCGATTTAAAGGAGGAGGGCAACATATATACCCGTCTGCAGAACCCCACCACCGACGTGCTTGAAAAGCGCGTGGCCGCGCTTGAAGGCGGCGTGGCGGCGCTTGCCGTTGCCAGCGGTTCGGCGGCCATAACATATGCCATACAAAACATTGCAACCTGCGGCGACCACGTAGTCGCGGCAAGCAATCTGTACGGCGGCACGCATAACCTGCTTGCCGTAACCCTGCCCGAACAGGGCATAACCACAACGTTCGTAGACCAGACCGACCCCGAAAACTTCCGCAGGGCAATAAGGCCCAACACCAAGCTCATCTATGCGGAGAGCATGGGCAACCCCAACTCCGACCTCATCGACCTTGAGGCGGTGGCAAAAATCGCGCACGAAAACGGAATACCCTTTATAGTGGACTCCACGTTCGCAACGCCCTTTCTTATCCGCCCCATAGAATACGGCGCAGACATAGTTGTGCACTCCGCCACAAAGTTCATGGGCGGGCACGGCGCGGCAATGGGCGGCGTGGTGGTGGACAGCGGCAAATTCGACTGGGCGGCAAACGATAAGTTCCCCGGCCTTTCAAAGCCCAACCCCGCATATCACGGCGTTGTGTTCACCGATGTGGGCGGCAGTGCGGCGTATATACTCAAGATGCGCTCCACTCTCCTGCGCGACCAGGGCGCGGTAATTTCGCCGTTCAACTCATTCCTCATACTGCAGGGGCTGGAAACGCTTGCCCTGCGCGTGGAAAAGCACGTTGAAAACGCGCTTAAAGTAGTGGAATTTTTAAAGGCATGCCCCATGGTGGAAAAGGTAAATCACCCCTCGGTGGCAACGGGCAGGGCGGCGGAGCTCTACAAAAAATATCTGCCAAACGGCGGCGGCTCTATATTCAGTTTCGATATAAAGGGCGGCAGGCAAAACGCCGTAAAATTTTCAGAAAGTTTAAAGCTGTTTTCACTTTTAGCTAACGTTGCCGATGTAAAATCATTGGTGATACACCCCGCTTCGACAACTCATTCCCAGCTGGACGAAGAGGGGCTCAAGGCGGGCGGCATAACCTCGGCAACGGTGCGCCTTTCAATAGGCACCGAGCATATAGACGACATACTTGCCGACCTTAAGCAGGCTTTTGAAATTGTTGAAAGGGGATAACTTTTATGATATACGACAGTATAACCCAACTTATAGGCAACACGCCGCTTCTGCGGCTGCATAAATACGAAGAGGCGCGCAGGCTTAACGCGCAGATAGTGGCAAAGCTTGAATACCTCAACCCCGCGGGTTCGGTAAAGGACAGGGTGGCGCTGAATATGGTGCTCGACGCGGAGGAGCGCGGCCTTTTAAAGGCGGGCGGCACCATAATAGAGCCCACTTCGGGCAACACGGGCATAGGCCTTGCGCTTGTTGCCGCCGCGCGCGGGTATAAACTTATACTCACCATGCCCGAAACGATGAGCGAGGAGCGCCGCAGGCTCATAAAGGCATACGGCGCCCAAATAGTGCTCACCCCCGGGGTGGAGGGCATGTCGGGCGCAATAAAAAAGGCGGAGGAACTGCACGCGCAGACAGAGGGCAGCATTATAGCCGGCCAGTTCGAAAACCCCGCCAACCCCGAAGCGCACCGCAAAACCACCGCGCAGGAGATTCTTCGCGAAATGGACAAGGTGGATATCTTTGTTGCGGGCGTGGGCACGGGCGGCACCATAACGGGCGTTGGGCAGGTGTTAAAGCAAAAGTTCCCGCACATGAAGGTGGTGGCGGTGGAACCTGCCACTTCGGCAGTCCTCTCGGGCGGCAAGGCAGGCCCGCACGGCCTTCAGGGCATAGGCGCGGGCTTTGTGCCCAAGGCGCTGGATACCTCGGTATACGACGAGGTGATAACCGTCACCGACGCGCAGGCGCTGGAAGAGGGCAGGCTGCTCGCCCGCACCGAGGCGTTCCTTACGGGGATTTCCTCTGGCGCGGCAATGTACGCCGCAAGGCTTGTTGTCGAACGCAAAGAAAATGCGGGCAAGGTGATACTCGTTCTGCTGCCCGACAGCGGCGACAGGTACCTTTCCACCGCGCTGTTCGCGTAAGGCGTGCCTTAAGGCTGTCGGACTGCGACGGAATAAAAAGGAGCGGCAATATGCCACAACCATACATATTAAAAACCCAATTTATCGGTGTTTAAAATGAAGATAACAGACATAATAAACAGCAAAAAGGCGGTGCTGTCCTTCGAGGTGTTCCCGCCCAAAACAGACGACAAGTTTGAAAGCGTTTCGCGCGCGGTGGACGAGATAGCCGACCTTTCCCCCGACTTTATGAGCGTTACATACGGCGCGGGCGGCGGCACTTCGGCATATACCGTTGCCATTTCAAAGCACCTTAAGGAGCGCGGCGTAACTTCAGTTGCCCACCTTTCGTGCATCTCCTCAACGCGGGCAGACGTGGCCGAAAAGCTCGTTCAGCTTAAAAATGCGGGCATAGAGAATATTCTTGCCCTGCGCGGCGACATACCAAAGGACTTTGCCGGCAACCTTGAATATAAATATGCAAGCGAACTTGTGGCGGAAATAAAAAAATTCGGCGGCTTTTGCATAGGCGGGGCATGCTACCCCGAAGGCCACCCCGAATCTGCCACGCTGTATTCGGATATAGATAACTTAAAGCGCAAGGTGGACGCGGGCTGCGACTACCTCACCACCCAGATGTTCTTCGATAACGACCTGTTTTACAGCTTTCTTGCAAAGTGCTATTCGGCGGGCATAACCGTGCCCATAATCCCCGGCATAATGCCCATCACGCGCGCAAGCCAGGTAAAGCGCACGCTCACGCTCTCCGGCTCGCCCATGCCCGCAAAATTCAGGCGCATAGTCGACAGGTTCGGCGAAAACCCCGCCGCAATGCGGCAGGCAGGCGTAGCCTACGCCACCGAACAGATAATCGACCTGTACGCCAACGGCATACGCGCCGTGCACGTATACTCCATGAACAAGCCCGAAGTCGCCCGCGCGATAAGGGGCAACCTTTCGGAAATTATATGAAGGTGGCAACATGGCGGCTGCCCGCGCTTGACAGAAGGGAGACGCTTAGGTATCTCGGCTATGCGGGCGTGAAGAGCACGGACGGAATGGAATGGCTATTGGACGAGTGCGAGGCGCTTATTATGCCCGTGCTTGCGCCAAAGGCCGTGTATGCACCCTTTCCGCTTGAATTTTTGGGAGAGGAGCGCATAAATTTAGGCTTTGCAACGGTAAACAGCCATTCGCTGTTTTTAAATCTTTCGGGCTGTAAAAGCATAGTGCTGTTTGCCGCCACCGTCGGGGCGGGGGTAGACAGGCTGATAGCAAAATACA
Source organism: uncultured Clostridia bacterium (assembly GCA_944341075.1). Lineage (GTDB taxonomy): Bacteria > Bacillota > Clostridia > Christensenellales > Borkfalkiaceae > Coproplasma. The sequence goes on from CALVLV010000025.1 coordinate 26,215, forward strand.
ACAGGCTTTCGCCCGCGCGCGCAGCCGTTCTGCAGGCAATGGGCGCCGCCGCCGTAGAGCAGTGGTGCGACGAACTCAACGCCCGCATAACGGAAGAGTACGGCCCTTCGCGCCCCCGCTTTTCCTGCGGGTACGGCGACCTGCCGCTTTCCCTTCAACGCAGCATATTCCCCGCGCTGAACGTTACCAAAAATATCGGCGTCACGCTGACCGAAGGCGACCTTATGATGCCTTCAAAGTCGGTCACGGCAATCGTGGGTATAAAGGGGGAGTAGGTCATATGTCGTTATCTGCGGCATATATGCGGGTCAATTAAAAATACGGTGACTTATAATGGACTTTAAAAGCTTTTTAAATAGAAATATCGTGCTGCTCGATGGCGCCATGGGCACGCAGCTGCAGGCGCTCGGGCTGGCGCTGGGCGAACTGCCCGAACGCTGGAACATCACCCGCCCTGACGACGTGGAGGGGGTGCACCGCGCATACTTTGCTGCGGGGGCAAACGTTGTCTACGCCAACACTTTCGGCGCTAACTGCCTCAAATTCGGCGAGCAGACGGAAGAGGTCGTCGCCGCGGGCATAAAAATAGCAAAGCGCGCCGCGGGCGGGGCGGAAAATAAGTTCGTCGCCCTTGATATAGGCTCCACGGGCAAGCTTTTGCAGCCGCTCGGCGACCTGGAATTTGAACGCGCCGTGCAGATTTTCTCGCGCACGGTGCGCGCGGGTGTTCAGGCGGGCGCCGATCTGATAGTAATAGAGACTATGAACGACACCTACGAACTCAAGGCCGCAATGCTCGCCGCAAACGAGTGCGGCGGCGGACTGCCCGTGGTAGTTACCTGCGTGTTCGGCGAGGACTGCAAGACCATGACGGGCGCCTCGCCGGAGGCCGTAGTCGCCCTTGCGGAAGGGCTGGGTGCGTGCGCGGTAGGCCTCAACTGCTCGCTCGGCCCGCGCCAGATGCTTCCCGCGGTGCGCAGGTTTGTCTCGTGCGCCTCCGTTCCCGTAGTGGTAAAGCCTAACGCCGGCCTTCCGGAAGAGGTGAACGGCAACACCGTATACAACGTGGACGAGGAGCAGTTTGCCGCCGACATGAGAGAAATTCTTGCCCTCGGCGTAAGCGTCGTTGGCGGTTGCTGCGGCACTACACCTGCATATATAGCCAAATTAAAGGGGGGGTGCGCGCAGTTTGAGTTTGCCCCCGTAACCGATAAGAACATAACGCAGATATCCTCGTATACGCACGCCGTAACGTTCGGCGGCGCGCCCGTCATAATAGGCGAGCGCATAAACCCCACGGGCAAAAAGCGGCTCAAGCAGGCGCTTAAGGAGGGCGACATGGCCTATATTTTAGGCGAGGCGGTCAGCCAGGCAGAGGCGGGCGCCCATGTGCTGGACGTAAACGTCGGCCTGCCTGAAATAGACGAACCCGCCGTGCTCGCCCGTGCCGTGTGCGAAATTCAGGCCGTAACCGACCTGCCCCTGCAGATAGATACCTCAAACCCCGCGGCAATGGAGCGCGCAATGCGCTTGTATAACGGCAAACCGCTGGTGAATTCGGTCAGCGGTAAAAGGGAGGTAATGGACGCCATATTTCCCCTCGTAAAAAAATACGGCGGCGCGGTAATTGCCCTTACGCTGGACGAAGAGGGCATACCTCCCACGGCCGAAGGCCGCATAAAGATAGCAAAAAAAATTCTTGCCGAGGCCACAAAGTACGGCATCGGACAAAAAGATATAATCTTCGATACGCTTGCAATGGCCGTTTCTGCAGACGGCGGCGCGCCCCGCGCCGCCCTTCAGAGCCTGCATTATCTGCGGCATATATTGGGGGTAAATACCTCTCTGGGCGTTTCAAACATCTCGTTCGGGCTGCCCTGCCGCGACTTTATAAACGGCACGTTCTTTGCAATGGCGTTAAACTCGGGCCTGTCGGCGGCAATACTCAATCCCCTCTCGCAGGAGATGATGAAGACGTATAAAAGCTTCTGTGCCCTCTCTGGGTACGACGCGGGCTGCCTTGAATATATCGCCTACGCGCAGAACGTGCAGGTGCAAAAGGTGGTGCCTGCACAGGGCGCACCCGTTGCGGCGGGCGCAAATGAGGGCGCACAGCGCGGCACGCTTGCCTACTGCATTGAAAAGGGGCTTAAAGGCGAGGCCGAGCAGGCCGCCGCACAGCTTTTAAAGGGAAATCCGCCGCTTTCCGTCATCAACGAGCAGATAATTCCCGCCCTTGACGAGGTGGGAAAGAGGTTCGAAAATAAAACGCTGTACCTGCCCCAGCTTTTGATGAGCGCAGAGGCCGCCTCGGCCGCGTTCGAGGTAATAAAGCGCAGTTTCGGCAGTGCGGGCGGCTCAAAAAAGCTTAAAATAGTAATCGCCACCGTAAAGGGCGATATTCACGATATCGGCAAGAATATAGTTAAAACATTGCTCGAAAATTACGGCTTCAAGGTGTACGACCTCGGTAGGGACGTGCCCGCGCGCGCCGTGGCAGATAAGGTAAAGGAGGTCGGCGCGCAGGTCGCGGGGCTTTCCGCACTCATGACTACAACCGTAGCCTCTATGAAGGAGACCATAGAGCTGCTCAATGCCGAGTGCCCCGATTGCCGCACGCTTGTGGGCGGCGCGGTGCTAAACCCCGAATATGCCGCAATGATAGGCGCCACAAAGTACGCAAAGGACGCAATGGAGTCGGTGCGCTACTGCGAGGAAGTGGAAAGGGAACTCTTCGGCGACTGATAATATAGTCATTTCGACCAAGCCGCTGCAATTTTCGTTTGCGGCGGCGCATGGGGAAATCTCTTTTATAATCAAAAAAAGCGGCGGGCGGGCACGGCTTATTGACCGCCCGCCCCCCTCCCAACAAACCCCCCAACAGCCTTATTCATCATA
>CALVLV010000026.1 GCA_944341075.1 uncultured Clostridia bacterium
CATGCAAAAGACGCATTTAAAGGCGGGTTCGTTTTATTCCCTTACAGTATACGGAAATATTTTGCGGGCGGCACGGCGAAGGAGGCAAAGATGGAACGCACGGCGGAATCAGAACAACTTATAGCGCTTATGCTGAGAATGAACGACTGCCTGCACAGGTACAAACAGCAGGCGGACAGTGGAAAGACGTTCATGGTGCTGGGCAGTCTGCGCGAATACGAAAAGCGGCGCGGCAGGCCCGTGACCGTGACCGAGATGGCGCACGCATCGGGGCTGGCGCTGCCCAACGTAAGCAGGCTGCTGGCGCCCATAGAACAGGCGGGGCTTATAGAGCGGGTAAAGAGCGGGCGCACCGTGAACGTGATTGTGACCGAAGAGGGCAACAGGCAGCTGGACGAATTCTGGAACGGATTTTCAAAGCTTATAGCGTGCGCCTTTGAAAGGCTTACCGAACGGCAGCGCAAAGATCTGCTGGAATCCGGCGGCAAGGTAGCCGATTACCTTGAACAGAACATTAAAAACCAATCTGCAGGAGATGACTGATGTTTAAGATCTACAAAAATCTGAAGGCCAGAGACTGGCTGCTGATAGCGCTGATAGTGGGAATAACTGTATTACAGGTATTCCTTACCATGCAGCTCACCGACCAGATATCGGCAATCGTGGGCGCCATACAGAGCGTGAGCGCAAAAGTGCCGGGCGCCACTGTGGGCGACATATGGCGCGAGGGCGGAATAATGCTGGCATATGCCGTGGGCACCGCGCTGTGCCAGGCGGCGTCGGGCATATCGGCTTCTAAAGTTTCCAGCGACCTTTCGGCAACGCTGAGGAGCAAGGTATATGCAAAGGTGGAGAGCTTTTCAATTGCAGAAGTGAACAAGTTTTCAACCGCCTCGCTGATAACCAGGACTACCAACGACATACAGCAGGTACATATGGCCAACATAATGGTGCTGCGCATGCTGATATACGCGCCCATAATGGCCATATGGGCGATATGCAAGATAAACGCCTCCAGCGGGGAGCTGACCGCCGCCACCGTCGTTGCGGTAGTGGTGCTGGTGGTGTGCATAATAGCCATAATGCTTGCGGTGATGCCCAAGTTCAGGCTGATGCAGAAGCTGACCGACCGCCTGAACGGCGTCACGCGCGAGAACCTTACCGGCATAAGGGTGGTGAGGGCTTACAACGCCGAAAACTACCAGCAGGAAAAATTTGAAAAGGCTAACACAGACTTTACCGCCACCCAGCTGTTCACGGGCAGGATAATGGCGCTGATGAGCCCCATAATGATGCTTGTTATGAACGGCCTGACGCTTGCCATATACTGGATAGGCGCCTCGCTTATGAACGCGGGCGAGATAGACTACCAGACGATAGTTTCCTTCATGACGCTGGCAAGTCAGGTAATAATGGCATTTCTGATGATGCTTATGATGTTCATACTGCTGCCCAGGGCGTCTGTTGCGGCAAAGCGCATAAACGAGGTGCTGGATACTCCCCTCTCCATCGCCGACCCCGAAACGGAAAAGCCGACCACAGAGGTGGGCACCGTGGAGTTCAGGGACGTAAGTTTCCGCTACCCCGACGCAGACGCAGACGTATTCGAACACATCTCATTCCGTGCCGAAAAGGGGCAGACGATAGCCTTTATAGGCAGCACGGGCAGCGGCAAATCAACGCTTATAAACCTTGTGCCCCGCTTCTATGACGCTACCGAGGGCGAAGTGCTTGTAGACGGCGTGAACGTGCGCGACTTAAAGCAGAGCACCCTGCGCGGCAAGATAGGCTATGTGCCGCAGAAGGGCGTGCTGTTCACCGGCACGGTTGAAGAGAACATAGCCTTCGGCGGCAAGGCTACGCGGGAAGAGGCCATAGAGGCGGCAAAAATTGCCGAGGCCGACGGCTTTATAAACGAGATGGAGAACGGCTACGACAGCCCCATTTCGCAGGGAGGCAAAAACGTTTCGGGCGGACAGAAGCAGAGGCTTTCGATAGCGCGCGCCGTGGCGCAGAAGCCGGAGATAATGATATTCGACGACAGTTTTTCCGCGCTCGACTACAAGACGGACAAAAAGGTGCGCGAAAACCTTAAGGAACACTTAAGCGGCGTTACCAACCTTATAGTGGCGCAGCGAATAGGCACGATTATGGACGCCGACAAGATAATAGTTCTTGACCGGGGCAAGGCCGTGGGCGAAGGCACGCACGAGCAATTGCTGCACAGCTGCCCCGTATACAGAGAGATAGCCCTTTCGCAGCTTTCAAAGGAGGAACTCGGCTTATGAAACGCAACGTCCAGACGAATTATACGCTGAAGAAGGGCGAATTTGTAAAGAACATAAAAAAGCTGGTGCTCTTCCTCAAGGCATACTATATACCCATTATAGTTTCGCTTGTGTTCACGGTGGGCTCCACCCTTCTTTCGATATTCGCCCCGCAGATACTTTCAGACCTTGTAAACGTTATAACGGCAAGCTTCGGCGGCAGCCCCGTAGACATGGGCGAACTTGCGCACTTTGCCATAATACTTATAATATTTTATGTGTGCAACGCACTGTGCACGTTTACTTCAAGCTTTATAATGACTACCGTTTCGCAGCGCATGTGCAAAAACCTGCGCTCGCAGATCTCGGGCAAGATAAACAGGGTGCCTTTGAAGTACTTCGACGCCCACCCCTACGGCGACACGCTGTCCCGCGTGACCAACGACGTAGACACGATAGGCAACTCCATGCAGCAGGCCGTATCCATGGTGGTGCAGTCGGTGTGCATGCTGATAGGCGTGCTGATAGCCATGTTTGTGACCTGCTGGCAGCTTGCGCTGACCGTGCTTATAATAGTGCCCTTTATGGCAGTGCTGCTGTTCGTGATAATGAAGTTTTCGCAGCCGCAGTTCAAAAAACAGCAGAACGAACTGGCCGTTTTGAACGGCAAGGTAGAGGAAAACTATTCGGGCCAGCTGGTGATAAAGGCGTTCAACGCCGAAGGGCGCACGGGAGCCGACTTTGAAAGCACCAACAGGCGGCTTAAAAAGAGCACGTTTTTATCGCAGGCGCTCTCGGGCATAATGCAGCCCGCCATGACGTTCATCTCCTACTTTGCCTACGCCGCCGTGTGCGTGGTGGCAGGCATACTTATAAGCACCGAGGGCAGCGGCGTTACATACGGCACGCTTTCGGCATTCCTTGTATATATCAACCTGTTCCAGAGCCCCCTGTCGCAGATAGCGCAGGCCGCCAACGTGCTGCAGAGCGCCGCGGCCGCCAGCGGAAGGGTATTTGAATTCCTCGACGAAGAGGAACTTTCTGACGAGACGGGCAAGAGCTTCAGGCTGGACGGCAAGGTGCGCGGCGAAGTGGAGTTCAGGCACGTGCGCTTCGGCTACACGCCCGACAGGGTGATAATACCCGACTTTTCCGCAAAAGTTCAGCCCGGCTGGAAGGTGGCGATTGTCGGCCCCACGGGCGCGGGCAAGACTACCATGGTAAACCTTTTGATGCGCTTTTACGAGGTGAACGGCGGCGACATCCTCATAGACGGCGTCTCCATAAAGGATATGCCGCGCGAAGAGGTGCACGACCTGTTCGGCATGGTGCTGCAGGATACGTGGATGTTTGAAGGCACCCTGCGCGACAACATAGCCTACTCCAAGGACGTCACCGAAGAGGAGCTTAAAAAGGCATGCGACGCGGCGGGCATAACGCACTACATCTCTACCCAGCCGGGCGGGCTTGACCACTACGTGGAGAACGCCGACGAGATATCCGGCGGGCAGAAACAGCTTATAACCATTGCCCGCGCAATGGTAGAGAACGCGCCTATGCTGATACTCGACGAGGCGACGTCAAACGTGGATACGCGCACCGAAGAGCTGATACAGACGGCGATGGATAACCTGACCCGCGGCAGAACGAGCTTTGTTATAGCGCACAGGCTTTCCACCATAAAGAACGCCGACCTGATACTAGTCATGAACCAGGGCAACATAATAGAGCAGGGCACGCACGACGAGCTTATAGAAAAGGGCGGCTTTTACGCCAACCTGTACAACTCGCAGTTTGCAGGCGAATAAGGGCAACAATATGTATATAAACGGGCGGCGCGCGGAGTTTTTCCGCGCGCCGCCCTTTTTCGGCCATGAATACCACTTAAAACAGAGGGGGAGCGGTATAAACAGGGCATATATGCCGCCCGAACGCATATGAGCGGCAAAACATATCTGCGCAAAACGATATATAGCGGGCGCATATAAAGCCTGCCGCATATCGGCTGGCGCGCATATAAAAAGGGGCGCATATATGGGCGGAACGCATGTGTTATAAGCGGCATATTACGGCCCGGCGCATATGTGCGCAAGCAGACGAAGAAGCGGGCATGCATATGCGGAGCAGGGCATGCGTGACGGGGCAAAGGTGCGCAACAACACATATGCCGCCTCCTCCCCCTCCTCACAAACAAGGCAAAATAAATATGTGCCGCGGGACATATCACTGCTCACGGCACATATATTCGGGCATATCAGGTTTTACACACATGCGCCGCACGCAAAGTGCGCGGCGGTATATATGCGGCGCGTGAAATATGCGCTATGGCGTAACATGCACCGCAAAATATGTGTTTACTGCGCCATATGCGCGGGGCAACTTATATTCAAGCCCTGATATCACCGCCCGCGCATATCGTTTTTTATGCATATGCATGCGCCTGCACGCCATGCCGTATTTTTAAGTATAAATCCCACCGGTATATTGCAGTAACAATCCCTCAGTCTTGCTATCGCTTACGCTTTCGCAAGCCGGCTCAATTTACACAAGGGCGCCTGTAAACGCGGTCAAGTCCCCCTTACTAAGGGGGAAATCACAAAGGGGGATTAAAATCCCACCGGTATATTCTCGCAAGCTCGAATATACCACCTCCCTTTGGCAAGGGAGGCACGATTGAGGAATAGATTTCTCCGCTCCGCACACATTTGTGTGCTTCGGTCGTAAGGAGCGAAGCGACGGAATAGCGTAAGGAACGGAATAGCGATTGTTGCGCGCAGCGCCAATCGCGTCTTGTTACGCGTAGCGTCAATCGCGTCAATGACAATTGTTTTCTAAAATTATTAGCGTTTCAAGCAAGGTTTCCTTGCGCAGAAAGACACAATTTGCGCATACCTGCGCATCTGCCGTTTCCCACAGTAAAGTTCAGCGAGCCGGCGCGAGCGTAAAGAACTTTACAAGGAATATCTTATCGCAACAGCAAATTTTAAAATAATTATGCCGAAAAAATGCAAGGCGGAATTTACTTCCGCCGTTAAGCATTTTTACGACTTACCGTAAACCTCACGGCGGAAGATTTTTGCTTCAGCAAAAAGATTTCGCGTGAACGTATTTACAGTATTATACAAATTATTCCCCCCTTGCCCTCGTTTGCCATTCGGGTGACGGCCTTGCGCAATTTTACGCGCGTTTCTTCCTGCAACGAAGATACCTTTGACGAAAGCCCCTCCTGCACCATTGCGCGCAGCGATTTGCCGAATACGTCGGTATTCCACGCCTCCTCCGCGTCCGTGGCAAACTGGTTCATCATATTCTTTACTATATTTTCGCTCTGCGAGGCCTCGCCCATTATGGGGCTGACTTCGCCCGACACGTCTACGCGTATTATATGGTAAGCGGGTGCGGACGCCTTTAATTTTATGCCGACGGAGCCGCCCTGGCGCACTACCTGCGGCTGTTCGTAGCTCAAGTCCTCTGCAGAAGGGCTGACTATGCCGTAGCCGTTTACGCGGGCGCAGTCGAGCGCGTCGCGCACCTTTGAATAGCACTTTTTTGCCTCCGCAGCAGAGCGGACATAGCGCATAAGGCTGAATTCGCCCTCTATTTTGTCGCCCGCAAGCTCGGAAAGCATGTCGAAGAAGATGCCGTCGCGTGGGGTACAGGTGACCGTTGCAACGCCGCTTGCATAGCTTAAATTGACCGAAATTTCTGCAGTCCAGTACTCCGCACCCTCGGTGAGCGAGGCATATTCGCCTGCCTGGCAACACTTTGCCGCCTTGGGCGCAACGGCGCGCACGCGGGCGATGAGTTCCGAAAGGGCGGAATTTTCCTGCGGGAGAAAGCGCATCCACTCGGGTATATCTATGTTGACCGCGGCAAGCGGAAACTCGCCTGCAAGCGCCTCTATTACAGAAAGGAGCCACTCCTCCCGCCCGTATTCGCCCGCCTGTACGACGCAGGCGAACGCCTTTACCGCCTCCTCCGCATTTACGGCGACCACAACATACGGCTTGCCTTCGGCAAGGCGGGCATCGAACGCGCCCTCGCCGCCGAATATATACGCCGCGCAATCGGGTGCGGCATCGGTAAATTTTATGCCGCAGTCAAGCCCCGAAAGGGCGCTTAAAAGTCCGCCGCCATCGCCTTCGCGCACGCCGACGGCCGCGCCCGCAAGGCGCGATGATATCTCTTTGCAAATTTCGCTGTTAAGCATACCTTCCTCCGCAAACAGTTTTGTATACAGTATTCTATTTGTTAGGGCCACGAATTAGAACCTGTTTGCCCGCCTGCGGCAGAGCAGCATACAAAAGGCGCGGCAGAGTTGCGCTTAAAAATACAAGCGGCGCGCGGCTACATAAAGTTGCCGCGCGCCGCGTTCACATTGCCAAAATATGCGGTATGACAATGTCACTTTAAATTTCGCTTGTAAGAAGCACGTCCTTGTAGAAGGCGTCCATCTCCTCCTTTGTTTTAAAGTTTGCCAAAAAGTATGTGTTGCCCATGGCCGCCGCGAGCGCGTCTGGTATGCGGCCGACCACCTTTATGTTTGCAGAATACATATTTTCTATCTGCCCGTCGGAATACATGAAGGGCTTGCCGTCGCGCCTGCCTGCATACGCGCAGAAAAAGCGTTCGCCCGTGGTGACAAGGGTGCTGTCGTAGGCTATCATATCCGCCCAGATCTTGTACACGTCGGTGCTGTTGGCGTAGTTCATCATGTCGGGCGAAAATCCGCCGCAGGGGCGCATGTTGACCTCAAGCGCTATAACGTCGCCCTTTTTGCCCAGGCGCTGGTCTTTTGTAAGGCGGAAGAACTCGAAGTGCACAAAGCGGCTCTTTACGCCAAAGGCCTTTGCCGTGCGCCTGCCCGCGTCGCGCACGTCGGGCGCAAGCTCGTTTACAATGTAATATATGCTGTTGCCGTTTGTGTTGACTATATCCATTATGGAATAGGGGGTCACGTTGCCCGTTTCAAACACAGGCTCCCCGCGGGAGTTGATTATTGCGTCGTAGGAGTTGACCTCCGCCTCCACAAACTCCTCCATGATATAGTCGAACGGCGGCTTGTTGTTGAAAAACTCCTCCAGTTCTATATCCGAGCTGAGCTTATAGGTGTCGTTGGCGCCCACGCCGTTATCGGGCTTTACTATAACGGGGTAACCAACCTCGTCTATAAACCACTTGCAGTCGTCTGCCGAGGTAGCCATGCAGTAGCGCGCCGTTACAACGCCCGCCTTTTTATAGAATTCCTTCATGCGAGACTTGCACTTTACCCTGGGCATGTCCTTTGTGTGGAAGCCGGTGCATACGTGGAAGTCGGTGCGCAACTGGGCGTCCAGCTCCAGCCAGTATTCGTTGTTGCTCTCTATAAAGTCTATCCTGCCGTACCTGAAGGCAAAGTATGCCACCGCGCGGTACATTTCGTCGTAGTTCTTCATGGAATACACGCGGTAATATTCGGTAAGGTTGTCCTTCACCTCCTGCGCAAGGTCTTCGTACGGGCAGTCGCCTATGCCTAAAACGTTGAAGTCGTTTGCGCGCAGTTCGCGGCAGAATTTATAGTAATTTGTGGGAAAATTGGGCGAGATGAATATAAAATTTTTCACTTTTTCTCTCCTCCGCCCCGGGCGCAAAAGCATTACAAAAAAGGGCGATTTTACATATAGCTGCGCCATATGTGCGGGGCAATTGAAAATATATACACGTTCAGGCGGCACTGTTTTTGCGGCGGCATTGTCCGCCGCATCAAAGCTTTGCCCGAACAGTTCCGTTCGGTTTAAATCAAATTCAGTCGTTATAGTCAAGTATTTTGGGCAGGAAGTACGCCGCCTGCACAAACCACCAGTCCCAGTCGTGGCGCACGTCCTCGCCCCAAAAGTCCACCCAGGCGTTTATGCCCTTTTCTTTGAGCACGCGTGCAAAGTACCTTGTGCTTTCAAGCGTTTCGTTCTCCCACGCGCCGCGGCCGACGCACAGCACTATTCTGCCCGAATTGTATTTTTGTATATACGGGTGATCGCCTGGCATGCCGGCTATGAACTGCTGCGGGGAATTGATGTAGGTAAGGTCGTCGTGGTACCCGCCGAAGCAATATTCGTCGGTGTACAGCCCGCTGAGCGAAAGCAGGGCGTCGAACACGTCGGGAAAGCGGAAAAACAGCGTTGCCGCATGCAGCCCGCCCAGGCTGAGGCCAGCTGCGAGAAAGCGTATCTCCCACCCGTTGGCGCGGGTGTTTATGTCTGAAAAGAGGGGGACGGCCTCCTCCATTATATACTTTATCCACCGCTCGTGCAGCTCTATGCGGGCGCGCGGGTCGCCGCTGCCGAACAGCGTCTGGTTATCTATGCTGTCTATGGTGAATACCTGAACGGCGCCGCTTTCTATATACGGCGCGTATACGTCAAGCATGTGCAGGTCTTCAAACTCGTAAAACCTGCCGCCCTGGCAGGGAATGGCCAGCACGGGCTTGCCGCCCGTACCGTATGCCTTGTATTCCATTTCCCGCCCCAGGTGGCGGCTGAACTGCTTGCCGTATTGTATCTGCATAATTTTACCGTATGTTTTTATTCTAATGACATGATATATTTTTTACAAATCCCACCGGTATATTCTCTCAAGTTCGAATATACCACCTCCCTTAGTAAAGGAGGCTATATTGCGGAGACAATCCCTCAGTCACCCTTCGGGTGCCAGCGTCTTACCGCCATTAAGGTAAATACATGGCGGTTTTGCGGTTTCCCAAAGGGAACCCTCCGCAAAGTAGCGTCGCTTGCGCTCCTCACGCGGTCACCACTCGGGCATGCATTTGCCCTCGTTCTTCTCGCCAACGGTAAGGAAAACCCGTTGGCTCGGTCACCGCAAAAACACTGCATTATGTTTTTGCTCACCTCGGACAGCAAAACAGCGGGTGTCCGCTATTTTGAGAAAACTGTCCTCGCCTCGCTTCGGCACGCACAATGGGTGTCCATTGTGCTATGAAATGCCTCGTTCGTCCTTCAGCAAGGGAGGCAAGCGAGCGCGAGGAAAACCTGAAGGAGCTACTCAAAAAAATAATTAACGTGCGCAAGCAGGGTTTCCCTGCGCCAGCGCGACACAATTTGTCGCGCAAGCGAGCTCACCAAGGGTGAACGGAGGCGATTATATAATCGAGGGCGAAAGCAAATCGCCGACGGAGGGGCTGGCCCCTAAAACTCACGAAATTTTTCGGGCGCGGCCCGCACGAAAAATTTGTGAACCCTCTCACTCTCTTTCAAATCCCAGCGCATTGAACATAACAGGCAACTGCCGCTGCCACGACGCTTCGCTGTGGGTGCCGTAGGGCACTATGCGCGAAGTCACGAACACACCCTTGCGTATCAGGCGGGCGGTTACGTCGGCAAAAATTTCGCGCTGGCCGCTGTGGTTGCCCAGCTCCCTGCTGCCGTAGTCCATATACAGCTGCGTGGGCCTGCCGAACTTTGCCCTTATTAAAAAGGAAGGTATGCCGCCGCCCACCCACAGGCTGGGCGAAAGCGCCGCCCCGCGCGCAAAATACTTGTTGTAGACGGCAAGCGCGTACACAGACATAAGTCCGCCCATGGAACTGCCGCCTATGGCGGTATCGGCCCTTTCGGGCAGGGTGCGGAAGTTGCCGTCTATAAACGGTTTGAACTCGCCCACCAGCCAGTCCATATACCTTTTGCCCCTGCCGCGGATGAAAGTTTGCTCGTTCAAACGGAAGTTTACGGGGGAATACTCCTCCAGCCTGCCGTTGCCCACGGTGTTGCACTCCACGGCGGCAACTATGAGCTGCGTGTTTGTGTAATCGAGATATTCGCCTATGCCCCAGCTTTTGCCGTAAGTTGCGTCTTCATCGAAGAACAGGTTGTGCCCGTCGAACATATACATTACGGGGTAGCGCCTTTCGGGCTGCTCGTCGTACCCGTTAGGCAGGTACACGTATGCCCTGCGGGTACGTTCTCCCGTCAGCTGCGGTATAGTTATATCCCATTTGATAACCATAGTAAAAGTCCTTTAAGTAAGTTGAACGGGCCGCAGGCCCTGCCGGCCGGGCAAAAAGCCTATATATTGCCGTTTTTTTGAATAAACCCTGTTATATCGGCAATCACCTGCCCGCCGCAGGCGTCGTTTAAAATTTCGTGCCGCGCGCCCTCGTACAGTCTGAGCTGTACGTTTTTTAAGCCTGCGGCAAGGTATTTTTTATAAATTTTGCGCACGCCTTCGCCATAGTCGCCCACTGGGTCTTCAGACCCCGAAACTATCAATACGGGCAAATCTTTGGGCGTACCCTTAAAGGCGGAAGAGGCGCACGCCTTGCCCATTATTGAAAACAGCCCCGCAAACCCGCCGAATGTGAAGCCGAAGCCGCACAACTCGTCGGCGCAGTACTTCTGCACGGCGGCCTCGTCTGAAGACAGCCATTCAAACCCCGTGCGCGCGGGCGCGAAGCGCTTGTTATACGCCCCGAACGCCAGCTTTGTTATAAGCTTGCTTTTGCTTTTTGTGCCGCGGACTGCGCCCAGCACCGCGGTGAGCGTGCGCGCAAAGCCGAGGGTAAGCCCGCCCTTGTAGCCCGTGCCCATTACTATTGCGCCGGCCAGGTCTGCGCCGAAGCGCGATATGTATACGCGGCAGAAGAACGAGCCCATGCTGTGCCCCATTATAAATACGGGCACGCCGGGCGCGGCCTCCATGGCGCGCAAGGTGAGCGAGCGGATATCCTTTAAAACTATTTCGTCGCCGCCCTTGGGGAAGTGTCCGCGCTCCCCCTCCTTTGCCGTGCCGCCGTGGCCCAGATGGTCTTCGCCGCACACAAGCACGCCGAGCTTTGCAAGACTTTCGGCCAGAGGCGCATAGCGCGAGGCGTGTTCCTCCATCCCGTGAATTATCTGCAGAATGGCGCGAACCTCGCCTTCGGGCCGCCATATCACTGCATGAACGGTATGGTTTCCGTCTGCCGACGGGTAAAAAATATCTTCCATTGCATTCCCCTTATCTTTGTTTTTACTTATTAATCTTCCGCGCGGCGACAGAGCCGTGCGCGTTGGAATTATTATAATTATATCACATTAAAACACGTTTTGCAACAGAGTAAAACACATTGCGGCGACTGAGGCCGCCCGTGCCATGTGCCGTAAAGCGCTATACCATATTCCTGAAAAGGGCAAGATTTTCGGGCGAAATTTCCAATTCGCCGCGCTCTATTTGGTGTACGGTGCGCTGAATGAGCCTGTTGAGCGGCATTTCAACCCCCGCGTGCCGGGCGGCATAGTCGGCGGCAACACCGTTGATAAAGTCGATTTCGCACAGTTTGCCCGCCTTTATGTCGCAATACATTCCCGAGATTATGTCGCGGTGCTTTTTCATTGCCACGGGGATTATCATGTACGACAGCCACTTTTTGAACGCGCCGCGATAGCCGAGTATTTTTGCCACGTTGTGCCCCTGCACCTTTGCGGGGCGTATGCCGCACGCCACGGCGGCATCGAAACACTCCTTTAAAACGGCCTGCGCAACCTTGCGGGCAAACTTATCGTCGCAGATCTGCCCGAAGGTGTAGCCGGTGAGCGCCGAAAGGCCGGAAAACGCGCAGTTTATTGTAAGTTTTGACCACCTTGCGCCGAGAAAATTTTCCTCCACTGTCACTTTGCCCATCAGCGACAGCAGGTCTGCCACGGGCTTAAGTTTTTCCGCATTGCCGTAAATTGTGCCAAGGGCAAATTCCAGCCCGTCTGTGCGGGTGGTCAGCCTTGCGCTGCCCCTGCCGAGGAACGTGGCGCCCCACGACACTGCGCAGCCGCAGCACCTTTGCTTGCCGACTACGGCGGCCACGCCCGGTTCGGGCAGGCCGTTCTGCATGGTGCACACAACGCCGTCTTCGGCCACATAGGGCAGCAAAAACTGCAATATATCTGCGTTTGAACGCTGTTTTGTCATTAAAAATATCACGTCGTACCTGCCCGTCATCTCCTCGGGCAGCAGCGCCGATACGGGCACCGTGAAGTCGGCCTCGCCCACAATGTGCGCGCCGCCGCTTTTAAGCGCGGCGATATGCTCCCTGTTGTGGCTGATAAGGTCTATCTTTCCGCCGTTTTTTGTTATGTATGCGCCCAGCACCGTGCCCATGGCACCCGCGCCGTATATTGCAGCCCTCATTCTCCGTTCTCCTTTCCGTGCGCGCCGCTGCCGTGCACGGGCTTCTTTTTTCTGCCTGAAATTATTGCCTTTATGCCCTTTATGAATTTGCCGTTGCACACATCTATGAACCCGTGCGCCTGCGCGAGGGTGAACCCCGCATACTGCATGGCCGAACGCACGGTTATATACCTGAACGTGAGCAGCGCCGTCTGCCTTTTGCTTGTGCAGTAGAAGTCGGCGACGGCGTACAGCAGCCTGCCGAACAGTCCCTTTGCCCGCTTTAAATCTATAAGCGGGCTGTGCATATCTATCTCCTTGCGGCCGCGTTCGGGCTGTGGTGCAGGGGCCGAAGGGGCGGAGGCGTAAGATACAAGCGCCGCCCGTCCGCCCGAACCTGCTGGCGGCTGAACTCCGTTTACCTTTATGCTGCCGCAAAGGCGGATATCGCGCGAGGACGAGCCGACCTGAACGTCGTATTCGCCCGCATATATTACAAAATTACCGCTGTTTTCATCGTACACGCGCAGCGCAGATCTGTCCAGCGGGATAAGCACCGCCTGCTCTTCCCCGGGCTTTAAAGATACCTTTTGCCAGCCCGCAAGTTTTTTTACGGGCATGGGCAAGGAAAAGTCGGGCGGGCAGATATACACCTGCACCACCTCTTCGCCCGCGCGCGTGCCTGTATTTTTTACCCTTAGCGCTATGCCGCGCTCTGTGGCGGAAAGGCGGGAATAGGCAAATTGCGCATACGAAAGCCCGTGGCCGAACGGGTATTTTACGGGCAGCGCCGCGGCGTCGTACCAGCGGTAGCCGACCAGAATATCCTCTTTATAGCGGCATATATAGGGGTCTTTTTCCCCTTTTGCGCCGCAGGGCGAATGGGAATAGTCGGCGGGGAAGGTGAACGCCAGCTTGCCGCAGGGGTTGAAGTCGCCGCACAGAATGTCGGCCACTGCCGTGCCCGTACCCGCGCCCGTGAGCGGCATGTACAGCACCGCGGAGCACATTTCGTCCCACGAGGTATCCACCGCCGAACCTGAACAGAGCACCGCCACGGGGCGTATGCCCTGCGCGTTGAGCGCGGCAAGCAGCCTGAGCTGGGCGGCGGGCAGCGAATAACTCTGTCTGTCTGCGCCCTCGGCGTCCTCCCGCTCGGTGAGGCCGAGGAACACGACCACGTTCTGCGCCGACCGCGCCTGCTTTAAGGCGCGCTTTAAAAGCCTGCCGCTGTGCCTGCCGTAGCGATCGTACCCTTCGGCAAAGCCCGTTACCATGAATTTTGAGCTGAGGCAGCCGAGGATATCGTCTGAAAATTCTGCATTTACGAACGCCGAGCCGCCGCCCTGAATGTGCGGACGCGCGGCGAGAGCGCCGAGCACGGCGACAGGCGAGCCCTTTTTAAGCGGCAGAGCGCCGTCGTTTTTTAACAGCACCGCGCCGCACTTTGCCGCCCTGCGCGCAAAATTCATGTGCTCATCGGGCTTGAAGGGCGCACTTTCGGCATGCATCCACCTGTGCGCAAAGCGGGCGATGCGCCTGCAGCAGGCATCTATATCCTCCTCCGAAAGGGTGCCGAACATGAGCGCGGCCTTCAGCTCGTCGGGGGTGAACACGCAGCGGGGCATTTCAAGGTCTTCGCCCGCCCTTACTCCTGCGGCGCGGTCGCTTGTGCCCACCCAGTCTGAAATAACTATGCCGTCAAAGCCCCATTGGCCGCGCAATATGTCCGAAATAAAGTATTGATTTTCAGAGCAGTACGTGCCGTTCAGCTTGTTGTATGCCGTCATTACGGCGGCGGCACCGCCCTCCCTTACCGCACGTTCGAACGGGGTGAGATAAACCTCGTGCAGGGCGCGTGAGGAAACCTGCGAGGAGTACACGTTGCGGGCAAATTCGCGGTTGTTGCAGGCAAAGTGCTTTACGCACGCCGCAACGCCCCTGCTCTGCACGCCCTTTATGTATTCGGCGGCGAGCACGCCCGCAAGATCTTCATCTTCGGAAAAATATTCAAAGTTGCGGCCGCACAGCGGGTCGCGCTTTAAATTAACGCCCGGGCCGAGCAGCACATTTACGCCGAAGGAGGCCGCCTCCTCCCCGAGTTTTTCGCCGAGTTCGCGCGCGATGGCGGCGTCCCACGAGCAGGCTATTGCCGAAAGGCAGGGAAAGCACGTTGCGGGCAGCGAAGAGAGCAGCCCGAAGTTATCCGCATCGCCCGCCTGCACGCGCAGGCCGTGGGGGCCGTCTGAAAAGCGCAGCGGGGGGATGCCGCAGGAGGAATAGTCCTGCGTGGCCCAGAAGTCGCGCCCCGTTAAAAGCGCCGTCTTTTTATCGGTATCCAGGCTCTTTACCGCCTGATTTTCGTCGAAAGTATCTTCCATATAAAACAGTTTAGCACAGTTTGGCGTTTAATGCAATATTATTTTTACACGCGCCGCGGGCGTATAATTGCGGCAGCAATTGCGCACGCTTATTTGCAAGGAGATATGTTTATGATAATAGCTAACTTCATCGCCTATATACTGTGTATAATAGGCGCCCTCAACTGGGGGCTTTACGGCATTTTCGACTTCAACCTTGTAAGCTGGATATTCCAGGGCCCCCGCACGGCAGGCGCCATAACACTGTACGTTATAATAGCGGTGGCGGCGCTTTGGCTGATAATTTCGCCCATAATCACGGGATGGGGGCTGAGGCTTTCGCGCCGCGACGAGGATTCGGCCGCAAGGGCGCACAGGTAAAAGCAAATACCGTAAAAATACCGGCTTATTTTGTTGAATTACGGCGTTGCCAAAGGGCATGAACATGCGGGCGGGCGCGGCATATGCCGCGCCCGCCCGCCGCTGTTTTTAATTTTGCATGTGCACTGCGCGGGACTTTACTGCCCCTCTTTGCCGAGCAGCTTGCCGAATTTTTCCCAAAGAGCGCTTTCGCTGTCGGCAGTGACTTTTAAAAGTTTTGTAAGGCCGGAGATGTTCTCTTCGCCCAGCACATCCACGTACATATCGAAGTACTTTTCCAAAAAGGCATGTTTTTCGCCGAGATAGCTTATGCCCGCCTCCGTTGGGGTAACGTTCATGCGGCGCCTGTCCTCGCTGTCCATGGCCATGCTGATATATCCCTTTTCGCGCAGGGTGCGCAGCAGGTTTGCCGTGCGGGCGCGGCTTAAGTGCATAAGCTCGCTCAAGGCCGTGGGCGTAAGCGGCTCTTCGGCCGACACTATCACTTCCAGCATGGCCGTTTCGCCCACAAGGAATTCGCGCAGGTAGAGCATTATGTCCATGCGGTACATGCGCCACAGCTGCGTCATGAGCGCGTCGCGCAATTGAATTTTATCCATATCTGTTCTCCCGTATCGTTCTCAGGGTAAGGGCGCATTTGCCGCGCCGCGTTTTACTGCGGCGCGGCAGAAAGTTATTCGTTGGACTTGAGCGATTCCGCCATATCTATCCTGTAGAGCTTTATAAGCATGAAGGCATATACCACCACGGCAAAGCCTATTGTTATCAGGAACGCCCACAAGAAGCTGAGCGGAGCTATTGCCTTGCCGAACATCATCCACACGCTGTTTACCCTGCCCACTATGAACATGTGCAGCAGCCAGCCGCCCAGCAGGCCGAACAGCGCGCCGACGATCGTAAGAATGGAGCTTTCGCGGTAGATATAGCCAGCTACCTCCCACTTGGTATAGCCGAGCACACGCAGCGTTGCTATCTCCTTGCGCCGTTCGTCTATGTTTATATTTGTAAGGTTATAAAGCACTATGGCAGCCAGCGCGCCCGCGCACACAACAAGTATGAGTATTACAAAGCTCATGGTGTCGTTCAGCGCGTCGAACGTGCGCATCGTGGTATATGTGAACTCTACGCCGCTCACCGAAGGGTCTGAAAGCAACGTCTCCGCGGCGGAATTCATGGCGGCTTCGTCCGAACCGTACCCGTACTTTACAAGGTAGGCGTTGGGCGTGGTATCCACGGTGCCGCCCGCCGACTGCACTGCCGAGGCAAAGCCCGAGGCGCTCATGTAGACCTGCGAGCCCGTGTAGTATTCGCACACGCCCGCCACTTTAAGTTCAAGCTGCACCCTGCCCGCAGTGACGTATGTTATACTGTCGCCCGCGGAAATATCGTATACCGTGGCTATATTTTCGGGTATTATTATGCCGCTGCCCGAAAGGTCTATCATGTCGCCCGAGCGGCGCTCGTGCAGGCTGACGAAGGACGAGAACTCCTGCTGATCCTCAACGAGGAACAGGTCTACGCTCTCGCGCGAATCGCCTATTATCAGCTGGCCGTTTTCGTTGTAGACGTCTGTATAGGCCTTGCCGTCGGCGTCAAGCCCGTCAAGGTATGCCCCGAGCTGTTCGCCCGCGCCCTCCTCCTGCGAGGGGGTATGGGTTATTATTGTATCGTAGAACACAATGTCGTTGTACTGCAGGTCGGTGACGGCGGCAACGCTGTCGCCCAGGCCGAAGCCCGTGAGTATGAGCGCCGTGCAGCCGAGTACCGAAATTATGGTGAGCACCATATTCTTTTTATAGCGGAATATGTTGCGTATGGTGGCCTTCCACTTGAATTTTATGCGCTTCCATATGGGGGTGCAGCGCTCTAAAAGTATACGCTTGCCGGGCTTTGGCGCCTTGGGCTGCATGAGCACGGAGGGCCTTTCCTTAGTGGTGGCGCGGCAGGCGAACACCGTTACCGCTATGGTAAGGGCAAGCGAACCGAACACTACGGCTATCGCCAGCCACCACGAGAAGCCGAGGAACAGCTCGGGCAGGTAATACATGGTCTTGTAGGCGTTCCAGAATATATTGGGCATTATTGAAAAGCCGAGCAGTATGCCCACGACTACGCCTATCAGGCAGGCGAGCGAACAGTAGATGAGGTATTTTGACATTATAGTGCCCTCGTTATACCCAAGGGCCTTTAAAGTACCTATCTGCATGCGGTCTTCTTCAACCATCTTTGTCATTGAAGTCAGCGCTACCAGCGCAGCCACCACTATGAAAAAGATGGGGAATATGCCCGCGATATCTTCCACCTTTTCGGCATTCATGTCAAAGCTTACATAGCTTACGTTGGTGCTGGCCCTGTCAAGCACATACCAGCTTGCGTTTGCCGGCAGCTGCGAAAGCAGGGGGTTGCCTGAAATAGTCTGATTTATTGCGTCGCTTATTTTGCTGCCGAGGTCTTCCACATAGGCCGCAAGGTCGAGCACGTGATCCTTGTAAGATGTATAAAAGCGCTCGTGATTTTCCGAACCGGTCACGCTCAGCCACACGTCGGTATAGACAACGGCGTTGTCTTCGGAATTTTCGCTCGTATATTCCGAATCGGACATAAACATGCCGCGCACCATGTTCATGGCGCCGAACAGGCTGGTCATGCCGCCCTTATCAAGGTCGTACACGCTGTTTTCGGCATCGTCTGGGTCGTAGTTACCGTACATGACAAGGCTGACAACGCCCGTGCCTATGGTGGTGACTTCGCGTGCGTCTTTATAGTAGTAGTCGGGGGTAGACACTATGCCCACCACGGTGAATTGGTTCTGTGCATATATGTCGCCGTAGGTGCTGTTGTTTGCATCAACGGTCTGCGCAAGCGTTATTTTATCGCCGACCTGCACCTCTTCGAAGTAGTTGTTGGAGCGCTCCGCCACTACCTGCTGTGAAAGGGGGACTTCGTTGCCGTCTTCATCGGTATACCCCTCATGCGGCATTTCGCCCTCTATAAGCGTGATGTCGTTTAAAAGCGTGCTCTTGTCGGAGGGGTCGTCGTCTCCCGTCACCATGGAAAAATCAAGCCCGATAAGGTTGACCGCCCTTTCGTTGGCGCCGTCTATGCTCGCCATTACGGAGCTTGTCACAACGGGCATATATGCCGAGACCACATCGTCGCCGTCGTCATCTTCAAGCGAGACGATGTTGTCGATATCTGCCATAGTCAGCCCGTAGGCGGCCTTGACGTCTACGTCGTAGGCGTCGTTTTCGATGAGGTAGTCCGACATGGAGGTCTTCATATCGGGCGTGGACTGCGAAATGCCTATAAGGAAACCCACGCCGAGGGCGATTATCGCCATTATGGCAAGGAACCTGCCGAAACTCTTTTTAAATTCTTTTACGATATTTTTTGTGAATTTTTTCATAACTTAACCTGCCCGACGTTTTGGTCACGGTAGTTGGTTTGTAATGAGCATTAATGTGGCCGCATTTAAACAGTTATGGTCTTTAATTTTTGCGTGCTCCGCCGTGAGGCGGACGCAAATCCCACCGGTATATTCTCACGAGTTCGAATATACCACCTCCCTTTGGCAAGGGAGGCAAGGGAACACGCGGATCGCTGCGAAGGAGCTTACTTAAAAATTTATCTGGTGCGCAAGCAGGGTTCCCCTGCGTTAGCGCGACACAATTTGCCGCGCAAGCGGGCTCACCGGAAGTGAATTCGCGCGACTATACAATCGTGGGCCCTTAAGGGTCGCGCGAAGAGTTGAACAACACATTTCTGCAAACAGCACATACGCGCTGTTTGCGTGTTGTGAAATGAGCGAGCACAAAGTTCAAAGTGCGAGCGGTGACCGAGTGCGGCGGTAATTTACCGCACGCCGCACGAGACCTTGGTTTCTCAAATCACGGAAATTGTCGCGCACGGCCTGCGCGAGAATTTCGTGAACCCACCCCGGCATTTCAGAAGCAAGCAAGACAAGGAGCACGCGGAATGCCGCGAAGGAGCTTACTTAGAGGTAAGTGACTGAGCGGAACCGTAAGTGCGACACAGTATTGCGCAGCTTATCAAATGTCGGGTCACCATTCTATCTTTGAAACGTCCATAGGATTAGCATTGACCTCTTCGCCGACGACGGTGCCGTTTTTTATGTGGATGACACGGTCGGCCATCTGCGTTATGGCAGAGTTATGGGTGATGACTATAACCGTCTTCTGATTTTTGCGGCAGACATCGTGCAGCAGTTTTAATATATTTTTACCCGTTTCGTAGTCGAGCGCGCCGGTGGGCTCGTCGCAGAGCAGCAATTTGGGGTTTTTGGCTATGGCGCGCGCAATGGATACCCTCTGCTGTTCGCCGCCCGAAAGCTGGGCGGGGAAGTTTTTCATTCTATCCTCAAGCCCCACTCCCTTAAGCGTTTCGGCGGCGTCGAGCGGGTCTTTGCAGATCTCGGAAGCAATTTCAACGTTTTCAAGCGCGGTAAGGTTTTGTATAAGGTTGTAGAACTGGAACACAAAGCCTACGTCGTAGCGGCGGTATTCGGTCAGCTTTTTTTCGTTGAAGCCACTCACGCGCACGCCGTCCACCACGATCTCGCCCGAGGTGACGGCATCCATGCCGCCGAGCATGTTTAAAACGGTGGTCTTGCCTGCGCCCGAAGGGCCGACTATAACGCAGAATTCACCCTTGCCTATGGTGAAATTTACGCCGTTGGCGGCCTTTATTATATTGTCGCCCATTTTATAGAACTTGTTTACATTTGTAAAGCGCACAAACGGCTGAACTGCCTGCGCGCTTACGGGCGACTGCGCCGCGGGCTGCGATGTCTGCATATGCACGCCCTCCGGCTTTACCCTTTGAAACGATATATAGCTCATAGTTCCTCCCTGCACCGCCGCGCCGTTCGGCAAAATACGACAATGCCGTTAATTGTTTTTAGCATTTACATATTTTTCAATTTAATTATATAGCCGCGTGCCGCACATGTCAATACCGCGCGCGTTAAATTTTTGTGAAATAAAATTCACGCCCGCAACTTTTTTCGGCTTACAGGCGCCCCGCCCGAAGGCATACCCTATCTATATATTCGCGCGCACGCGCGCCGCGTGCGCGCAGGGCGGCATTAAGCGACGGCACAGCCGAGTAAAAAAGGCCTCCCGCACGGGAGGCCGAAAAAAGATGATACGGTTAAAAATTTGCTGCACGCGCCTTACAGGCTTATGCCGCACTGCTTTATAAACTTTTGCACGATGTCGGCGGGAATGGCGTAGTTCATGCCCTCCGCCGAGGTAGTCACTGCGACTATGGTGCCCACCACCCTGCCGCAGTCATCGAACACGGGGCCGCCCGAATTGCCGCGGTTTACGGCGCAGTCGGTCATCAGCCTGGGCTTGCCCTCCACCGTGCGGCGGTCGTCGGACACGACCCCCGCGGTTATGCAGGTGCCGCTGCCGAGCGAATTACCTATTACATACAGCTGCCTGCCGTTTCTGACTTCTGCCATATCGGCAAACGTGACGGCCTTGAGCCGATCGGGCGCGCCCGCCAGCTTGAGCAGGGCGAGATCTTCCTTTTCAGGAAACGAAGAGCCGAGCGCCGCTATGTTTGCCGAAAAGGTCTTGCCGCAGGCGTACAACTCTATATGGTCGGCGGGCTTGCCGCCTTCGGCCACGACATGCGCGTTGGTTATGGCATATCCGCCGCCCAATGAGTATGCCGAGCCTGAAAACAGCGTCTTGCCGCGGCGGGCGCGGACTTCTATTACGCTGTCTATGCATGCAGAAAAAATTTCGTCGCCGC
Source organism: uncultured Clostridia bacterium (assembly GCA_944341075.1). GTDB lineage: Bacteria > Bacillota > Clostridia > Christensenellales > Borkfalkiaceae > Coproplasma. The sequence continues at coordinate 20,921 of CALVLV010000026.1, forward strand.
TCAGCCTGCGGGGGCGTGCGGACGGCTGCGCGGCAGTGCCTTGTGGCACCGCATCCCGTACAGGAGCGGACTTCTGAACGGGCGCGGCATTTCGCGCGGACGGCGCCTTTTCGGTTTCGGCGCCAACGGGGCGCGCGGGGTCATGTACGGCGCCTGCAGCGGAGCCGCCGTTCCGGGCACAGGCGGGCGGTTTAGGCGGCACTGCGCGGCAGGGAGAGCGGTATACGGGGAAACTTTCGCCCGGGCGCAGCCTGTATACGTTGCCGCAACTTGCACATTCATATATGCCGACGCCGTTTTCAACCGACTGCAAAACACATTCTCCGCCGCATGTAGGGCAGGTATAATTCATAAATATTCCTCACAGAGCGGCCGAAAAGCTTTACGCTTGCAGCAAAAGGCCGCACAATATGCCGCAAACAATTACATTCAGATTATATTATTCGCCCGTTTTTATGAACTGTTCGAACCGCTCCACTTCCTTTTTTGAGACCGAGGGCGGAACGTCCTTAAGGGCGTCCATAAAGTCCGCACGGGTGACTGGTACAACGCTGTCTGTACTGATGGCCTTTAAAAGCGGGTCTTCCTTGGCGCGGTCACACAGCTCCTCTATATCGGCGCCCGAATACCCTTCGGTCAGCCGCACAAGCTCGGCTATGTCCACATCCGCCGCGGCGGGCGTGTTTTTGAGCGACTTTTTTATCATGAATTCGCGTGCGGGCGCGTCGGGCAGGGGAACGTATATCTTTTGCGAAAACCTGCCGGGGCGGAGCGCGGCGCCGTCTATATCCCACGGGCGGTTGGTAGCGCCTAGAAGGAGAAGGTTGGGCGCCCTGCCCGAAAAGCCGTCTATCTGCTGGAGAAATTCGTTTACGCGCTTATCGTTGTGCGTATCCGTGCCGCGCTTTGCGATGAGCGAATCCATCTCGTCTATGAAGATTATGGCCAGCTTTTCGGCGCGGGCGGTTTCGAACAGCGAATCTATGTTGCGCTCGGACTCGCCCACCCACTTGCTGACTATATCCGAGCCCTTTATGGCGTAGAACTTGGCGCCGACTTCGCAGGCGATGGCCTTGGCTATCATGGTCTTGCCCGTGCCGGGAGGGCCGAACAGCAGAACGCCGCCGCCCATCTTTTTATTGTAAAGCTTGTACTTTTCGGGGTACTTTACGGGGTTTATCATGCGGACGGTTATGGCCTTTTTTACGTCGTCCAGCCCCGCTATATCCGAAAAATGTATGTCGGGTATTTCAGCCGCAGCCCACGACCTGCCGCCCTCTTCGCCGTCCTCCCCGCCTTCCGCGTTGCCCGCGGGGAATGATTTGCGCACCACGGCGGCGTCTATATTTTCGGCGATTTCCACCAGGCGGCGGGCGCGCTTAAGCCGCGCCTGCTTGAGCTTGGGCGAAGAGTGTTCGGCCAGCTTTAAAAGCGTTTCCGCAGCCAGCATGTAGTTGCGCTTTGCCAACGCGCCGTTGCCCGAATCGTATGCCTTTCTTGCCGCCGAATAATACATATTGAACTGATCGTTGAGCATGCTGACGTTTAAATCGTACATTGTTTTCCGCCTCTATATATGCCTTTATATGTGTATGCCGCGCACGCGGCCGCACCGGCGCTCACCGCGCCATATTACGGGGTCTATGCCCCGAACACGTCTTTGAACGTACCGCTGCGCCGCCTGCTCTCTTCAAGCGTGCGCTCCAGCTTTTCGCGCTCGGCGGCGATCTCGCTCAGCCGCCTTTCATCGGAAACTATCTCGCCTTCGAGCGAGGCGATCTCGCTGTTTGCTCGTGACACGTTGCTCTTCATGCCGAAGTAGCTAACCAGCGCCGCAAACAGGCACATGCCCACCATGCCTATGGCCACATACAGCATTACAATTTCCTGAGTGGCAAAGCCCACGACGCCGAACACGAGGAGAAAGAACACGATGGGAATGACCATGAGCTTGAGTATGGAAGAGGGCTTTGTTGCGGCAGTTTTGCGCTGCCTTTGCAGTCTTTTTATATTTTTTTCGCGGCGGGCAAAGACCTTTTTGCGCTCTGCCTCAAGCTCGCCGAGCTTTTTCTGCGCGCTGCGCACGGCCACGTCGCTTTCAGCGGCAAGTTCGCTGCTGCGGAAGGCGCACATCTTTTTGAACGACGCCACTTTGGACTTTATTTCGCCGTTGCCGTACAGTTCGGCGTTGCGCAGGTTTTTATCGTCCTTTATGGTGAGCGCGTCTTCATAGGTGAGCTTCTGCGCGGCATATCCCGCGCTGTAGGCATGCCTTTCGGCAAGAAAGCACCCCCACCACGCCTCGCCGCTGTGCGGCGCAATATCCAGCACCTGCAAAAATTTGGTATAAGCGCTTTCGTACAGTTCGCCCGAAAGGTCGCGCCAGGCGCGGGCGAGCAGCTCGGACGCGTCCCTGCCCATGTAACTTACGTGGCGTTCGGGCATAGCGGGAGCGGTGCGGAAAAAGCGCGCCTGTATGCTGTCCGCCAGCTCTATCTCATACCCGCCCGCGGGGTATTTTGCAAGGTTTACGCCCTGCTGCGAGCGCAAAAACGGGGGCAGGTCGGCGGGAGTTATGCCGTCGAACACGGCGCAGCACGCGCCGCTTAAATGTTCGGCCTCCTCCCTGTCGCGGAAGCGCGACCACTCGTTTTTTACCCACGGCGCGTTTATGTTTTCGGCGCTGCACGCGATAAGAATAAAGAATTTACAGCTGTAAAGCGCCTTATATATTATCGGTTCAAAGTCCTCGCCCAGCCTGTTCTTTAACGTAACTTCGGAAAAGAACGTGCGTATGCCGCGGCGGGTGAGCTCGTCGTAGATCCTGCGGGCTATCACGCGTTCGCGCGTGGGCGCTCCGTTTTTATCGGCCGAGCGGAAGCACAGGAACACGTCGAAGTCCTCTTCGCCCGCAAGCCTGCGCTTTATTGCCGCCTGCAACCTGTCTATCTGCTCCGCCCTCTGCCTGTAGCTTTCCGCCTGCTCGGGGCGGGCGAATTTTACCGCGTTTTTAAAGTATTCGTCCCCGAGTATGCTGCCGCTTACCGTTCGGCGGCAGGTGGGCACAAGGAGGCCCGTGCGAGAATCGCGCATGTACTCTATGCCGTACTTGCTGAGGGCAAGCCCCCACCACGCCTCGCTGTCCTCGGGATTGCGGTCGGTTATAAGTTTGTATTCGCGGATGGCGTCGTCAAAGTCGCAGGCAATGCGCATGGCATTGGCGCGGTTTAATGCAAGGGTGAGCGCTTCGCTCTTGGCGCCCGCAAAATTATATTTGTTGCCGCAATACGGGCATACGGCGGAGAGCCCGTCGGCAGAATATTCAAGCGTGCCGCCGCACGTCTGGCAATTAAGGGCAAAAGCCTTCATAAGCTCCTCAAAACTATGTAAAAGATATTATGGCAGGCAATTGAGCCGCACATATACACCGACAAAGCGCGATATGCCTCACCTTCTGCCGCGCCAACCCCTGCCGCCGAAGCGCCCGCCGAAATGTCCGCCCGGGCGCGGAGGGCGCGGATGCCCCGGCCTGAAATGAGGGGGACTGAAAAAGCGCGGTTCGCGCGGGCGGCGCCTTGCGCCGCCGAATATAAGACCCATTATGCCGCCCGCAATGGCGCCGCCGGCTATTGCCGCCGCCGCGTCTGCCGCCGAGCTGCGGCCATCTTCTCCGGTATCGTATTGCCCGTAACCCTCTGCCGCGGCCCTTTGCCTTTCAAGGCAGTCATCTCTGCACAGCCTTAAAGAAGCGTTGCACTTATCGGCCATATCCATCACCTCTGCCTTGGCGCCCGCAAGTATGCGCGCCATTGCGGGCGTGGAATACTTTACCGCATTTTTATAATACGGCGAGGCAAACGCATATGTGATGTGTTCGTTGCTTGCAAGCCGCCTGTCGCACTCCTGCACGGTAGTGCCCGAGGCCCACAGCCTGTTGCACACTTCCTGCGAAAATTTGCGCTGGGTTTTTATCTGGCGGACTTCGATCTCTGCCATAAAGGCGCCCAGCCACGCCTCGCCGCAGTCGCCGTCTTCATCTATGGCGCGGCTGAACGAAGCCGCCGCCGAAACAAAATCGCCCTCTGCAAGCTCGCGCCTGCCGCGCTCAAGCTCGCCGTTTATATCTGCCGCGGCGGCCATACCGGATATTCCTGCGGCCATGCCCGCCATTCCCGCGCCGTTTGCGGAGGGGGCGCCCGACGCTCCGCCCGAAAAGCGGAGCTGAAGGTTATCGGCTATCTCGATTTCATATCCGCCCGCGGGGTATTTTGCAAGGTCTACGCCCTGGCCGCGGAGAAAAGATGGCAGCTGCGCGGGAGTTATGTTTTCGAATACCGCACAGCAGGCGGCGCTGAGGCGCTCTTCATACACCCTGTCGCGGAAGCGCGACCATTCGTTTTTTACCCACGGCGCGTTTACGTTCTCCTCGCTGCACGCGATGAGAATAAAAAACTTACATGTGTTCAGCGCCTTGTATATTATGGGCTCGAAGTCCTCGCCCAGCCTGTTCTTTAAAGTCACCTCGGAAAAGAACGTGCGTATGCCGCGGCGGGAAAGTTCGTCGTAGATCCTGCGGGCGACTATGCGCTCGCGCGTGGGCGCGCCGTTTTTATCGGCCGAGCGGAAGCACAGGAACACATCGAAGCTCTCTTCCTCCGCAAGGCGGGCCTTTATGGCCGCCTGCAGCCTTTCTATCTGTTCGGCCTTGCGCCTGTAGCTTTCCGCCTGTTCCGGGGAGGAGTACTTTAAGGCGTTTTTGTAACATTCGTCCTCAAGTATGCTGCCTTCAACCGTTCTGTGGCAGGTGGGAACGCGCATGCCTGTGCGCTCGTCGGCGATATACTCTATGCCGTATTTGCTGAGCGTAAGCCCCCACCATGCCTCGCCGTCTTCGGGGTTGCGTTCGGTTATAAGCGAATATTCGCGCATGGCCTCGTCAAAGTCGCAGCTTGCGCGCATGGCGTTGGCGCGGCTGAGCGCAAGCATGAGCGCCTCGCTTTTGCCACCCCTGAAGTTGTATTTGTTGCCGCAATAGGGGCAGGTTGCCTCCAGCCCGTCGGCAGAATATGTAAGCGTGCCGCCGCACGTTGAACAGAACGTGGGGCAGAAATTTTTACTTTGCTTCAATTTTATACCTCTGTGCCCGCACAGTGTGCGCCGACAGTGCGGTTCGGGCATCGGCGTGCTGCCCCTTCACTCGGCCGCGGTCAGAGCTGTTCGGATATCTTCTTTTTCAGCTCCTCTATCTCCCTGTCTACAGACTCGTCCGAAAACTCGCCCAGGCCCGCCTGCTCCTCTATCATCTTTTCTATCTCGCCGTCGTCCGTGCCGGCGGACTTTGCCGCCGAGGCAAAGGAATCCTGGCTGGTCTCCATGAACAGATCCATCTGTTCGGCCTGCTTTTCGGCCTTGCCCATGGCTATATCGAACTGCCGCTGCACCTCTAAAAATTCCTTTTCGTCGGCAAGGCGCGCCATCTCTTTGCTGAGTACGCTCATGCCGCCCAGAAACTGCTTTGTCATGAGCGACATATCCTTCATCTGCGAAGTTATTTCAAAATTCAACAGCATCTCCTGTGCGCGCCGCTGCTGCAGAAGGGTCATTTTATACCCCGTGAGCGCAAGGTTATACTGCGCCTCCAGCCCCTGCTTTTTTGCCTGCACAGCCTTTTGCACGAACATCTTTTTCTGCTCTTCAAGCGCATCGATCTGCTTGTTCATGTTGTATACGGTGCGCTTTATAAGGCGCTTTTTTTCCAACTCTTTTTCTTCTTTGCTTTTAAAAAGACCCATAACTATACCTCATCAAACACGCCTTTTCAGCTTTTATCGGCGTCCGCTTCGGGCTTTGCCTCCGGCTTTTCCTCAGCCGGCGCGCCCAGCTCGCTGTCGAGCTGTTCGCCCGTTTCAAACATTGCCAAAAGCTCGTCGTCGTGCTCGTTCACGCCGTAAATGCGCTCGTTCTCTTCATACCCGCTCTGTATCTCCTGCCAGGTATCGTCGGCGTCGGTGAGCACCTGCTCGCTGCGCACGCGGGTGTTGAGCGCCTTGTTCAAAAACTGCGCAAGGCCCCTCTGGTCGCTTAAAAGGTTGCCCAACGATATCTTGCCCGTCTTTATAAAGAACTCGTTGTCGTCTATGGTGGACTTGAGCTTGCGCAAAAGCTTCATGTTGTACATAAGGTACATGGCGCGCTTTACGTCGGCCTCGTTCTCCTCGCGCAGGGAGGTTATCTTTTTGGCGTAAAACAACTTGAGCTCGCGGTTGGTCTCTTTCCTGCCCTTGGCAAGAAGCTCGTCTATGGTGCGGGCGCGCTCCTCTATGGCGGCCTCAAGGTCGTTTTCCTGCTTTTCAAGGTTGCAGATGGCGTCTACCACGTCCTCCCTTTTCAACTTTTCGTACTTGCTTTTAAAAGGCCACATATCATACTCCCTTTACGTTAAGGTATTTGCGCCCGCGGGCGCTTTTTTGTTTAGCGGGGCATTGCCCCGCACATATGCCGTATTTACTCCGTCATCTCTGGGTGTGAACGGAGCGCTCGGCTATCAGCACGTTTATATCGTCTATGTATTTTTCGGCTTTTCCGCTGCCCTCTTCGCCGCGCGTCTTGGTAAGCTCTATCTTTATGTCGCCTATGGCGTTGCCTATCTTTTCGTCTATAACGGCGACTTCCTCCTCGGCAGAGGGGGTAAGGTACAGCAGCTTATCGTACAGCCTGTTGAGTTTTTCTATCATTTCGGGCTTGCCTTCGGCAAGGGCGATGAGCACGCTGACCGAATGGGCGTTTTCGTTTACCTCGTCGCGGCTTTCAAGCACCGTTTCGTCTACAGAGCGCCTGCGCCTGCTTTTGAATATGAGCGCCGCAATTATCACGCCCACGAATATTGCCGCCACTACTACAATTATCACAAGTTCGTACGTTTCAAGCGCTGCAAGTAAAGTACTGTTCATGATTTTACCTCTTGAATACGCGGCCAAAGGCCGCGCCTGCATTAAAATTTGTTTTTATTTATACCTAAAGCGGACAATTACCCCGCGCATATGCCGCAAACAATGCAAAAAGCAACTGTTTTTGCCGTTGTTTTACCGCTGCTTTTTTGTGCAGGTTTCAGGCGCCGCTTAAAGCTTTGCGCCGCACCCCGAGCAGAAGTTTGCCCCGTCTTCGTTGAGTTTGCCGCACTTTTTGCACAGCTTGCCGGCAAGCGGTTTGCCGCACGAAGGACAGAAACGGGCGCCGGCGGCATATTCAGCACCGCAGTTCGGGCATACGCCTGCGGCTACCCTGCCCGCAGCACGCGCCGCGACTATGGCGGCAATGTCCTCATCGGAGATGACTACGCTGGCTATAGTGAAGGAAAATACCTTTAGGCCGTAGTCTTCATCGAACATCTTCTGCAGTTCGGGCAGCACTGCGGCGGCTATCACGTCCTTGTTTTCGCTTATGCGGTCGAAGGATATGCCGCCCTCGCGCATGGCGCGCGCCATTGC
>CALVLV010000027.1 GCA_944341075.1 uncultured Clostridia bacterium
GATAACATTGGGTGTGGTGATTGCGCTTGCGGTGGTCATGTTTGCCATTTTAAGCCTCGCCTTCCCGGGAACGCTCTGCGGCTGGTGCGAACAGCTGGGCAACTACGGCTTTGCCGTAAAATATGCGTCTCTGTATTATTCGTATACAGGCGACGTAGCCGACCTGGCGCGCTGTGCCGAGGATGGTATTCTTTCAGGTAAAAACGGTTACATAACTGAATATTGTACCAAGTTGGTAGACGACGAGGGTTTTTCTGAGTACTGCACTCTGCGCGACGAGCAGATGGCGGAAGACCTTCCCGAGCTTTCGTTCAGCTACAGGCAGTATATTTATGGCGCCGCGGCAGAGGCGTATTACCGCGAAGGCGACAGCGACCTTGCCGTGGGCTTTGCCATAGAAGCATTGGACGAAAATTTTTCGCGCGCGGAATACTCTACGGGCGGAGAGGCAGATTACAGCATAGACCGCTTTCCCGTAAATAACGCCCTCGGCTCGCTTGTACTCGTTGCGATAGAGAAAGAGGACGGAGAGCTTGCAGACGAGCTTACCGTAATCCTTTCATCGGTCAGATGCTCTTCGCAGGATGAGCATGATTACCTTTCCGCGCTCACCGGGGCGCTGGGCGCCATTTGAATAGTTTAAATTTTTACACTTATATATATTGTATACAGGAGATGGATAAATGAGTAAAATAGTCAAAGAAGCGTTGACTTTCGACGACGTGCTGCTCATACCGCAGGCTTCCGACGTGTTGCCCTCTACGGTAGATCTCAGCACAGTGCTTGCACCGGGCATCAAACTCAATATACCCCTCATAAGCGCCGCAATGGACACCGTTACGGAGAGCAAGCTTGCCATTGCTATGGCAAGAGAGGGCGGCGTGGGCATAATCCACAAGAACATGTCTATAGAGGAGCAGGCCTCGCAGGTAGATAAGGTCAAAAGGAGCGAACACGGCGTTATAACCGACCCTTTCTTCCTTACCCCTAACGAGCCCGTTAAGGCTGCCGTAGCGCTTATGGAAAAGTACCGCATAAGCGGCGTGCCCATTACCGAAGGCGGCAAGCTTGTGGGCATACTCACAAACAGGGATCTCCGCTTCGAGACCAATTTCGAACAGCCCATAGCAAACGTGATGACAAAGGAAAACCTTGTCACCGCGCCCGAGGGCACATCTCTTGCCGAAGCACAGAAGATCTTGGGCAGACACAGAATAGAAAAGCTCCCCATCGTAGATAAAAACGGCAATCTTAAGGGGCTTATCACCATAAAGGATATCGAAAAGGCAATTCAGTACCCCAACAGCGCAAAGGACGTAAACGGCAGGTTGCTTGCCGGCGCCGCAATAGGCGACTCGCCCGACGTGCTCGACAGGGTCGCCGCACTTGTGGCTGCTAAGGTGGATATCGTCGTTCTCGACTCTGCTCACGGCCATAACTCGCGCATAATTGCTGCCGTTTCAAAGGTCAAAAAGGCATTCCCCAACCTTCCGCTCGTTGCAGGCAACGTTGTTACGGCTGCCGCAACAAAGGCGCTTATAGACGCTGGCGCCGATGTGGTAAAGGTAGGCATGGGCCCCGGTTCCATATGCACCACGCGTATAGTTGCAGGCATAGGCATGCCCCAGCTCACCGCCGTTATGGACTGTGCCGAACAGGCCGATAAAATGGGCAAAAAGGTCATTGCAGACGGCGGCGTGAAGTACTCGGGCGATATCGTCAAGGCGATAGGCGCGGGCGGCGCGGCCGTAATGATAGGCTCGCTGTTTGCCGGCACCACCGAATCCCCCGGCGAGCTCGAGATATATCAGGGCAGGTCATTCAAGTCCTACCGCGGCATGGGTTCGCTGCCCGCAATGGCTCGCGGCGGCAAGGACAGGTACTTCCAGGCCGGCGCAAAGAAGTTTGTTCCCGAAGGCGTAGAGGGCAGGGTTCCCTACAGGGGCGCGCTTGCCGATATAATCTATCAGCTTATGGGCGGCCTTCGCGCGGGCATGGGCTACACGGGCATGCACAACATCGATGAGCTCCGTACCAAGGCGCAGTTCGTAAAGATGACGTCGGCCTCGCTCACCGAATCGCACCCCCACGATATAAACATCACCAAGGAAGCGCCCAACTACTCGCCCAAGAACTGAGCAGGGCATAAATAAAGGCTTTTTACAGGCGGAAGTAATTGAATTGCTTCCGCCGTAACATATTTTACCGCAAATTCAGTCGCCCGCGGGCGAAATAAATTACTTATAAGGAAATACTTGATATATGCAGCGCGAAAGAGTTCTGGTACTTGACTTCGGCGGTCAGTACAACCAGCTTATTGCAAGGCGCGTGCGCGAGCAGAACGTATACTGCGACCTCGTGCCGTGCGACATGGCTATTGAAAAGATAAAGGAGTACGCCCCCATAGGCATAATATTTACGGGCGGCCCCAACAGCGTATATGATGAAGGCAGCCCCAAGGTCGACCCTGAAATTTTTGATCTCGGCATACCCGTTCTGGGCATCTGCTACGGCTGCCAGCTCACGGCGCACCTTCTGGGCGGCGTGGTGGAGCGCGCCTCTACCTCTGAATACGGCAAGGCGGAAGTTTACTGCAAAAGCAGCCCGCTCACCGAGGGCGTTCCCGAAACGTCTGTCTGCTGGATGAGCCATACAGACAGGATCACCTGCCTGCCCGAAGGGTTTGACATGATAGCCCGTTCCGATAACTGCCCCTATGCAGCCTTCGGCAGCATTGAGCGCAGAATATACGGCGTGCAGTTCCACCCCGAAGTTCAGCACACCGAATACGGCACGAAAATGCTGCGCAACTTTTTATACAGCGTGTGCGGCGCGCACGGCGACTGGACTATGTCGGGCTTTGTTGCCGAAAAGGTTGCCGAACTTAAGTCGAAGATAGGCGATAAAAAGGTGCTGTGCGCCATGTCGGGCGGCGTAGATTCCGCCGTTGCGGCAACGCTCATTCACAGGGCTGTGGGCGATCAGCTCACATGTGTATTCGTCGATCACGGGCTTTTACGCAAGTACGAGGCCGACGAGGTGATGAAGGTGTTCAAAGACGGCCTCGGCATGAACCTTATAAAGGTGGACGACGGCGCCGTATTTCTTGAAAAGCTGAAGGGCGTTTCCGATCCCGAAACAAAGCGCAAGATAATAGGCGAGCAGTTTATCCGCTCGTTTGAAAAGATCTCCAAAAAGATAGGCGCGGTCGACTACCTTGTTCAGGGCACCATTTACCCCGACGTGATAGAGAGCGGAAAGGGCAAGTCTGCCGTAATTAAGAGCCACCACAACGTGGGCGGGCTGCCTTCCGTTGTCGACTTCAAGGAGATAATAGAGCCGCTCCGCGACCTTTTTAAGGACGAGGTGCGCAAAGTCGGCTTCGAGCTGGGGCTCCCTAAAAACGTTGTAATGCGCCAGCCCTTCCCCGGCCCCGGGCTTGCCATACGCATTATGGGCGAAGTCACAGAGGAAAAGCTTGAAACGTTGCGCGATTCCGATTATATCCTGCGAGAGGAGATAGCCAAGGCCGGCCTTGACGACAAGATATGGCAGTACTTCACCGTTATAACAAACAGCAAAACGGTGGGCGTGCAGGGCGACTTCCGCACATATGAAAACGTCATCGCCATCCGCGCCGTCACGTCTGTAGACGCCATGACGGCAGACTGGGCGCGCATACCCTACGACGTGCTTGAAATAATTTCAAACCGCATAGTAAACGAAGTGCGCCACGCAAACAGGATAGTGTATGATATAACCAGTAAACCTCCTGCAACGATAGAGTGGGAATAAAAAATGCGCTTTTGCATCGCAATACATTGTTGCGCTGCGTGTGGCCTCGGTCATTTACGTCTGTGTAAACTCCCGTCGGCCATACTCGCGCGCCTCGTCTTGCTCGCATTATCGCATTTTTCAATGCCTTCGGCGCAGCCGAAGAACAATGGGGTTTTTTGCAAATAAATCTATAATTAACGTGCCGCCCGCGCAGGCAGCAGCCTGCGCGGGCGGCAATTTAAATATCCGGAGGCGTTTTTATGGAATACCGCGTATTTTCAGATAAAGTCATAGTCCGTATAGACAGGGGCGAAGAGATCTGCGAACAGCTTAAAGCCGTGTGCGAAAAGGAGGGCATAGTGCTTGCCTCCGTATCTGCCATCGGCGCGGTGGGCGATTTTACGGTGGGCGTATTCTCGCCCGAAAGCAAGACCTATAAATCGAATAACTTCAAGGGCGATTACGAGATAGTTTCGCTTTCAGGTCTCGTCACCGAAATGGACGGCAAGTTCTATTCCCACCTGCACATGAGTGCGGCCGACGGCGATGGCAGGGTATTCGGCGGACACCTCAACCGTGCTGTGGTTTCTGCAACCTGTGAAATGGTGATCACTGTTTCGGAGGGAAGGATAGACAGAAAGTTTTCGCAGGACATCGGACTCAATCTTCTCGAATTTTAATTTGTTGTAATTTCGCGTGCGCGAACAAGGTGCCGCCCTGCCGCGCGAGGAGGTGAAACCGACGACACTCTGCCGAGGCTCCGCGCATAGCGTGGAAACGGCAGAAGGCCTTCCGCTTGCGGAAAACGGCAGATGAGCGTAAGCGACGCTACTTTGCGGAGGGTTCCCTTCGGGAAACCGCAAACCGAAGCGTTAGCGCAGTGGAGAAATCTCTTACATATGGTAAATATTGAACAACTTTTAAACGATTTGTCTTTTCAGCCGATAGGCGAACACAACGGCATAATCAAGCGCATAAAGGGAGTTATCTCCAACACTAAGCCCAACCCGCAGAAGCTGTTTGTGGCGGAGGGAATCTGGCTTGCCTCTATGTGCCTAAAATTCGGAACGCATATAGAATGTCTTGTCGTCTGCCCCGAACATATCCGCACGCCGGAGGTTGCCGAACTTATAAAAAATTTGTCTACGAAGACGCCCGACCGCTTTTCCGTATCGGCAAAGACGTACGAAAAGATTTCTGAAAAGGGGCAGCCTGACGGAATAATGGCGCTTGCCGCATTGCCGCAGCGCGACATAGCAGACTTTGCCCCGCCCCCCAAGGCCGTTATACTCGTCATAGACGGCGTAGAAATTCCCGGCAATGCCGGCACAATGCTCCGCATGGCAGACGGGGCGGGTGCCGACGCCGTATTTTTCTGCAACCGCAAGGTGCGCATGACGCACCCCAAACTTATAAAGTCAAGCCAGGGCGCCGTACTCACCGTGCCAACATTTGAATTTTCTACGGTGGAGGAGTGCCGCAGCTGGCTTAGAGCTCACGGTTTCACCGTGTACCTTGCCGATACCCGCGCGGAAAAGTTCTATTACGACGAGCCGTTCGGAAAAAATGCCGCGCTCATTCCGGGCAGCGAGCGCTACGGAATTGCGCGCGAGTGGTACGACGGGGATTACAGCATGATCGCAATACCTATGCTGGGCAAGTGCGACAGTCTTAATGTAGGCGTTGCCGCCACCGTTCTCACGTACGAGGCGTGCATCAAAAATAAACTAAAAAAATAATTTGAATTTTATTTTTTAAGCTTACGGGTGTAAAGTTATAATTGCTTTACACTCTTTTTATTTTTTCTTCTGTTTTTAAAATCAAATATAAATATGCAAAACATGTATATATTTTACAATATATATTGGCAAAGCATTTAAATAATATTAAAAACCTGCATGTTCGGAAGCCTTGCGTATATGCCTGTGCGGGTATGTCAATTTTTTAAAGGGGTCTTGATTTTTTTTGTGCTGTATGCTATAATAAACTATCTGAAATATTTGTTCGTACTGTTTTTGCAATGCACTGCTCAATTGATTGCGCTTTTTGAGAGAGGACTTTCATTTTAGGCATTTTTGCGCGCACACGGGCATGTGCATTGGTGTGTTTTGTTTTTGGGGCTTGCATGGCTGACTTTAATAAAATAAAAAAAATAATCGACCCGCATAAGGAGCCTGATAAGCATTTCTTCCTTGACCTGCTCGATGCGGATAAGCAGACAGCGTATGAGCGCGAGCATATAAACGCGGTCATGCTTATGCTGCGCGTGATTTATATAAACAAATTAAAGGCGGTAATAAATTCCGCAAAGCAGGAGATCACAGAAATATCTGCCGATCCCGACTACAATGCCGAAAGTTATAAAAAGGTTATGGCTCTCAAGGCCGAAATAAATGCCACGCGCGCCAAAATAGAGACATATAAACCCTTTTTCGACGAGCCGTATTTTGCCCGCATGGATGTTGTGGACGATAAGGAAGGCTACAACAGCTACTATATAGGCAAGCGCGGCGACGAAGGGCTGGAGATAGTGGACTGGCGCGCGCCGCTTGCGCGCAGATACTACCAGAAGAGCCGTGTAAATTTTAAAATTAACGACTATAACTATAAACTCATTCTTCGCAGGGCGATAAGAACGCGCAGCGGCAAAGTAGTCGACATGCAGAATGAGTACCTTTCGGTAAAGGACTACCTTTCCAAAGAGGAGATAGGCGGCAGGGATGAAGAGATAATCTTCGACCCGTTCCTGCGCGAAGTTATTAAGAGCCGCAAAGAAAAGAGCGGCATAACCGACATAATAGATACTATCCAGGAAAAGCAGTACGAAATAATTACCCTGCCCGAAGACAGCCGCTTCGTAGTTCAGGGCATAGCCGGCAGCGGCAAGACGATGATAATGCTGCACAGGCTTTCGTATATCATGTACAACAACGAGGGGGTGCGCCCGCGCGACGTGCTGGTAATTACCCCCTCCGATTCGTTCAACGCCTTTATAGACGAGCTTTCAACAGTGCTCGAGCTTGAAAAGGTAAAGACGAGCACAATAGAAAGTTATTTCACAGCTCTCCTCTCAGGGCAGGGCATAAATATAGAGGGCCGTATAGAGCGTTCCGAGCGGCCCCCTGAAGAGTACCTTGCGTACATTTACTCGGAAAGCTACATTTTAGACGTGGAAAAGCGGCTTGCAAAGATATACGACGGCGTGCGCGGCATGTTTGCCGCCGAAGAGTGCCGCGAAATGGCCGACGAGGTGCTTGAACACGGCAGACGGCAGACGGTATTGTACGAAAAAATCAAAAACGCCGGGCTGCGCGTAAGGCGCTGCGTGCTGGGAGAAATAAAGGAGAAGGAGGGCGGGGGCCTTTACTATACAAAGCCCTTCCGCAAACTTTTCAACTGCGTGGCAGACGTCACTGAATTCCTTGAACTCAGCCGCACCGACGAGCGAATGAATACCTACAGCTACTTCTACAGGCAGCTGCTCTCGTTCTACAAGGCGCTGCGACATATACGCCGCCACAGCGAAAAGATATGTGCGGACGCCATTGCCGACCTTGCCGCTCTCGACGCGGCTGTAGACAAAGAGATCTCGGACCTCTCGCGCTACCGCATGAATATAGGCGGAACAGAGGTGCTCACTTATGCCGAGCGCATAGAAAAGCGCAGGGCGCTCAAGCATGAAATAGAGCATAATTCGGGCTACGTGCGCGAGATAGGCGACCTGTTCTCCGCTGTGTGTGACTTTGCGGACGTTCTTCACGGCGAAAGCAACCTTGTGGCGATAGGCAAGTGCGAAAGCAGTGTGGACGTTGCCCGATTCTTCTATGGCGAAACGGTAAAAAGGGCGCGCAGAAGGTTCGGCGTGCCCGTCGGAAAACTGTACCCTTCAGACGCCTACGCACTGTGCCTGATGCTGTGCAAGCTCGGCTACGACCTTTCGCCCAAACATTCCTTTGTGTTCATAGACGAAGGTCAGGACATCTCCGAAGGGGAGTACTACGTGCTCAAATACGTAAACGACAGGGCGCGTTTCAACGTGTTCGGCGACCTCAAACAGAACATAACGCCCTACCGCGGCCTTAAGGACTGGTCGTGCGTGGAAAAAGAGATATATACGCTCAACCAGAATTACCGCAATACCAACCAGATAGTGGAATTTGTTTCGCGCGAGCTGAATATAGACATGCAGTCAATCGGCTGCGAAGGTACGGATATCGTCTTTCTGCAGCCTCGCAGGGTGACAGGCTGGCTGTTGCCGGTAAAGGGGCTTAAGGCGGTAATAACGTCTGAAGCCCGCCTAGCGGAATTTTCGCGCAAGAACTACAACATCTTACGCGAAACGGGCAAGATTTCAAAAACGCGCATAAACCTTATGACCGTTTACGAAAGCAAGGGCCTTGAATTTACCGCCGTGGCGGTTGCCGATTCGGATATGACCGATAACGAAAAATATATTGCCTACACGCGCGCTTTAAAGGAACTTGCCGTAATACGTTAACAGCGGGTAAACGCGTTGTTTGCGCCATATTGCCGCTCCAATTCAAATTTTTACGGACGGCGCCGCTTTTTGCTCAGCGGCGCCGCCGTCCGGTTGAAACAAATATTTTTTATTGCCCTGCTCATTTTTTGGGGGCTATACCCTTGCCGCGGCGGCCGTATTGTTGTATAATATAAAAAAATATATAAAGTTCGGAAAAATACAGGTGGTTGAATAAAGTTTATGGCAACAAGTAAAAAAGCTAAACAACTCGCCGATGCTATAGAAATAGAGGGCGAACTTTTAAACAATGTAAGCTACGCAACATTTTACTGCCGCATGCCGTTGTTTACGGCGTTCAGGCTGTTTAACCGTGGCGAAAACACTGTTGAAAATCTCACCGTTTCGGTTTTGGGCACAACCCAGCTTATTCTTCCCAAAATCGTGGACGTGAAAGAGCTTCCTCCCGAAAGCAGCGTAGAGGTCACTCTCGATAAAATCCTCAATCCCAAATATCTTGCCGAGCTTGAAGAACCTGAACCCTGCGCCGTAACGGTGACGGTCACAAGCGGCAAGGCGGAAGTGTGCCGGCTTTCCGCCGAAGTGGAGTGCCTTCCCATAGACTATTGGGGCGGGCTTACAGGTAATGCGGAGATGCTCGCGTCGCTCGTCCGCCCGAGG
This sequence comes from uncultured Clostridia bacterium, assembly GCA_944341075.1. Taxonomy (GTDB): domain Bacteria; phylum Bacillota; class Clostridia; order Christensenellales; family Borkfalkiaceae; genus Coproplasma. The sequence continues at coordinate 8,936 of CALVLV010000027.1, forward strand.
ATAGCCGACTGCCAGAAGATACTTGCCGAGGCGGGGCTTCAGCTCAAAACGTGGGGCTTTTCCTCTGAATGGAGCGGGTACTCGGGCAACGACCGCAACGCTGTCCGCGGCGCGGCGGCGGCCATATATTCCGCGCTCAGAAACCAGAATGTGGAATATTCCGAACAGCCTTCAATGGAGGGGCCTGTCAGTGCCGGGGCGATAACAAAAGTTATTTCTTCCAAAACGGCTACCCCGCTTGAAATGGCGCTTTTATACGCCTCCTGCCTCGAAGCTGCCCGCCTAAACCCCGTCATAGTGCTCGGCAAAGACAGGGTGGCGGCAGGCGTATGGCTGTACGAAAGTTGTTTTACCGTCACCGTGCAGGACGATATGTCTGTCATAGAAAAGTATGTTCAGGAAGGCGTAAACAACCTTGCCATATTCGACGTGTCAGACCTCTTCTCCCATAAAAACGCCAGCTTCACCACCAGCGGCTCGCATTTTGCAGGCCAGCTGAAGCACGGCGACTATGAAATATGCATAGACGTAAAGCGCTGCCGCATAGGCGGCGTGTTCCCCATACCCATAAAGGTAAAGCAGGGCGGCAAATACGAACTGCTGGGCGAGGCTCAGTTTTCGTACGATCAGAAGCCCGGCGAGCTGATAGACGCCGATAAGTATGCGCTTGAAAAGGGCGCCTCAAAGGAAAAAACGTGGCAGCGCCGCCTTCTTGATCTTTCGCTCAAGAACAACCTGCTAAACTTCAGGTACAGGCACGACTGCATACACATCGTCACCGCAGACCTCGCGTCGTTCTATTCGGGGCTTGAAAGCGGCGATAAATTCAGCATACTGCCCAACCAGACGCCCATAAAGGATGCCGCTTATTTCGGCGGCAGCGCAGGCGTGCGGGCGCTTAGGGAGCTCATTGAAATAGAGATGTCGTCGGGCATACTGCGCTCGTACGAAAGTTCTTCAACGCTGTCTGAAAATTCCTCTTCGCTGATAAGAAAGGCGCGCACCGCTGAGGAGGAGGTGGGTGCCAATACGCTCTGCCTTGCAATGGGTTTTCTCAAGTGGAAGCACGACGACGAGAGGGAATTCAAATACGCGCCCATCGCGCTTCTTCCCGTAACGCTCCGCCGCACCAAACAGCAGGGCGTGACAATGGAAAAGGGCGAAGACCTTACCGTAAACACCACCCTGCTTGAATTTTTAAAGCAGGAATTCGGCATAGATATACGCGGCATGGAGGATAAGGAGCTGTCCGTTTCCGAAATGCTTGCTCTGTTCCGCGCAAAGACCGCAGACCTCAAGGGGTGGGAAGTCACCGAGGACGTATATTGCTCCCAGTTCACGTTTGCCCGCTATGCCATGTGGAGCGACGTAAAAAACAATATCTCACGCTATAAAAACAATCCGCTCATCTCCAGCCTGCTTACCAATACCAACAAGCTGGCGGGCAACAAGCTGAGCGGCGAAAACGAGGACGAGGCTGACCCGTGCGAAATACTTGTGCCGCTCCCCTGCGACAGTTCGCAGTTCGATGCAATAGCCGAATCGGCAAAGGGTACTACTTTCGTTCTGCACGGCCCTCCCGGAACGGGCAAAAGCCAGACCATAACCAACATGATAGCAAACGCCGTAGCGTCGGGCAAGCGCGTTCTGTTCGTTGCAGAAAAGCAGGCTGCGCTGTCGGTGGTAAAAAAGCGCCTCGGCGATATAGGCATAGGGGAATTCTGCATGGAATTTTCCTCCGGCAAGTCTGCCGATAAAGCCGCCATCGTGCGCGATATAGAAAATACCCTGTCTTTAAAAGACGAGTATTCAGACGAAAAATTTCTTGAAGAGGGCAGCGAGATCGCCGAAACGCGCGCATCGCTCGCCCGCCCGTATGCCGCCCTGCACAAAAAGCGCAGGCTGGGCGTATCGGTATACGAAGGCATACTTTATTACCTGCAGAACAAGTCCGCGCCCGAACTTGTCAACATCGAAAGCACTTTTTACGACAGCTTGACCAAGGAAAAGCTGGAAAAGTGCGAAAAGATGCTTATCGCCGCGCAGATAGCGGCAAAGGAATGCGGCGGCGTATACCGTTCGCCCTTTGAAAACGTAAATATCGTCAAATGCACAGACGAAGTGAAAAATGCCGTGCTGTGCGCCGCCGAGGTGGTGCTGGCAGAGCTGAAGCACCTTAAAAACTACCTCGGACTGTTCCTCGACACTTTCAATCAGAAGATAAGCACTTTCACGCCCGTCAAGCTCGATAATTTCATAAAGATAGCAACCACTTTGCGCGACGGCTCGCTGAACGCCTTCTTCACGTGCGACGAAGAGCAGTTCTATAAATTCTACAATGCCAACGTTCTGTACGACAGCGTTTGCAAGCTGTGGCTCACCCGCTTCAACGCGCTGCCCGATATAGACAGGTACGCCCCCGACCTTGAAAGCGAGCTTGAAAACTGGGGCGAAAATTACCGCTCTTCGCGCACGGTGCTGGCCGTTATAAAGCGGCTGAACAAGTGCGCAAAGACCCGCCTTGAGGAAAGGGAGGAGCTTGAGTGGGTAAAGCGCGCGTATGAGCTGTGGCAGGCAGAGCGGAGGATACGCTCCAACACCAACCTTTCGCAGAACTTCATTTCGCTCGGCAGCATAAACGAAAAAAAGCGCGACGCATTTTTAAAGCCGCTGTACGACCTGCACGCCATGTGCGCACAGGTGTTCATGGATTACAATGCAGACGCGTTCAACAGCGTGTGCAACCACATAACAGGCGGGTATGCAAAACCGCTCATATCGGGCGTGATAGCTGCCGCCCGCGCGTTTATCTCAGCCCGCGAATACTTCAATAAGATAACCAATGCCGATTCTTCACTGTTCTCCGATGAAGACGTGTTCGATTACTACACATCCAAGTGCGGCGCGCTGATAGACAATATAGACATGCTGCCCAGCTGGTGCGCCTATAAAAAGACGGCAAAAGAGCTCAACGGCATGGGGCTTATGTTTATAACAGACGCCATGGAGAGCGGCCGCATAAGCGGAGAACAGATTCTTGCGTCCTTCAGAAAGAACGTATACCGCAACTTTGTGCAGACCAATATTCCCGCCGACGAGGAGCTGGCAAGATTTTCGGCAAGTTTCCTTGATGAGAGTGCGGCCAAGTTCGCCATGCTGACAGAGGAGTTTGCTGCCGCAACAAAGGCGAAGATCCGCCACGAGCTTATCTCGCGCCTGCCATCGCAGGAGACTGAAGGCCCGCTCGCCCTCGAGCTGATGACTTTTCGCCGCCAGACCAGCGGAAATGTAAAGCGCCTGAACCTGCGCAACCTGTTTGCCGAGATCCCTCAGCTTATGAAGGTGGTGGCGCCCTGCATGATGATGAGCCCCTTCACGGTTTCGCAGTATCTCGCGCCCGATCCCGACCTGTTCGACATCGTCATTTTCGACGAGGCGTCGCAGATGCCCACGTGCGAGGCGGTGCCCTCGCTTGCAAGGGCAAAGAGCGCCGTAATAGTCGGCGACCCCAAACAGCTTTCGCCCACAACGTTCTTCATGGCGCTCGGTCAGGACGAAGACGAGTTTGAGGCCGAAGACCTGGACAGCGTGCTCGACGACTGCCTTTCACTCGGCATGCCCCAGATGCACCTCAACTGGCACTACAGAAGCAAGCACGAAAGCCTTATCGCCTTCTCAAACATAATGTACTACTCCGGCAAACTTTGCACGTTCCCCTCGCCGGACGCGCTCGACAGCAAGGTCAAGCTCGTGTATATCCCCGAGGGTGTGTACGACAGGGGCTTTACCAAGTGCAACAAGCAGGAAGCCGAGGCATTGGTAAAGGAAGTTATAAGAAGGCTTAAAGACGAAAAGCTTCGCCGCTCAAGCATAGGCATAGTGACGTTCTCCACGCCACAGCAGAACTATATAGAAAAACTGCTGTCAAAGGCAATACAGGAACAGGGGCTTGAAGAAGTCGCCTACGAGCGCGACGAGCCGCTGTTCGTCAAAAACCTTGAAAACGTTCAGGGCGACGAAAGAGACGTTATAATGTTTTCGGTATGCTACGGCCCCGACCGCATGGGCAAGATATCGCTCAACTTCGGCCCGCTCAACCAATACGGCGGCTGGCGCAGGCTGAACGTAGCCGTCTCCCGTGCCAGGGAAGAGATGGTCATCTACTCGTCCATGCGCTATTCCATGATAGATCTTTCGCGCACAAATTCGCGCGGCGTGGCAGGCCTTAAGGCATTTTTGGAATTTGCAGAAAAGGGCCGCACCAGCATAGCCGTAAAGAGCGACGAAATGATAATAAACAAGTCCGGCATAGGCAAATATGTTGCCGCCGAACTTTCAAACTACGGCTACGACTGCCGCTGCGACGTGGGCGTTTCAGACTTCAAGATAGATGTCGCGGTCGTCGATCCTAAAAACAAGCACAACTTTATCCTTGCCATTCTGTGCGACGGCGAAAGCCGCTTCTCTGTAAAGGACAGAACGGTAATGCAGGTTCAGACGCTCAAGCGCAACAATTGGAACGTTGTAAGGCTGTATTCAATAAACTTCTTCAACAATCCCAAGAGGGAGATCAAAAAGATAAAGGAATACCTGGACAAGCTGTGCTCCGGCGGAAAGACCGTTGCCTCCGGGTTCAGAAAGCCATATCGCGCCGCCAAGCTTGAAGAAAAGACTGTGGATGCGCAGTATATTCTTTCAGGTGAGCACGATGCCGAAATAATAAAATCCATCAAGGCTGTTGTAGCTGCGGAAGAACCTATTTCGGCACAGTTCCTCATCAAGCGTGTGCTGTCGGCATATGGAATTTACAAACACGGCGTAAAGCTGGATGCAAAGCTTTCCTCTCTCATCGAAGGATGCGGCTATCAGTATGCAGATATCCTTGGTACGCGGTATTATTTCCGCTCGGATAAGTACTCGATCTTCGACCGTTACCGCGTGGAGGAAGGCGTGCAGTTGCGCACTTCCGAGGCGGATTATACGCCTTACGATATTATCTCGCTTGTAAAGAGCATACTTTTGAGCAAGGTGAGCATGTATTCCGACGAGCTTACCATAGCCGTTCAGCGCGAACTCAACGTGCCCCGTCTTTCAGACAGGTTTGCCTCGTTCATCAATTCGTGTATAGATTACGGCGCTTCAAAGGGAATATTCGTGCGCAGTATTTCCGATAAAATTTCGCTCACATGATCTGTGTATAACAAGCCTGTGCGGGGCGCCGTTTATGCGGCGCCCCGCATAAAAGATTGCGTTTTGACTTAAAGATATGAAAAAGAGGCTGCTCAACGTTCGTGCGGCAGTCGTGCTGGCGTTTGCCATAGGCTGCGGCGCAGGGTTTTCGTACCTGTCGCTATACAACAGTTTTCCATTGTGGTGGCTTACGGCGCTTGTGCCGGCGGCCGCCGCATTTGTTATATTCTTTATCGTCCGCCGCAATGTAGCTGGCATAATATATACCCTGCTGTCTGTGCTGCTGTTTTTATACGGCGCGATAGGCGTAGGTGCTGTGCTTAAAAATTATTCGTCGGTCAGCCTGAATAATGGCGGCGAGTATACGATAAGCGGCACCGTGAGGGAAAAATCTTTTACGCAGAGCGGGGAATACATAGTTATAGACGGCCTTTCGGCGGATGGAACAGATATAGACGGCGCCATGACGGTATATCTTGACGAACAGTACGGGCAGTTCTGCGAGGTTGGTTATTCGGTGCGCTTCGGCGCAGACGTCTATGTCAACGATGCATTTGCATACGGCAACAGCTACACAGAGCGCATACTCTCCGACATCCGTTATACTGCATACCCGAATACTCCTGTGGTATCTGAATACGGCTTTTCGTTGTTCGGCAGCATAAATTCGGCTGTCCGATCGCTGTATTTTGACAACCTCGACCGCGACACGGCTGCAATAGTGTACGCAATGTATACCGGCAATGTGGACTACATTCAAACGTCCACCATGGATAGCTTCCGCTATGGCGGCGTGGCGCATGTGTTTGCCGTTTCGGGCATGCATATAGTGCTTGTATACGGCGCCGTAAGCTTTGTCCTAAAAAGATTGCGCTTAGGTCAGGTGCCCGTAGCTGTAATAAGCGTCATACTCGTGTTCTTCTATACGGGAATGTGCGGCTTTACCCTGTCTGCCGTGCGCGCGGCCATAATGTGTGCGGTGGCGGCCGCGGTTCGGCTTGCGGGCGGCAAGTACGACGGCCTTGTTTCGCTATCTCTAGCGTTCACTGCTATTCTGCTTGTAAATCCGCTCAATATAACGTCGGTCGGATTTCAGCTCTCGGTCGCGGCGGTGGCGGGCATAGTGCTGTTCTGCTCGGTATTTACAAGGGCGCTTAAAAAGATAAAGTTCCCTGACTTTATTGCCTCTTCGGTAGCAATGACGCTGTCGGCGCAGATAGGCACGTTCCCTATTCTACTTTCATGCTTCGGGTATGTAAGCTGGGCAACGCTTGCGCTGAATATAGTATTTGTTCCGTTGCTTTCGGCAATATTTACCGTACAGTTTGCCGCAACGCTGTTTGCGTTTGTGTTGCCGCCGCTTTCGCAGTTTTTCTGCATGCTGTTCGCCATCCCCACAGAGGCGGTAACTGCCGCGCTCGTAGTAATAAGGGCGGAGGACGTGCTTATAAGCGGCTTTGAATTCGGCATCTTCACTGCCCTGTACTTTCTTGCCGTATATATCGTGTCGGGGCATGTAAACATAAGGCCGTCCCTGCGCGCGGTAGCTGCAACCTTGCTCGCCGCGGTCATCGGCGCGGGGCTTGTGCTTGAAAACTATCTTCCGCAGGGCACCATGCGCATAACGGCCTCGGCATACTACGACGGCAGCAGCGCAGTGCTGTTCACCACGCCGCAGGGCAACGTGCTAGTCATTTCGCAGCAGCCCTCCGCATACGACATATCTTCGCTTATAGCAAACGGCAATGACCCCGACGCAGTTATAATTTTAGGCGGGGAGGAGAGTGCCTTTGCATACACATTGCTCGGCGCCGACTGCGGCGATGTCTATGTATACTACGCCAATCTCAACTTTCAGCCGTTCGACGGCGTAACCATACACTATCTTAAAGACTTCACCGTAGCGGGCATAGATTTTGCCTTTGCGGGCGGATACGATATCGTCGCCGAATACGGCGGCATGCGGGTGGGCGTAAGCTGCGGCGGCTCCGTTGCCATAGATAGCTGCGACCTGCTGTTCTATTCGGCGCCTTCGCACAACTGCGAATGCGGCGTGTATGCGTCCTTCAACCAAAACGGCGGACTTAACATGTACGACTGCGGCGACTTGCAATTTGTAGTCAAAGATGGTACACTGTATTCGCTGGGCAATTTTTCAGAAAAAGGCGCGCTGCTGTAGCCTTTTAAATGCGTAAAGTATTCAAAAAATGCAATTGCCCCGCACATATGGCGTAACTATTACATTTTAAGGACTGTTTATGAAGTTTACCGAACTTAAAAAATTCATAGCCGACGGGGGTGGAGGCGTCTTTCTTCTTCAGGGTGAGGACGCTTACTTTCTTTCCCGCGGGGAGGCTATGATAAAAAAGGCATACCTCACCATGCCCGAACTAAATTTCGTTTCGTTCGAGGGCGAAAGTTTAAAGGGACAGAACATCGCGCGCCTTACAGACGCACTGTCGGCTTTCCCCTTCATGGCGGAAAAGCGTGTGGTAAAGGTGAGCGAGTTCTACCCCTCGGAATCAGACTACGAAAAGTATTTAAAGCCCTTTATTGCCGACTTTCCTGCAACGGCCATACTCATAATTGTCAACACGCAGACCAAGAAGGGTGCGGCAGATCTTAAAAAGAAGGGCGGCATAAATTATTTCGACTGCGGAAAGGCTGACGAAGAGGAGGTCACCCGCTGGATATACCTCACCTTAAAGCGCGCAGGCATTGCCGCAAACGCCGAAGTGTGCATGAACATAGCGCGCTACTGCCTGTGCAATATGTCGCGCGTGTCGATAGAAACGCAGAAGATAATAGAATATAAGGGCGGTGAGGGCATGCTTACCGCCGAAGAGGCCGACGGGCTTGTGTATAAGGACGCCGATTACCGCATATACGAGATGACCAATGCAGTAGCCGCCGGCAATTATTCGCGCTTCTGCGAGATATCGGGCGAGCTGACATCAAGGGGAATGGACAGCATGTCGGTGCTCAACAGCCTGTTTTCATATATGCGCAACCTTGCCACCGTGGCAGGCTCGCGAGCGGGGGACGCTGAACTTGCAAAACAGCTCGGTATGAAGGAATTTGCCGTAAAGCGCACGCGCGAACAGGCGCGCCGCTTCGGCGCCGACCGCGCGGAAAAGCTCGGCATGGCCATATATTCTGCCATAGCCTCGGTAAAGTGCGGCGAAATAACGCAGGAGAGCGCATACAGGCAGGTATGTTCGTTTGTATTTTTCGGGCAGCGCGGGGACATTGCTTAAAAATACATAAATTTGTACGCAAAAAAGCCTTTTTTGTATGCATTGGTGCCAAATATATTTGCAAATCGCTTTATTTTTCTTCCGATAAATTATATAATGTTTAAAAGTGCCGCCGCTCTGTGGTACATTTTGCAAATGTGCACTGCCGCGGCTTTACATAATTTTTAACTTACACCGCGCATATCGTGCGCACGGGGGCTTATAGTGGACTGGCAGGATTTCAAATCGAACGTTTCCGCTTTTTTTAACAGTTTCGGCACAAACGCAGTTTCGTATGTCATGGAGTTCATCTTTTTTGTCATACTGTTTTATTATGCGTTCAAAGTGCTGCAGACAAACAAGAGCTATAAACTTATAGCCGTATTCGTATTCGCTGTTGTGTGGTGTGGGTTTGCGTTTGCATTCTCACAGAATATAGAGTCACAGTTCCTGCTCATCGTAATAATGATGCTGGCAATACTTGTGTTCACAATGTACAACACCGAAATTAAAAGGGTGCTTTTAGACAATATGATAAAGGGCAAAAGCGACCGCCCCAAAGTCAGTGCCGGCGGCGTCGACGCCATTATAGACGAAATGATCCGGGCCCTTCAGAATATGTCAAAGAATAATATAGGCGCTTTGATTGTACTTTCAAACGAAAACCTGCCCGAAAATATAATTGAAAGCGGTACCATAGTAAACGCCGAAATATCTTCGCAGATGATAGAAACGGTGTTCTATCCCAAGGCTCCGCTGCACGACGGCGCCATGATAGTCGAAGGCAGCAAAATTTATGCCGCAGGGTGCTTTCTGCCTCTTGCGCAGAGCGATAACCTGCCCAAGGAGATGGGCAGCCGTCACCGCGCGGCGCTGGGCGTCACTTCCGTTGCCAGCGTAACGGCGCTTGTCGTTTCGGAAGAGACGGGTATTATCTCCATAGTAAAAAACGGCGCCATAAAAAAGAAGTATGCCGATGCGGCAGACCTTAAAAACGCGCTCAGCGACTATTACTGGGACGATCTCACGGCGGAGGCAAAGGAATGAAAAAGTTAAGCGAATTTTTTAAAGATCTGTTTACAAAGTATCTGCCCATAAAAATACTTGCTATCGTGCTTGCGGCGCTCACCGTTCTGCTCATCAACATAAACTTAGGTGCGTAATGTTTTACAAAAGCGTGCCTGAGGAGATGATAGGCATACCGCAGATACTTTTACCTGCGCATGCCGATGTATATACGTGGGCGGTGAACGCCTGCGACCAGTTTACAGGCGATGCAAAGTATTGGAAGGCGGTGGAGGAGCTTACGGCAGGCAGGCTTAGCACCTACCACCTTGTCTTTCCCGAAATATATCTTAAGGACTGCCCCGAGCGGCGCATACAGGCGATAAATGCGCAGATGTACAGATATCTTTCCGAAGGAGTTTTCAGGCAGGTAGATGGCGGCTTTGTGCTTGTGGAGCGCACTACCGCAAGCGGCACTCGCACAGGCATTGTGCTTGCCATAGACCTTGAGGCCTATTCCTTCAGGCAGGAAGAAGAGGCCCCCGTCCGCTCTACCGAGGCCACCGTTTTAGACAGGCTTCCACCTCGCGTAAAGATACGCGAAGGCGCTCCGCTGGAGTTGCCGCATATAATGTTGTTGTATAACGACCCGCACGGCAAGGTACTTTCGGCGGCACAGCGCGGCGAAGTGTTGTACGATTCCGACCTGAACATGGGCGGAGGGCACGTGTGCGGTACATATATCAGAAACGCCGAAGAGGTGCGCCGCGCCTTTCTTAGCTTAAGGCAGGGCGCAGACGGAATGTTGTTTGCCGTGGGCGACGGAAATCACTCGCTTGCGGCGGCAAAGCTGTGCTGGGAAAAGGTCAAAAAGGGCCTTGATGCCGGGCAGCAGGCTATCCACCCTGCACGCTATGCCCTGTGCGAGGCGGTAAACATATTCGACCCCGCGCTGGACTTTCACCCGATACACAGGTTTATAAAAATTTCAGACCCCGAAAAATTCTTTTCCGGCTGGAATATACGCGGCGGCGGAAGCGCAGGAGCCGTTGTTTGCGGCAAGGTAAGCAGGCTGCCCTTTCCCGAAGATATTCCCGCGGGCATCCGCATGCTGGACAATTATATTGCGGAGTATATTGCGCAGAACGGCGGCGAAGTCGACTATATCCACGGCGACGATCAGCTTCTTGAGCTTTCGCAAAGCGGCGCGGGGGTAATGCTCCCGGCAATAAAAAAGAGTGACTTTTTCAGCCTTATAGAGACGGGCGGCAATCTTCCGCAGAAGACTTTTTCGCTCGGTGAAGGCAACGAAAAGAGATACTATATAGAGGCAAAGCGCATAAAGTAAACTATCAGGAAATATAGATATATGGCAGTAAAGGTATGTAAATTCGGCGGCACGTCTATGGCAGACGGCAATGTGATGAGCCGCGTCAGGAATATAATAGAGAGCGATAAAGACAGAAAATACGTCGTTGTTTCCGCGCCCGGCAAGCGCTATTCGGGCGACGTAAAAATTACCGATATACTCTATCAGTGCCACAGGGAAGTGGAGGAAAGGGGCGCGTGCGGCGCTTCGTTCGAGCTTATCCGCAACCGCTTCAACAGCATTGTGAGGGAGCTTAATATCGACTTCGATATCAACTCCGTGCTCGATGAAACGGAAAGGCGCATAAACGCCGAAAAGGACGAAGATTTCACCGCTTCGCGCGGGGAATATCTGTCTGCAAGGGTAATGGCGGAGGTGCTCGGCGCAAAGTTTATAGACGCCGAAGACGTTATCTTTTTCGATAAAAACGGCGCTTATGCTGCGGCTAAATCGGATAAAGCCATAAACGACGCGCTCCGCGGCGCAGAAAAAGCCGTATTCCCCGGTTTTTACGGCAGGGGATACAACGGCAAAGTGAAGACCTTTTCGCGCGGAGGGTCTGATATTTCCGGCGCCATAGTTGCGCGCGCAGTCAATGCCACCGTGTATGAAAACTGGACGGACGTGAGCGGCTTCCTTGCCTGCGATCCCAGAATAGTAGATAGTCCCAGGCGCATAAAGGCGCTCTCCTATAAGGAGTTGCGCGAACTTTCGTATATGGGGGCAAACGTATTGCACAGCGAATCTATATTTCCAGTGCGCAAGGCAAACATACCCATACATATAAAAAACACCTTCAGGCCTGAAGACGAAGGCACGCTTATCCAGCCCAGCGTATACTATACGCCCAGCGGCAGCATAGTCACGGGCATTGCCGGCAAAAAGGACTTCACTGTAATCTTCATTGAAAAATCATTGATGAATTACCAGATAGGTTTTGTCCGCAAGGTGCTCTCCGTGCTGGAAAAGTACAACGTGCCCGTAGAGCATATCCCTTCCGGCATAGACACCATGTCTGTTGTAATCGAAAGTTCCGCCCTAAAAGACGGCAAGCTCGAACTCATCCTTCAGGGCATAAAGGAGGCCGTTGCGCCCGACGTTTTAAGGGTGAACGAAGATATCGCGCTGATAGCCACCGTCGGTCACGGCATGTCTTCTTCGGTAGGTACCTCGGCAAGGCTGTTCAAAGCCATGGCGGAAGCTTCTGTCAACGTAAGAATGATCGACCAGGGCTCTTCCGAGCTGAACATTATCGTCGGCGTTAAAAACGAGGACTGCGAAAAGTGCATACGCGCCATCTACCGCGAATTTTTCGGAAACTGAATAACTTATCAAATTAAAAGAGGGAGGCTGATTTTTTCAGTCTCCCCCGTTTTTTTCATTTGATGAACCGTTTTTTGCCTGTAATGCTGTCTATCGTTATTTTTACCACAGCGGTAATGCCAGTCGCGGCACAGTCGCGCGCCGAATATCCTTCAACATGGCAGTGTTTTAACAGCAGTTCAAGCCCGTGCACAAGCTCCTCGCCATAAACCTTTTTTGCTTTACCGAAAGCTATCACGCTCCTGTAGTCGGCCGTTACGCTGTGGCCTGTATCAACATACCCTTCAAGCGCGTCGGCCTCAAGGCATACGTTGCAGTTCCTTTCTATAAGGTCAAGCTTTTTGCCCTCCTTTGCGCAGTGGAAGTATATAAAAAACTGCCCGCCTTTCTCTTCCCAGCCGTAGGAGAGGGGCACTATATAGGGGAAAGGCTCGTCGTGCATGGCAAGCCTTATCGTCTGGCATTCGTCCAAAAGCTTTTTTATCTCTTCAACGTCCTTTATTTCCCTGTCTGACTTTCTCATCCGTTACCTCAAAAATATTTTTCTGTCTTTATTATATAATCGCCCCGTGCCGCTGTCAACTTGGAAAAAATATTCTTGATAAATAACTGTATCTATTGTATAGTAACAGTAAGGTACCTTATGAAAATTATTTTAAGCGGCCCTGCCGACCGGCCCATTTACGAGCGGTTAAAAAACGGAATAAAGGCGCAGATCGTCTCGGGCGAGCTGTCGGCGGGCAGCATGCTGCCCTCTATACGCGTTGCCGCAAAAGAGTTGGGTGTGGGCATCATCACTGTAAAGCGCGCCTACGATGACCTGTGCGGAGAGGGATATCTGTATGCCGAACAGGGCCGCGGCGTATTTGTTTCAAACGCAGGTTCGGCGGCGCTCGCTCAAAAAAATCTTCAGGAGTTTGCAGATAAAATGCTCGCTCTCAAACAGGTTGCAACTGCGCTCAATATCACGCCCGAACAGGCGGAGAAAATTTTCAGAGAAATATGGAGGAAAGACTGATGGAAAAATGTGAATACGGGCTCGATAAAGAAGGCCTCACGGTGGATTTGGGCAACTTCAGGCTTGATAATATAACGCTTAAAGTGCCGCGCGGCTGCATAACGGGGCTTATCGGCCGCAACGGCGCGGGTAAAACAACGCTGATCAAAACGATAATGCGCTTAAACGCCGCCTGCGCGGGCAGAATACTCTACGAGGGGCTGTATTTCCCCGAGCACGAAGAGGAGGTTTTAAATAAAATCGCCTGCGTGTTCGATTCGCCCGTATACGGCAAAAACGCAAGGCCAAAACAGATAGTAAAGTACTACAGGCGTGCATACAAAAACTTTGACGAGGAAAAGTACAACGCGCTGATGGCACGCTTTTCCCTGCCGCACGACTTAAAGCTTTCAAGGTACTCCTTCGGCATGAACAAAAAGTACTGCCTGATACTCGCGCTGTGCCAGGGCGCGGATATCCTGCTTTTGGACGAGCCGACTGCCGGCATAGACCCGTTCGACAGGAGCGCCGTGGTGGAACTCATTCAGGAGTTCATGCAAAGCGAAAACCACACCGTGCTGTTTTCAACGCACATAACAGAAGACCTGGACAGGATAGCCGACTATATTGCCATGATAGACGGCGGAAAACTTAAGTTCATGGAGGAGAAGGATGAGCTTTTAAACTCCTATCGCCTTGTGCAGGTGAGTGCAATTACCGATGAGGTGAGGGCAGTTGCAATGGGGATTAAGAGTACGCCATTCGGCGTCACCTTCCTATGCAAAGCGGAGGACGTACCCGAGGGTGCAAGTACAAAAATTCCCACCGTGGAAGAGCTGTTCGTCGCGCTCACCGAACAGGGCGTTGCCGCCGCGCCTGACGGCAACCCGTTCGGAATGTAAACGGGAGGAGAGTATGAAAAACGGCAATTCATTTTTCAATAACTTCGCCGCCTACTACCGCTCGGGCATGATGGTACCGGAGGGCGAGGGGCAAAAACTCTCTCTCTTTCGCGGCGTACTCGTGTTTATAGGCTATTTTGCCCTGGTGCTGTTCGGAAGTGTAGGTACGGGCGGCGATATCTATCAGGACTTCGATATGCTCTTGGTAATGCCGATGTGCGTGCTCGTCGCGTGCAAAATGTACATGCTGTCCGTTTACGAAAGACTGGTGCCCATGCCGCACAGGCGCCGCGTGCTGTGCTCGCTTTTATTCTTTCTCATGTGGCTTATCATAACATCGGCGGTATGGGGCTTTTTGGTAGTTTTATACAGTCTTTTAAACTGGCGGCTGCCCGATTTCTCAATGCTCGGCGGCGCGGGCGGCTTTCTGCTCGTCTCGGTTTTTTTATACAGCACGGGCTTTGCGCTCTTATATACAAACCTTACGGCAAAGTCGGCAAAACTGCCGGTCATAATAGCGGCGTTTGCCGTGTGGGCGGGGCTGTATGCCGCCATCTTCATCTTCGGCAACCTTTTAAACGGTTTGCCCTTTGTCGGCGGCGGCATATTCGTTGCGGCGGGCCGCACTCCGCTCGGCTGGGTGTTTGCAGGTCTGTTCGCGGTATTCGGCATAATGCAGATCACGGCGGGCGTCATACTGTGCGCAAAGCGCTTAAAGCCTAAAGATTTTTGAAGTACAGCGACGGGAGAAGTATCAATTCAACAGAGGGGGTAGCAGAGTATGAAAAAAGTTATGTGTAAAATAAGGAAGGAAATTTTCCGCTACATATCATTTTGCCGTTCGTGCAGGTATTTCAAAAACGGCACATACGTTATAACTATGCCCGACACGGGAATGGCAAAGTATGCCGCCACATTGCTTCTGTTGCTTGTGCTCGCAGTCGTATCTGTCTTTACAAGCAGAACGCAGCTGCCGGACGGAACGCAGGTAGCAATGGATATTGTATATACAAACTGGCCCATGTGGGTGGCGGCGCTCATGCTGTTGTTTGCAATATCCACGCGCGGCGTGCAGGGCAGGCTCACGCCCATGTCGCATCGCCGCCGTGCGGCATACTACATGCTCCGCCCCGTGATAATGGCTGCTATCGTGTGCATATGTCTGGTCGCCGTATTCTGGCTGGCCGCATTGCTTGTAGCAACAATTCAGTACCTGGCGGGCAACCTTCAGTCCGTCGACGTGGAGCTTACCGAATATGCCGTATATGAGCTGTGCCCCTCCGCATATCTGTGGTTCTTTTCGTCGGCAATATTTTTCTTTTTTATCGTACTGTTTATAGCCGCATTGGGCGGGCAGAAGGTGAGGCCAAAGGGCAGCGCAAATTGTTTTTTTGCCGCCCTTGTCGAATATAAACGGCATATGGTTGCGTTTGCAGGGCTGGCATTTTACTACGTTCTCAGCTTTATTGCCTGCAATCTTACGCCGTTTAAGCCGGCGCGCGGGTTTGAATTTTTTTCTAACCCGATAATTGTGCTCGAATATCTCCCCGAGTGGCAGGATTGGCTGTTTGCGGGCATTATGGCGGCGGCAGCAGTAACCTCTTGCGCGCTTGCAATAGTGTTCACCTGCCGAGAATGCAGGCCGAAAAACTTCTGACCGTAAACTTAAGTTCCATGTTGCCGCACGCGCCCTGCACGCGTGCGGCAATGCTTTTCATATAATATACTATCATGACGCTGAGCGTTTGTATGATAGTCAAAAACGAGCAAGAGGTGCTTGCGCGCTGCTTAAGCAGCGTAAAGCCCTTTGCCGATGAAATAATTGTAGTTGACACGGGTTCTTCAGATAAAACCGTGTCTGTGGCCGGGCAGTTTACCGATAAAATATTTACCTTTGAGTGGTGCGACGATTTTTCCGCCGCACGTAATTTTTCCTTTTCAAAGGCAACGTGCGACCTTATCATGTGGCTGGATGCCGACGACGTCGTACGGGAGGACGACGCAAAAAAGATAGAGGCGCTTAAGGAGCAGATGCATGGCTACGATGTTGCCTTCCTTCTCTATGCGGCAGGCTTTGAAGGCGAGCGCCCTACGCTGACTTATTTCCGCGAGCGCATATTCAGGCGCGGCGGAGGCTTTGTATGGAAGGGCGCCGTACACGAGGCCGTCGAGGCGCACGGCAGGGTGCTGTATTCCGATGCAAAGATCTGCCACAAAAAGGTGCGCGCGGGCGATAAGTGGCGCAACCTGAATATATACCGCAAGCTCATATCAAACGGCGGCAGGCTTGCCCCGCGCGATAAATTTTACTACGGGCGCGAGCTCATGTTCTGCGGCCTGTACAGGGAGGCGGCTGCAATTCTCGCCGATTTTTTAAACGGCGAGGGATGGGAGGAGAACAAGTGTGAAGCCTGCCTGAATCTGTGTTCGGTATACTGTGCGCTCGGCGACAGAAGTTCTGCCCTTGCCTGGGCTCTGAAAAGCTTTGAGTACGGAGTGCCTAAAAGCCGTGCCTGCTGTATGATAGGGGAAGAAATGGCTCTGAGGGGCAAAACCGACGCCGCCATATACTGGTATAAGACTGCCGCCTCGCTGCCGCAAAATATATACAGCGGCGCCTTTGTCGAGGAGGATTACTCCGGCTATATCCCTTATCTCCAGCTGTGCGTCCTGTACGACAGGCTGGGCAACTACACGGTTGCCGAACGGTATAACGAACTTGCAGGCAGCATAAAGCCGCACAGCGCGGCATACCTTGCAAACAAAAGCTATTTTCTCTCCCGCCTCAGTGGCGGGGCTGAAAACGGCTGAGTATTTTGCCGCGTCGGCGCGGTGAGATATGCAATAACGGCTATATCTTTTATTCTTTAGCAGGGGCGTACATAAAATGTGTTTTGCACATTTTATGGCGGAGGGTAATCGGGTTTTTCAATTAAAAGTTCCTGCCCGTTACCCTGCCGCTCACACGGCTGTTTGCCGAATTAAATTTAAAGGTGATGCAAAAGATGTTTTTTTATGATAGAAATTGTCCCTGTTGCTGTACCTCCGGCGAAATAGTAATAGATAAAATAATCTATCAGCGTTCCGGCGGAACGGGAGCAACTGGCCCCACGGGCGCAACGGGCATAACGGGCCCCACGGGTGCAACTGGTGCAACGGGCGCAACAGGCATAACGGGCTCCACAGGGGCAACGGGCGCTACGGGCATAACGGGCCCCACGGGCCCCACGGGCCCTACCGTGCAGGTCGAACAGGGGAATATTTATTCGGTGATGTCTATCGAATAGCGCCTTTCCACTTCATAGTCGATGCCCAATCTGCGGAAGGACTTACACTTCTGTAAAAGTTCAAGGCACTCGGCATATGCGTAAATCTGTCCTGTGCGGAACTCGCTGTGACCGGATAATTTTTCAGCCTCATAGAGTTCTTCCAAAGAGGTATTCAGCGTTTCTATCAGGTGTTTTATTGTCTGTCTTTTGTTTATCATAAATCAGATTACCTTCCTGTCTGAAATTTGATCGTAATGAAGTTAAAATAAGCATGCCAAGGCGCCTGTCATCTGTTGTGGCGGGAAAAGTTTCTATAATCTGTTCCAGCTCGGCGGCGTTGAACGTGCGCAGCGCGGGTATGTTGAAGTGCAGAA
>CALVLV010000028.1 GCA_944341075.1 uncultured Clostridia bacterium
ATATTATAAATCTCCCGTTGCGGCACCGCCGCTTTTAATTCAAAAGTATAATATGCCGCCGCGCGCCGCTGTATGACCGCCGCATTGCCCCGCTTTTTAAGTTTTTTTGCATGTTTTTGCAGAAAGCGCGGCGGCGCGGCAAAAATTGCCGCGCCGCCGCGCTATACTACATTAAAGTAAATTGTATCAGTCCCCTGCAATATACCCCCTGCCGATACGCCATGCCGCCGCGCTGCTGCTCACCGCGCCTGCGTAAAGCAAAGCGCAACGCCCAAAGTCACCGCACGCGCAGTTTTACCCTGCCGCAGAGTATTTCGGAATAGGAATATGCCGTTTTGCCCAAAAAGTTTTTATCTTCGGGGCTTACGGTGAACAGCGAGGGATATACCCCGCTGACAGTGGCGGGAAAGGTGACAAACTTGTTCCTGCCCAGGTTGAGTTTTACCGTGACGGGCTTGAGGTACACTCCCTGCACGGCGTTTTTTATTTGCTGTACGCTTGAAGTCGGTTTTATCATATACTGCCAGTATTGCCCTTTTGCGGCAAAATTATGCGCGGCGGCTGTTGTGTTAGTCAATTCTATAATTGTTTATCTGAGATTTCCCCACGCACTACGCTTGGTTTGCGGTTTCCCGAAGAGACCTCTCCGCTTTGTCTTTGAGATTTCTCCGCTCGCTACGCTCGGTCGAAATGACATTAGAAACATTACGGTCATAAGGAGCCGCAGGCGACGGAATAGGAACGGAATAGCGTAAGGAACGGAATAGCGATTGTTGCGCACAGCGCCAATCGCGTCTTGTTGCGCACAGCGCCAATTACGTCAATGGCATGATAGGTTTTATGTCATCTCGACCAAGGGCAAAGCCCGCGCGGAGAGATCTCTTCCGCAATACAGGCTCCCCTGCCTAAGCGGGAGCTGGCAGGTTGGAGCGTTAGCGAAAACCTGACTGAGGGGTTTAGCTACGCAATTTGCGCCACACTGCTCGTACCCCTCCTTTTATTCCTCCCCTTAGGCAGGGGAGGCCTGGCCGCGTTTATTAACACCTTATATTTTCAATGCCACAACATTTTAGCCTCCCTTAGTAAGGGAGGTGCCGCGACCGCAGGCCGCGGCGGTGGGATTACAATTTTAAAAAATGCGGGGGCGCCGAAAAGGCGCCCCCGCACAAAAATGTCTGTTCAAAAAGGTGTGGGGATATCAGAAGATGTCGTCGTCATCATCGCCGTCGCCTTCATCGTCGTCTTCGTCATCCTCTTCATCGTCGTCAAAGTCGTCGTCGTTGAAATCGGCAAGGGGATCGTCGTCCTCAAACTCTTCATCGCTCTCCTCGTCGTCGAAATCGTTGTCAAATTCGCCGTCAAGTTCCTCCGAAAGCTCCTCTTCAAGCGTTTCGTCGTCCACGGTGAGGTCTTCATCGTCGTCGAGGTAGTTCTTCCACTCCTCGTCGGTGTCCATATCCACGTCCTCATCGTCCTCATACTGGCTGGCCTGTTTGCAGGCGTCGCACATCTTTTCGCCGTAGCGCATGGTGTTCACGCCGCAGATGGGGCAGATTTCAGTCTTTTCTGCGTTTTCGTCCAATTCGTCGTCGTCAAGGTCGGCAAACTGAAGTTTGTTGCCCTTCATTTCGGCGATGCAGACATCGCAATACTCCTGCTTTTCAGGGTCGATATAGTTAAGCTCGCATCTGGGACACTTGATATACTTAATCATGGCAAGATCTCCGTTCAATAAAAGAAATTCCGCCGGGTCAAACCCTCATTTTCCCGTGCATTTGCCAGCTAAAGCGACGGCGCGTTCGGGCGGCAGCCGCAGACGGCGCCTTAAACGCCCGCATATGCAGCGGCATATGTCACAGACGGATGCGCCGCATACCGGCAAGTCACTTTACCTGACTAAATTGATCTGTTAAATCAATGGTAACATTATATTAGCATTTGCCTTATTTGTAAACTGTTTTACAGAATAAAAAACAAATTTTTTTTACGGGTTACATATTTTTTACAAAATGCGCGCATTATCGCCCTGCGGCGGCGCGGCTGTCCCGCTTAAAGCAGCCATATTTGCGGCACAATTGCCGCCATACCATGCTTTGGCGGCGACATATATCTATTCCGTTTTAAAGGCCTGCCGGCAAGAAAAAGCAGACACAAAAAAACGGCGGAACTTAAACGTTCCGCCGCCGTGCATACGGGGCAATGCCGCGCATGCTGCAATTATTTACTTTTCTTCGCCGTCGGTCTCGGAAGAGTCGGTAGAGTATACGTCGATATTCTTGTCGTCGGTGGTATCTACCTTGATGCGCGCCTTCTTATACTGAGGAAGGGTCTTGCGCTTTTTGCGGATGACGAACAGGGGAATGAGCACGGCTGCCGCTATTACTATAAGGCCGCCTGCGCACACGCCGATTATAAAGCCTGCCTTGGCGCCCGTTGAAAGGCCCTGGAACCACGTTGTTTCGCCTTCGGCGGGTTCAGACTGCATGTAAGTGCTGCGAAGCCCGTCTATATATGCCTCTCTGTCGTCATCGGTCATTTTGCCGAGCACTGCGTAGTAGTAGTCGCGCGAGGTGGCGTATACCGTAACATTGTTTACCGTTTTGGAGTTTGCGCGGAACTGTTCAAAGTCGCTGCCTTCGGCGGCGTCTATGAAGTCCTTATACATCTGAACGGACTCTTCGGAATAGAGGTACTCCTCATCTTCGCCGTCATCCACCCACAGCTGAACGAGCTCGTCTATATATTCCTTATCGCGCGAGTAGAACGCATAGCGGAGCGCCTGGGGAAGGTTTTCGAATTCCGTATCGTCTATGTCGGAAATGACGCTGTCCTCGCCGCCGATAACGCTGTCGAACAGGTCGTTTATCTCCTCAATTTCGGCGTTGGACATCGTGACGTCTTCAGCCGAGGAACCTGCGGGGCGGAGGTCGAAGGTCATTATATATTCATAGTCCATCATGTCGGTGTTTTCGGACGCGAAGAAGAAGTGTCCGGCAACTATTTCGGGCATGTACCAGCTGGGCGCCACGTCGAGGTCGAGTATGCGCGTATCGCTGTAGTTGGACGTTGTGTCGTCTGCGGGGAACTCCTCATAGTCGGCAGGGTCGCCGCCGAGCGCTATGCGGTGAACGGACAGCGAGTTGCCCTCGCCCGATACGCCGTAGTAGAGGAAGGTGAATTCGCCCGTAGCCGTCTGGCCTTCGGTGTTTCCGAGGCGGGCGGTCTCGCGCGAAACGGAGAGGATGGTCACCGTATCCGAAGCGTCCGCAAGGCGGATGGCGTCGGAGACAACTCCGCCCGAAAATACCGCATACATGAGCATGCTGTTTTCGGTATATACAACGCCTTCGGGCACGCCCTCGGCGTCGGTTATAAAGGTGTAGCCGTCAAGCGACGAGCCGTTTAAAAGCAACATTCTGTCGCCGTAGTTATCCGAAGCTACGGGGTTGCCCGAAACGGGGTTCCAGCTACCTTCAAAGTCAGAATCTTCGGCATACAGAAGAACGGGGTCGTCGTTTGCGGTAGTGCGCGTGTAGTAAAGCGTGCCGTCTTCGTATGAAACAAGTTCGTAGGTGTAGCCGGCAAGCGTGTGGGTATCTTCGGTGCCCGGCTGGCCGTCGGTTGCGGCATTGTAGTTGTAGTTGAACTGCGTTTTATCGCACAGCGCGCCTATGCCGTCGAACACGAACTCGCCGAGGTTGATGTACAGGGGGTCTTCCTCTGCGTTATAGTCCTCTATATAGCTGAAGTCGTACTGCCTTGCGCCCTCTTCGGTGGCATCTACGCTTACGCGGTAGACCTGGTTATAGTCGGCGTCCACTTCGTTGTCCGTGCCCAGGTTATACGCTACGTCCATCGTGTAGTACACATAGGGGTTGGTGAGCGTGTCCTCATCGAACAGGTAGCTTGAAACGTTATAGGCAAGCAGCGTATTTTCACCCGATTCAAGGTTTATGGAATGTATATTGGTGTGCGCCGTTTCGCCGTATAGCGTCTCTGAAACAGCATACATGAGATACACCTTTTTGTTTACCTCTACAAAGCGGTAGTCAAGGTCGGTGCTCTCCGACTGGTAGTAGTAGTCAGTCATCGTTTCGGTGCCGTCCAGCTTGGTGCGCCTGAACTCAAGGCGGCTGTTGAGCACTTCGCCGCTGCTGTTCCTTTCGGACGAGGGCGTGCTGTAGTACACGTAGTCGCCGTATATGAATATGCCGCCGTCGTAGTTGCCCGAATACATTATAAGGGGAACTACCGTCTGCACGTTTTCATAGTTGCCGGAAGAGAGATCTGCTTTGGCAATACGCTGAAGCGAGCCCTTTTCCACCTCGCCGAAGCTGTTTGTTGCGGTATTGCTTTGTATGCCGTTGATAAAGTAGATATAATCGCCCTTTTCAACCACAAAGCCGCCGTTGGATACAACTTCGCCCGAAATGTCGCCATCGAGCTTGTCCGACCTGTAATACCCGCCGCTGCATGCCGCGGTGATAGTAAGCGCTGCCGCAGATACGGCAACTGCGGCGCATACAAGCGCCTTTTTTACCTTATTTTGCATTTTTTACCCCAATACTGTAATCAGTAGGTTGATATACCGAGTATTATAAAAATAAGTATTATAAAAAATAAAGCCGTTTGAGTAAAATACCAAAAAGCAGTTTTTATTATATACCAAAACGGCGCTTTAAGCAATTAAAAACAAGTTGTATTTAATGAAATTTTGATAAAAGGAGAACAAAACGACGGACAGATTTGCACTTTTTGACATTTTGAAGGCTTTGGGCGGCTTTGAGGACAACGGCGCCGCGCACAGCGCCAAAGGCGACGGAGGCGAAAAACCGCAGACGAACGCACGGCAGGGCGCCAGCGGAGCGCCGCAGAGCGGCGCGGACGAGAGGCAGAGAGAACAGACGGGCGACGAAGGCGCGCGGGCAAACATGCTTGCCGCCATAATAGAGCGGCACGAAAGAATTTCTAACAGCATAAAGCGCAGGCGGTGAAGCCTGCGCTTTTCTTTTTGAGTTGTTGCTGGAAAGGGCACGCGGCGTGCAATAACGGCCGAACAACGCCGTTTACCGCAAACGGCCCATTTACTTCTTTAAAATGAGGTGCCTGGGAAGGCCGTCTACCCACAGGGGTGCTATCTCTGCCTGAATGAGCGGGCGGATATAGTGGATGAGGGCGTCCTCTACATACGTTCCGTCGGGGGTGATCCACTCGTCGGGCACCTTCTTTTCCACGTTGGCTATAAAGTGAACGTCAGCAGGCTCGGTTATGCACATATAGGGGTCTTCGGATACGCGCTTCAAGGTTATTACCTGGCCGCTCATACCCTCGAACGCCGCCTTCACGGCCGCGCCGCCGGCATTGAACGCCTCGGTCACGTCTATGCGCGAAGTTATGTGCGAGGCGCAGCGCTGCAGAGAAGAAAGTTCTATCGCCCTGGTCTTTACGCCGTACTTTTCGGCAACCTTTGCGGCGAGGAAGCGCGCCGTGCCGGCAAGCTGCTTGTGGCCGAATGCGTCCACATAGTCCACGTGGTCGGCAAGTTCGCACACATATCTGCCGTCGGCTATCTTTACGCCCTCGGAGACGGCTATCACCACCGAGCGCTTCTGTTTGTACAACTCGCCCACCTTTTCAAGGAATTTATCCAGGTCGAACACGCGCTCGGGCAGGTAGATGAGGTCTACACCCTCGCAGTCCTCTCCCTTTGCAAGCGCCGCGGCGGCCGTGAGCCAGCCCGCATTGCGGCCCATCACCTCTATTATCGATACAACGGGGTAGTCGTACACCAGGCCGTCGCGTATGATCTCCTTGGTGGTGGACGCTATGTACTTTGCCGCGCTGCCGTAGCCGGGGGTGTGGTCGGTTATGGCAAGGTCGTTATCTATAGTCTTGGGCACACCCATAAAGCGAATGGGGCTCTTTATCTTTTCGCCGTAGTCGGAGAGCTTTTTTATGGTGTCCATAGAGTCGTTGCCGCCTATGTAGAAGAAGGCGTATATATCCAGCTCTTTGAGTATCTTGAAGATCTCCTGATAGGTCTTTTCGTTGCCTTCGATATCGGGCAGCTTATAGCGGCAGGAACCGAGGAAGGAAGAAGGCGTGCGCTTTAAAAGATCCATATCCAGGTCGTTTTTGATCTGCGTGGAAAGGTCTACTATATTTCTGTCAAGCAGTCCCTTGATGCCGTGCACCATGCCGTACACTATGTCCGCGCCCCTGTCTTTGGCGGTCTTGAATACGCCTAAAAGGCTGGAGTTTATTACGGCGGTAGGGCCGCCGGACTGTCCGACGATTACATTTTTCATGGCTTTACCTCTTTATTTTTGTTAATAAAGGAACATCCCCCTAAATACTTAGGAAATATTTATTCCCTTCCATGTTATTGTAACACATAAGCATGTAAAAAGCAATAGCAAAAATTACACAAAATAACATGAATGTGAAAATTTATTGCAATATTTTTTCTCAAACAAAAAGAAATCCCCCACTTTGCCCAAAAATTACTTGCTCGCACAATGGAATAAGGTAAATTTATAATTGTTTTGTTGTATTGCTTTTATCAGTCAGTTTTTGTCCGGCAGGTAATAAAATCATACCCGCTCACCTGCCTTTCAACGCGCCTCTTCAGCCTTTCGGTCACCCGCCCCCAAACGGAATCAGCTAACCTATACCGATAACTTCTATAAATTCTCGGGTATATTTTTACAGAAATTGTCTTCCCGTCTTTCAAACAGGCAAGAATTTGAGCTGAATGGCAATCCATTTTTTTCACCCAACGAAAGACGATTTCCAGATTTTTGACTTGGTCAAGCGCGCACTGTTCCTTTTTTATACCCGCCTTCATTTTGAATAAATTATGCTTGAAATCAATAATGACCTCTTTTCGGAAAGCAAAGTACAGCAAAGCAGCAATCAATCCAGCACATATAATTGCAAAGATACAACCGACAGCGATAACACCGTCAAAAAATGCAATTCCTGACACAAAGCCAAAAACGATTGCAACAACCGAAAGCCACAGAATAGTTCCGCTTTTGCTTTCAAAACGTAAAAGGATGCGCTTCATAAAATATCCCTTGTTACATAATTGTGTTACATGCATTATATCATAACAAAAAACGGAAGGAAAGCCGCTGATGCGGCAAGTAAAATATAATGCAGTGTTTTTATAATAACGCACCAACTATTTTTCCTGCCGTTGGCGATAAAAATAAACACAAAATCCTCCATGGCTCTTTTGGCAAGCCTTCTCCCCCCTTAGCAAGTGAAGCAAATATGAGTATCACTTTACGCAAGGGCGCCTTAACAGTTTTAAACCGCCCTGCCGCGGCAGACTTATATCGCCTCACATTGGCGCAAACCATGCATAACAGCATAAAAAAACGCACGGCATAGAGCCGTGCGCATAAAACATTGTGTTTTTGTTTGCCGTAAGACCGCAACGATCATCTCTTTGAGAACTGAGGTGCGCGGCGTGCCTTTTTGAGGCCGTACTTTTTGCGCTCCTTGACGCGAGGGTCGCGGGTGAGGAAGCCTGCCTTTTTGAGTGCGGGGCGGCTTTCAGGCTCTGCCTGAAGAAGAGCGCGGGATATGCCGAGGCGTATAGCGCCTGCCTGACCGGTGAGGCCGCCGCCGTATACGTTTACGAATACGTCGTATTTACCCTCTGCGGCAAGCAGAACGAGGGGCTGCATTACATCGTAGCGAAGAACCGACTGGGGGAAGTAATCTTCGAAAGCCCTGTCGTTGATGGTAATAGTGCCGCTGCCTGCGGGAATGAGGCGAACGCGGGCGATAGCCTTCTTTCTCCTGCCCGTGCCCCAGAACTGAAGCTTTTTCTTTAAAGTTGCCTTTGCCATATTTTTACCTCACATTCCTTAAAATAAATTGAGCACTTCGGGCTTCTGCGCCGCATGGTTGTGTTCTGCACCCTTATACACGCGCAGCTTTTTGATCATTGCCCTGCCCAGTGAATTTTTGGGAAGCATGCCCCTTACCGCCTCGTAAACCGCGAGGTCGCTCTTTTCGGCGAGCATCTTTTTGTAAGATACTTCCTTGAGTCCGCCGATATAGCCGGTGTGATAGCGGTAGAACTTGTTTTCAAGCTTTTTGCCGGTGAGCACCACTTTATCGGAATTGATGACTATGACGAAATCGCCCGTGTCTACGTTAGGCGTGAAGACGGGCTTGTTTTTGCCGCGAAGCACTGCCGCCACTTTGGACGCCAGCCTGCCTAAGGGCACGCCTGCGGCATCTACAACGTACCATTTTCTTTCTACTGTCTGGGCGTTTGCCATGTAGGTTTTCATTGCTTGTAACTCCATTAATAATGTATAAAAACGATTACCGCGGGGCGCGGTACCTATTGCCTTTGTGCAATGTAGACTTATTTTATTATTTTATAAAATTTCTGTCAAGCTGTTTTGTGTTGCGTTTGGAAAGTTTTTAAAAAATAATTGTAAACTTTTTGCCCGCGCCGCTTTTTGCCCGTTTTTAGCGCATTTTTGGCGTATTTTGCCCCGCTTTGCCCGTTTTTTGCCTGAAAATGCACCTATCCGCGCGCATAACGGCAGCCTTCGCCATACTTTTTGAAAGGCCGCGCACCGCCTCCGCCCGGGGCACGGGCATATGCGTTTTAACGTGTTTCTTACGCGCGCTTTGCGCGCCCGCATGCACGGCACAACTGTAATTATACAGCCATACGCCCCGCGGGGCAAGCCGTTTTGCGCCGCGAACGCAAAGCGAACAAAATTTAAGCATACAGCACAAAACCGAGTTTCAGCCCGCCGAAAACCTTGCGCGCGGAGCAAGGCGCGGCAAACACGCGGCAGGGCGGCGCCCGTTTGTTTTACTTTTTTCGGCAACTGTTATATAATTGTTGTATAATAACGGTTTAAAGGAAATTACCATGAAAAAAGTCAGGATAACCGTGATGAGAAAGGCGAGCTATACAGAACTTATGGAAAAGTACGAAAACCCCATTGCCAACGCCTGCGACATGCGCGAGGGCGACGTTTTTATTGCAAACGGCTGGCAGAAACCGCAAGGCCTCTGTCAAAGCGCATGGGATAGCATGTCCCCGTTTGTGATGGCGCTTGCATGCGGCGGCGGGGACTTTTACGACGGCTGGATGAAGAACAAAAAGTCGGCGATGATATCGTGCAACGACGGGTTCCGCCCCGTAAGCTTTCTGCTTGAAGCCATGGACGAAGACGCCGAATAACGAAAGTTTATAACGCAAATGCCCGCCGCGGCTTAACTGCCGCGGCGGGCATTTATTATGCTGTTTTATTATACTATTGTTATTGCAGGCTTACAAAAAATTTCAGTTCTTCAATTGTTATGCGGCGAATTGATATGCTGCGTTTACGCATGCCCCGCAGAACGGACTCAGTTGCCGCAGACAGAGCGCGTGTTTCCGAGATTTCTCCGCTCGCTACGCTCGGTCGAAATGACACACTAAATAAGCACTGCTTTAATGCGCTTTACGCCCGCGGAGACATTCTCCTGCTTGGCGATTTTAAAGGTGCCCAGAACGCCCGTGCGCTCTACGTGGGGGCCACCGCAGATCTCCTTTGAAAAGTCGCCTATGGTGTAGGTTTTTACCATTTCGCCATACTTGCCTTCAAAAAGGCCGGTAAAGCCCTCGGCGCGGGCCTGCTCAAGCGGCATTTCGCGCATTACCACGGGTTCGTCCTTTGCGATTTCACCGTTTACAAGGTCTTCTACCTGCTTTACCTCTTCTGGGGTGAGCTTGCGGGGGAAGTTGAAGTCGAAGCGCAGGCGCTCTTCGGTGATGTTGCTGCCCTTCTGGTTTACGTCCTCGCCGCACACGCGCTTTAAAGCGGCGTGCAGAAGATGGGTGGCTGTGTGCAGTTTGGTGGTCTCCTCCTTGTGGTCGGCAAGGCCGCAGGCAAACTTCTGCTCGCTGCCCGCGCGGGACTTTTCCTGATGCTCGGCATACGCCTTTTTATAGCCTTCCTCGTCTACGGAAAGGCCCTTTTCGCGCGCCATCTCCATGGTTATCTCCACGGGGAAGCCGTAGGTATCGTACAGCCTGAACGCCGAGTGGCCGTCTATCATGCCGCCCGCGGGAAGGCTTGCTGCGACTTTTTCAAACTCCTTAAGGCCCTGCTTTAAGGTTGCGGAGAACTTGTCCTCCTCCTTGTTGAGCTCCTCGGCAATGCGCGCGGCGTTGCGGGTGAGTTCGGGATATACGTCCCTGTACTTTTCTATTATCGTCTTTGAAACTTCGTTCAAAGCACCCTTGGGCAGGTTTATGTTGCGGCCGTAGCGCACCGCGCGGCGGATGACGCGGCGGAGGATATAGCCTTGGTCAGTGTTCGAGGGAACTATGCCGTGGTCGTCGCCCAGCATGAAGGTAGCCGTGCGAACGTGGTCGAGCACTACGCGGAAGGCCTTGGTCACCTCCTCGCTTTCGCCGTACTTTTTGCCCGTAAGCTCCTCTATCTTTGCTATTGCCTTTTCAAAGATATCCGTTTCGTACACGCTGTCTACGCCGTTTAAGATGCACAGCGTGCGCTCCAGGCCCATGCCCGTATCTACGTTGCGCTGCTTTAAGGGTTCGTAGGTGCCCTCCGCAGTCTTGTTGTACTGCATGAACACGTCGTTCCATATTTCAAGGAAGGTACCCTTCTGCGCCCTGTCGAAGTCGTAGGGGCCGAGCTTGTCCGCGTCCTCGTGGTTGCGGATTATGTGCATTTCGGTATCGGGGCCGCAGGGGCCTGTGGTGCCGGCGGGGCCCCACCAGTTGCCCGACTTGGGCAAAAAGAAGATGTGTTCGGGCTTTATGCCGCACTTTGCCCAAAGGGAAGCGCTCTCTTCGTCCTTGGGGCAGTCATCGTCGCCTGCAAAGCAGGTTATGGCGATATCTTCCACGGGGATGCCGAGGTATTCGGGCGAGGTTAAAAATTCGAACGACCAGGGGATCATCTGCTCCTTGAAGTAGTCGCCGAGCGACCAGTTGCCGAGCATTTCGAAGAAGGTGCAGTGCGAACTGTCGCCCACCTCGTCTATGTCGCCTGTGCGCACGCACTTCTGCACGTCGGTCAGGCGGTTGCCCGCGGGGTGCCTTTCGCCCAGAAGATAGGGCACGAGCGGATGCATGCCCGCCGTGGTGAACAGCACGGTGGGGTCGTTTTCGGGAATGAGGGATGCCGATGGAATTACGGCGTGGCCCTTTGACTTGAAGAAGTTGAGGTACATATCCCTCAACGTTTCAGAAGTAAGCTTTTTCATTGTAGCACCTTATTTATATACTTAAATATTTATTCGATATATTGTTTTGTGGTAAGAGGGCAAGCGTTTGAGATTTCTCCGCTGCACTCGCTCCGCTCGTTGCGGTCGAAATGACAATGTATAGCAACAAAGTTTTACAGGGTGGTTATTTTTGCTTTACAGACAGTTATTTTTTAACTACCTCGTAGCCGTCCTTGGCGTCCTTTACGGCAAAGCCGAGGGCGTCTATTTTAGCACGGAGCTCGTCCGCAAGCGCCCAGTTTCTGGCCTTTTTGGCCTGCCAGCGCTCTTCGGCGAGCGCCTGCACCTCTTCGGGGATCTCGGTAACGTTCTTTGCGGCGACTTCGGCAAAGTAGTCGGCGCAGCTCTTTTTGAACAGGCCCAAAAGCGAATATGTTTTGCGCACCTGCGCGGCGTCGTCCGCGGCCGTCTTATCGCCCGCGGCAACTTTTGCCGAAATGCCCTTGAATATGCCGAACAGGTTTGAAAGGGCGAGCGCGGTGTTGAAGTCGTCGTCCATGCACCTGTCGAAAGAGCTATCTATCTCCCCGTTGCCGCCCTGCGCGGGGCCGAGCGCCTCGGCGCGTTCAAGCACCCTGTAAAATTCGGTGAGGTGCCTTTCGGCCTCGGGGAAGAGGTTGTCCGTTATGTTTATATCGTTGCGGTAATTGGTCTGCAGCAGGGCAAACTTTATGGCCTCGTTGGTGTACTTTTTTAAAAGGTCTTCCAGAAGAAGGCTGTTGCCCAGCGACTTTGACATCTTTTGCCCGTTCACCTTTATAAGGCCGTTGTGCGTCCAGTACTTTGCAAAGCGCTTGCCCGTAAGGCTTTCAGACTGAGCGATCTCGTTTTCGTGATGGGGAAATATGAGGTCGCGGCCGCCGCCGTGAATATCTATCTGGTCGCCGAACGCCGCGCGGTTCATGGCCGAGCACTCTATGTGCCAGCCCGGCCTGCCCTTGCCCCAGGGCGAATCCCAGCAGATCTCGCCCGGTTTTGCCGCCTTCCACAGCGCGAAGTCGGCGGGGTCGCGCTTATCTTCGGCGTTCTCTACGCGCACGCCGTCGAGCATGTCCTCCACGGTGCGGTTTGAAAGGCAGCCGTAGCCGGGGAAGGACGTGACGGAAAAGTACACGTCGCCGCTCGCCGCGGCATATGCGTGCCCCTTTTGTATGAGCTGAGTTATAAAATCAATTATGTTGCCGATATTTTCGGTGGCCTTAAGCCACACGTCGGGGTCGTCCACACCGAACTCGCGCATGATTCTATCCGTCTTTTCTATCATCATGGCGGCGTACTCGTCGGCGGGGATACCCGTCTCTTTGCTCTTGGCTATTATCTTGTCGTCCACGTCGGTATAGTTGCGCGCGTACTTTACCTTATAGCCCTTCTTTTGCAGGTATTTGCGCATTATGTCGTAGATGAGCGCCTGAAAGCCGTGACCTATGTGCGGTTCGCCGGATACGGTGATGCCGCAGGCATACATCTTCACCCTGCCCTCTTCGAGAGGAACAAACTCCTCCTTGCGGCGGGTGAGCGTGTTGTATATCTTCATTATAACACTTCCTTTTGGAATGGCCCGCCCTTTTGCGGGCCTTTTTTATGTATATTGGGTAAAATTTTTAATTATTTTTTGTATCGGCGCCGTTTTCGCCTGAAATATTGCCGTCTGCGCCGTTCTTCGGCGCGCCGTTGCCGTTTGCCGCCTCAGTGGTCTTGCCGCACTTTATTTCGCTGATGAAGGCCTCCTCTTCTGGGGTGTACAGGGGGAACTCCTCCTCGCCCACATACTTGCGCAACACGCTTTCGAGGTGAATGACGCGCTCGCGCAGGCGGCATATCTCCTTTGCGTAGGGGTCGGACTTCTCCTGGTACAGGTCTACCCCCTCCTTGCTGCCGCCTATGCGCACCACGCGCGCGGGAACGCCCACCACCGTGGCGTGCGGGGGTACGTCCTTGAGCACCACGGCGCCCGCGCCCACCTTGGCACAGTCGCCAACGGTTATGCCGCCCAGCACCTTTGCGCCCGCGGATATAACGCAGTTTTTGCCCACCGTGGGGTGGCGCTTGCCGCACTCCTTGCCCGTGCCGCCCAGCGTTACGCCCTGGTATATAACCGTTCCTTCGCCCACTTCGGCGGTTTCGCCTATAACTACGCCCGCGCCGTGATCTATGAACACGCCGGGGGCTATTTTTGCGGCGGGATGGATCTCTATGCCCGTAAAGAACTTTGCCATCTGGCTTATTATGCGGGCGATGAGCTTAAGTTTTATGCGGTAGAAGAAGGCCGCCGCCCTGTGCCACGAAAGGGCGTGCACGCCCGAATATGTAAGCCATATTTCGAACTTGCTGCGCGCGGCGGGGTCGTTTTTTCTGGCGGCGTTTATGTCCGCCCTTAGCCTTTTGAACATTTAAAACTCCTTATAAGCATGCCGTTGAACGCCGCATATATGCGGGTGAATTGCTGCATGCGCGGCATTTTCTTTTAAAGGGAAACCGCAAAACCCGCTGCGGCGCCTAAGTTGCGGCAATAAAAAAACCGCATACCAACAGGGTATGCGGAGACGCTTTAATTTGTGCGTGGTTCCACTCCGTTTCCGCCGCAAAGGCGGCGCTCGTTGCGCCCTGTAACGGGGGCTGGCCGCGGGGGCATTTCCTCCCCCGACCTTGAACGCGGCGCGTTCAGACGGCGCATAGTCCGCGCGCGCCCTGCGGGATTTTCAGCACCCTCCCTGCTCTCTTAAAGGGCTTATGCGCGGTTTTTTCCGTCATGCGGATCTTTAAATTGTTTTTACGGGTAAATTATAATATACCGCGCCGCCGTTTGGCAAGCGAAAAAAGTTATTTACCGCGAAAAATATTTGCATGCGGCCGAAACTTTTTCCCGCCGGGAAGGAAGAAATACAGAAAAAGAGATTTCTCCGCTGCACTCGCTGCGTTCGTTCCGGTCGAAATGACAAGGATCCCGTTTATAACGGAATTGAATACGTGAAATTTGCTCTTATCAGCTGTTTTTGGCGTCCAGCTTGAATACGTCGCGCGATTTGCCGATGACGAGGATCTTGTCGTCAGGCTTGAAGCGGTAGTCAGGCATGGGCGTGGGGTCGAGCATTTCGTCGTTTTTAATGGCGACTATGTTTATGTTATAGCGGCTGCGCACCTGAAGTTCGGCGATAGACTTGCCCACCCATGTCTTGAGCACGGGGACTTCGAATATGGCGTAGCCGCCCGTGAGCTGGATATAGTCGAGTATGTTGTTGCCGCCCATGCGCATTGCCAGCCTGTCGGTGGCGTCGCCGTCGGCATAAACTATTTCGTCTGCGCCGACCTTGCGCAGAAGGTCGCACTCTATGTCGCTGCGGGCGCGCACCACAACATACTTTGCGCCCAGGCGCTTTAACAGCATGGTGGTTATCATTGAAGATTCAAAGTCGTCGCCTATGGTTATGCACACCACGTCGTAAGAGGCGACGTCGAGCTCGCGGAGCACGTCTTCGCTGGTGAAGTCGCCCACCTGCGCGTCGGCAAAGCGGGTGGCAAGCCTTTCTATGCTGGACTCGTTGCGGTCGAATATGAGCACGTCGTGCCCCAGATCCTGCATTTTTTCGGCGAGATGGGCGCCGAATTTACCCATACCTATTATTAAAACACTCTTTTTCATAAAAAAATTACCTCACAGATTTTACGGCTGGTGCCGCCGCAAAATCTTCGTGATTTGGGGGAGCTTCTCCCCCTTACCCCAATCTTAAGGGCTCTCATATACTATAATTGGGGCAATTCCCCCTTTGGTGAGCCTGCTGACCGCAGCAAATAGGGTCTTTCTGCGGCGGGAAACCCGCCTTGAAACATAAGTTTTTGAATGCTCACAAATTTTTCGTTTTGGCCGAAAACGAAAAATTTCGTGAACTCCTTACCCTATCATCAAATGCTCCGGCATTCTGGTTATGGCGGGGGGACGGCGCGTTTCCGAAAAGACGAGCACAAGCGTATATCCGCCTACCCTGCCGAAGAACATCAAAAGTATAAGTATTACCTGCGAAAGGGCAGAAAGTTCGGCAGTTATGCCCAGCGTAAGCCCCGTTGCGCTTATTGCCGAAATCACCTCGAACAGCACGTTTTTAAAGCCTATAATATTGGGGATCTCCTGCCCCGCCACCACCGTGACCGAATTGCCGTAGTCGCTTACGTAGGGCTTACCGCCGTCTGCCCCGCAAATAACGAATACGCTGAACACAATGGCTATGACATACAGCATTGAAACGGTTACGGCGTTTACTACGTCGTCCCCCTCTATGCCGCGTTTTAAAAGGCGAACCTGCTTTTCGCGGCGGCACGCCGCCACCATTGTGACAATCACCACCACAAAGGTAGTAGTTTTTACGCCGCCCGCCGTTGAACCGGGGCTGCCGCCCACAAACATTAAAAGGTTTGTGAGTATATAAGCGCCGTCTGAAAAATAGTTCATGTCAACGGTGTAGTGCCCCGCCGTTCTGGGCGTTACGGCAAAGAACAGGCAGTTGAGTATTTTATCGCCGGCGTTCATTTTGCCTATTGTGCCCGCATTGTTCCACTCGAACGCCATGAACAGCGCCCAGCCGAGCAGCAGTATGGCGCCCGTGGATATGAGCACCACCTTTGTGTGCAGCGAATAGCGCGAGGGGCGGAAACGGTTGTGGATGACGTCGTACCACACATAAAAACCCAGGCCGCCTATGGTGATGAGCGCCATTACCGTTAAAAGGAACAGCGGGTCTGAGGCATAGCCTGAAAGGGAATAGTCGCCGCCCGCGCCCGTGAGCGAAAAGCCGGCGTTGCAGAATGACGAAATCGATGTGAACACCGCCTGCCATATGCCCAGCCCCCAGCCGTAGCGGGGGACAAAGCTTATTGCAAGCAGAACAGCGCCCAGAAATTCAAGGGCAAAGGTGCCTATGAAAATATACTTTAAAAGTCCCTTTACCCCCGCCATTTTAAGGCCGCCCGCCGACTGCATTGCAAGCTTGCGGTCTGAAAGGGTGACATCTTTTTTGATATACAGCATGAACAGGGATATTATGGTTATAAAGCCCAGGCCGCCTATCTGAATGAGAAGCAACATCACGGCCTGCCCGAATCCCGTGAAATAGGTATACGGGTCTATGACCGTATGCCCCGTAACGCAGGTGGCGCTGGTAGCCGAAAACAATGCGATGAGGAAATCCGGCTTGCCGCTTCTTACCGCAAACGGCAGGCATAAAAGGCCTGCGCCGACAAAGATTACTATCACAAAGCTTGCAACCACTATGCCTATGGGGCGGAATTTGAATCTTTTAACTTTCATATTCGCTATCTTTTAAATGCGCCGCGCCGTTTTTTTTGCGCGGAAGTATTGTAATTATAACATACTGCAATACAAAAAGCAAGAAATATATGTATGTTGGGGCGCTGTGCAAACGGCGGGAAACTTGTTGAAATTTTTTAACACGCAATTGTGTGAATTTGTTAAAAATGTTAATATTTTCCTTGACTTTAAGGGCAAAGCATATTATAATAGTTACAAACATTGGTTTGGTGTTAAATTATAACAAAGGAGTTACGCATAAAGTGAAACGTGAAAGATTGGAAG
Source organism: uncultured Clostridia bacterium (assembly GCA_944341075.1). GTDB lineage: Bacteria > Bacillota > Clostridia > Christensenellales > Borkfalkiaceae > Coproplasma. Next base: position 16,868 of record CALVLV010000028.1, read on the forward strand.
AAGTCGCCGAATTACTTGACAAACGCGGCAAAATGACGCTTGAACAGCTTGAAGAAGCATTCCCCGACGTATCGCAGATGACTCTGCGGCGCGACCTTTCACAGCTGGAAGAAGACGGCAGGGTGATCCGCATACGCGGCGGCGCAATGTCAGTCAAGGAAGTGCAGAAAGTTTCGGGCGAGGCGTACACCAAAAAGACGACCGTGAATATGGACGCGAAGATAGTTATCGCGCAGAAGGCGTCGACCCTTATTGACGAAGGTACCAGCATATTCATTGACGGCGGTACCACGGCAATGTACCTTTCAAAGGAGATGCCCGACATAAAGTGCAACATATTCACCAACGGCATTGCCGTTGCAATGGAGCTTGCGCAGAAAAAGAACGTTGAAATAACCGTTGTGGGCGGACAGCTGATGAAAGACAACCTTTCAACCTCCTCCCCCGCGGCGAAGGAATACTTCAACAACACCAACTTTGAAATTGCAATAGTTTCGGCGCTGGCGTTCACGCCCGAACACGGTTTTTCGTGCAACAGCCAGACTGAGAGCGACCTTTTGAAGCAGGTGTTCCGCAAGGCGCGCCACGTTTATATGATGCTTGACAGCTCTAAGATAGGCAAAATAAACCCCTACACCTTTGCCCAGCTTGAGGACATAGACGTGCTGATAACAGACGACGCCTTCCCCCGCGAGTACAAGGCGCTGTTCGAGCAGAACGACATAGTTGTTATGTAAATTTTGCCATGCGCGGCATGCCGTGCGGTAGCTTACGACAAAAAAATTACGCCCGAAGCAATTCGGGCGTTTTTTATACTATTCGCTCCACTTTTTTATGGATAGGGTGCGGTCTTTTACGTCGTCGTGCTCTTCAAAGTAGCGGCGGCGGATCTCGTCTATGCCGTCCTCGCTCTGGGCAAGGCCGAGCATGTCTTCAAGCTCCTCTTCGGTAAAGTCGGCGGGGTTGAAGCTGCCGTCGAAGACGGAGGAAAGCTTTAAAATATCCCACTTTGTTATTGCCATATATATGCCCCTTTTTAAGCGGGCGCGCCGCGGCGCGCCCGCGCTTTTATCTGTTCAAGCCTGGTTTTTATGCGTTCTCTTTGGCGGCCTTGGCCTCTTCAAGCATTTCAAGTTTTTCGGCAATGTCGGTATCGGTTGCCGAATAGCTGTACCACACCTCGTTCTGCGTGTCGGCGCTGCCGCTGAACACAAGCATAACGGTGCCTTCCCACTTCTCTTCCATCTTGTAATACTTCATAAGCCCGTTTTCCCAGATCTGGAAAGTGATGACGGGGCCGACTCCGTTTTCATCCGCGCCCCATTCGCACCTGCCGGCGTTCATGTTGGCGTGTTTGAGCATCTTCTGCGAGGCGTCGTCGGCGTTGGCAACAGCGGCGTCTATCTCCATGACTATCTCGTACACAGTATGGCCGCCCAAGGTACCTTCGGTTATTGTGGCGTTTTTGACTATGTTGTCGGCAAGTATGTTTATGTTGCCGTGAATGACGGCCTCGCTGTTGTCGATATCGTCGGCGATGGCTATTATATCCTGCTCTATCTGCTCAAGGGTGAGCTTTGTGCCCTCGCGCTTTACTATGGGAGGGTCGTCCGTGCCCCAATCGTCGCCCGTCTTCCAGTCGCAGGTGAGCATTTCGGTATCGGCGCCCGTAGCCGCGTCTGTTTCGTAGCGTATATTGTCGCCTTTGAACCTGTAGAGCTTGTTTGTATCTTCAACAAACCTAAGCTTAGCGTCCTCAAACTGATCTTTAAATGTGGCAAGCATGCCTGTGGCATTTTCAACGTGCTTTATCGTATAGTGATATTTATAGCCGGGCTGATTTGCCGCCTCGTCGCCGTGGATTATGAGTTTGTAGTTCTGGTTGGTTACCGAACCGCTGCCGTTGCCGAGCGAGGTGGAACCGGTCTGCGAGGAGAAGTATACGTACTTGTCCACATACTCCTCGTTATAGCAGGCGTAGGCGTACAGCTCTGCGGCGACGGTCTTTGCCACCTGCGCCTTATCTGCCGAAGAGGCATTCTGCCAGCGCGCTATTGCCGCCTTGCTCTCCTGCTCATAGGGGGCAGCCACGGCGGGGAACACGCCGTCGTCCTGCAGGTAATAACTTTTATTTGCGCCTATGCTCTGGCCGCCGTCGCCGCAGGCGGCAGCAGATAATACCGCTGCAGGCAGTGCAAGAAACGCCAGAATTTTTGCAATTTTAGCCTTCATACATTCTCCTTATAATTAAAACAGGGGCGCCTGCCCGAGTTGAACAGATTATAGCACGCGCCTGCCGCCCGTGGCAAGCCCTTTATTGCCCGAACAAAATAATAATTGCACGGTGCATAAAATTATCTTTTATATTTAATTATTTTCAATTTTCAATTTTTTACAAAAAACATATTGCGGGGCAGACAAATTGCCGCCCCGAATATGCGTTATTTAAGGCATATATGCGGGGAAAATTGTGTCATCCCACACTATTCGCCCTGCACGCCGTCGTAAATAAACGCTGTCTGCCACTGCTCAAGGCCGAACCTTTTTGCTATGTGCAGGCATTTGCACATGAATATATAAAAGATATTGTAGCCCTCGCCGTACAGCGTTTCAAGGTTGCCCAGCCCCTTTGAAATTATAACGTCGCTATCTTTAAACAGTTTTATTACGCGCGGCGGAAGCTCCTTTAAGTATGTGCCGGGAATTGCCTCGCCGCTGTCCTCTACGGCGGCATATTCGGCAAGGCCTATAAAGTCTGCATCGCGGCGGGTGGCGTCGTTGATTATCTCCCCTCCGCGCACCAGCGAAGTTACATTGACCCGTGGATATAGCTGTTTTATTACCCTTATGACTATTTTATCGAACACTACCTCGCCGCAGTTGTCGTGCACATACAGCAGCGTATGTGCGCGCGCAAGCCGCTGTTTGAGCATGGCGAGAGTACTTTCGGAAGGCCGCGCCCTTCCCGCCGCCTGCTCCACGATGGAGAGACTGTCCGCATTGAGGTCGGAGAGTTTGGCAAAATCTATGTAGTTGGCCGCGGCGGCGTACTTTATTGCGCCTGCGAGCGGATCGGCCGACTGCATGAGCGTGGAAAACAGCCCCTGCTCCATACTCAGCACCGCCGAGTTGAACATGGCTTTTTCGGCAGAGTAGTCTATTCCGCTGCCGAATATATCGCGGTGAACGCCGTCTATGTCGCGCATGAGAAGGGGCGCGCAGTAGGTTGCGGGCGGGTTTTTGCACAGTTCGCGCACGCGGGCGCGGAACTCGGCGAGCTTTGCACCGTTGTTGCACTCCCTCGTCACTTTTTTCATCTGGCTGTTGTAAAGGCAGTCCTTGCACTCTTCGTCTAATGTCACAATGTGCTCCTTTGCGTGCCGCGGCTACATACGGCTATCACATTATAAGTATACCACCCCGCGGCGGCAAATGCAACAAAGTTGATATGTGCGGCGAATTGATATGCTGCTTTTGCGCGCGCCCCGCAGAACGGACTTGGTTGCCGCAGACAATCCGCGTGTTTTGAGATTTCTCCACTCGCTTCGCTCGGTCGAAATGACATAAAAGCCACTAATACGCATCAAGTCCTCAATGGCCATCAAAAATTCGTGCTGCTTTTACCCGTTATTGTCGGGTGCACCGCTGTCATTTCGGCTAAGTGAGCATAGCGAGCGCATGGAGAAATCTCTTTACTGCACGCGCCTGCGTACATTTATTACAAACTTATTACAACATCGGGAAAAATTTTTAAAAAGATTAAGGTATAATATCTTAAGAGAGACAAAAAGGAGATTTTTTGATATGCCTTCTACATATGCGCATTACAGGCTGGGCCGCGACGTTGAAAAACTGCTTACGGGCAATACGGCAGACATTGTAAAAAACAACTTCAGCTGCTTTGCCCTGGGGCTTCACGGGCCAGACCTGCTTTTTTATTACAGGCCGCTTACAAACAACAAGACCAACGCCATAGGCTACGCCATTCACGAACATTTTGCAAGCCAATTTTTTAAATCGGCAGCAGAAACATTTAAACGGCGCGGCCAAAGGGACGCGGACGAGGCCTACCTTTTGGGCTTTTTGTGCCACTTTGCCTTAGACAGCGAGGGGCACCCCGTTGTTAACGCCGAGATGAAGAGCAAAAATATCAGCCATACCGAGATTGAGTCGGCCTTCGACAGGTACCTTTTAGAGGGGGACGGCAAGAACCCGTTCGGCACCGACCTGACCGCGCACATACTTGCAGACGGTAAGAATGCAGACATAGCCGCGGCATACCTGGGCGTGACGGAAAAGAAGGCAAAAAAGGCGCTTAAGTCTATTAAATTTTATAACGGGCTGCTCAATTCACACAAAAAAACCGTGCGCGGCACCGTTACCGCACTGCTTAAAATTTCGGGCATGTGGAACATTATGCACGGCATGATGATGCCCGTTGAAATGTTGCCCGTATGGAACGACGGCATAGCGGGGCTGGAAAAGGCATACGGCGCCGCGGTGCAAAAGGCCGTGCGGCTTATAGAAAACTTTGACGGATATCTCGCCGGTAAATGCGCGTTGAGCGCCGAGCTGGACAGAGATTTCGAATAACGGCACTATGTGCCTGAACTGAAGGTGTCAAAAATGGAAAATCAGACGACTGCCGCAGTCGCCGCGGGCGACGGAAAGGCGGAAAAGGCGGCGCTTAATGCCGAGGCAAGGCAAAGGCGCGCAAGGGAGAGAGCAGAAAAGAGGAACAGTCCGCTTGCAAGACAGAAGAAAAGGGAGTTGCCCTGGATACTATACGACGTGGGCAATTCGGCGTTTACGCTGCTGGTCAGCGCCATACTGCCCATCTACTTCAACGCGCTGGTTACGGGCGCGGGGCTTTCGGGCACAGACGCAACTGCAATATGGGGCTATGCCGCAAGCGGCGTAACGCTGTGCGTGGCGGTGATATCGCCCATACTCGGCAGCTTTACAGACTATAAAGGGTTTAAAAAACCGTTCTTCTTTTTCAGTGCGGTGATAGGCGTTATAGGCTGCGCGGCGCTGGGCATACCCATGTCGTGGGTGGCGTTTCTGGCGCTGTTCGTGATAACCAAGATAGCTTATTCGGTGAGCCTTGTGTTCTACGACGCAATGCTGCCCGACGTAGCCGACTTAAAGCGCGTCGACATAGTCTCCTCCAAGGGCTATGCGTGGGGCTATATAGGCAGCTGCATACCGTTTATACTCAGCATAGTGCTGGTGCTTACTGTAGACACGGCCATTTCCATGCCGATAGCATTTATTATAAACGCCGTATGGTGGCTGGCATTTACCCTTCCGCTGACAAAATCTTATAAGCAGACGCACTTTGTAGAGCGCGAGCCGCACCCCGTAAGGCAGAACTTTAAACGCCTTGCCTCGGTATTCACAAAGAATGGCGGCGTGAAGAACAGAAAGGGCATAATACTCTTCCTTGTGGCGTTCTTTTTGTACATAGACGGCGTATATACCGTCATAGACATGGCCACCTCCTTCGGAACGGCGCTCGGGCTTGAAACTTCGGGGCTGCTGATAGCGCTGCTGGTTACGCAGATAGTGGCATTCCCCTCCGCCATCGCATTCGGCAAGCTTGCGGGGAAGGTTTCGAACGAACTGCTTATAACCATAAGCATATGCGCATACACGTTTGTGGGCGCGTTTGCAATATTCATGCAGTCGATGTGGCAGTTCTGGGTGCTTGCCGTAATGGTCGGGCTGTTCCAGGGCGGAATACAGGCGCTTTCCCGCTCGTACTTTACAAAGATAATACCCGCCGAACACTCGGGCACACTGTTCGGAATAATGGACATATTCGGCAAGGGCGCGGCATTCATAGGCACGCTGCTCGTTTCGGTAGTTACGCAGGCCACGGACTCGGTCAACCTCGGCGCAATACCCATCGTATGCCTGTTCGTTGCGGGACTTGCCATGTTTATTGTGGCAGCAAAATACAACAAACCCTTTATTGCGCAGTCGCAGCAGGCCGAGGACGAGGCCGAGCGGCAGCAGGCCGAACAGGCTGTTTCCGCAGATATTGCCGAAGGCACGGACGGTGAAAGCGTTTAAACACGGCAGCTGTTGTTGCCTGCTTTAAATCGGGTTACGTCTATTAACCCACGGCTACGGCCGACTTAAATTAGAATTGCTCCTGTATATTTTAAAAGCGGGGCAGACGGGTCTTGCTTAACCAAGCCAAAATAAAACGAACCAGCCCCCAAAGGCGGCTTTTGCATGCCTTGTCGTTCATCGTCGTTGCAATACCGCAGAGAGTATTGCTGCCTCCTCTTCGCGCCAATTCATCACAAAATACGCTCTTTGGGGGTGCGAAGCAATTTAAAGCGGGCAGATTGCGGCAGTTGCAAGGCAAAGCCCGCAGGTAATACAGAGACGTATTACCAAGGGCTTTAACACAGCAGATGTTGTGATATTGCCCGCTTTAAATCAGGTTCGAATTACTTTGACTTGGTTATGATATGGAACAACCCATACTATGTAAAACTCCGCCTGCTCCGCTTATATTTTATTTGATTTTAAAGTTTTTGATATTGCACTAAGGCGACATACCGACAAATTTTTTTTCAGTAGTTAATAAGAATGTGCAACAATGTTTCGTCGGAATAATGCCAAAGATACATTGTGTTATCCCTTTCATCATTCAATAGTTTCCAACAATAATCGCGCTCCCAATCGGGTAAATACTGCTCGTCTACCGGGTCGTCGGCATTAAACATTGAAATGCGCATGTCTACCTCTTCTTCAAAGCCGTCATCAGGCACGTCAGAAAACTCAATGGGCAATTCGTCCTGTATACCATTTTCAACTGCGAAAAGTTCTACGCCGTCCCCCATCCAGCCTCTGTTATGTATGTCGTATATCACCCTTGCGCTGTCGGGCAGAACAAAATTCCACTCCCTTTCTAATTTATCGTTCAATTCATTAGTCTTTACAAATGCATTTCTCACGCAAGCGGGAACAGCGATAAAAGAGGCGCCTATCAGCGCCAACAAGGCAAGCCCGAATATTTTCTTTTTATTCATAATATCTCCGGTGTTTAATTTAGTTGTTTACTTAAAGAGAAATATCTGCTATTTTAATTAATTTCTGCTCCGCTTATCTTTCCTCGCTTTCGGGATTATGATTCCGGTCGGCCGATATTAAGTTTTATTATAACAACCCTTTCTTTTTTAAATATTTTTCGCCATCTATCTCATTCCCTTTTGTGTCCTTACAATAATGCTTTAAAAGTGCTAACTTTTGCACTTCAGTTAATTCAGAAAAATCCAAATTAAAAAAATTATCTATTTTTTTTAAATGTAGATTATCTCCAATAAGTCGAAAACGCTTATCTCCTATCAACATATAAATTTTTAGTATTAACTTTGGATTTTTCTCAAATCGGCATATAACATTCCCACAATTATAAAGATAAATCCCTATCTCGTGAGAGTATTCACCTCGTCTCTTCCTTAACCCATTGGCAACAATACACTCTGTAATATCATCTGTATTTATTTCTTTACATTTATTTGAAAAACACCAACGGTAATATAAAAGATTCTTTGTTTCAAATGTCACATACCCTGAAGCATTAAAAATATATATGGCGACCAACAATAATACCGGAGGTAGTGCATACAAAGTATACCTGAGTGCAAGCAGCCACATATGTACGTTAACAACATTATCACATAACGGTAATGCTATTATTGCACATATACAGAATACCACAGCCGTTGAACACTGAATATATGCAATACCAGTCAAAAAAGAAGGCCTCTTAGCCAGATATTTAACTTGCTTTTTATTGCAGTACACCATTAAGCCCCCTCGACAGACTGTTGGAAAATACGGAAGTCAACCCAGAAATAAGCCAATCTTTCCAAAAACCTTTTCCAAAATTTAATTTCTGCACTGTTTTTACTATATGAGTTATTGCACTTTTAGCAGAAGTGCTCCACATTTTACATACCTTCTCTTTCGCTTAGTTACATATAAAAAAACTGTAATTTGATTTTACTCTAAGTATATACCATAAAATATGGTCTGTCAATAGCTGCAACAAACAGTGACATAAATGCAACTAAATGTTACATGCAGCTTGATTTAAAATCAGTCAACATGCGCGCTTGACAGTAAAGCTTTGATACGTGATTGATACAATGTCATTGACACTATTAAATCCGGCAACGTGCCTTCTCGCGGTGCGTATGGCGTTAAACTGCACCGCTCGGTCACCGCAAACGCCCTTGCCTCCCTTGCCAAAGGGGGGATAGCCCGACTTGTCGGGCAAGGGGGGATTTTTGCGTTTGCTCATCTCAGGCTCCACACACAGCGGGTGTCCGCTGTGCTATGAACTGTTGCCTTCATCCTCCCGGGCGCTCTGTGCCAAGTACATACTGCTTCGTACCTCGCAGGGCGTCGCTCCGCTAGCACACCGCGGACGAGCTTAACGGAAATTGTAAAGCCGCAAAGTTTGTAACAACATTCTTACTTGTCTTCCGTTGCGGCTTATTTCCAGAAGTTAAGCTCTGCACCGCAACTATCACGGCACAGCGCGCCAGCAGATATAAAAATAGCAAACAACAAAAAATAAGCGCCTGCAACATTGCGTTGCAAACGCTTATTTTTTTGAAATCCGGCAACTTCCTATCCTCCCGGGCGCTCTGTGCCAAGTACTTTCGGCGTAGACGAGCTTAACTTCTGTGTTCGGAATGGGAACAGGTGGATCCTCGTCGCCATTGTCACCGGAATGGTATTATAACAACCATTCATGGCTGATATAAACATTTTTTGTCACCCGCTTTTCCGCGGGAAGACTTCAGTCAACAAAGACTGACAACTGCACAGCGTTAAGAAAACTAAGTTAAAGGCTATGAATTACGCTCGTTAAAATCGTAGCTTTTCTCGTAAATTCAAGGATTCGTAAAATTTATCTTTCTAACTCAACTTTCGTTGAGATCAAGCCCTCGACCTATTAGTATCGGTCAGCTCAATACATTGCTGCACTTACACCTCCGACCTATCAACCTTGTAGTCTGCAAGGGGTCTTACTCTTTCGATGGGATATCTTAT
>CALVLV010000029.1 GCA_944341075.1 uncultured Clostridia bacterium
TTCTGCACTTCAACATACCCGCGCTGCGCACGTTCAACGCCGCCGAGCTGGAACAGATTATAGAAACTTTTCCCGCCGCGGCCGAAGATAAGCAGCTGAGCAGGTTTATTTATGCGCGCTATATACAAAATTCGGGCAGAAAGATAATTTAAGCCAAAAATTCTTTCGGCTTTTTGCCGTACGTTGCGTGCAGGTCAATGGCGTTTTGTTGCGCACGGCTCTGCCCTGTCATTGACGCAATTGGCGCTGCGCGCAGCAATCTCTATTCCGTCGCCTGCGGCTCCTTACGACCGAGCGGTAGCGAGCGGAGAAATCTCAGAATAACAAGTTATAAGAGAAGAGATTTCTCCATGCGCTCATTACATTCGCTTAGTCGAAATGACAATAGATGTATGTAGGACAGAGAGATTAACCTGCCGTTTTAACAACCCCCTTTTACACAAGTGGAAACGGCCCAATGAAAAAGAGGGGCGGAAAATCGCCCCTCCCGTTCAGACAAATATTGCGTTGAAAAATTCAAGCGCGTCGTTGTTAAGGGAAGTATATTCTATATAATAATTCATGTTTTTATATGTGGCAGAGGCAACCGTGTTATACAGCGGGTCAGCCTCGCCCCCTCCGCTTACGGTATAGTTGACCTCCGTCCCCGAAGTTGTTGTATACGTCTGATATGGCTCTGTAACTTCATTTATACCCGTTACATTTAACGTATAAAAATCAATATTTCCCATGTAGCCTATATCGTTATTTTCAAACCATAGACGACCACCATGCACCTCGCTATTCATATCTGTAAACAGACTATACGAATATATATATTCACTCAATGCTTTTCTTTCTATTAAATTAAAGTCATTTTGTTCGATTACTTCCGTAAATTCCTCTTCTGTAGTGTTAAAAAAAATCAAATCAGCGATATTAATTGAGTAGCCATTTCTATTTGAATCATTATTAACCCACATAAAGACACACACAAAAGAAATAATTAAAAACAGCATTATTGGAATAATAAAAGCAAATTTTATGTGACGTGACGAATAATCTACATTTGTTCCCCCACCGACTCCCGCAAGGGCGGGCTGAGATTCGGCCACAAAGACTTGCTGCGGCTGACCCTGCGGCATGTTGAGGCGGCTGCTTATTCTGCTGAAGCGCTGATCGAAGCTCTGCTTTTTTACCGAATTATAATTTTGTTTTAAAATTTCTTCTACTTCCCTGTTCTCCATAAAACCTCTTTTCAGGAAATCGTCACTGCAATGGCGTGGTCGACATTTGTATGCCCGTCAAGCTGCAGATATTTTATACTTGTGTTTATCATGCCGCCATTGAATACTATGAGATATGTTCTTGTTTCAATCAATTTATTTGATGAATTATAATAATTATCTATTCTGTAGCCATAGCCCACCATAACATGCTTATCGCCGTCGTATTCCATAATTCCAAGCGTATCCACACCATTGCCCTCGGTTAAAGAAGAGAGCAGAGAGAACCCTGTGGCAAAAACAGCGACGGGCTTTTCGGCAGCTATGGCATTTTTATAGGCGGTGAGGTTGCTGCCCCAGACATTGGACTGAGTGTAAGTATATCCGCCATATGCGGCGGCGTATGCAGCCATTCCGCTGTTGAATCCGTTAAAATCTGTACCGCTCTGCCCTACATCAGTGCCCATATAATCATACAACTTATCTATTACATTGCTCACTTCCGATGTAGTGCCTTTATATCTAATATATGAGCCGAGCTGCATATATGCTTTAAAATTGGGGATCAAATCCTCGGCAAACCTGTCGTAGTAGCCTATTATCACCGCGCCCGCCATATTGGCGCATATATTGCCGAATGAAGTGAGATTATAATATGGTATTCCGTATTCAAACTCAACGGTGGTTGTCTCTTTATGGTCGTATGTGATAGTTTCGGAATACTCCGTGGGCACGCCCGCGCCCCTGAAGTTTGCGCAATACCCCTGCTCCTCCGTTTCTTTTGCGGCAAAGCCCATGGTGAAGGGACATACAAGCGCCATGCCAAGCGTTGCCACTTTTGCCAAAAAAGTTTTTTGCATAGTTTTTTGTTCTCCTTTGTAAATTTTTCTACATTAATAACGAGCGTTGAAAGGAGATTTACGCAAAACTTTTTAATTTTTTGAATTTTCTTCAAGAAAGAGCCTTACTTTGTTGATTGCCCTGTAATATGCAGAAGATACGGTGCTGAGCGACTTGCGCTCTGCCTGGGCGATTTCTTTAAAAGTGTAACTTTCTTCAAGGTGGAGTTTTACTATGCGCTCTTCATCGCCGTCGAGGCACGCCAACATTGAATGAAAAGCGGCGGTATTTTCAAATTCGGTCAAGCCCTTATCAATTACCGCCACTTCAAAAATTTCTGTATATACCCTGTTTGCCTTAAAGCGATCTTTTGCACAGTTCACCGTTACGGTATACAGCCAGCCGAATGGGTTTTCAATATATTTCTGTTTTGCCGCAGAATTCCACACCTTTACGGAAACGTCGTCCACAATATCTTCAATAAGCGCCTGCGACCTTGTCATGCGCGTAGCGGTTGAGTATATAAACCCCGAAAATAAATTATAAAACTCTTCAAACGCCTTCTTTTCGCCATTGGCTATTCTTTTTATCAAGGCGTTAAACTGCTTTACGGCTTTATCTTTTTTCATGTGAACCAACTATGTGAAATTCACCTCCATCGGGCTTATCTCATGCAACCATGTGGCTGCACCCGCTTGTGTAATACACTAAGATTATAGCGAATACAGGTCGATTTTGCAAATACATATGCATATTTGTGCATATATTTTGCCCATAAATGTTAGCTTTTTGCACAAAAAACGGCGGCGGCAGGGGCCGTCGCCATTTTTTATGCGCGTTTTATGCAATTATATATTCCCCTGTTGCACCTGCCCCGTAGCCCCCGCGGGGCCTGCAGGGCCTGTATTTCCCGTCGCGCCCATTGCCCCGGTGGAACCTGTGACCCCTGTAGCACCCGTCGCCCCTGTCGGACCGGTATTCCCTGTAGGGCCGACAGCGCCCGTCGGGCCGGTAATTCCCGTTGCGCCGGTTGCTCCCGTAGCGCCTGTGGCGCCCGCAACGGGGTCTGCATATATTATTTTATCTATAAATATTGCTTCGCCCGAATGACAGCACGGGCGGCAATAGTTGTAAAAGCGCATAATTTTACCCTTGCGCCGCACGGAGACATGCCCGCGCAGCAATGTTTTACTGCCATTATATGCCCGCGCCGCCCTGCCGCGTGCAGACAGAATAATTCAAATGCTACCCTGCAGCGTGCAGACAGAACAAACCCCGCTTTGCGCAAATACTATGCCGCCGTTACTTTTTGCGCCGCGCGTGAACATATATGCCGATGGCGACCGCCAGGGCAACCACCAGCACGCCGACCACGGCGATTATTGCATAAGCGTATGCGGGCATGCCTTGGGGATCTAAAGGCTGCGCCCCGGGCGTTTCGGGCTCCTGCGGCTGTTCGGGCGTTTCGCCCGTTCCTTCAGAAACTTTTTGGTACTTTGCGGTAAACAGGGCGTCGGCGTCGACCGTAAAGCTTTCGCCCGCGGCATACAGCCTGCCGCCGTATTCCCAGCCGCTGAACGTATAGCCCTGCTTTTCGGCCGCCTGCGGCAGCACGAAAGTGTGGCCTTGAACAAAATACTGCGCCGTGCTTTGCCCTTCTACGGAGAGCGTTACAAGGAAGGCGCGCACTTCGCCCGCGGCAAGCACCGTTCCGCCTTCGGCAAATTCTGCCGCGAACGCGCCCGAAGGGGTGACGGCAAACACTTCTGCGGGCATTGCTGAGCTATCGGCGGCAAAATATGCTATGGCCGACTGTTCGCTGCCCGAAAGCGTGAACGCACCGCCAAGCGAGCTGCCCTGCGGCGAGAAGTCCGAACCGAAGTTGAGCGGAGCATACAGCGTTGCGTTGCCGTTTAAAACCAACGTGCCCGCTATTGCGGGGAGATTTGCCGACCGGCCTACATACAGCGCGTGGGTTCCGCCCTGCTGAATATCGAGCGATGTGCCCACGGTGCCGAGGGCGGAATATCCGCCCATATATATTGCCGCGCCCAGCTCTGCCGCATTGCCAAAAAATTCGGCGTTGGAAACAGTTGCGCGGCGGGCGTCGTTTGCGCTTGCAACATATATTGCGCCGCCCTGCTGCGCGCTGTTGCGCGAAAATTCGGTCACCTTATCGCCGAAGGTAATTTTGCCGTCTGTGCGGAGCGCGCCGCCCTGTTCGGCAGCCGAGTTGCCCGCAAAGGTGCAGTCGGATAGCGTGAACACGCCGCCCCTGTACACGCACACCGCGCCGCCGTATGCGGCAGAGTTGTCTGTAAACGCCGCGCCGATCAAATTTACATAGCAGTTGGCGTATATGGCGCCGCCATTGCCCGAGGCGATGTTGCCCGCAAACGTTGCGCTTGAAATGTTTAGCGTTACGCTGCCGCCTCCGCCGCTTGAAATTGCGCCGCCGTTCGACGCGCTGTTGTTCTGAAATATTGCGCCGTTTACTTCAAGCGTGCCGTTGTTTATGCGGAGCGCGCCTCCTTCAGAAGTATTCACACAGTTGCGCACAACAACGTTTTCGCCGAGGGTGAGGGCGCCTTCGGAGACGATGAGCGCATTGCCGTGCGAGATGCCCAGCCCGTCGAGCGCAAGCGTGTGTTCCCCGCCCGTAAACGTGAGCGAAGCGCCGCGCGCCACATTGAACATGACTGCAGCCGAGGCGAGGTAAATGTTCACGTCGGACGACAGGGGCGCAACGGTGAGCGGCTTGCTTACCGCTATATTTGCCGCAAAGGCGTCTGCAAGCAGATATACAGTCCCGCCAGAAGGCGCGGCCTGCACGGCCTGCTCAAGCGTGTAATAGTCCTGCCCGTCCACCCGCGCCACGGCAGATGTTATAACGCTGCCCGCAGACAGCGCCGAACAGCCCAGCGCCCTGTCGTACGCGCGCACCATGTAGTCCTCGCCCTCCGCAGGGGCGGTATCGGTGAACGTGCGCCCGTAGGTAAAGCCTATCACGCTGTAGCCCTTTTGTGCGTTTCCGCGCAATATCTCAAAGCCGAGATGGCGGTAGTCGTCCGCGCCGTTCATGAGCAGGGTGACGCCCGCCGACGTGCGGCCTGCGGTGAAGTCGACTTTTTCTGTGCCGCCGTACATGGCGAGCTTATCGCCGTATTTTACGGTATAGTTATACGAACCCGCGTCAAGATACCACAATTTGAGGGGGTCATTTTTTATCGTTCCCGCCGAAAGGGCGGCAGATATGGCCGATTTAAACTGCGCGGAGGCGCTGTCGTACCCCTCGAACGGGTGCGAGCCGCTCCAGTTGAAGCCGATGCGTTCAAAATAATACGAAAGGTCGGCGCCCGCCGCCAGCGAGGCGAAGTACACGTGCAGTTCGGCGGGGTCTGTGATGCCTGCGCGATCTGCATAGCGGTAATTATTTTCGAACCTGCCCCAAAAGCCGGGGTAGCGGCTCTCAATAAGCCACCAGGTTATAGCGGCGTCGGTATGCGCGGAATAGGCGTCCCTTTGGGAATAGGGCACGCCGTCCTTTACCGTTGCGGAAAGAAAGGCGGCAAAGTTGCCGCGGGCCTCTTCGCCCGAGTTGCGGCATTTATCGAACTGCGACCACATATTGTTTGTATATTCGCCCCATGTTCGCTCCGAAATTTCCATCATATGCCCAAGCTCGTGCGTTACGCCCCAGCCGAAGTTTTCGGCGCGCAGGCAGGTGACCTCCCAGCTGCCGCCCGGGTATATGCCTATGTGTTCGCCGAAGGCATACGCCGCCGCGCCCGAAAGGGGCTGCATAACCCTTATGTTCACGTTGAGATACTGCGAGCGCGCATCCGCACGTTCACCCGCATATATGCCGCAGAAATCAAACAGCGAATGAAGATATTCGCCCCACCTTACGGCTGCGGAATCGGGGGAATACCCGCCGCCCGCGTACTGCTTTGCGGCCTGCGTGGCAGTGACCGTTAAAATGAGGTTATCGGTGGTTATTTCCGTCATATCTGGCAGGTAATCGCCCTGCGACTCAACCTTTTCAAGGTAATTTTCAAGCTCCGAAAGGTAGGCATCTGCGTCGTCGTCGCCGCGGTACACGGGGAAGGAATAGCCGCCCTCTATATACACCTTTACGTTTGCGCTCTGTTCCTCTTCCGTATACGGATTGACTATATACAGCGGGCCGCCCGCAACGGTATCCGCCCAGTCCCCGTAATAGTCGGGCACTGTTATAAAGTTTATCCCGCGCGAAAGCGCTATGGGCCCGCTGCGCCAGCCGCGCCACGTGCCGTTGAACTGGGTGCACTCAAGCGATGGCAGCGGGTCGCCCTCTTCGGCCTCCACAAACACTGTGAGCGTGCGCCCCGAGGCGGCGCCTATGCCCGTTACCTGCCTGTTTGTGCCCATCCACACCATTTTAAGGTTGTTCCGGGCATAGTCGGCGATGTTTCCGTGCCGCGCGATGGGGTTCTGCGCGCCGTCCGCCGTGGAAAGTTCGAACGCGGGGTCGTACTTCACCTCGCCAGAAAGCACCGCGGCTGCCCTGTCGGCAAGCAGTTTTACCTGATTGCTGAAGGCATATGCGGCAGTGTTTTTAGCCTGAGCAACAAATTCTTCCGCGCGGGCGGAAAATTCAGGAGTGAAGTGCAGGCAATTGTAGTCGGCAAAGGCCGAACGCACCGCCATGGCGGCCTCTTCCTCCGGCCTGAGCACGATTATTTCTGCGGCGGAGGCAAGTTTTACGTTCGACGAAAGTTCGGTGAACTCCAGCCTGAGCCGGCGGCATTGCACCGTGCCGCCCAGGTCGAATATCACCTTGTTGCCGCCGTACGAAGAATTTATGCGGCACACCACGTCAAAGTTTTCCCCTTCGGCCTCGGCCGAGGAATATATGGTGAGCACCGAGGGATATCCGCGCCCGGGGTAGTCATCCTGCCGGGTAGAGTATATTATGCGGTCTGCCTGCGCCACGTCGCTGAACGTTATGGTATACGCCGCCGAAAAGCTTGCCGAGTTATAGGTGCCCGACTCCCAGAATGTGGAAAAATCGCCGTCGAGCGCCTTTGAAGGCAGGTTCTGCCCGTAGTTGCCGCCGTTGACCGAATATGAAGAGATATACGCCCCTTCCGCTTCTTCGGTGGTATAGGCGTATGCCGAAAGGTAGCCTTCAGATATCAGCCCCGTATCCGAAAGTACCGCCGCCGACCCGCCGCCCTGCTCGGCAAAGGCCGATCGGTGCGGCAATATGCCCGAAATACCGAGCGCGAGAGCCGCACACATAATTGCGAACAAAAGAATTATACCCAGATTTTTAAGCCTTGTTTTCATAGCCTTCCTTTAAAAAAAATTTATATACTGCAGTATGCGCAGAATAGTATAACATAAATTTTCAATTCTGCATAAAAGTATAAACAATGTTTAAAAATTTTTTCCGCATGTGCGGCGCACGCGTACCCTCCCCTACCCTTTAAAATTTTTTGCCGTTTTTGCCGCGCGGCTGTTGCATTTTTGCCACGCAGTGTTATAATATTGTTGTAAACAAATGTTTCAGTACGCCCGCAGGAGGCCGTGCTGAAAAGGAAAGAGCCATGTACGAACAGCCTACATTTTTTGAAAACGACGCAAGCCAGCCGCTGGCCGCCCGACTGCGCCCGAGAACGCTTGACGAGTTTGCAGGGCAAAAGCACCTTTTGGGCGAGGGCAAGGTGCTGCGCAGGATAATAGAGAGCGACAACGTCGGCTCGATGATATTCTGGGGGCCGCCAGGCGTGGGCAAGACCACCCTTGCCCGCATTATAGCCAACAGGACTAAGGCGCACTTTATAGACTTTTCAGCCGTGACCAGCGGCATTAAAGAGATAAAGCAGGTGATGGAGCAGGCCGAAAAGGAGCGCAGGTTCGGCGGCAAGACCATACTGTTTGTGGACGAAATACACCGCTTTAACAAGGCCCAGCAGGACGCCTTTTTGCCGTATGTGGAAAAGGGCAGCATAATACTAATCGGCGCCACCACCGAGAACCCCTCGTTCGAGGTGAACGGGGCGTTGCTTTCGCGCTGCAAGGTATTCGTGTTGCAGGCGCTTAAAACAGAGGAGCTGGAAGAACTTTTAAAGCGCGCCATGACCGACGAACGGGGCTTTGGAGGCCAGAGGGTGAACATTTCCGACGAGGTGATAGCCGCCCTTGCCGAATTTGCCAACGGCGACGCGCGCAGCGCCCTTTCTACCCTTGAGATGGCAGTTTTAAACGGCGACGTGGACGACAAGGGAAACATAACCGTTACAGAGGAGACGGTTGAAAACATAACGCAGAAGAAGTCGCTTTTGTACGACAAGACGGGCGAAGAGCACTACAACCTGATATCCGCGCTGCACAAGAGCATGCGCAACTCCGACCCCGACGCCGCAGTGTATTGGCTGGCGCGCATGCTTGAGGCGGGCGAAGATCCGCTGTATATTGCCCGCAGGGTGACAAGGTTTGCCAGCGAAGACATAGGCCTTGCCGACCCGCGCGCGCTTGAGATGGCCGTAAGCGCCTACCAGGCGTGCCACTTTATAGGCATGCCCGAGTGCACTGTGCACCTTACCCAGGCGGTAGTTTACATGTCGCTTGCGCCCAAGTCGAACGCGCTGTATGTGGCGTACGGCAGGGCAAAGCGCGACGCGCTTACCATGCTTGCCGAGCCCGTGCCCCTTGTTATACGCAACGCGCCCACAAAACTTATGAAGGAGCTTGACTACGGCAAGGGCTATAAGTACGCGCACGACGAAGAGGACAAGCTTACCACCATGCAGTGCCTTCCCGATTCGCTTTTGGGCAGGGAGTACTACACCCCCACCGAAGAGGGCACCGAGGCAAAGTTCAAAGCCCGCTTAAACGAGATAAAAAAGTGGAAAAACGAACACAGCAGAAAGTAAAGTTGTGTTTATAAAATTCATAGAATAAAAATATAATTAACTACACACAGAAAATGGCGCCCGCGCGGAAACTCCGCGCGGGCGCCTGCTTTATTGCGCTATGATGAGTATAACGTTTTTTTAGCTTTTAAAATTTTGCCGGGCTACACGCTCAGCCCTCTGTGCCGTTCGTATCGCCATAGCCTGCCTGCCCCATATTCTGCTGAGCGGGCCGCCCCATATTCTGCCCCATGTTCCGGGGAGCGCCCTGCGGCTGAGCGGGCGCGCCGTTCATATCAGCCATGCCGTTTGCATAGGACATGCCGCCCATGGGAGACATGTAGCCGCCGTACGCGCGCGCCGCAAGCGTTTTTGAAACGGCCATATATATCACCGAACCGATGATGAGCAGTACTGAGACCACTATGGCGCCTATTGCCATGCCGTTATCTGCCTCTATGCCGTCTATGCCGAACAGCCACCCTTCAAGGAAGGGGATGAGGTCGTTGACCATTAAAATATTCATTACACCCGCAAGTATACCGAAAACACCTGCAACTATGCCCATTATTGCAAACGGGGTGCGCACCCTTTTTATGCCGCCCTGCGAATAGGCGGGAACGGCAAACGCAAGCAGCGCAGCTATAGCCACGGCTGCAACAACGAATATTATTATGTACACCAGCTCTGCATTGAAAGTATCTACAAACAGATCCCAGTCGCTGCCTGTATTTGTGCCCTGAGAGTAGAACACGTTTGCAGACATAAACATAAAGCTGAGTATGGCGCTTATGCCCAACGTCATATCGTATTCCACATACTGCTCCGCGTTATCGCGCTGGGAGTAACCGCCATGTATGCCGTGCGAGAGCATTGAAAGGGCGACGAACGCAATCACGGTAAGCACCACGCCGCCGATAAGACCGAACAACCTTTCGGCAGAGAGCAGCTGTCTGCCCTCCCTTACAAGCCCCGTTACAAGCGAACATACAAGCATTACTGCGCCGAGCACTATGCCCGCCACCGTTGCGCCGTTTGCAACGACTTCAAACTCTTCTACCGTGGCAGCCGAATAGTCGGCAGTTGCCATATATACGCGCTCGGCCATAAGGGCGCCCAGCAGGCAAGCGCCCGCCACAAACACAACAAACGTCGCCATTGCGGGGCCGAACACCGACTTTTCCGTCTTATGCGTAAGCACGCGCACATAGCGCACCGCGGCAAATATAAAGCAGGCGGCGACGCCCGCAAGCGTAAGAGCGGCGATCACTATGCTTAGCGCGGCGTTTATGTCGTAGGCATACTTTACAAAACTGTTGGTGCCGAACGCCTCCGCTGCGTCGGCCATGGCGCTATACGAGTCGCCGAAGCAGGAGAAGATGTTCCAGTCGCCCTGCAGGAGGGGAAAAATAGAGCTTTGAATTCCATCAGGCGACCCATCGGGAATATAGCCCGTGAGGTTGCCGCCGATGAGGAACACGAATACAAAGGCAAGCAGTGCGCCAAAGGCGGCAAGCCCGTCTGCAACGGTCTTTAAAATGCCCTTTAACCTTTCTGCCGGCATACGCTGCCTTGCGGGCCTTGCCGCAGGCGCACCGTAATAGGGCGAACCGTACCCCGAAGGCTGCGCGGGCGCCGACCAACCGTCCGCGGCGGGGCGGGGCTGAGCGGGCGCGCCGTATGCCTGAGTCTGCGGCTGAGCGGGCAAAGACGCCGCCTGCGTGGGCGCGGGCGGAACCTGGGACGCCGCATATAAAGGCGCCCGGGGCATTTCAGTCTGCGGTTGCGCAAGCCGCTGGCCACAGAAAGGGCAGAACTTGCCTTCATCGGCCACAAGTTTGCCGCATGAAGGACACACCTGCATTCCGTCGAGCCGCTTGCCGCATTCCATACAGAACACGGCGCCTTCGGGATTGGGCGTACCGCAATGTTTACAATCCATAAAAATACCTCCGTTTTTTATTTGAATAAATTATATCACCGCGCCGTATAATTTGCTATTATTTGCAATAAAATAATTGGCGTATTTTACAATTTTTTTGCATATTTTTTAAGCAAAACACCCACATATATCAGTTTTTGATACACCACTTAAACAGGTATATCAATTTTTGATATTGCAAAAAATTCAATTTAAAATTTGCCCTGCAGGCACAAAAAAACCGCGCAAAAAATGCACGGTTTTTTTAGCTTTTAAATTTAATTCAAGGCGCTGCTCTTTCAATTTTTTCGCCCTCCGTTCCCTGCGCAAGGCGGGCAGCGGTTGCGTTGTAATCTTTTTCGCCCATGCCCTGCAGCGCGGAGTATACAAGCGCGGGAAATACATGGAAAAGGTGGTTATCGGCCATGCTGACGCCGCTTAAAACAGCTATAACGAAAAAGAAAAATATTCGTTCGGGCGAGGGGCGTTTAAAAATTAGTATCAGTCCCTGCACTATGTGAAATATATACGCCGCAATGCCAAATATGCCGCAGCAGGCAAACATCTGCACAAACGCATTGTGGTACATATCGGGGAAAAGCCAGTTTTCTATGCCGTAGCTCCAGTCGGGCGCGATGGGCGTGCAGAAGCCGACGCCGAACAGCGGAGAACGCAGAAAGTTTTCCCAGCCGCTGCGCCATATCTCAAACCTGCCCGTATCATCGAACCCCCGCTCTATATAGTGGCGGAAAATTTGCGCCAGATCTTCTGAAAAAACTGCACACAGAATTGCAAGCACGGCTATGGCAGCTATGTTGAATATGCGAACAAACTTTACATGCCTGCCCCTTATGCTAAGCAACACCATTGCCGCAACAAGCGCAACCGCGCCCACAAGCACGGCGGTGCGACTGAGCGTGAGCACCACCCCGCCGAAGCAGATAAGCCCGCCCATATACCACATCCAACCGTATTTTTGCCTGTATGCAAGGTAAAAAAACGCAGGCATGAACACGGCGAGCATACCGCCTATATTGTTGCTCATTCCCCATCCCAGCACAAGCTTATCCTTGTTTATGGAGCCGCTTGCAAGGGCACCGTCGAAGATATACACTTTTAAAAGCTGAATAAATACAACGCCAGCGGCAATACACAACACGCGCGCGGCATATGCGGCAGTTTCGCCGCAATAGTGCAGCGTATTGTAAAAAAATACATAAAACCACACAAATGAAAGCGCTATGGCAACGCCGCATATAAGGCTTGCCGCCTTCCAGCCGGAATAAAAAGCACCGTTCAGCAACAGCACCGCCGCCATGGCAAGCATTCCCCAGCGCATTTTTGTGCGGTCGCGGAATACGTTGCCCGTACCCTTGAACGCCGCCATACGGAACGCCATTGCGGCAAAAACTAGCGCGAGCAGCACGCCGCACGCGATGAGGAATGCAGAGCTGTATAAATAGCCGCTGCCGTAGGGCGGCTGAGGCGTGTGCCGCTGACTGACGCCGTACACAGCCAGCGCAACGGGCACGAATACACACTTTGTATCCTCACAGAATATTACGGTGAAGATGACTACTGCCGCCGTAACAGCAAAATATACTATCTCGAACCCGACAAAGGAACAGGCAAGCGCAAACAGCGCATAAGCTATAGGATAGTATATGCTTTCAAAAAACCCGGTTAGCAGCGCAAGCGCCCTGCGGCTGCGCAGGGCGTCTACCTTCTGCTGGATAATTGTCGGCTGTAAAATGGTTTGCGTCAAATGTACCCTCGCTTGTGACCTGTATTAAATAAATGCGCCGGGGCGGGAAATGCCCGCATACTTTACGCCGCTTTCGGCGTCGGCAAGCTGTTTTGCGTAGCTGTTTGCGCTGCCCGCGCCGTACATATAAAAGCGGAAGTCCTGCGTGCCCGCTGCAAGGGGCAGCACGGTGCCCTGGTCGGCCATTACGGGGTCGTCCGACTGCGCAAGTATGCCTATGTTTACAAGGTATTCTGAAAAGTCCGAAAGCCCGCCCGATATGCCCGAGAGGTCTACCTGGCTGTAGTTTTTGCCGCCGCCGTATACGGCTATGCCGCCGTGAACAACGCTGGTGTCGCCGTATTCGGTCATAACGTCGCCATACTTTTCGGGATACTCCTGCCGGGCAAACTGCAGCATGGCGCCGATATCAAGGCTGAAGCGCGCAGCCGCGTCAGAGCCTGCGGCTACCTCTATCAGGGTACTGCTGTCTATAAGGGAGACGTCCTTCCAGTCATACAGGCGCACGTCCCCCTCCACCCTTAAAACAGAGGCAAACGAGGTACCTCCCGTGCCCGGCCAGCCCTGGAAGTTGATGCCGCTTTCAGATGAGTTCTGCGCCAGCACGGGGCCCGCAAAGTTGCTTTCGAGCCCCACGGTGAACAGGCCGCTGGTTTCAAGCACGCTGTCCTTTAAGGTCACGTCTGTAAGCACATACATGCGGTAAAAGTAGGCGTCGTTCAAATAATTATTTGTCTGGGGGCTGTACGCCGTGCCGTTTGCCGCGGTCAGGGCGGGTTCGGTGCCGTTTGCGGCGTTTGCGCGCAGCGCGCGGTTTGCGCCTATTTTAAGCAGGAACTCCCTGCCCTGCGAAATTATGCAGCCCTCTATGCGCACTTCGGCGCGCTCTGCATCGCAGCCGGTGTTTTGGGCAAGGCTTTCTATAAAGTAGTGCTCCCCGTCGCGGTTGCCGCCGTAAACGCGCACCACCGTGCGGCCGTTGCGCACGCGGCAGTTTATTATGTTTACGCCTGCATTCACCTCCAGCACGGTGCCCACGTTGTTGAGTTTTTCCAGCTTATACTGCCCGTCTTCGTACAGCGATTCGTCGCTGCAGCCCAGCAGCGTAACATTGTGCAGCGTTACGCCGTCGGTGCGGACAAGGTAGGCAATGTTGTCCTGCGCGGCTACGGAGGCCGTTTCGCCCAGGCTTACAAAGTCGAGCGGGCCGCGGTATAACAGCGGCTGGCCGGTGCCGTCCTTGGCGTTGGTGAAGTATTCGGCATCTATGGTGTGGCCGTTGCCGTATACGTCGTTTTTGAACTCTATAACGTAGTTTACGTTGGCTTCGCTCTCCCTGCCCATGTTCTTATAAAATTCGGTGTTGTAGGTAGACTTCATTGTGCCGAGTTGCGCCCTGAGTGCAGACACGTCGTCCTTATATTCTTCGCCCAGCATTATATCGGCGGAGAGCACTATGGGGTACCCCGCCTCTGCCGCGGCAAACACCTGCGCGCCTGTGCTGCACAGCACGCCGTCCTCCACCACGTTCAGCGTGACGGACGCCGCAACGTTCCCGCCGAAGGACTGGTTGCCCGCCCAGCTGAGCGATATTGTTACGCTGCCCGTGCCCTTTGCGGTGAGCACAAGGTCGCCGCCTATGTTTTCAAGCTGAGCCACCGAGGGGTCGGAGATAGTAACTTGCATGTCGCCGAGGCCGTCTACCGCCTGCGTGTTGCGGTATGTTTTTACCCCGAGCGCAAACGAGTACTCTGCAAGCGAGCCGCCCGAATACATTCTGCCGGGAACGGTAAAGTCGTTTGCAAGGCCCGTACCCGCGCCGTTTGTTATGCTTACCGAAGTCACCTCGTTTACCACGGTTATGTCAATTTCCACAGGCTCTACGTCCAGCGCAAAGCCGCCGCGCACGGGCGTAACCCTGAGCGTGAACGTGCCGGTATTCTGCGCGGTAAGCGTGCACATGCCGCCCCCGTCCTTCATAGAAACGCTGTCTGCAATGTCGCCTTCAAGCTCCCACCTGAAGGTGACGCCCTCGGCAATTACCGAGGGAAGGGCGTAGAACGTTACGGCATTGCCCGCAAGCATTGCCGTTCCGCCACCCTGAACGGGCAGGGTAGAGCTTACGGTGAACGCAAACGAGCCGAACGAGAAAGATACCTCCGCACTGCCGCCGCCCGCGGTTATCTGCGCGGTAAATTCCGAGGAGTGCCCCTGGGCAAGCACCACTTCCACAAGGTAGCAGTCCGCGCCTGCCCCCTCAACGGGCGTGATCTTTGAACTGAGTATATTGTTGTTTGCGGCAAGCTCGGGCTTTTCTTCCGACTGAACGTAGAACGAAGCCGCGCCGCTGCCCTCTTCCACGGTGAGCGCCGCCTCCGCCGCGCCGTTTACCGTTATGCCCGAAAGAGTGTGCGGGCTTTTAGCATTGAGCGTTACCGTGCGCACTATGTCGCCGAACGCGCCGTCCGCCACCTTGAATTCAAGCACGGCGGCGCCTTCAAAGGGCACAAGTATGCTGTTGCCGCTGATTTCGGCAAAGCCCTGCGTTACAGTGACTTGGGCGCCCTCGAACCCGACGGGGTAAAGCTTGAGCGAATAGCTGTAGCTGCCCGTAGATATATCTGCGGAATATTCGCCATCCTCCTCCGCAAGCAGGTTATCGCCGCCCGCCGCGGAGCGCAGCTCTATATCCATTGCATACGGCTTGGAAGATGATACCGTTACCAGCATGCTGTCGGTATAGCCGCCGTCGTTGCTTACGGCTACTATTCTTGCCGAACCTGCGCTGCGCGCCGTAACGGTGCCGTCCTCCGCCACCGAAACATCGGCAAATTCGCTGCCCTCTACCTCCTCCACGCGGAACGCAAAGCCCCTGTCGGAGGCGTTTTCGGGCAGTACCTGCGCCGCCACCTTAAAGTCGCCGTTATAGTCGGCAAGGTCTATGCGCAGCCCGTCTTCAGGCTCGTTGAGTATCTCTATTCCGCTCGCCGAAACGGATACCCCCAGGCTTGCCACGTTGCCAGAAGTGAATATTGCAAACACGAACAGCAGGGGAAGCACCAGCATGAGCGCGATTATATTCTTTCTCATAATAAACCTCCGCTGAAGCGGTAATAGCGGCTTTTAAGCCTGTACATAAGCAGGGCAAGCCCCGCCGCCGCGGCGATAATGGCTATAACGCCCGCCACCGCGAACGTCACCCACGCGTAGGCTTCGGCAAGGCCGCGCAGGGCGAACATCATGCGGGCAAGCACCACGGCGCCGCCCACAAGCAGCGATGCCGCCAGCCCAGCCACCATTATTATGCTTACGGTGTTGCCCGATTCCTTTATTTCGCCGTCAGGCTCGGAAGAAAATTTTGCGTGGTCGAAGTCTATGCGCGTGGCAATGCATATCTGCGCAAAGCCGAACAGCACGCCCACAAGCAGTAAAAACAGCGCCACGGGCACGCTTACATACCCCGTTGCCGCCAGCACCGCCGCGCTTAAAAGCTGCGAAAGCACGGTGACTATAAGGCAGAGTATGACCTTTGAAAATATCACCGTATATGGGCTTACGGGCATGGCCTTTACCGAGTAGAACATCTTTCCGTCGCGGCTGATATTGGTGGTGCAGAACACGTTTGAAAGCGAACCGAACAGCAGCGTCAAAAATATTGCAAGCTCTAAGTTGCAGTCCACCGCCACCAGCCTTTCGGCGAGCGACGAGCCGATGGACATGCAGAAAAATACCATGAGCGGCACCACCAGCGCCACGGCAAAGTACGAAAAGGCGTAGTCGGTGGTGCGGAAGATGGTTAAAAACTCCTTTTTTATCAGCGCAGCCATGGGCGAGCGGCTGCCCTTTAATTTACGTTTGCGCATATGCACAGACGTTGAGCCCGAGTTGCCCGCACGCAGGGCGCGCGTGAGTATAAGCCTTATGAACACCGCCGAAAGCGCCACGCACACCGCAAGCACGGCAAGCAGTATGAGCGCGCAGCGCAGCCTGCCGCGCGAAACGAACAGCCCAGCCATAAGGTTTGCGGGATACAGCGCGCCAACTGCCCGCGCAATGCCGTTCATTATGCGCTCGTTGAAAAAATAGCGCAGGTCGTCGCCGAACAGCAGCTCCTTTACGCCCTGAAGCACCCACGCATAGGCAAGCAGCAGCGCCGCCATTACAACTACTATGAATATAAAGCTTAAAACAAACCGCTCCTTTAAAAACAGCTTTACAGCATGTACGGGCAGCGCTATCACCGAGGCTATGCCCAACGTTAAAAGGGGCATCAGAATGCAGGCGAGCGCGGTGGCGGCATAGTACCACGCGCCCTGCGCAAGGTGCGCGGCGGCAGTAAGGTTAACCGCAAGCACGCACACCGCCGTTACCGCAAACTGACCGAAGTATATTGTTATAAGCTTTGAAATATACAGCGTGTTTGCGCCCACGGGCAGCGCCGACATTATGCGCATGTCGTCTGAGGAAAACAGCGCGCGGTTTATCTGCGCCACGGCGCTTATTATAAGCGCTATAAGTATAAGCGTATAGGCTATGGAAAGCACCTCGTACAGCCTCTCCTGCGGGTGCGGGGCGCCGCCCGTCATCACGTCGAGGTAGATATCGAGGAAGTTGCCGAAGAACACCACGAACACCGCCACAAGCGCAACTATAAGCACAACGCGGAAAACAAAGCCCACGGCGTTGAAGTTGCCCTTTTTGAACGACGCCACCCACTCCTGCCGCTGTTTTCTTAAGAGTGCGCCCACCATGCCGAAATCAATTCTGTCTTTCATTTTGCAGGAAGTACTCCTCAAAGTCGAAGTCGGGGTCGCGCGCGGCGATCTCCTTTACGTTCAGGTCAGAAACCTGTTTGCCCTTGCGGATCAGCACAACGCGGTCGCACAGCTTTGCCACCGTGTCGAGCGCATGCGAGGAAAAGAGTATGCCGTTGCCCTGAGCGGCGTATTCGTCCATATAATCCTGCACGGCGCGCATGGTGCGCGGGTCGAGGCCGGTCATCGGCTCGTCCAATATCCACAGGCGGGGCTTGTGTATCAGCGAGCCCATCATGCATATCTTCTGCCGCATGCCGTGCGAGTAAGAGGCGATAAGGTTATACACGCTGTCGCCCAGGCAGAACACCCTTTCAAGCTCTTGATACCGCCTTTCGCGGTCGGGCTTGGAAACGCCGTATACGTCGGCCATGAATTCAAGGTATTGTATGCCCGTCATCTTTACGAACACGGCGTGGTCGTCGGTGACAAAGCCCATATTAAGCTTGGCTGAAACGGGGTCTTTTACCACATCTTTGCCGCATATGGAAATGCTGCCTTTTTCAAAGGGCAGCATGCCCTCAAGGCAGCGCAGGGTGGTAGATTTGCCCGCGCCGTTGTGGCCGAGCAGGCCGACTATTTCGCCCGACTTTACGGTGAACGAAACGTTTTCAACCGCCCAGTCGGCCTTTTTTGAATATTTTTTATACAGCCCGTCTACGCGAAGAATGTATTCGGCAAACGGTGCAACATTATGCGCCATTTTAACTTTTCCTTATGTGTTTTGTATTATGTCATTGACGCGATTGATGCTTTGCATAGCAATCGCTATTCTGTCGCTTCGCTCCTTACGACCGAGTGCCCTTACCTCTACCCTGTCATTTCGACCGAGCGTAGCGAGCGGAGAAATCTCACTATTTATTGTGGGGCAAAAATGCATATATTGCGCGGCGGCATGCGCCGCCGCGCAATATACATAAAATCGTTTTTACTTAAGTTTTTTTGAGCTTATTAACTTACCACCCAGCCATTTTCGCCGTAGGTGTAAGTTTTGCCTGCCTTTGGCGTTTCTTCATAGAATGTTCCATCAGAATTAGCAAGTTCCGCCTTTTCATTAATTGTCTGAGTTTCTTCAGGGCTACCAAATAAGCCTAAAAGCCCTTCACCAACTTTTGTCACTTCAGTAGAGCTTGCGCTTAATGAAACACCCGAAGAATTGAAAGCTATAGTGCCGGTAGAACCTTCTTCAAAGCTTACCACACCACCAAAAGATCCTGATTTTACATTTAAAGTACCGCCGCTTAGCATCAATTTTCCGCCATCTATTTGCTCACCGCCAACTAATGTAGGATAGAGTTTATCATAATCTTTATAAACGCCATTATCTTCAATAGCTATCTTTTCTTGGAAACTAGAATATAAAATCATGTTGTTGTTTATATTCACAGTTGCACCTTCACCGACTACAAAAGATGATCCCGGTAGCAGTTTATATTGCATATTTATATTATAATCGCCATTATAAAATTCAAATCTGAAATTATAAGGTATACCTAAAAATACACCTTTTGTGCTGATAGTAACATCAAAGCCAACATTTATTTTCAACTCAAGCGCACTATCTGATGCACCGCCATATATTTTGACCGTTGTGTAGCCTGCGGCCGTTGTGTTTCCGCTTGCAGTATCATTTGTATAAAGGCTTCGGTTTGTAATGGGGTCAAAACTCGTTTCTATATATGAACCTTCTTCGAGCCTGATTACCCCGCTACCACTACCAATCATATCGGCAGTAGTAGTATTATGCTTACCGCCCGCATAAAGACTTGCACGCGCTTTTAACGAAGCACCGTAGTTTATGCGCATGTCTGTTTGAATGTTGGGCATTTCATACTGATTGAAAGGCGCTTGTTTATAACTTCCTAAAACTTGATAAGCGCCAGTTGTATAAGTTCCGCCTTTAAAGTCGCGCACAACAAAGGGCATTGTTATCACAGCGCTGTCATTAGCTGTTACTTTACCATTGCCCTTTATATAACCATAACAATCAAGGTTTGCTGCTCCTTTTAAGTTTAAATTACCATTTAAATTGAGCTGAGCATAATCGCCGGAGGTATGCCCCGATTGCCCTGCGCTTGCTGTACCCAATACGGCGCCTATACTTATGCGCCCAAACGACTCAATTGTAATACCTTCGGGCACAGTAAGTTGCACTTTAAGATAAGTTGCTTCATTTTCATCAGCATATTTTTGAGCTGACTTTGTATTGTCGGCAACATTGGCGTCTGCAGAAGTTATACCACTATTGTAAGGCAACAACAACGTCACACTGCTTTCCAACTTATAAGTGGTGCTGTCGCCATAAATACTGCGCACCGTACTGTCGGCAAATGTTGTATTATTGACAACAATTATAGTGCCGCCTTTTTTGTTAGCCTCCGCAATTGCGTCTTCAATGGTATAGTAAGTACCATTTAATGTAACAGACTTAACCTTGAGCACTGCGTTATTTGCAGTTACCGTTACCGAATAGTAAGGGTTTGGCTTTGCAGAGTAAGTTATTGCATAAGTGCTGCCCGTGTTAAATGCGCCTTCGGGAACGCTTGCGGTGAGAATGTCGCCCATGGGGCTGAGCGAAGCGTTTTCAGACATATCTTCGCGGGTGACAGCAAAGTTTACCGTGTCTGCAAAGAAGTCTACATTTTCTAAGGTAGAGCCAAAGTTGACGCCCGTACTGCCGCTTATTGCAATTGAAATATTTTCTTTATAGGCGGTGAAGGTAATTTCAACTTCTTTAGGGTTGTAATTTTCAGGGTCTGCGCAATAGAAAGCGGCAAAGGTGTTTGAACCTTCAACATAAGTTGACTCTTTAACCTCTTCAGACCAATAGAACACCTCTGTAAGCTTAACATCTTTAACCGTTTTGCCAACGCCGAGCAGAACGTGGTCATCTTCCAACTTCTGCGAGGGAATGTCGCTATCTTTATAATCGGCCTTGTTTATTGTAACGCTTACTTCGTATTCTGCGCCGGCATAGTTGCTGTTGCCTATTACGCATACGGTAAACTTATATGTGTTGGCGTTTGTGAACTTGTTGGTGCTGCCTTCTTTAAGCACAACTTCGCCGAAGTCAGCCTTAAAGTGCTTATCAAAGTCGGCAAAGGTAAACGGCGTGCCGCTGTAAGTTACGGCATCGTAGGGCGCGATTTCGGTTATTTTGTTCGCTGCCTGGTTTACGGTAACCGTTACTTCGCGGCTTGCGCCTTCCCAGTTTTCGCCTTCTTCAACAATAACATTTACGTTGTAAACGTCGGCGTTCTGCCACTTGGTGTCGCTACCTTCGGCAAACTTAACGGGTGCGCCATAAGGCACGCTGAAGTTTTCAAGCGAGAAATCGTGTTCCGCACCGTCGTAGGTGAGCGTGCCGTAATCGGTATACTCAATTTCAAACTGCGCTTTATTGATAGTTACCATTACGGTGTAAGGTTCTGCAGCAAGGTAGTTTTTGCTTGCAGGCACATATACCTTGAATGTATGCTGGCCTGCGTTTATAAATTTGTTGGTTTGGCCTTCAACAAGCTGAACAGAACTGCCGTCGGTAGTGGCAAAGTGAGCCGCGTCAAGCGCAAATTCATGTTCTTCGCCGTTATATGTTTCTGCGTTGTGTTGGGTATACGTTATGCTGTTTGGCGCCTTGTCTATAGTTGCGTTAAAGTAATTTTCATAAGTTTCGTAGTTTTCGGCAGAAATTCTGTAGTATACGGTATAGCTGCCCGCGTCGGTTGCGGTGGGCATTTCCGTTACCCATTCGCCGCTGTCGCCAAGCCTGTATTCCAGGGTATACTCTATTTCGTCATCAACGGTTACCGTACCAAGCTGTTGGGCGGTGCCGTTGTAAGTTGAGTTGATGCCTCTTGCATGTGAGGTGAACGCACTGTCTTCAAGGCGAACCTCTATATCATAGGTAAGGTTGAAGTTTTTGGTGATATCTGTGCCGCCGAAGGTGATAGCAAAATCTTCTGCCCACTCAAAATCGGCTGAAAGTTCTGCGCCCGTTACGCTGTAAGTATTTTCTTCAGTTTTGTTGAGCATGAGCACACCCGCAACAACAAAGTCAGTATCGGCAAGGCCGAGTTCTGCCTTTGTTATGGTATCAGTCCACGTTGTACCGCTCTTGCTGGTATCGTCAATTTTAAGCGTTATGTCGCGCGCGGTAACGCTGAACTGCGCCGTGCCATAAGTTATTTGGTAATTTTCAGAGGTATATCCGCCTGTCGTTACGGTATATTCGCCCACGGGCAGCAGTCCCGCCACCTTTTCGGCGCCGCTTATGGATATTTCAAGCTCGCCGCCGAGCACGTCAACGGTTTCGCCGTATACAAAGCCGCTTACCGTAGTTGCGGGGTTGACCTCCGCGCCAAACACGTAACTTTGCTGAACGCCCGTTATGCTTACGTTGAGCGCCTTTTTGGTTACGGTGAAGTCGGCAGATTTATAAGTGATTTGGTAATTTTCTGCCTCATACCCGCCTGCCGTTACGGTGTAGTTGCCTACAACAAACTTATCTTCGGTATAGGGCGCGTTATCTTTTGTATAGCTGAAAATAAGCGTTCCTTCAAGCGCATTGCCTGCGTTTTCGCCGTCTATAAAGCCTTCGTATGTTACGCCCGCATTTACGGCAGTACCATAAACAAAGCTTTCTGCAACTGTAGTGTTTACAGTGAGCGCCTTTTTATTCACGGTGAAATCGGCCGAAACATATTCAATATTATAGTTTGCAGCTTTAAGCCCGTCGGCATTTACAGTGTAGTTGCCAACGGTGAATTTTGCGGCAGAATAGGCTGCGCCGTTCTTTTCGTATGTATATGCTATGGTGCCGGTAACAACGTTCTGATCGTCGCCGTTCACATAGCCCGTTATCTGATAAGAAGGCTCTATGCTTTCGCCATACGTATAGCTTGCATTTACACCTACGGCTACAGAAAGCTGTGCCTTTGCAACACTGAAATCTGCCGACCCGAGCGTTACGCTATAGTTGCCGTTCGTGTAGCCGCTGAGGCTGACGGTGTAGTCGCCCGCAGGGAGTATGCCACTTACTTCCGTTCCATCGGCGTTCTTTATAACAATTTTGCCGCCCGCGAGAACGGAGATATCCTCGCCGTAAGCAAACTGCGATTTATCTGCAATGACTTCCGTCAACACATCTTCGCCGTATGTAATATCATTTGCGGTTACGTTTACCGCAATATTTTTAGCCGCTACCCTTATTTTCGCGGGCGTGCAGTTTGCCGTATAGTTCTGCGAATCTATTGCTGCGCTCACGGTATAGCTGCCCACGCCGAGCTTTGCGCCGTCGGCAGGAGTGCCGTTGACAAAGGCATATGTTGCGATGAATGCGTCTTGCGCAAGCTCTTCGTCGCCGTTGACGTAGCCCGTTGCAGTGAACGTTACCTGAGGCGCGGTGCCATAGGTAAGCACGCCGCCCTGCGTGTTTGTTACCGAAACGGTAACGTTTAGCTGCGCCTTGGCAACTTCTGCCGTGGCGGTGAAAGTCTCTGTCTGGCTTAAAAGCGTTGTGCCGCCTGCCGCATATGCCGCCGTGACTTCAACGCTGAGCTGTTGCGTGCCCGCCGCCTTATATGCGTATGTATTTGCCGTTGTGCCGTCGCTCCACTTATATGTAAAAGTGAGGTCGGCAGAGGCGGGCAGGTTTACGCTTGCCGAACCGCCGTATACCGCATTTGTGGTGTTGATGGCAACGCCCATCCAGTCCCAGTCTACGGCAAACTTTGCCGTAACCGTAATATCTTCTGCGGGCATGCCGTTCGGATATGCATCTTTTACGGCAACAAGTTCGCCTTCGGCATTTTCCGCCTGCCATTTAATAAAGGTGAGCCCTGCGGGAACTGCTGCGGGAGCCGCAAGCCGGTCGAGGGCGGCGCCGAATTCAAAATCTTCTGTATAGCTGCTGCCGAGCACACTATAAGTGAGCGTGTATGAAAGCTTTTCGTACACGGCCGTTACGGTAGTTCTGCCGCTTATATCGGTATAGTCGCCGTCCCAGCCTGCAAATCTGTAACCTTCGTGTTCGGGAGCCGTGGGCGCAGTCGCGTCGCCGCCGGCAAGGACTTTTACTTTAGAAATAGGCTGTCCGGTAAGTCCGTCCTCGAAAGTAACCGTATAGAAGGGCGTGGCGCTGTAAACGGCATAGTAAGTCAGGTCAGACGTTACCGAGGTCACGGTGCCCAGGTCGATTATGTCTTCGGCCGTGCCGTTCTTCTCGTCCGTCCAGCCTGCAAACGTGTAGCCGAACTCTGCCGTATCAGCCCTTTCGGGGGTGCCTTCAGGCGTGGGGAGCGCGTCGCCCGACTTAACGGTGAATCTCTCGAACTCCTTATCGCCGTTCATGTAAACGACTTTGTACTCGGTAATCTGCGTTTCTTCCGGCTGCGTGCACGCAGCGGCGAAGGCAAAAGCGCAGAGTACCGCGGGTATGGCAAGAAGCCATAACTTTCTCTTCATAGTGACCTCCTTAAAATATTAAAAACGTGTTCAGGCCCGCGCACGAAAGTACGCCTGAAACCCAGAAGGGCCTGCCAATGATTGCAAACAAATTGATTTTTTGCAGCCTTTGCGGCTTTCTGTTTTTATCGGGCGGACTAAAAAAACATCATCCGGCAACAATTATACACAATAATGACAAACGGTGACTTTTCACGGCCCCTGTCGGAAGAAAAAACATGTTGCCCGCCATATATGCGCAAACGACTGAAAATACATGCGCATATATGCCCGAACCTGCGCTTGCACACCGCCAGGCAGAATTATACTGTTTCACCCGCATATATGGCCGATTCAGTGCAACCAATCGCCCAAAAAAAACGTTAAAAAAATAAAAAACTGCCCCTTTTCCTAATTATATAATACCTGTATATACATGTATATAGTATCATAGAATTGTGCAAATTACAAGAACAGATTGAAAAATTTCACAAAAATGCACATTATGTAATTAAATGACAAATTGCTTGCTTTTTATATAATATTCTTATCAGAATCATACCACACCTCCGCCGCCACCGACCTGCAAAACTTATAGCATTCCGCCCTCCGCTTACAGGCTTCCTCGTAATGCTTTGACTATGGCACAAGCCTGCGCCGCCGCGGCAGCCATAAAAACACTGCCTGTCGCCGTGCGCAGGCGCTAATTTCAGGCCGCCGCTCAGAGACATCGGGCGCGACAACGCGGCGCCGCTGCGGCAAGCGCAAACAAAAACAGATTACAAAATAAAAATTTGCTGTAATTTGCTTTAAAATTGAGTTGACATGCTCGGTCGTATTTGCTATAATCGTTAAGCATTGAGTTGATGCGACAGGCTTTGTGCCGCCGTGAGCGCGCATTGAAAGAAAAAATGCTTTGATTTGCGGGTGTAGTTCAATGGTAGAACACTAGCCTTCCAAGCTGGTTGCGTGGGTCCGATTCCCATCACCCGCTCCAAA
>CALVLV010000030.1 GCA_944341075.1 uncultured Clostridia bacterium
GCGTTTATCGAGCAGCTCAAACAGCGCGAATACGAGCTTATCAAGGAGGAAACCCCCAAGCTTAAAGAGCTTGAAACGGTGGGCTATTATTACAAGGGGATAGACAAGGAGTTCAGCAAGGTAAAGATAGTATACAAAGACTTTACCGTAAACGCCCTGTTGGAGGCGTTTGCCAAACTGATGCTAAAGAACGAGAGTCTTGCCCGCGAAAAGCCAAACATACGCGAGATACCCAAAGATACCTTCACCGTAGAGGAAAAAGTTACCTTTATAAAGGATTCGCTGGTGGCGCGCGGCGCGCTGAAGTTTGAAGATCTGTTCACCACATATTCGCGCAGCGAAGTCATCACTACTTTTCAGGCAATGCTGGAAATGCTCAAGCATCAGTATATAATGGTGGAGCAGAGCAATGTTTTCGGCGAAATAGATATCAAACTCAACCCCGATTGGGACTTAAAGGACGATACAAGTGAAACCTTTGACACATATAATTGAGGCGGTGGTGTTCGCCTCGGGCGAACCTGTGCCCGTAAAGTACATAATGGAGAAGCTTGGCTGTTCGCTCAAGGACGTAAATGCCAGCGTAGACGAGCTCAAGGCCGTTTATTGCGGCGACTGCGGCATACATATCCTTGCCTTCAACGGAAAGCTTCAGTTCGCCTCCAATCCCGCATATAAAGAGCAGGTGCAGGCAGTAATAACGCCCATAAAGGAAAAGGAATTTACGCGCACTATACTTGAGTGCGCGGCGATAATAGCGTACAAACAACCCATAACAAAGTCTGAGCTGGAAGATATAAGGCAGGTCAGCTGTGACTACGCAATACATACTCTGCTCGACCTGGGCATGATATATCCCTGCGGAAGAAAGGATACCGTCGGCAAACCGATACTGTATGCCACTACAGACAACTTTTTAAAGCGGTTCAAACTCAATTCCATAGACGAGCTGCCCGACTACGACGAGCTTATGGCGCAGATAGCCGAACTCAACAGCATGGCGTTTACAGAAGACGAGGACGATTCAAATTACCTTTATAAAAAGGATGAATACGACCCCGAAAGCGACGCGGAAACCAAGCCTCAAAAGCCTGCCAGCGAAAAGAAAGATCCGGTCGTTGAAGACGGCTACGAGCTGCCCGACTTCCTCGACGAAGATGAAGACGTCATAAAAATAAAGGATGACGAAAAAGATAATAAGTAACAAACCGGCGCCCGCAAGGGCGCCTTTTCTTTTTGCGTATGCCAATTCACGCGCATAAATCGGGCAGGCCTTACAAATAATATTTTCGTGGAAAACGTTATAGTATACGGCGCAGCGGCGCTGTTTGCGGTAAGCCTGTTGCCGGTATACGTCAGCGTGTACGCATACGCCGACAGTGCGGTAAAGTATGCTTCGGCAAACGTATGTCTTTACCGCTTTATGCGCATCGTCAACATGAACACCGCCGAAGACGGACACATGCAGATGAACGGCAAAGATTTAAAAATAAATCCTGCACGCGCGGTAAAGGGCGGCAAGGCAATACTTGACAATCTGTGCCTTTTTAAACTTATACAGCTTTCAGATTTCGGGCTGAAGGGCGAGGCGTGTGCATACGGCGCCATTGCGCAGAGCACAATTACATTGCCGCTGCATAAGTACTTGGAACTGAGCGGCAGCGCCTGCAAATTGCGCAACTATGTGATACTCAACGGGGAACACGGCGACGTAAAGTACTGCGCCAAAGCCGTTGCGGTGATAAATTTTGTTGCGGCGATAAAAATAATACTTATGCTAATCATGGAGAAAGACAATGAAAATTAAAGAAAAGTCCAGGGAAAATAATTTTGATCAGCCGCCCAAATCGCTTGAAAAGGTGGCCGACGCCAATACCGTAATAGGCGATTCGATAGTAACGGTAAGCGGCGCGCAGGTGATACCTCTTTCATCGGTCACCGTCGTCAATCTCAGCGGCGGGGGCGAATACGGCGACATAAAGACGTTTAAAATAACAGAGGGGTTTAAAATTGCAGGCGCCAATGGCACGGTTATAACTGTAAAGCCCAAGGGCTTTCTTGTTGACGACGGCAAGGGTTGCAGGCTTTTAAAAATGGAGGACGGCATGGATACGCTCATCGACAAGACGGGCGAACTGGTGCAGACCATAAGGGACAATGTATAGTGCAATCCGGCGTTGCAGGTCATGGATATTTGTATTTTTGTCGATTGTAATTGCTGCTGTTTTCTGCGCGCCGCATGGAACAAACAATAAAACAGATAGCGCAGCCGCCGCTTTTGCATCAAATAGCGGCGGATCTGCATACATTGCGGCAGAGCTTACAACAGAAACAGTTCTCAAAGAACACAATACTGATGCACGCCTGCCCATGGCAAGCACCACAAAAGTCATGACGGCGTTGCTTATATGCGAAGATTGTGACTTAGACCGCGTGGTCACCGTACCCGACGGGGCGGTGGGGGTAGAGGGGTCGAGTATATATTTAAAGCGCGGGGAAGAGATAGATGTGCGTGACCTGCTTTACGGGCTTATGCTGCGGTCGGGCAACGACGCATCTGTTGCCCTTGCAATTATTCACAGCGGCAGCATGTCCGATTTTGTTGCCCGCATGAACGAAAGGGCGCGTGAGCTCGGCGCAGAAAATACTAACTTTACAAATCCCAACGGACTTCCTGACGAAAATCATTACACCACCGCGCGCGACCTGTGCAAAATTTCTTGTGCCGCAATGCGCAACGATATATTCAGAAAGGTGGTGGGTACGCGCAACTGGAACGGCAGGTACAGGAGCTATTCCAACAAGAACAAGATGCTCGCCCGATATTCGGGTGCTACGGGAATAAAGACGGGTTATACCGTTAAGGCTGGCAGGTGCCTTGTTTCGTCGGCTCTGCGCGGCGGCATGGAGGTGGTGTGCGTTGCGCTCAACGTATACGACATGTACGAACGCAGCTCTGAAATATTGGACGAATGTTTCGGCACATATGAACTTGTTCATATGCCGAAAAACGCAAGATTTATCTGCGGCAACGATATCTGCCGCGCGGAAGAGGCAAACTTCGTTATAAAAAAGGGGCTTCCTCTCACTTATAAAACCGAAAAAAATACGGCGGACGGAAGTTCTTCTTACGGTAATTTGAAAATTTATCAGGAAAATAACTTGATTTTCAGCGCAAAATTATATAGTATAGTCTAAAACATACTTTCAGGACTATGCTATGAGAATTAACAGATATCTTGCACAGTGCGGCGTTGCCGGCAGGCGCGCCTGCGATAAAATAGTTGCCGAAGGGCGCGTTACCGTAAACGGCAGGTTTGCAGACCTCGGCTGCGAAGTGGAAGAGGGTTATATCGTAAAGGTAGACGGCAAGACGGTTACCGTAAAAAAGCAGGAATATTATCTTCTTCACAAGCCCAAGGGGTACCTGAGCACCGTTTCTGATGACAAGGGCAGAAAGACGGTGATGGATATTCTGGGCAGCGGAGTTGGCAGGGTGTACCCTGTGGGCAGGCTGGACTACGACAGCGAAGGGCTGCTTATACTAACCACCGACGGCGACCTTGCGCAGCATCTTACCCACCCTTCGAACGAGGTTCCCAAAACTTATATGGTAAAGGTAGAGGGCAGGCTGACCGAAGCCGACCTTAACCCCATACGCAGCGGCATTGAAATTGAAGGCGGCTATGTTACCAAAAAATGCAGGGCGCATATCATTGAAACCAACAAAGAATTTACCAAGGTTGAAATGGTACTCCGCGAGGGCAAAAACCGCGAGATAAGAAAGATGTTCGCAGCAATAGGCAGGGAAGTAATTCTTTTAAAGCGTACTAAGGTAGGAGAGCTTTCTCTGCGCGGGCTTGAGCGCGGCGCCTTCAGAA
Organism: uncultured Clostridia bacterium; assembly: GCA_944341075.1. Classification (GTDB taxonomy): domain Bacteria; phylum Bacillota; class Clostridia; order Christensenellales; family Borkfalkiaceae; genus Coproplasma. The sequence continues at coordinate 3,882 of CALVLV010000030.1, forward strand.
AACTTACCCCCGCAGAAGTTGAATACCTTAAATCACTGTAAAAAATAAAGGCTGTACTTTGGGTACAGCCTTTTCTTGTACAGAATTCAATGCTTAAATGTTGCGCATCAGACCGATAACTTTGCCCAGCACAGAGACGTCGTCAAACACAAAATCACTCATCTCGTCGTTTTCGGGGTGCAGAATAAACTTTCCGCCGCGCTTGAAAAAGCGCTTTACGGTTGCGCTGTCGTCTACAAGTGCGACAACAATGTCGCCGTTATCTGCGGTGTTCTGCTTTTTAACGACTATTTTGTCACCGTCGAACATGCCTATTTTTATCATGGAATCGCCCTTTACTGTGAGCATGAACATTTCGTCCCCGCCGAATATGTCGGAAGGGAGCGAGTAAAAGCCTTCATAATTTTCTTCGGCAAATATCGGCTGGCCGGCGGCAACGGTACCTATAAGCGGCACCGCCACGGTAGCGCCGCCCCTCGATTTTACCGAAACGGCTCTCTTTTTATTTTCAGCCTTTGTAACAAGTCCCTGGTCGTTCAGGCGGTTTATATATTGATAGGCAGTAGCGGTAGACTTTATTCCGCAATTTGCGCATATTTCGCGCACTGTGGGCGAATAGCCGTTTTCGGCTATGTACTTTTTGATAAATTCGTAAACTGCCTGATACTTTTCGTTTGACTTCATAATTTTATCTCCTGAATACAGTATAACACATAAAAATCAAAATTGCAAACAAATGTTTCCATGATTTTGCTTGAATTTTAAAAAAAGTGTAGTATAATATACAGGAAACAGAAAGAGAAAAAGCGGCGGAGGTGTTTGTTATGGATAAAAAGACCGGTCACGGACAGATGTGCGTGCTGTACGACAGGGAATGTATCGGCTGCATGGAGTGCGAAACATGCGACCTCGATCCGGGGAAGATATGCGACAATTGCGGCAAGTGCCTTGACATAAAGGAGTTCGCAACTATAGCAATAGACGGGATAGTGGGGCTTGACGATAAAAAGCAAAGCGGCTGAACGGTTAGACACTTGCATTGAATTTATATTGCATTAACGGCGGCGCAATTTATGCGCCGCCGTTAAATTATCTTGAGATAAACTCTTTTACTTTGCTTAAATGAATATTTTCTATTGTGCAACTCAGCGTAAGCCCGTTTTCATCGTAACTTCTTGAATGTTCGGTAAAAAAAGGCGCAAAGCGGTTGAAGTCCTTTATTTTTGAATATGGCACGGTGAGTGTGCACTCCGTGTACTGCGTACTGAATTTATCGGTTATTGCCTTGCACAGGTCGTCCATGCCGTTTCCGTACTTTGCCGAAATGCACACAAAGTCGGCAAACGGCGTAAGGTCGTCTATACATTCGCACTTGTTCAGCACTTTGAGCACGGGCCTGTCAAAGCCAAGCCCTTCAAGCGTCTGCATTGTAGTTCTGTACTGCATGTCGTAGTCGCCCGTCGCGTCGCATACTATCAGCGCAAGGTCGCAGTTGAGCGCGCTCTCCAGCGTTGATTTGAAGGCCTCCACAAGGTCGTGCGGCAGATCCTGTAAAAAACCTACAGTATCTACAAGCAGAAACTCCATGACGCCTATAGTGACCTTGCGCGCAGTGGGGTCGAGCGTGGCAAACAGAGCGTCTTTTTCCAACACGCCCGCACCGGTGAACCTGTTCATCAGCGTCGACTTGCCTGTGTTTGTGTAGCCCACAAGCGCAATAGTCTTTATATTCTGCTTTTCGCGGCGCATGGCGGTCAGGTGTCTGCGCTGTTCGGTCTCTTTCAGTCGCTCTTCAAGATATTTTATCAGCGTTCTTATATGCCTTCTGTCCGTTTCCAGCTGAGTTTCGCCCGGGCCGCGCGAGCCTATTCCGCCGCCAAGGCGCGATAGCGCTTCACCCTTGCCCTTAAGGCGGGGGTACAGGTATTTAAGCTGGGCAAGTTCCACCTGTATCTTGCCCTCTGCCGAGGTGGCTCTGCCGGCAAATATATCTAAAATAAGCGTAGTTCGGTCTATCACCTTTCTGTCGTCGAGAGCGGCAGAGATGTTCAGCGTCTGAGAGGGGGAGAGAGAGCCGTTGAAGAGTATCGTTACATCCTCAAGCCCGCTCAGCGTTTCGCGTATCTGTGCAAGCTTGCCCGAGCCAAGATAGGTGGCGGGATTGATTTTTTTTATAGTCTGATAGGTTGTGCCGCAGTATTCGGCCCCCGCGCTCTCTATAAGCGCCACGGCCTCTTCGTGCAGCACGCGGCAGTTGTCGTCCAGCCGCGGCTGAATGACGTAAACTTTTTCTATATTTTCCATAAATCAGTCTTCAGGTTTTATAAGTTTGACCTTGCCGACCACCGAACGGCGGGTATCGTCGCTTATTGCGGCGTAGTGTTTGCGGGTGGTGTTTACGTCCTTGTGCCCGAGCACGTCGGCCACTATGTATATGTCGCCCGTCGCCCTGTAAAGCTGTGTGCCGTATGTGCTGCGCAGCTTATGCGGCGATATCTTTTTTAAAGGCGAAACTATTTTGGCGTATTTCTGAACAAGGTTTTCTACGGCGCGCACGGTTATGCGCCTGTTTTTGTTGGAAAGGAAAAGCGCGTCGGCGTCTTCGCGGCTTACTTTCTGCTGTTCTTCCTTCTGTTCTATGTATCTGAGCAGCGCCGCGGCAACGTCGCCGTCAAAATAGAGTATCGAACGGCTGCCGCCTTTTCTGGTTACGATAAACGAGTTGTTTTCAAAATTTATATCGGTGTTGTTCAGCCCTACAAGCTCGCTTATACGTATGCCCGTTCCCAAAAAAAGCATAAGAATGGCGCAGTCGCGCACCTTATTTTTTTCGTGATAGGCGCGCTGGTGGGGGGAGAGGCCGTCGCCGCTCTCGGCGGTGCTTATTATGCTGTATACTTCGCTCTGTTCAAGCCTTATTATGGGCTTTTCGTGCAGTTTTGGCGTGGCAACTTTGGCAGAATTGTCAACGGCGATAAGCCCGCGGTTAAAAAAGTGTTTGAACATGGCGCGCACAGAAGAAAGTTTGCGCGCCTTTGCCCGCTCGTTGCAGTTGTGCTCGCGGCCGCCATAGCGGTAGTGCGACAAAAAGCCTAAAAAATACTCTATATCGGTATTTGTTATGCTCTCTAAGTCGTCCAACGTAAAGTCACGTATCAGTTTTTTTCCGCGGAAAACTTTTTCCTGCATATAATAGAAAAAAATCTTAATGTCGTGGGCGTAATTCAGCCGGGTAAGGGTGCTGGTCTGATTCTCTATCGCCACGAAGTAATCGAAACAGAAGGCGGGTAGCTCCTCGTTGAGCAGGCGCTCTATAACTTCAAGATTTTTATTGTTGCGTTGAACGTAGTAATCGGAATTCTTCATTGTAATATCAGCTCTTATGTGATTTTGTACTTTAAATTATACGCCGCAAAGCACATAATGTCAAATATTTTACGAAGTGTTTATGTCCGATAAACGTGATATCATTGACATGCTGACATAATCAGACTATAATTTTATGTAACTTTTATTTTAAAGGAGGGGAAATATGAAAGTGGAACTCAGAAAATGGAAAGAAGAGGACGCGCCTTTTCTTGCGGAGGCGGCAAACAGTGAAGGCGTAGCCGAAAATCTGCGCGACGGCTTTCCTCAGCCGTATAAAGAGAGCGACGGACGGGATTTTATTTCGTTCTGCCATAAAAATGAAGGCATATCCAATATTGAGCGGGCTGTGTTAGCCGACGGTACGCCTGTCGGCACAATAGGGCTGCGGCTCGACGCCGAAAACGCAAGGTCGGGCGAACTCGGGTATTTTCTGCACCGCGATTATTGGGGGAAGGGAGTAATGACAGAGGCCGTCCGTCTGTTCTGCGAAGAGGTGTTTGAAACCACCGATGTTTGTGAGATCCATGCCTTAGTTTTAGCACACAATATGCGGTCGCGCCGAGTGCTTGAAAAGTGCGGATTTAAATTTGTTGGTTGCGGCAGTTTACTCAGGCACGGCAAACAGACGGACACGCTGAACTTTATAAAGAATAAGGAATGAAAAGCAGCAACGGCAGTGGTTTGACCTGTGCGGTGGCATATACGTTAAGTTAAGCTGTTTAAATTGATGCTTAAGAGATTTGGAATAGTAGTCTTTAATGCTGTGCTGCATAAGAAGCGGTACTTTTTACCGCCGCAAATTTTATGTCTGCAGCTGAAACATACCCTCAAAGGGTAGACAGTTAACTATTCGTAAAACACAGCTTTTACGAAGCTTTTAGGGATGTTTTGAAGAGAAGACCCGTGAGCTTGTTTTGAGGCCGCTTTCGTGACAGCCACTTGCTGGTCTTAAGCACTTTTGTAATCTTTGCCGGCAGGCATTGGTTTATTCTGCGGCACAGTCTTATGGTAGCGCGCTGAAATTGTTTGCATCAAACTCAGCGGCAACTTTAGCGGTATTATAAAACCCGTTTAAAGCCTCTGAGACAGAATAGAATAAATTATTTGAAGGAGTGTTCGGCCAATCTTGCTTATAAGACAGTAAGCCGCAACCTAAATAAATTATTGGTACGTAAAAGAAACAAATCAAAGGCCGTTCAAAGCCCATTATAGGCTATCTCACGGCCGTGATGTAACAGGAAATATTTTTAGTCGGCCCATCGCTTGCAGAAATGAATGTGCCAAGTGTCCTTTTGCCTTTTTTTTCGGGCATAAGCGTCTTTTTTAGTTTTACGGTATGTATGTGAACCTCGTACAGTTATAGGCAAAATTAACTGTAAATAATAAGCTCGGTTATTCCTGCGCCTTCAGGTCAGTTTACAGGTTAGACTAATTATCAAACATAAAACGCAAACAAATGTTTATTTGTTGCTGTTCTAAGTTATTATGCCTGGTATAGTACATCGTAAAAATGTTATTTTGTATGGTTTATTGCCGTTTCTCTGTTATAAAATGCGGGCAACCACAAAGATTGCCCGCACTACTTCTTTAATATTTTTTACTTGATAGACTTAAGTCCCCAAATGTTATCTGCATACTCTTTTATTGCCCTGTCGGCGGCGAATATACCCGCCGAAGCAATATTTATGAGCGACATTTTGTTCCACTTCTTCTTATCGGTTGCATAGAGCTTTGATATGTCGTGCTGGGTTTGCCTGTACGATTCAAAATCTGCCATGCACATGTAAGGGTCTGCTATAGGGGCGCCCATGGTGCCCGTCGTCAGGTAAGCAGCTATATCGGAGAACGACTGACCGTTAAATCCGATTATAAGCGCTTCGATTATCCTGCGCAGTTTGGGCGATTCGTTGTAGTATTTGTTTGAGCTGTAGCCCGACTTCCATATATCGTCAACTTCACCCGATTTGAGGCCGAAGATAAAGATATTATCCTCTCCCACCGCTTCAGACATTTCTACGTTAGCGCCGTCGAGCGTGCCGATCGTAAGCGCGCCGTTTATCATGAACTTCATGTTGCCCGTGCCGCTTGCTTCCTTGCCTGCAAGCGATATCTGCTCAGATATCTCAGAGGCAGGCATCAGCTTTTCCGACATGGTAACGTTGTAATCTTCCATATAAACAACGTTGAGCTTTTCGTTGATCTTCTTGTTCTTTCTAATGTCTTCGGCGAGGAAGTTTATAAGCTTGATGATATTCTTCGCCATCTGGTAGCCCTGGGCCGCCTTTGCGCCGAAGATGTATGTCTTGGGCTGAATGTCAAGGTCTGGATTTTCCCTCAGATCGAGGTAAGTGTCTATTATATTGAGCGCATTTAAAAGCTGGCGCTTGTATTCATGCAACCTTTTTGCCTGTACGTCGAACAGGGTTTCGGGATCTATTATTACGCCCTGCTTCTTGTATGCGTATTCTGCAAACTGCTGCTTTTTGATTGCCTTTATTTCGCCCAGGCGCTTCAATACGCTTGCGTCGTTCTGGAATTTCTTGAATTCAGACAGCGTTGCGGCATTGAGCACATAGCCGTCGCCGATGCACGAGTTGAGCAGTTCGCACAGTTCGGGGTTAGACTGGCACAGCCACCTTCTGTGGGCGATGCCGTTGGTAACGTTGGTGAACTTTTCAGGGGTGTAGTCGTAAAAATCTTTGAATACAGACTGCTTGATTATTTCACTGTGAAGGGCGGAAACGCCGTTTACCTTATGTCCGCCATATACCGAAAGGTTAGCCATCTTCACCTTGTCGTATTCAAGTATCGCCATGCGCGAGATCTTGCCCCATTCGCCGGGGTATTTCTTCCACAGGTCTTCGCACATGCGCCTGTTGATTTCCTGTATTATCGAATAGATGCGGGGCACCTTTCTGCGAACAAGGTCTTCCGACCATGTTTCAAGCGCTTCGGCAAGCACGGTGTGGTTGGTGTATGCACAGGTTGCAGTTGTGATAGCCCACGCATCGTCCCAATTAAAGAAGTTTTCGTCTATAAGCACCCTCATCAGTTCGGGTATGGCCATTGCGGGATGCGTATCGTTGAGGTGTATCGCCGCAAGTTTGGGCAGATCCCTAAGGTCACCGTATCTGTGCTTGTGATCTGCAACTATATTCTGGATAGACGCCGAGCAAAGGAAATATTGCTGCTTGAGCCTGAGCGACTTTCCGCCTTCATGATTGTCTGCGGGATAGAGCACCTTGGTTATCAGGTCGGCGTCGTTGTCCTCGCTCATGGCCTGATAGTATTCACCTTGCGAAAAGAGCTTCATGTTGAAGTCCTGCGCGGGCTTGGCTTTCCACAGCCTGAGCACGGAAACGGCCTCGCTGTCCTTGCCGGAGATCATCATATCGTAAGCAATGGCCTCTATCTCATTACTGTTGATATACTCCGTCTGCATGCCGTATTTAGTCCATTTTTCCTGAACCTGGCCGTCGAACCTTACTTTGAACGACTTATCGCTCCTGTTGGTGAGCCATACTTCGCCGCCGGGAAGCCATACGTCGGGTAGCTCTATCTGCCAGCCGTCCACTATCTTCTGTTTGAACAGACCGAATTCGTAGCGCAGAGAATAGCCCATTGCGGGGTAGTTGCCTGTAGCAAGGGCGTCCATAAAGCAGGCGGCAAGCCTTCCCAGTCCGCCGTTGCCGAGGCCGGCGTCAGGCTCAAGCTCGTAAAGGTTTTCAAGGTCGAATCCGTAGGAGGAAACCACCTTTTTGTATACGTCTGTTGCGCTGAGGTTGTAGATGCTGTTTTTAAGCGACCTGCCGAGCAAGAATTCCATGCATAGGTAATACACGCGCTTTGCACGCTTAGCCTTTACCTTTTTGTGGAACTGCTGCCTTTTTTCAAGCAGAATGTCCCTTACGCTCATGACAACAGCTTTATACATCTGCTCTTCAGAGGCCTCTGTGGGGCTTACGCCGAAGTAGCGCGAAAGCTTGCCTTTTATCGCCTCTTTGACTTCCTTTTCGGTTATAGCTGCACTCATTTCTAAACCTTTATCTCCTTTTGACAGTAAAATATAAATATTTACCATGCAAAGACCTTTCTTAAGCAAAAGAAAGGTCTTTGAAAATTTTCTTCAGTTAAATATAAATGCGCAAGCAATCGACAATTTAACCAAAACAAGTATAGCAGGTTTCGGAAAAATAATCAATTAATATTTAAGCATATCGAAATAAAGAGCTTCATATTGTTTTGCCGACCTGTTCCAGCTAAAGTCGGTAGTGGCAGCCCTGTACATAAGTTTTGCCCATTCCTCTTTATTTCTATAATCTGAAATTGCCTCGCGCACAACATACATCATGTCGTGAGCATTGTAGTTGGCAAAGGTATAGCCGTTTTCAAGCGGATGTATGCTGTCCTTCAGGCCGCCCGTCTCCCTCACTACAGGTATCGTACCGTAGCGGCAGGCTATCATCTGCGAAAGTCCGCAGGGTTCTGATTTCGACGGCATGAGGAAGATATCCGCGCCGGAATATATCTTTCTTGAAAGGTCGCCGTTGAACATTATGTTGGCGCTCACCTTTCCGGGATATCTCCTCGCAAGGTCGGAGAACCAGCCCTCGAAATGCGATTCGCCCGTTCCGAGAAGCACGAACTGAACGTCGTCCTGAAGTATCTCGTCTATCACGGTGGTCACAAGGTCAAGCCCTTTGTGGGCGGCAAGACGTGATATCATGGCAATTATAGGCGTATCGGCGCTGTCGCGCAGGCCAAGCATACGCTGCAATTCAGATTTGCACACCTTTTTGCCTGCAAAATCTTCGGGCGAATAGGGCGCAAACAGATGCTTGTCGTATTTGGGATTATATCCCATGTCGTCTATGCCGTTGAGTATGCCTGTAAGTTTGAATTCATTTTTGCGTATGATGGGATCGAGCCCGTGCGCGTAATAAGGATTCTTTATTTCCTCTGCATAGGAAGGGCTTACGGTTGAAAACCTTTCGCAGCACTCTATGGCGCCCTTCATCAGGTTTATGCAGTGGTTATATTCAACAAGCCCAGCGTAGGTACCATAAATATCGAACAGGTCGCTGAGTATATCCATAGAGTATATGCCCTGATATTCGATATTGTGAATGGTGAACAATGCCCTTATGAACTGGTATTCCGGTCTGAAGCAATAGTTGGTCTTAAGATATATTGCTGCAAGCGCCGCCTGCCAGTCGTGGCAGTGCATTATGTCGGGGTAGAAATTGATGAAAGGCATTATCTCGAGCACGCTGCGCGAGAAGAATGCAAATCTTTCCCCGTCGTCAAAATAGCCGTAGCATCCGGGGCGCTTGAAGTAAAACTCGTTGTCGAGGAAATAGAACGTCACCCCGTCCTTTTCGTAGGTAAAGATGCCGCAATACTGGTTTCTCCACGCAAGAGGAACATAAATATTGCCGATGTAGTTGAACTGCTGCTTGAATTCCCACTTTATATCCGAATACATGGGAACAACGACGCGCACGTCGAACTTGCCCGAAGCGGCAAGCGCCTTTGAAAGCGAGCCTACTACTTCGGCAAGGCCGCCCGTCTGAATAAAGGGCGTACATTCCGACGCAACAAATAATATTTTTTTCTTGTCGCTCATGGCGACGGGTTCTGCCTGAGTGGGCACTTCGACCTCCTTTACAGCCTTTGCTGTGGATGCCGTCCTGCGGCGGTGGGTAGCCGATGCTATGCGGATCCCCCCACTCTTCTTTGCGCGGACAGCCGATGTCTTTGAATTGATTTCTGTCATTTGTGAATCACCCCGCGCTTAAATGAGCGAGCCTTTTCCTATAAAGTATGGCTGGATTTCGCAGCCTGCAAGCACTCTGTTGTCCCTTATTATGGAGTTTTTATCGCTCACAACGTAAGAGAGGTTGCAGTCGTGGCCCACGTAGTTATCCGTCATGAGTATGCAATTTTTGACTACAGCCCCCTTGCCTATCTTTACGCCGCGGAAGAGGATGCAGTTTTCAACGGTGCCCTCTATCAGGCAGCCGTCCGAGATGAGCGAGTTCTTTACTACCGCGTTATCGGTAAACTTTGCGGGAGCGCTGTCGTTTACCTTTGTATATACGTCCCTGTTGCCGAATACTTCGTTCCTTATGTCCTTCTTTAAAAGATCCATGTTGGAATTGAAGTATGCAACAAGCGAGTCTATGTTTGCGTAGTACCCCTCCATCTTATAGCCGAAGAGCCTCATGTTTTTTACGCCTGGAACAAGTATGTCCCTGCCGAAGCTTGTATAGCCGTGCTGGATGGCGTCCTGAATAAGGTTGAGCAGAAAAGACGTGCGCGCAACCATTACGTTGATGTAATTCTTTTTTACGCCCCTTGCAACGGGGTTGATGCAGAGGTCGTTTATCCTGCCCTCTTTATCAGTTTCAAAAGTCACATAGTAGCGCGACTTGGATACCTTGTGCTCATGATATACAAGCGTGAGGTCGGCGTTTTTCTCCTCGTGGAATTTTATAACGTCGCTGTAGTCAAGCTTGTATACCGAGTCGCTGTCAGAAAGCACAACATAGTCCTGTTTGCACTTTTTAAGAAAGGATGTAGCGCCCTTAAGCGCCTCTAACCTGCCCTTATACAGCGTCTCCGATTCGTCGCTGTAAGGGGGAAGCAGTATAAGGCCGCCCTCTTTCCTTGCAAGATCCCAGTCTTTGCCCGTGCCGAGATGATCCATCAGCGACTGATAGTTCTGTTTTGTTATTACGCCCACCGTGGTGATGCCTGAGTTGACCATGTTCGAAAGGGCAAAGTCAATAAGGCGGTATCTCCCGCCGTAGGGCACCGAACCCATTGATCTTACTCTGGTGAGTTCGGGTACGTTTTCGTCATTTATGCTTGAAAATATAACTCCGACAGTTGAAGCCATGATATTTATCCTCCCTTAAACGTCCTTATCAACTATTTCGCCTGCGGGCACTTTGCCGCCGTTATTAACGGTTATGCCCCTGCCTAAAACGGTTATGCCGGCCGTTTTGCCTTCAACTTTGCAGGCCTCTTCCTTCACTTCGCCTATCGAGGCATTTTCACCCACCGTTACTTCCTCGTCGATTATCGAGTAGTTGATGGTTGCACCCTTCTTTACGGTGATATTGCCCATGAGCACGCTGTCTTTTACGACTGCTCCGTCCTCTACCACGCAGTTGGTGCCTATGACCGAATTGATAACTTTGCCTTCGATGTCAGAACCGTTGGCAACTATGCTGTTTTTAACTTCGCCTTCTACATATGCGGGAGGAGAAAGCGGGCTTCTTGAATGTATCACGAAGTCGCTGTCGTCAAGATCGAATTTGGGGGCCACGCCCAGAAGATCCATGTTGGCTTCGAGCAGTGAGCTTATCGTGCCTACGTCCTTCCAATAGCCGTCGAAACGGTACGAAACCATCTTTTCGCCTGCAGCAAGCATCGTGGGAAGGATATTCTTGCCGAAATCGTTTTCCGACTTGGGGTCTGCCTCGTCCATTTCAAGGTATTTATACAACTTGTCTGCGCTGAAGATATATATACCCATCGAAGCAAGGTTGCTCTTGGGCTTGGCGGGCTTTTCCTCAAACTCATATATCGAGCCGTCGGGATTGGTATTGAGTATGCCGAAGCGCGAAGCTTCTTTCATGGGAACTTCCATGCAGGCTATAGTGCACGCCGCACCCGTCTCCTTGTGCGCCTGAAGCATCTTGTCGTAGTCCATCTTGTAGATGTGGTCGCCGGAAAGTATGAGAACATAGTCGGGATCGTACATCTTCATGAAGCGTATGTTCTGGTATATGGCGTTTGCGGTGCCCTTGTACCATGAAGTAGACTTCTTTGCCTCGTAAGGCGAAAGGATATGTACGCCGCCGAACGTTCTGTCCAGATCCCACGGCTGGCCGTTGCCCACATACTCGTTGAGTACGAGAGGCTGGTACTGCGTAAGTACGCCCACGGTGTCTATGCCGGAATTTATACAGTTAGACAGAGGAAAGTCTATTATCCTGTACTTCGCACCGAAAGAAACGGCAGGCTTTGCTATGTTGCTTGTAAGGGCGTAAAGACGGCTGCCCTGTCCGCCGGCAAGCAGCATAGCTACGCACTCTTTTTTTCTTAGCATAACTTTGTGTCCCCCAAAGAAATTATTTTTTGGTTATTATGTTGCATACGGCGTGAAAAACAGCCTTGAAAGCAAGCTTTGCACAACCAAATGCCGCAAAGGCGAAAGTAAATTTCATTCACCTTGTATATTTTATCACATTTAAATCAATATTTCAAGACTGATTTGGATATTTTTGCAATATTTTAGTAAAAAATAGTTGCGCCATGTGCCGTAAATAATATTGATAAGACTTTGTGTATTTTAAATAGCGTTATTAATGCTATATTATATGCATTCACCGCCAAGCCTGTTTTTATATGTGGTCGCTTCGTCCACCTTTATTATTATATCATGTCCGTAAAAGCCGTTATCTATATTGTATACTGTCAGTTGAAACACCCCTTTATCGGTTTCGAAATTTATAAACTGTATGCGGTAATGTTCGCTGCTGGGACTCCTTTGGGTAAAGATATAGTCTATGTATTCGTTTACCATTGCGGTATTTGTAAGGTATACTCTTTTTAGCTTGCTGCCTATAAAAACAGAAAGATCGTCTTCACTCAGGATAGTTCCGAAAAGTTCGCAGCAGTGCCTGTGAGGTGTGATGTAAATATACAGTACATGATTGTCTGTAGTTATTCTTATTCCGTCGTACTGCTCGCCCGGAAACTGATCTTCAGATTCCGGAACAATACCTGCCACAAAATTCACAGGCCATTTACCGTCTTTTTCCATGGCAACATCGTCAAACTTATTTTTATCAAGCTGATATTTTTCGGTGGTGCCCTGAAAAAGGCCGTCTATTTTTAAAATGGTTTCACCATGTAAACCGAGTTCCTCAAAATCATCCGGCGAATCAGTCCTTTCTTTGCTGAATCTGTTGTATTCTATCATAATTCATTCCAACCTTTTGCTTATATTTAATGTAGTGGTTTTCGGCCCTTTTGCTTATATTTAATGTAGTGGTTTTCGGCGTGTAAGGGCTATACAGTTCTTTAACAGTATAACACATGTTCTTTTTCTTTGCAATACCCAAATGTCGGTTTTAGCATATAGAGATAAGTTTGCAAAGCACCGCCCCATACTGTGCCGTAAAGTTATCAACCGAAAAAAAAATGGACAGGGGACAGTCTTTGATTATATGACGCTGTCTTAATATTTATATATTATGATAACGTCATAATAAAAAGGGCGAGGTTGTAACCTCGCCCTTTTTATGGTGCACTCAACAGGAGTTGAACCTGCATGGATCGCTCCACAAGATCCTTAGTCTTGCGCGTCTGCCAATTCCGCCATGAGTGCATATATTTTCACTTGCGGCAGTTCGCTCACAAGCAAAAATTATTCTATAATAAATACGCGATTATGTCAAGTCAATTTGTTTATCTTTTGCAGAATTTTTTTAACTTTTTTGTATAACTCCTGTAAATTGCCGTCGTTGCACAGCACATAGTACTGCGTAAAGCTGTTACCATCGTAATCGTATTGCGCGGCAATTCGGGCGGTCACCTCATCACGGCTGAGGCCGTTGCGCTCCATTACCGCCGCAATGCGCTGTTCGAGCGGCCTGGTAACTACAAGCACTCCGTCAAAATTTTTTTCAAACCTGTTTTCAAACAGCAGCGGAACTTCGCAGAATACGATATTGCCTTCGGCCTCCTCAGCCTGTCTGAACAGCTCACGCATTATTTCGCCATGCGTTATGCAGTTAAGCTTTTCGAGCGCCGTTTTGTCGCCGAATACGCGCTTCGATAGGACATGCCTGTCGAGCGAACCGTCGGGCAGAGTGACCCCGCCGAACGCGTCCTCAAGTTTTTTTACCATATTGCCGCCGCGCGTCAGCCGCGCATACACTTCGTCGCAGGAAACGACAGGGTAATTTTCTTGGGCAATAATCGAGCACACGGCAGACTTGCCGCTGCCTATGCCGCCCGTCACGGCATACAGTTTTTTATTTCGCGTCATACCAGTTTTTGCCGCTGTGCACCTCCACTGTCAGCGGAACGTGCAGTTCAACGGCATTCTCCATCTCTTCCCGCAGGATATGTGCGGCAACTTCCTGTTCAGATTCGGGGCAGTCGAGCACAAGTTCGTCGTGCACCTGAAGTATGAGTTTTGCGCCCAGACCTTCGCCCTCAAGCCGTCTGTGAACGTTTATCATGGCGATTTTGATTATGTCTGCGCTTGAACCCTGCAGGGGCATATTCATGGCGGCACGCTCTCCGAACTGGCGGATGTTTGCGTTTGAAGACTTTATTTCCGGTATAAAGCGCCTCCTGCCCGTAAGCGTGGAAACATATCCATGCTCTTTTGCGAATGCTACGTTTGAATTCATATACTCCTTGACGGCGCTGTAGGTTGCAAAATATTTTTCAATGTATTGTTTTGCCGTTGAATAGGGTATGCCCAGGTTGCGCGCAAGACCGTATTCGCTTATGCCGTATATTATGCCGAAGTTAACTGCCTTGGCTTCGCGGCGCATCTTGGGAGTCACTTCGCCGAGCGGCACGCCGAACACCTGCGAAGCCGTTATCGAATGTATATCCTTCCCCTGATTGTAGGCGTCGATAAGCTCCTTGCAGCCCGAAAAATGGGCAAGCAGGCGAAGTTCGATCTGCGAATAGTCGGCGTCGATGAACACGTTGCCCGGGCGGGGTACAAATATCTTTCTCAGCTCTCTCCCCTCTTCTTCCCTTATGGGAATGTTCTGCAGATTGGGGTTGGTGCTTGAAAGCCTGCCCGTGGTGGTTATCGTCTGATTATAAGTTGTATGAACAAGGTTCTGTTTACCTATAAAGGGCCGCAGGCCGTCTATATAAGTTGAGAGCAGTTTCTGGTAAAACCTGAACCTGAGCACTTTGCCCGCCACGGGGTGGTCTTCGGCAAGTTTTTCAAGCACTTCGGCGTTGGTGGAATATTTTCCGTTCCTGCCGCGCTTGCCGGATTTAAGCCCCAGCTTTTCAAACAGCACGTCGCCGAGCTGTGAGGGCGAGTTGATGTTGAACGTACACCCGCATTCGGAGTAAATTTCCTCTTTCAGCTTTTCTATTATTTCATTGTACTGCTTTCCAAGCAGGTTGAGCGCTTCGTTGCTTACCGTCACGCCCTCGCGCTCCATGTCGCAAAGCACGCTGACGAGCGGCTTTTCCACCTCTTCATAAAGCCTTGTTAGCCCTGTGGCCTCTATTGTAGAGCGGTACTCGCCGTACAGCACGTTTGCCGCATAGGCGCAGTAATTGTAATCGAAGAGCCGTCTTTGGCATATTTCGCGCAGCGTCTCGCCGCCCGCCTCGCCGCTCAGGTACACGGCAAGCGACAGGTCTTCGAACTTGCACTCAAATTTAACGCCGTACTCATCGAGCGTGTGCATCACCGATTTTGCGTCGTCAAGAATCGCTGTATTATCTGGCTGTGCAAACAGAAAAGTAAGCGCCTTGATAAAGTCGTCATGGTCGAGATATTCGCTGAGCAGGTCTTCAGAGCGCGTCAGCACATGCTCCGCCCCGCCGAGATATACGTGCAGATGAGGGCCGTCGAATACGGCGCAGAACCTGCTGACGCCTTCGGCAGCCGCTTTGAATGACGAAAAATTTTTGTGCCTGATAAGTTCAGGGTAGTCGGCGACTTTTTTGGTCGGAGTTTTATCCTCTTCTTCGAAAAGGCTGTCTTTAAGCAGGCTGCGGAACTCAAATTCGGCAAACATGTCCCTTACCGAGCGGGGAAATTTAAACGGAGTGCTGCAGGCAGAAAGGTCTACCGTAACGTCGCAATCGCGGTCAATTGTTGCAAGCTTGTACGAAAGATAAGCCGACTCCCTCCCATTTTTAAGCTTTTCGGCAGTAGCTCCCTTTATATCTTCTATATGCGCATATACCCCGTCCAGCGTACCGTACTTTTCAATCAGAGAAAGGGCCGTCTTTTCGCCTATGCCCGCAACACCGGGTATGTTGTCCGATTTATCGCCCATAAGCGCCTTAAGGTCGACTATCTGCGGCGGCTCTATGCCCACTACCTCCTTAAAGTTTTCTGTATTCAGCTTTAAAAGGTCGCTTACGCCGCGCTTGGTGAAACATACGTCGGTCTTGTCGTCAACAAGCTGATAACTGTCGCGGTCGCCCGTATATATATATGAATGGACGGGAAGGTGCTTTGAAAGCGTTCCTATTATATCGTCGGCCTCCAGCCCCTCCTTGGAACACATGGCTATCTTCATCTCGGCAAGCAGCGCCTTGAGCGGCTCTACCTGTGCGGCAAGCTCTTCGGGCATAGGCTTCCTTGTGGCCTTATAGCCATCGTACATTTCATGCCTGAACGTGGGCGCCTTGAGGTCGAACGCCACCACGGTGTACTTGGGCTTTAAATCTGAGACTATCTTTATATACAGCTTTACAAAGCCGAAAATGGCGTTTGTAGGCCTGCCATCCCTTGTAGAAAATACAGGGGTCGCGTAGAATGCACGATTGAGAAGGCTGTTGCCGTCTATGAGAACAAGTTTATCCATACAATGATTTTAACATCTGCCGTCGCTAAAAGCAATAAAAAACGCGCTTTAAGCGGCAAACTTTATTTACCCGGCAATAGTTTCGCGTGCGGAGGCTTAACGCTTGCACCGCAGAGCACGGCTGATTTTCACACAAATAAAAATACCCGCGCAAACCTTTAAGGAATGTACGGGTAAATTATTTATGGTGCCCCGCATGAAAACAAAGTTGAACTTTCAAGTTCTGCAAGGCTTATTGTTTCTTCTTTACCGTTGGCGTTGTATATAATTTTTAAATGATCGTCGTAAAGATAAATGGCGTTGATAAATGTATCTATTATCTTGCGCTTGCCTTTCTGTGTGGTTATGTCTATCTTGCGGAAGTTTGAGAGAGCCATTTTAAAATGGTCTTGCGAGAAGATTGGAGCTTTTAGCTGCTCCTTAGCAATCGCGTCGCTAATCTCACGCTTTTCCTTTTCCAGCCCATCAAGTCGTTTCAATAGCGTTTCTGTCGCGTATCCCTTCTGCACGGCGTTGACGATATTTTCTATCTCTTTTTCCTTTTGTTTTAACTGCTCCTGCAATTTTGGAAGAATAGTACTTTCTGTGTACTGCAACTCGTACAACTTTGCTGAAAGTCTTTCAATAATGTCATCGTCTTTTAGGAACTCCATCGTCTTATAGACAATAAAATCTTCCAGCTTTGTTTTACTGACGGGTTTCTTTTCGCATTGGTGCTTTTTCTGCCGAACACATGCGTAATAGCGATAGACAACGCCTTTTGTACCGCTTGTTCCTGCCTGCGCAACCATCATTGCGCCACATCTTCCACAGAAAAGTTTTGTGGTAAGCAGATAATCTTCATCTGCAGTATGCCTTGCAGGTGCCTTTGAATTCTTGGCAAGTTCCAACTGTACGGCGTTAAAAAGCTCTTCCGAAACGAGCTGCGGCACACTGTTCTCTATCACTACTCCCATGTGGTGATATTCTCCGATATAAACTCTGTTAGAAAGCATATATCGGATTGCGTTGTATCTCAATGCCTTGCCGTTCGAGCGCGTTACTTTGCGCTCGTTCATTATGCGATAGATTTCCTTTACCGTCTTTCCGTCGTTGCATAACTTGAAAATCTCTTGGACAACTGGCGCGGCTTGAGGGTCAATATCGAGTTTGCGCTCATTATTTATAACATAACCGAACGGAACGTTGCCTCCATTCCACAAGCCTTTTAAGGCGTTCTCCTTCATCCCGCGCGTTACCTTTTCGGCAAGCTCAGCTGAATAGTATTCTGCCATGCCTTCCAGAACGCTCTCCAGCAGTATGCCCTCGGAGCCTTCGGCAATCGTCTCCTTTGCAGAGATGACCTTTACCCCATTTTTGCGCAACAGTGCTTTATAGTGCGCGCTATCATAGCGGTTACGGGAAAACCTGTCCAACTTCCAGACGATAATACAGTCGAAAGCGTGTTTGTAACTGTCCTTAATCATTCGCTGAAATTCTGGGCGATGGTCTGTCTTTGCCGAAAACGCGCGGTCTATGTAGTTGCCGATGACCTGAATATCGTTATAGGTCGCATACTCCATACATTCGCGAAGTTGCCCCTCAATAGATGCTTCCGTCTGATTGTCGCTTGAATAGCGGGCATAAATTACTGCTCTCATGATTTTTTTACCTCTCTGGCGGCATTATAACATAGAATATATGACAAAATTAGTCATAAATTAAAAATTCTTACTATAAATTCGCAATCGGCGTTGGCATTACACAGAAAAACCAGCGGGTCAAATTTTCGGGTGACTCCGAAAAATCACAATCTGCCCACCAGCATACCATTTCTATAAAACTGCCTGCAATATGGTTTTTAAGAAAAACATCGGGAACTTCTTCTACACGTATATTTTCCTTTTCCACCGCGCCGGCAAGATACGAGCGAAAATATTGCAAGAATATCTGTCTGCCCTCACTTGCAAGAATGCCCTTTATCACTTTTTTATCGTCGAGCAAGTGATACAGAATGTGCATTATTTTCTCTTCAAACGTGGAATTGCGCGAGAAAGCGTGAGTTGCTTCCGTTCCGCCCGGAACAAAAATGTGTTCGAAAAGGTCTGTACACTTGGCGCGGAGCAGCTCGTCCTTTGTTTCAAAATGTTCGTAAAAGGTACTGCGCCCTATATCGGCTTGATCTATAATGTTCTGTACCGAAATCTTTGA
This sequence comes from uncultured Clostridia bacterium, assembly GCA_944341075.1. Taxonomy (GTDB): domain Bacteria; phylum Bacillota; class Clostridia; order Christensenellales; family Borkfalkiaceae; genus Coproplasma. The sequence goes on from CALVLV010000030.1 coordinate 22,043, forward strand.
GTAATCGGTTCTGACAATCAGCGCGTCAAAAGCGGCAAAAATTGCTTTCCTTGTTTTTGCGATTCGCCTGTCCATGGAAAACCTCCTTATCACCGTACAATTTCGCGCTTTTGTCCGCTAACGGACGAAGTAACTAAACTGGTTGCTGTATGCGCTGTACATTGTACGCATTTTTTAATATACTGTTAATGAACAAAACGTTCGGAAACAGATGTATTATACGCTAACCGAACAAAAATGTCAAGGAGGTTTCAAAAATCATGTTACGCAAAATAAACTGCTGGCTTTCCAAAGCCGCAGACTTTCTTGCGGGACTGAAGATGACTATCGTCGCAGGCGTATTTCTTGCGTTCAGTCTTGCACTTCTCATCACAAAGAATTTTGTGGAACTCAACATAAGCCCGTGGCTGGACCCTGCGCTTATTACGGTCGTCATTTCGGGCTATCCGCTTTTGTATCTCGCTCTGTACCGCCTGATAAAGCAGCGTTGGGTGTCAAGCGCGCTGCTCATTACAGTGGCTATGATTGCATCGCTCTGCCTTGCAGAAGTCTTTGCCGCGGGCGAAGTTGCATTTATTATGGCGATAGGTGCAATACTCGAAGATAAAACGGCCGAACGCGCAAAAAAGGGGCTCAACAACCTCATTAAACTTAAGCCGCGGACGGGGCGCATTATCTTTGAGGGCGGCGAAAAGATAGTTCCCGCCGCCGAAATTAAGTCGGGAATGAAACTCAGAGTGCTGGCAGGCGAAACAATACCGGTCGATGGCAAGATAATAAGCGGAACAACTTCCATAGATCAATCGATAATGACGGGCGAAAGCCTGCCAGTTGACAAGGGCGAAGGCGACGAAGTTTTCTGCGGAACGATGAATTGCTACGGCTCGGTCGATATGGTCGCAACAGACGTGGGCGAAGACTCTTCTCTGCAAAAAATGATACGGCTTTTAAAAGAAGCAGAAAATAAAAAGGCGCCCATGCAGCGCATTGCAGATAAATGGGCGACGTGGCTTGTTCCCGTTGCCATTGCAATAGCAGTTATAACAGGCATAATTACATATTTTGTAATAGGCAACGAAAATAATGCCGCCTTGATTCGCGCCGTTACCGTACTTGTGGTATTCTGTCCCTGCGCACTCGTACTCGCAACGCCTACGGCTGTTATGGCGGGCATCGGTCAGGCGACAAAATATGGCGTACTCATAAAATCAGGCGAAGCTATGGAAAGTATGGGCAAGACAAATTGCATAGCCTTCGACAAGACGGGCACACTCACGTTCGGCAAATTGTCTGTGAGCAACGTAATAGCGTTCGGCAACCTTCTCGACAGTCAGTTGCTTGCAATAACCGCCGCCATAGAGAGCAGAAGCGAACATCCGCTCGGTAAAGCAATCGTGGCTTATGCAAAAGAACAGGGCATTGCCTTGCCCGAAGTTAAAAACTTTGCTATGATTGCAGGCAAGGGTGTGAGCGGAGTCATAGACGGCGAGACCTATTATTGCGGCAACCGCAGGTATCTTGAAGAATGCGGCATTACTTTCAGCCACAAAGACAACGAAGCGCTTGATAAACTACGTAAAGATGGCAAGGCTGTCATTCTCGTAGCGAGCCAAAAGAACGTGCTTGGCGCAATAGGGCTTTCCGATACTCTTCGCCCTGCCGCAAAAGAAACAGTGCGCAAGCTCAGAAAGCTCGGCTACGAAATAGTGCTCTTGACGGGCGACCATCAGGCGACCGCACAATGTTTTGCCGAACAGGTTGGTATTACAAACGTAAAGGCCGAGCTTTTGCCGCAGGACAAAGTTACTGCCGTGGAGGGATTGCAAAATCAGGGCTATAACGTATGCATGATAGGTGACGGCGTAAACGACGCGCCCGCATTGAAGACGGCAAACATAGGCGTTTCCATGAGTAGCGTGGGCAGCGATATTGCAACCGAAGCGGCGGGCATAGCTCTTATCGGCGACGACATAGAAAAGCTGCCATACCTGTGCATCCTTGCCCGCGCAACTCTGAAAACTATAAAATTCAGCATTGCTTTGTCTATGATAATAAACTTTGTTGCAATTATTTTGTCCTCTCTCGGTTTGCTAACCCCAATTACGGGCGCAATAGTACATAACGCCGGTTCTATATTTGTTGTGCTGATTGCCGCACTTCTATACGACCGCAAATTTATTAAAAAGACACATATGATTTAAAAATACATTAAATATTAATTTGGTACTGTGGAGTGTGATTGGTTTGGATGAATAAAGAGTTTAATGGAGAATTGTGCTTGACATAAATAGTTCTATATGGTATTATATTAGTACTATATGGAATTAAGTAAATTTAAGGAGATAATTATGAATCAAATTAAAATTGCACAGGCTCCCCTTTATACCTCGCCCAATCCCATGACTTTTATCTGCTCAAAAAAAGCAAACGGAAAGACAAATATGGCAACGCTTGCATTTTGGACATATGCCTCAACCAACCCCGGAAAGGTTGTATTTTCGCTGAACAAGGGCGCGTACACTCTTGAACTGCTTGCAAAGAACAATGAAGTCGTTATCGCCGTTCCCGGCGCGGAACTTGCAGG
>CALVLV010000031.1 GCA_944341075.1 uncultured Clostridia bacterium
GTTTCCCGAAGGGAACCCTCGGCAGGGCAGCGGGCAAAAGCCCTCGCGCACCGGAAGTGAATTCGCGCGACTATATAGTTGTGGGCCATTAAAAGTCGTGCGAAGAGAAACCTGGTTTCTTAAAGTCACGAAATTTTTCGGGCGCGGCCCGAACGAAAAATTTGTGAACACCTTTTATTTTATTGCTATTCCCGCGCGCCGTCAATAAAATGCGGCATGCACGGTGCGGGAATTTCTCCCGCAATGAAGGAACAGGATAAAAATGCCTGTTGATTTTGCCTGCGCGCCGTGTTATAATTTAATTGAAAATATTATTTTTTGGGAGAAGGAATGAAAATTATTTCCGAGGTCGACAGGGCGGCAAAAAAAGTCCTGCTGCGCGGCGTGCTTGCGGGCGGCATAATATTTATCGTTGCGGGCATAGCGCTGCTTGCTGTCTGGGGCGTTGCGTATGCCATAGACGGCTCTTACGACCGCGCCGCAATAATAATTTCTTTTGCGCCTATACTTATCGGGCTGTGCATACTTGCCTTATATCTGCGCGATATATACTCCTCCGACGGCAAGACCGATTATGACGAGTTCGAGTTCGGCAAGACGATGTATTCGGTGCGTTCGGTGCGCCGCGGCAGGGTGTATAAAAATGCGGATGTGGAATACAAAAATATATTAAAAGTGAAAAGGCGCGGGCAATATCTGCTTGTGCGCGTGCGCGGCGGAACAAATATAATTTCGCGCGCGGCGCTGGGCGAGTACGAAAAGATATTGCTTTCAGATATTGCAGTCTGCACGCATGCCGCAGGGCAATAATGTGACCGGGCTTTAAGCGCGGTGTAATAAATTTTTTACAAACGTAAAAATAGTGCGGTTATGTATTGCAAACGCGCACCGATTGTGTTATAATCTTTGCGCAAAAAGCTAAAGTAAAATTATATTTTTAAGGTGATTTTTATGAAAAGTCAGAGCGTGGTTACCGATTTAAGGCGCCAGGTCTTTAAAGAAGTGGCTAAGGTGGCCTATAAGTCGGAATCTGTTTCCAGCGATATCGAGGCGATACCCTACATAATAACGCCCGACGAAGAACCTAAGTACAGAGAGAATATTTACCGCGAGCGCCAGATAGCCGCCGAGCGCGTGCGCCTTGCAATGGGGCTTTCGCTCCGCCCCGCAAACAAGCCCGTGCACATCACCGAGGGCCTGGACGCAAGCAACATTTCGGACAAGTATTACGAACCGCCCCTCATGCAGGTAATACCCTCCGCGTGCGACAAGTGCCCCGACAACGAATATGTCGTAAGCAACCAGTGCCGCAACTGCGTTTCGCATGCCTGCATAAAGGCTTGCCCCAAGGGCGCCGTTTCTATAGTAGACGGCCACGCTTTCATAGACCAGTCAAAGTGCATAAAGTGCGGCAGGTGCAAGGCTGCCTGCCCGTATGACGCCATCGCCCACCATATCCGCCCCTGCGCGCAGGCGTGCGGCATAAAGTGCATAGGCACCGACGAATACGGCAGGGCCAAGATAGATAACGAAAAGTGCGTTGCCTGCGGCCAGTGCATGGCTGCCTGCCCCTTCGGCGCCATTGCCGATAAGTCGCAGATATTCCAGCTCATTCAGGCCATCAAAAAGGGCGACAAGGTGGTGGCGGCAGTCGCCCCCGCAATAATCGGACAGTTCGGCCCCAAGGTCACCCCGGGCAAGACCAAAACGGCGCTTTTAAAGCTCGGCTTCAAAGATATCTATGAGGTGGCTTACGGCGCGGACATGGGCTGCATAACCGAGGCGCACCACTATGTCAACTCGGTGGCAACGGGCAAAATGCCCTTCCTTTTCACCAGCTGCTGCCCCGCGTGGGTAGAGCTTACGCGCAGGCAGTTCCCCGACCTTGCGCCCGAGATCTCGCAGGAGCTTACCCCCATGGTGGCAACTGCCCGCCACATAAAGGAGAGGGATCCCGAGGCCCGCGTGGTGTTCATCGGCCCCTGCGCCGCCAAAAAGCTTGAAGCTTCGCGCACGTATGTACGCAGCTACGTCGACTTTGTTATCACGTTTGAAGAGCTTGCGGGCATGTTCGACGCGCTCGATATCAACCTCGAAGAGCTTGAAGAGAGCCCCGTAGAGTTCACCGCAACGGGCGCGGGCCGCGGCTATGCCGTTGCAGGCGGCGTTGCAAGCGCCATAGAAAAGTGTATAAACGAATATTACCCCGGCACCGAGGTGAAGATACAGCACGCCGAAGGCCTTGCCGACTGCAAAAAGACGCTCATGCTTGCCAAGGCGGGCAAGCTGAACGGCTGCATGATAGAGGGCATGGGCTGCCCCGGCGGTTGCGTTGCGGGCGTGGGCACCATCATCCCCGTAGAGCGCGCCAAGGCCACCGTCGCCCAGATGGTAGCCGCAAGCAGCAAGCCCGTTCCAGACAAGGAGCTGGAGGAGGAGGGGGAGAGGCTGACGCGCATGTCCCCTCCCAGGCAGCCTGATTAAACCTTGTATAGGCGGCGCAATACTGTGTCAAGCTCCGCTTTTCTCGGGTCATTTACGCCTTAGTAAACTCCCCGTCGAAAATGCTCGCTTTCCTTGTCTTACTTGCCTCTCCAAGGTTTAAGGGCGCGTATAAGGTCATTATTTGCAAAAGAGGTGGACAAATATTGTCATTGACGCTATTGGCGCTGACGCGCAACAATAGCTATTCCGTCGCTTCGCTCCTTACGACTAAGCCGCCGCGCCAAAGGCGCAGCGGCGCATGGAGAAATCTCAAAGCTAAATATTGCCGCGGAGGGCGCGTCCTTTCGCGGCGTTTATATATGCGCGGTTTTGTTTAAAATAAAATAAAACCTTAAAGTGGTGAATGTTATGTTGTACGACAGTATAATAGTGGGCGCGGGGCCTGCGGGCGTTTCCGTCGCCATAAATTTAAAAATACTAAATAAAAGTTTTATATGGCTTGCCGGCAGCGAGGTATCGGGCAAGGCCGCCTCTGCCGAGCTGGTGCGCAACTACCCCGGCCTGCCGGACGTGACGGGCAAACAGCTTGTATGGGCGTTCAAAAACCATGCCGAACAGATGGGGCTGGAACCTGTAAGCGGGCAGGTGACCGCCATTTATGATTTAAGCGGCCGCTTTGCGGTTACCGCCGGCACGGAAACTTACGAAGGCAAGACGGTAATTTTGTGCACGGGCGTGCATGCCTCAAAGCCCATAGCGGGGGAGGAACAGTTCCTCGGCCGCGGCGTAAGCTACTGCGCCACGTGCGACGGGTTTTTATACAAGGGCAAAAATATCGCCGTGCTCAGCACCGATAAGTCCTTCGAGCACGAGGTGGAGTATCTCTGCTCGCTCGCGGGGCATGTGCTGTATATGCCCATGTATAAAAATTGCACGTTTTCTGCGCCCAACTGCGAGGTGCTCGTCAAAATGCCCAAGGAGATAGCAGGCGGGCTTAAGGTGCAAAAGCTTGTGTTCGATGGCGGCGAGCGCGAGGTAGACGGCGTGTTCATACTCCGTTCCTCGGTGGCGCCCTCCGTGCTGCTGCGCGGGTTGGCTACCGATGGCGGGCACATAGTGGCAGACAGGCAGTGCCGCACCAACATACCAGGCGTGTTTGCCGCGGGCGACTGCACGGGCAGGCCATATCAGTATGCCAAGGCGGTTGGCGAGGGCAACGTTGCCGCCCACGCGGCAGTCGACTACCTGGCGGAAAATAAATAAGTTACGCATTGCGTATTGCGGCGGCGGTTTTGCAAACACTTGCAAAACCGCCGCCGCAGTGTTACAATATAATAAAAACATTGCCATGTACGGCGCGGCACGTTTGGCTGTTGCCGATTGTCGCAGACCGACCGCTGCAGCATAGGGGAGTTTTATGAAGTTTACCGAAGTCACCGTTCACACCACAACCGAGGGCAGCGAGCTTGTTGCCGACATACTCTGGCGCTATTCAAACTACGGCGTAGCCATTTCCGACGTAAAGGACGTGATAGCCCTTCAGCGCGACAAAGTCATGTATTGGGACTACATGGACGAAGACCTCACCAAAGACACGGGCGAAGTGCTGGTAAAGGCCTTTGTGGCGCTTGAGGACGCGCCCGCCGCCCTGCCTTCAATAAGGCGCGACCTTGAAGAGATGGCGTCAAACTGCGGCGGCTGCATGCCGCTCGGTTCGCTTGAGATGACCACCCGCACGGTGGAGGGCGACGATTGGATAGAGATATGGCGCAAGCACTTCCGCCCCATACACATAGGCGGCAGGGTGGTGGTAGTGCCCGAGTGGATAAAGTACGAAAAACAGCCGCAGGAAGTTATAATAAAGCTTGACAGCAACATGGCGTTCGGCACGGGCGAGCACGAAACGACCTCTATGTGCCTTGAGCTGTTGCAGAACTATTTAACGCCCGAAAGCGTCTGCCTCGATGTGGGCTGCGGCAGCGGTATTTTGGGCATATCTGCCGTCCTTTTGGGCGCAAAGAGCGCATACCTTACCGATATAGACCCCATAGCCACGCAGAGCGCCGAGCACAACTGCATGCTGAACGGGGTGGAGCAGAAGTGCACGGTTTTGCGCACCGACCTCATCGGCGACGGCGAAGTAGTGGCGGATATCGCCCTTGCGAACATCACCGCGGATGTATTGTGCCGCCTTGCGCCCACCCTTCCGCCGCATGTAAGGGCGGGCGGAACGCTTATACTTTCGGGCATAATAAAGGAAAAGTTGCAGGGCGTGCTTTCGGCGTTTGCCGCCGTCGGCTTTCTGCATGAAAAGACTGTAAACAAGGGCGAGTGGTACGCCTGCGTTTTTACAAAAAAAGCCGTTTAAGCTGCAATATATCACGCTTTCAAAAGTGATTTTTTACAGGAAAAATATTCAGAATATTTAAGTAATTCAATCATATGTCGGCACCAAAGAGATTTTTGACTGAAAATTTGATAGACTACCCCAAGGTAAGCGAAGTGCTGCTCGAAGGCGACCAGTTCAACCACGCAAAGAACGTTCTGCGCCTTGCCGTCGGGGAGGAGATAACGCTGCTGGACGGCAGCGGCAGGGAGTATACCGCCATAATCGCGGAGTGCGCAAAGCGCAACATGACGGCGCACATAACGGGCTTTACCGTGGGCGACAAGGAGCCGCGCACAAAGGTGCGCCTGCTTGTGGGCGCGCTCAAGGGCGACAAGACCGAACTTGTAGTGCAGAAGGCTGCGGAGCTGGGAATAAGTTCGGTGGGCGTGTTCAACTCAAAGTACTGTTCGGCCTGGCTTACCCCTTCAAAGCTGGAGCGGCTGAACAAGGTTTCGCGCGAGGCCACAAAGCAGTGCTACCGCTCGGTGGCGCCGCAGGTGGAGTTTTTCGACTGTTTCGAAGACGCGCTCGCCTCGGCCGAAGGGTATGCAAACAAGCTGTTCGCGTGCGAGTTTGAGGGCCATTCGCAGGCAGATATGCGCGAAATATCGGGCGAAACGGCCATAGTTGTGGGCAGCGAGGGCGGCTTTGCGGAGGAAGAGTACGCGCTGGCGCGCAAAAAATACGGCTTCAAGGGCATAACGCTGGGCAAGCGCATACTGCGCGCCGAAACGGCGGCGATAGCCCTGTGCGCCATTGTAATGTTCGAACTCGGAGAAATGCAATGAAGGCTTGTGTTTTCACCCTCGGTTGCAAGGTCAACGAGGTAGAGTCCGGCTCGGTCATGTCGGCGCTCAAAAGCTGGGGCGTGGACGTCACAGACGAGCTTTGCCCCGCGGATATATACGTTTTAAATACCTGCGCCGTCACGCGCGAGGCGGAAAAAAAGAGCCGCCAGCTGGTTGCGCGCGCACGCAAATTCAACCCCGCGGCAAAGGTGTATGTATTCGGCTGCGCCTCTGAAAAAGCACCCGCCGTGTTTGAAGAAAAGGGCGTTACATACATAGGCGGCGCACAGAAAAAGAACGCGCTCATCGCCGCGCTTGCTCGGCAATTGGGCGCCACATATAGCTGTTTTAACAACGAACAGGGGTATGACATTCTGCCCCCGCCCGTTCAGCCGCGCACGCGCGCATTCATAAAGATAGAGGACGGCTGCAACAACTTTTGCAGCTATTGCGTAATACCCTATCTGCGCGGAAGGGAGCGCAGCCGCGCCGCCGAAGATATTGTGCGCGAGGTTGAAGAGTGTTGCTGCCCCGAGGTGGTGCTCACGGGCATAAACATTTCGGCGTATTCCTGCGGCGGCAAAACGCTTGCCGGCCTGATGCGCGCCCTTGCGGGCACAAAAAAGCGCGTGCGCCTTGGCTCTTTGGAGTGCGGGGTGATAGACGAAGATTTTCTTTCGGCATGCGCCGCCATGGCGGACTTTGCGCCGCAGTTCCATCTTTCGTTGCAGAGCGGCTCCGACGCCGTTTTAAAGAGAATGAACCGTCACTATACGCGCGCGCAGTACCTTGAAAAGTGCGCGCTTATATACCGCTTTTTCCCCGGCGCGGCGATAACCACCGACATAATCGTCGGCTTCCCCGGCGAAACGAATGAGGACTTTGAAGGCAGCCTTTCCATAATCCCGCAGGCGCGCCTTGCGCGTGTTCATGCCTTCGCCTTTTCCCCCAGGGAGGGCACCGTGGCGTATAAAATGGCAGACACGCCCGCCGCGGTAAAGGGGGAGCGCCTGCACCGCCTTATTGAGGCGGGCAACGTCGCCGCGCATAAGTTTGCGCAAAGCAACCTGGGCACCGTGCAAAAGGTCATATTTGAAGACATGGAAGATGGCTTCACGGCCGGCTATACGGGCAATTATATAAAAGTGCTATGTGAAGGCGATTTGCGCGGCAAAACGGCGGAAGTGGAGCTTGTAAGCGAACAAAATTCCCATGTATCGGGACGAATAATAAAATTTATATAAAATGCCATAAATATTGTATAAATTACTTTCAAACGGCACATATGCCGCAATTATCTGCATTTTTGGTAATTAATGCGCGGCACCGCGCCTTATAAGGAGATATAAATTATGCTTAAAGACGATTGCCTGTTCTGTAAAATAATCAGGGGCGAGATACCCTCTGCAAAGGTATACGAAGACGATAAGATGCTCGTGTTCAAAGACATCGAGCCGAAGGCAAAGGTGCACCTTCTCGCCGTTGCCAAAGACCACTTTAAGCTGCTTTCCGAAATGAACGGAGAGCAGGCCGAAACGCTTAAATACATGTTGGAAAAAATTCCGCAGATAGCCGCGCAAAACGGGTGCGAAAAGGGTTTCCGCCTCGTCATTAATCAGGGCGAGGATGCAGGGCAGTCGGTATTCCATCTGCACATACACATTCTCGGCGGCCAGACGCTGCCGTGGGAGTGAAAAAGATATTCACAAAAATTTAGCTTTGGCCGAATGCGGAAATTTTCAGTATACAGCAGTGGCACGGCAAAACTACTTTTCTTTCATTTTAAGGGGGAATTATGCTACACTCAATTGAAAACGAATTTTTAAAGCTGACGGTGAACGATGAGGGCGGCGCAATGCACTCGCTTGTGTATAAGCCTACGGGCGAAGAGCGCCTGTGGCAGGGCGGCCCCGCCTGGAGCAGCCGCGATATTGTCATCTTCCCCGTCATCGGGCATGCCGGCCCGTTTGAGGTGTGCGGCAAAAGCTATCAGCTAAAATCGCACGGGCTGGCGCGGTACACACGCCTTGCGGCCGAACGCAGGGGGCAGGACGAAATAGCACTGTCTTTTTCTTCAACCGAGCAGACAAAACAGCTATACCCGTTCGGCTTCGATTTTTCCATAACCTATAAACTGGAAAACAACACCCTGAAGGTGAGCTACTCTGTGCGTTCAAAGGGCGGGGTAATGCCATTTTATGTGGGCGGACACCCAGGTATGAGCGCGCCCGGCGGCAGTGCCGTTATAGAGTTTGAAAACGAGGAGCACCCCGTTATATACCCGCTTGAAGGCGGCGCGGCCGCCCTTCCGCACCTTAAAAGGTTTGTGGCGGACAAGGCGTTTTTTGCCGAGTGCAAAACTTTTCAGCTCGGCGGGCTTTCGGGCGGGGCCATATATGCGCGCACGCAAGACGGCTACACTTACGAATACCGCGCCGACTGCCCCGTGGTTGCCTTTTGGTCTAACCCAGAAGGCGGCGACTATGTGTGCGTAGAGCCGTGGTGGGGCATAAACGACGACCCCTCATTCCCGCGCGAACTCTCTTTAAAACCCTTCATGAATTTTGAAAAGGGCAGGGGCAGCACATTCGGCTATTCGCTTACAATAAGCAGGGACTGATTGTAGTGCACACACTATCATGTATTTTACTTTATGCATAATTAAATTTGCAAAAGCGCTGTATTGTGAATAGTTTTATTTGAATTTATGTGTGCAGTACATATATATACAATATATTTAAACAGATAATGTGTATAATTAAATAAGGCGCCGCGGCGGACAATTTTGTTCGCCGCGGCGCCATTTTTCCGTCTGCTATATGTCATTCCCTGAACAGCCCTTCGAACAGGTCGTTGGGGGTTATGTCAAACAAATCGCATAAAAATACTATCTTTTCGTAATCGAGTTCTATCTTTCCCGTTTCGTATTCAGAATAGTCCGGCTGGTGTTTATTCAATAGCGCGGCAACTTCCTTTTGCGTCATCTTGCGCGCAGTGCGTGCTGCCTTCAGATTTTTCCCTACGGTTTCGCTTATTTTATTCTGCATGTTATAAGTATAGGAAAAATTCCTATATAATGATGTTATCGTATGTAACAACGTTAAAGGAGTTAATTTATGAAGAACAAAAGCAAAAGCAGGGCTATAGGCATAGCCGGTTCGGTCATCGGCATGTTTGCCCTGTTCATTCTTGTGGGCGGATACCTGTTTTTCAACCTGCTTGCCAGCAAGCTCACGGGATATTCGGCCACATACTCAAGCTGTCGTAGCAAACTTTCGGCACAGTCGCGTGCGTTTGTCGATTCGCTGTTTGCAAAAAATACGGTGCAGGCAGTCTTCAGGCAGATAGTGCTCATATTGCTTAAAATAATAACCATACCATATCAGTTTATTCTTATGGTGATAGCAATAATGATACCGCCCGCGCGCAATTGGGCGATCGCCCACGGCAGCAGCGATGGCGCGGTCATAACGTTGCCAAGGGGATATGATATCGGCAGCCTTAGTGCGCTGGGCAGGTATTATGCCTCGTTCAGGTTCAGCGACGCCTGGGAGCAGCATATTGAAGCTGCCGAGCAGGAGCGGCTTGCAAAATTTTCTGCCTACGAATATACCGATAAATATGGCGTGAGGCAGACGGCTTACTCTGACGACGGAAAGACATTTTACACCTCTGCCGATAAGCTGCACGAAGTGGGCACCAGCGACGACGGCGGCAAGACGATAAATTTTAAAGATTAAATTGCTAAAAAAGATTAAATTAAAGATAGCTGAGTGCTAATAGCTTGAACCAGCCCCCAAAGGGCGAGCCTTGATTTCTCAAAACAGCGGACACCCGCTGTTTTGCAAGGCGAGGTGAGCGAGCGCATAGCGCATGGCGCGAGCGGTGACCGAGCAAGGCGTTTTAGCCTTACGCCTTGCGAGAAGCTTTTGCACGCCTTGCCGTTCATCGTCGTTGCAATACTTTTGATTTCAGGGTTCCCGAAAAAGATTTGCGTAGCAAAGATTTTTTGGGAAGAGGAGCTGCCCGTGTTAAAATTGTAATGGTGCGCTTGCGCAGCATTACAGAAAAACTCACGGAGCAGCGACGAATTGCTGCCTCCTCTTCGCGTCAATTCATCGCAAAATACGCTCTTTGGGGGTGCGTAGCAATTTAAAACGGGCAGATCGCGGCAGATGCAAGGCAAAGCCCGCAGGCAATACAATTTAAATAGGGCTCCCGCAAAAAAAGGTTTTTGCGGGAAGAGGAGATACTTGCGTTTAAAGCGTAGTGGGACATTTATGTGCCACTACACAAAATGCGCAAAGTATCGACGAGGCAAGGGATTTAACGCAGCAGATGTTGTGATATTGCCCGCTTTAAATCAGTTTCAAGCTTTTAACACTCAGCTTACCAAACGCTTTAAGCATAAAAAAGGGCGGGCGCCACTAAAGGGCGCCCGCCCATATTTATTTAACCAAACGGAAGGTTATATTATTCTTTGCCTGCAAGCTTTTTGTAGCCTTCAAGTCTCTCCTTGGCCGATTCCTCGGTTTCGGCGAACAGCTTGTTGGCAACCTCTGCGCCCTGGGTCTTCACCAGCGAAGAGTACCTGGTTTCGCCTGCAAGGAATGCCTGGTAGCCCTCGAAGTTGGGGTCGGCCTTGCTGTCCAGCGTAAAGGTCTCGCCTTCGGGATTGTACCTGTACAGCTGCCAGTAACCGCAGTCAACGGCCGCCTTCTCTTCAAGCTGGCTCTTGGTCATGTTGATGCCGTGGTTGATGCAGGGTGCATAGCAGATGATGAGCGAAGGGCCGTGGTAAGCTTCTGCCTCGGAAATGGCCTTGAGGAACTGTGCGGGGTTGGCGCCCATGGAGCACTGTGCAACGTAAACGTAGCCGTAGCTCTTTGCCATCATGCCCAGATCCTTCTTCTTTACCCTCTTGCCTGCGGAGGCAAACTTGGCAACCGCACCTATGTTGGTGGACTTTGAAGCCTGGCCGCCGGTGTTGGAGTAAACCTCGGTGTCCAGCACAAGGATGTTCACGTCCTCGCCCTCGGCTATAACGTGGTCAAGTCCGCCGTAGCCTATGTCGTATGCCCAGCCGTCGCCGCCGAAGATCCATATGGACTTCTTGGCAAGGCAGTCTTTATCTGCAAGTATTTCCTTTACAAGCTTGTCAGCTTCGCAGCCGCAGTCCTTGCAGCCTTCAAGCAGTTTTACAAGCTCTTTAGATGCCTTCTTTGAAGGTTCCCTTTCGTCGAATGCGGCAAGGTAAGCTTCGCATGCGGCCTTGCCTTCGCCGTCCCACATTCCGGCAAGCTTTTCAACTTTGCCCTTTATTGCGTTGCGCCTTGCGCTGTATGCAAGGTTCATGCCGTAGCCGAACTCTGCGTTGTCTTCAAACAGCGAGTTTGCCCATGCGGGGCCGTGGCCTTCCCTGTTCTTGGTGTAGGGGCATGTGGGTGAGGAGCCGCCGTAGATGGACGAGCAGCCCGTTGCGTTGGCGATGACCATGTCTTCGCCGAACAGCTGGGTGATCACCTTGATGTAAGGCGTTTCGCCGCAGCCTGCGCATGCGCCCGAGAACTCGAACAGAGGGGTGCAGAACTGGCAGCCCTTAACGGTCTCTTTCTTGAACTTGGAGGTATCTACGGGAGGAAGGTCAACGGCGTACTCCCAGTTCTTGTCCTCGCCCTTTTCAAGCGATTCGGCAAGAGGTATCATCTTTATGGCGCCGCCGTCCTTTACGGGGCAGACTGTAGCGCACACGCCGCAACCCATGCAGTCGAGGGGCGAAACCTGCATCTTGTACTTGTAGCCGGGTATGCCTATGGCGTCCTTTGCAATTACCATCGTTTCGGGAACGTCCGTTGCGTCCTTGGCAACAAGTGCGGGGCGGAGGCAGGCGTGAGGGCATACGAACGAGCAGGTGCCGCACTGTATGCACTTGTCCTGTATTATCTCGGGCACGGTAACGGCAACGCCGCGCTTTTCAAACTTGGTGGTGCCGGTGGGTACGTGGCCGTCTGCGTTGAACTGCGAGCTCTTGAGTTTGTCGCCCTGCAGGTAGAGTATGGGTTTGATTATATCCTGATAGTACTTGTCCGCATGGCCCTCGTGCATTGCCGCGCCGGTGGTGGCGTTTGCCCACTCTGCGGGTACGTCTACCTTTATAAGGTTGTCGCCTGCGGCGGAATCAATGGCGTTGTAGTTCATCTGAACGACTGCGTCGCCCTTTCTGCCGAAGGACTTCTTGGCCATGTACTTCATATACTCAATGGCCTTGTCGTAGGGCATTATCTGGGGGTTAACGCGGAAGAATGCCGACTGAAGTATGGTGTTCGTTCTGCCGCGGAGGCCCAGCTGGCCTGCAATGTGAATTGCGTCTATAATGTAAAGGTTGATGTGCTTTCTGGCAATGTCCTGCTTGACCTTTGCGGGCAGGAATTCTTCCAGCTTTTCAACGGTGGTGGCGTCGGTGTTGATAAGGAAGGTGCCGCCCTCTTTTATGTCGCTGGTCATGTCGTAGCGGGTGATGTAAGAGGGGTTGGAGCACTGCACAAAGTCTGCCGAGTCGATAAGGTATTCGCTCTGTATGGGCGTATCGCCGAAACGGAGGTGTGAAACGGTTATGCCGCCCGACTTCTTGGAATCGTAGAAGAAGTAAGCCTGTGCGTGCTTGTCTGTGTGGTCGCCTATTATCTTTATGCTGTTCTTGTTGGCGCCTACGGTGCCGTCTGAGCCGAGGCCGTAGAACTTGCACGAGGTGGAACCTGCGGGCGCTGCGTCGAACTTTTCAGAGAAGTCGAGCGAGCTGTTGGTAACGTCCTCGTAGATACCTATGGTGAAGTGGTTCTTGGGCTGTTTCTGCTCTAAGTTCTTGTAAACGGCAAGCACCATGGAGGGGGTGAACTCCTTGGAGCCGAGGCCGTAGCGGCCGCCCACTACCTTTGCCTTGTTCACGCCCTTTTCAAACAGTGCGGAGCATACGTCAAGGTACAGGGGTTCGCCAAGGCTGCCGGGTTCCTTTGTCCTGTCGAGCACGGCGATCTTCTTTGCCGTTTTGGGAAGGGCGGCAACAAACGCGTCTGCAACAAAGGGCCTGTAAAGGCGTACTTTAACAAGGCCGTACTTCTTGCCCATTGCGTTGAGCTTGTTTATGCTCTCTTCAATGGTCTCGCATGCAGAGCCCATCGCAACTATAACTTCCTCTGCGTCGGGCGCGCCCACATAGTCGAACAGGTGGTAGCTCCTGCCGCACTTTGCGGAGACGAGATCCATCATCTTCTGAACGGTTTCGGGTGCGGCTGCGTAGTAGCTGTTTGCCGTCTCCCTGTTCTGGAAGTAGGTGTCGCCGTTCTGCGCGGTGCCCTTCTGTATGGGATGCTCGGGGTTGAGGGCGCGGCTCTTGAAGTCGGCAACGTCTTCCCAGATGCCTGCCTCGTCGCATATCGCCCTTATCTCTGCATAGTCGTCGGCCTCGTCCCACACGTCTATCTTGGCAACCTCGTGCGAAGTCCTGAAGCCGTCGAAGAAGTTGATGAAGGGAACCTTGGTTTTAAGCGTTGAAAGGTGTGCAACCAGCGCAAGGTCCATAACTTCCTGAACGGAGCTGTCGCACAGCATGGCAAAGCCGGTCTGGCGGCAAGCCATAACGTCGGCGTGGTCGCCGAATATGTTCAGCGAATGTGCCGCAAGCGCGCGCGCCGAAACGTGCATTACCATGGGCAGCAGTTCGCCTGATATCTTGTACATGTTGGGGATCATCAGAAGAAGTCCCTGCGAAGCGGTGAAGGTGGTGGTAAGCGCGCCTGCCGACAGCGAGCCGTGAACAGCGCCCGCGGCGCCGCCTTCCGACTGCATTTCGGCGATCCTTACCTTCTGTCCCCACATATTCGTTCTGCCCGCAGTCGCCCATTCGTCGGCGACTTCCGCCATGGGTGAAGAGGGCGTTATGGGATATATCGCCGCTACTTCAGAAAAGGCGTAGGCAACGTGGCTGGCGGCGGTATTACCGTCGATAGTCAACTTTTTCATTAAAAAACCTCCGTTGGAAAAATGATTTGCAAAATCAATAATTTGTGTATTTTTAACACAAAAATATTATAAAACAATCGCTCGAAAAAGTCAATATACGCACGGAATATATTTTAATAAAGTTTGCAAAAAAACAAGTGAACGCCGCATGAAGGCGCCGTTCACAAACTTTTTACCATACTTTGCCAAAATATAAAGCGTAAAGGGTTGTTAAAAGATTTTATATTTGGTATAATCAGTTTGCAAATTTTTAACGATGAGTTACGGTATGTCCGAAGAGCAGATAAATATCGGCGGCGAAAAAAAGGCGCCGCAGGCGGAAAGGCTTTCCGCCGCACAAAACAACACTCCGCCCGCTTTACCGGCGGAAGAAGGGCAGGCGCCAAAAGCCGCGGCAGAGGACGCCGTGGTGCTTGAAGGCGTCACTTTTTCGTACAACGAACAGCCCGTTCCCGCACTCAATAACCTTTCACTCACGGTAAAAAAGGGGGAATTTCTTGCCGTCATCGGTCACAACGGCAGCGGCAAATCTACGCTCGCCCGCCTTATAAACGGCCTGCTTCTGCCCGATAAGGGCAAGGTGACGGTGTTCGGAATGGACACTTCCGAAGGCAAGAACCCCACAGAGATCCGCAAGCGCGCGGGCATAGTTTTCCAGAACCCCGATAACCAGATGGTCGCCTCTATAATAGAGGACGACGTAGCCTTCGGCCCCGAAAACCTCGGCGTCCCGCGCGAGGAGATCGGCCGCCGCATAGACTGGGCGCTCAGGGCGGTGGGCATGGAAGCTTACCGCGAGGGCGCCCCCTCGCGCCTTTCGGGCGGGCAAAAGCAGCGCATAGCCATAGCCGGCGTGCTGGCCATAAAGCCCGACATAATAATCCTCGACGAATCCACCGCCATGTTAGACCCCCGCGGTCGCAGGGAGGTGATGGAGGTCGTATCCCGCCTCAACAGGGAGGAGGGAATGACGGTGATACTCATCACCCACTTCATGGAGGAGGCGCTGCTCGCAGGCCGTACCATAGTTTTAAACCGCGGCGAAATTGTAATGGAGGGCACTCCCGCCGAAATTTTTCTGCACAGCGAGCGGCTTGAAGCTTACAATTTAAGCCTTCCGCGCATAGGCAAGATATGCAAGCGCCTTCAGGGCGCGGGCATACCCGTTGCCGACTGCCTTTCGCCGGAGGTGCTTGCCGATGAAATAGCCGCCGCGGCAAAACAGGCGGGCGCGGCAACTTCGGGAGAGCGGTACGTTCCCGCCCCCAAGGCGGCAGATGAGCACGATTGGGACATAGATATACGCGATTTAACCTTCACATACTCGTCAAAATCGCCATTTGCGTCGCATGCTTTAAACGGCATTGACCTGCACATATCGCAGGGCGAATTTTTCGGCATAATAGGTCACACGGGCAGCGGCAAGTCAACGCTGGTGCAGCACCTCAATGCACTTATAAAGCTGCCGCAGGCGCAAAAAAAGTACCGCCCCAAAAAGCCAAAAAAGGGGCAGCCCGCACCCGTTCTTCCGCATATATCCGTGGGGCAATTCGACCTTGCCGATAAAAAATGCAATTTTTTGAACCTGCGCGAAAGCGTGGGAATGGTGTTCCAGTACCCCGAATATCAGCTGTTTGCCGAAACGGTTTATGCAGACGTGGCCTTCGGCCTTAAAAACTTCCGCAAGGGCATTGAAAAGGAGGAAGAGGAGCGCTGCGTGCGCGAGGCTATAGAGATGGTCGGCCTTTCGTATCAAGAGATAAAGGACAAGTCGCCCTTCGACCTCTCCGGCGGGCAAAAGCGCCGCGTGGCGATAGCCGGCGTAATAGTCACCCGCCCGCACATACTCATATTGGACGAACCTGCCGCGGGGCTCGACCCCCTGGGCAAGCAGGAGATAATGGAGCTTTTGCACAAGCTCCACCGCGAGTGGTGCAGCACCGTTATAATAGTTTCGCACGACATGGACGAGATAGCCGATAACTGCACCATGGCGGCGGTTATATCAAAGGGCAGGGTGGCCGACTGCGCGCCCCCGCGCGAGCTGTTCAGGCGGGAGGAGGAGCTCACCTCCCTCGGGCTGGACGTGCCCCTCACGGCAAAGGCGGCGGCGTGCCTTGCAAAGCTTGGCTACACCGTAGATACCGACTTCACCTGCGATGACTTTGCCGACAGGGTGATATCGCTGTTCAAAGGGGGTGAAAGCCATGCTCAATGACGTAACTTTCGGCCAGTACTACCCCGTAAAGTCCTTCGTACACTCCCTCGACCCCCGCACAAAACTTGTGCTTCTGATAGCATATATCGTGGCAATATTCATAGCGCAGACCTTTTACGGCATGATACTGTGCGCCATAGTACTCATAGCCACCGTATTCATTGCGCGCGTGCCATTCGGCTCGGTGCTGCGCTCGGTCAAGGGCATACTGTTCATTCTCATTTTAACTTCAATACTCAACCTGTTCTTTCACGGCGGCGAACACCTTTTAACGCCGGAAAGCTGGGCAATCAAGATCTACCGCGAGGCGGTGGTGTTCACTGTGTTCCTGCTGCTGCGCCTGTTCCTTCTGGTAATGGCGTCCGCAGTGCTCACGCTTACCACCACCCCCGTGCGCCTCACCGACGGCATAGAAAGCCTTCTCACGCCATTAAAGTGGATAAAGTTTCCCGTGCACGAACTCGCCCTTATAATGAGCATAGCTTTGCGCTTTATCCCCACGCTGATAGACGAAACCAACCGCATAATAGCCGCGCAGAAGGCGCGCGGCGCCGACTTTGAAAGCGGCAACATCTTCAAGCGCATAAAGGCAATAGTGCCCATACTCATACCCCTTTTGATAAGCGCTTTCAGGCGCGCGGAGGAGTTGGGCGACGCAATGGACGCAAGGTGTTATTCCGGCTCTAAAAACCGCACAAAGTATAAAAAACTTGTGTTCGGCTGGCGCGACCTTGTGGCCGCTATAGTCTGCGCCGCCATGATAGCGGGCGTGGTGTTGTTCAATGTATATGCGGCGGACATATGGCCGCAAATTTATGAATATATCATTATAAAATGAGTTCACGAATTTTGACGGCGGGTCGCGCCGTTAAAATTCCGTGATTTGAGAAACCAAGTTTCTCTTGCCGCGATTTTAAGGGCCCTCGAATATATAATCGCGGCAATTCACTTCCGGTGAGCCGGCTTTCGCCGCAAATTGTGTCGCGCTTAACGGCGAACTAAATTCGCCTTGCGCACGTTTATTATTTAAGAAGAATTTTCCATATTTTGAGCGCCTTTAATGCAAGAGCATTAAGGGAGCTGGCTTGCAGGAGCATAAGCGACAGCAAGACTGATGGATAAACAGCATATTAACACGCTTTTTTTGCGGCAGATATCTATGAAATTTGCATTGCTTGTGGCATATGACGGCACCAATTACCGCGGCTGGCAGACTCAGAAGAACGGCATATCCGTTCAGAGCGTGCTCCAGGACGCGGCTGCTGCCGCCTTCGGCAAAAAAATAAATATCATCGCCAGCGGCAGAACGGACAGCGGCGTGCACGCGGCGGGGCAGGTGTGCCACTTTTCGGCAGATATCTCCGTTCCCGCGGAAAAGGTTGCAGACGCGCTCAACTTCCGTCTGCCCGCGGATATATGCGTTTTACGCTCGGTTGCCGCGCCTGAAGACTTCGATTCCAACCGCTCGGCAAAGAAAAAGACGTATGCCTACCGCATGTACGTCGCCCGCAGGGAACACCCCTTAAAGGCGCGCTTTTCGGTGCCCGTTTACCCCGCACCCGATGTCGCGCTCATGCAAAAAGGCGCGGCACTATATTGCGGCGAACACGATTTCAAGGCCTATTGCGCCAGCGGCTCTTCGGTTAAGACTACTGTGCGCACCGTATATTCGGCAGAAGTTTCAGAGGGGTTTTCCCGCGGGTGCAAAGACATAACGTTCACCGTCTGCGGCGGCGGATTTTTATATAATATGGTGCGCACAATGGCGGGCACGCTGCTCTTTTTGGGGCAGGGCAGGCTGTCTTTGGACGACATATCGCGCTCGCTTATAACGGGCGACCGTTCGCTGGTCGGCAAAACCATGCCTGCAAAGGGGCTTACGCTGGAGAGGGTGGAGTATTCCCCCGACCCCTTCGCAGACTGAGCAGCCGGCGGCGGACTCGCGGTAAACGGCCGGAATGCGGCAAAAAATAAGAATATTTTACGCCGTTTTCACAATTCTGTTTTACTAACTACATTTGAACTGCTTATAATAACTTTATAAAAATGCCATACCACACCCGAAACATGTTTCAGGGTAAGGCAATTTTGATTTTTACGGAGAATTATGGACTTTTTCCAGTTTGCAAGTTATGCGGAAATTTTTGTTCCGTTCACTATGGGGGCCGACGGCAAAGGCGATAACAGGCTTTGGATATGCCTGCTCGTCGGCGGTCTGTGCTTTCTTATAGTCTACATCTTTCAGGCGGTGGGGCTGTTCACTATTGCCCGCCGCGAGGGCTACAGGCATAAGTGGATGGCGTTTGTGCCCTTCTTCAATCTCTATTATATAGGTGTTTGTGCGCAGAAGAACAATGTATACGGCATGAACGCCAAAAAGTTTGCCATCATCCCCGCCGTGCTGGAGGTCGTGCTGGTCGTCGGGTATATCCTGTACTATGTGGCAGCTTTCACCATATGGGATTATATCAAGTGGGATCTGGGCCCCTACGATCTGTGGTACGCTTCCGGTGTTGACGGGTTGCCCGCCTCTATGCAGTGGCTCAGCTGGATATTCTTCAACCTCAACGACTACATTCTTTCGTGGCTCAAACTTATATTCATAGTGCTCAAGCTGTTCCTGCTCACTGCCTTCTTCCGCACCTATTCGGCAAGGCAATACATGCTGTTTTCAATAGTCGGCGCGCTGCTTCCGCTCACGGGCATACTCATCTTTGCCGTGCGCAACAACGCGGGCATGAGCTATTCCGACTACATCCGCAAGGTGCGCGAACAGAACTACCGCATGTATCAGCAGCAATACGGCAACCCCTATAACCAGAATTACAACCAGAACCCTTATCAGGGCGGCGGCTACGATAATTCGGGCAGCTATGGCGGCCCTTCGGGCGCCCCTGCGGAAGATCCGTTCGACGAATATGGTTCCTCGGGCTCCTCTGCAGGCAGTTCGGGCGGTCAGTCAGACTCATCTTCAAATAGCGGCTCGGGCAGCGGCTCAGGCGGCAGTTCGGGCGGCGGTTCGCCCTTCGACGATTTTTAATACCCTGTATTCACGGCATAAAAAGTTAAATTATTTGTCTTAGTCATTGAACTTTCAAAGGCGGTGCGGCTGCATAAAATGCGGCTGAACCGCCTCAATTTATTTGCGCCGTTTATGGAGTGTGTGGTATAATGGGTGCAAGGTATAACGCTGGATTATACGTATAATTATAATTTATATAAACTATTCGGTTTTTTAGTATGGACGATAAGTGCATTGCCGCAATTTCCACCGCGCCTGCCGCGGGCGGCGTGGCTATAATAAGGGTGAGCGGCGCGTCCGCGCTTGAGGTTGCCCAAAAGGTCTTTGTGCCTGCGGGCAAAACGCCCGTTTCACGCTTCCGTCCGCGCTACATGTATGCGGGCAATATTCTTGCCGCGGGCGGCATAACCGACTACGGGCTGTGCGTGTACTTTCGGGCGCCCCATTCTTTTACGGGCGAAAACGTTGTGGAACTGCACTGCCACGGCGGCGTTGAACTTTCGCGTGCGGTACTAAAGCAGGTGATAGCCTCGGGCGCGCGCCCCGCCAAAGCGGGAGAGTTCACCATGCGCGGCTTTATAAACGGTAAAATATCGCTTGCCGCCGCAGAGGGCATGGCCGATATGATAAACGGCGAAAGCACTGCCGAAGTGCGCGCGGGCAGCCTGTTGTATTCGGGCAGGCTCACGCAGGCGGCTGTGGGCGCCCAGGCAGAACTTACCGACATCCTCGCAAAGATAGGCGCAGACGTAGACTACCCCGAAGAGGATATCGAGCGCACCGAACTTTCAGATATAAAGCCCCGCCTTGCCGCCGTGCGCAAGGGCCTTCAGGCGCTCGCCGCCACATATAACAGCGGCAAGAAGATAAAAAACGGCGTTTCGGTGGCCATATGCGGCAAGCCCAACGCGGGCAAAAGTTCGCTTTTAAACGCCCTTTTGGGGTACGATAAGGCAATCGTTTCCCCCACCGCGGGCACCACGCGCGACGTGGTGGAAGGCCAGCTTGAGCTTGACGGCGTAAAATATAACTTCCTCGATACCGCCGGCATACGCGACGGCGCAGGCGAGATAGAGAGCATAGGCATAGCACGCGCAAAGCAGGCGCTCTCCTCCGCAGATTTGGCGCTCATCGTGTACGAGGGCGAGTGGGGAGAGGACGAAGAGGAGATTTTTTCCGCCTGCCCCTGCCCCGCCATAAAGGTGCGCAGCAAGCGCGACCTCTGCGACGTTGCCGACGGCGTTCAGGACGTATTCGTGTCAGCCGTAAGCGGCGAGGGGCTGGAAAAACTTAAACAACTCATGCAAAGGGCCGCCCTGCCGCAGGGGGCTTTAAACAGCGCGTTCATAATAGAGGAAAGGCACTTCGAGGCGCTCACCCGTGCCGCCGCCGCCCTTGCCTCGGCAGAAGAGGGCATAGGCGTATTCCCCACCGACATCGTGTCTGTAGATATAAAGGAGGCGTGGGACGTCCTCGGTGAAATAACGGGCGAAACCGCCACGGAAGAGATTATAAATACGATATTTTCAAAATTTTGCGTCGGCAAATAAAAAGGTTCACAAAAATTTAGCTTTGGCCGAAAGCTAAATTTTTCGTGAATTTTAGGGGCCAGCCCCTCTGGCGAAGATGACTAAGGGCCCACGATTTATAAAATCTTCGCCATTCACCCTGCTGAGGCGCAGGTATGCGCAAATTGGGTCGCGCTAACGCAGGGAAACCCTGCTTGCGCACGTTTATTATTTTTAAGTAAACTCCCTCGGGTTTTCCTCGCGCGCCCTTGCCTCCCTTGTCAAAGGGGGGAAGAGCGAGCATCGCGAGCGAAAGGGGGATTTTGCTTGTTTCTCCGGGTTTTTTGAAGGGGTTCACATGCTCTCATTGTTAAAGTTATGCGGCGAATATGCCGCATAAATCAATGCTAAACGGTATCTTATTATGGTAAATTTAGAATTATACAGGGTGTTTTACACCGTGGCAAAGTGCGGCAGCCTTACCAAGGCGGCGGAGGAACTGTTCATATCGCAGCCCGCCGTGTCGCAGGCCATCAAACAGCTTGAAAACCAGCTCGGCACCACGCTGTTCAACCGCACGCACAGGGGCATGGAGCTGTCTGTTCAGGGCGGTAAAGTGATATACGGCCGGGTAGAGGAGGCGCTCAACCTGCTCGACGGGGTGGAAAACACCCTTATAGAGCTTAAAACCACAGCCACGGGAACTATACGCGTGGGCGCTACCGATTCTATATTCTCCAACATTCTCGCCGACAAGATCGCGCAGTACCACGAAAAGTACCCTGCCGTCCGCTTCGACCTTATCACGGGCACCACTCTCGACACCATCGCACAGCTCAAAGACAACAAGTGCGACGTGGTGTTTTTAAACCTGCCCATAGATGACAAGGATGTAAATCTTTCGGGCAGTATAAGCCTGCTCAGCGATATATTCGTGGCAAGCCCGCGCTTTTCCGAGCTGATGGGCGCGTCCGTCCCCGTGCGCAGGCTGCAGGAATATCCCCTTCTGATGATGGAACAGAACACCGTGGCACGCCACGCGGTAGACAGTTACCTTGCCACGCTGGGCATAGTCCTTCAGCCCGATATAGAGGTTGCCAACTGGGATCTGATGCTCAAGCTTGCCGTAAAGGGCATGGGCATAGGCTGCGTTCCCCGCGAGTACTGCAAAGAGGAGCTTGAAAGCGGCGAACTTTTCGAGGTGGACATAACGCCCGCCCTTCCCGTGCGCGGCGTGGGTCTGGCGCTGCCCAAAAACGTGCCCGTTCCCTTTGCCTTGCGCGAATTTATCGCCCTCTTCAAGTGATTTCAATTTATTCCATATAAATTTTAAAAGCCCGCTTTGAAGTGAACCCCAAAGTTTGGACAAAAATTTAATTAAATTGTTTGGTAATGAGTTCGGTATTGCACCGGGCTCA
>CALVLV010000032.1 GCA_944341075.1 uncultured Clostridia bacterium
GAGTACGGCGACAGCGTGGACTATATTTTGAAATACATAGGCAAGACAAATGAACGAATTGTTTACAGCCGTGGCATTCCGACGGAAATTTGCATGAAATTGACGGCTGATGACATTGTAACGGAGCTTACAAACGACTTTGTTCAAAAGTACATACTTTTTGATGACGTGGTAAATTGGGAACGTGATATTGCACGTTTCCGATTTAGCAAGCAAATGTCTGTGATAGACTTGCTCTGCAATCCACCATTAGTTGGTTGATTGCGTTTTTAAACTCAATCGTTCATTTATCTGCGCCTATGGCTTACATACGGCGCTTTTCGGCTTGCTCTGAAAAGTGATTTTTGCCGTAATTTTACGGCAATGTTCACAGAAAAACGGGGGCGCGTGGCTTGCCCGCGCCCCCGTTATGCGACAATCACCACAAACAAGGTCGGTAAGTCGGTCAGCACACCGCGCCACCTTGGCACCGCGGCGAACGCCGCGGCTCGTCTTATGACAAGGTGGCGCGGTGTGCTCTCTATGGTACTTTTACCATATTTTGACGGCTCAAAATGGCAACGAACGGACACTATGGAACTACGGAAAAAGGACGGAACTACGGAACATGAAACGGAAAGGGACAAAGAATTTTACATACACGCAACGGTTGCAGTTAGAGGCTTTGCTGAAAGCGGGTGTACATAAAAAGCAAATCGCCGCGCAGTTGGGCGTTTGCCTTGCAACCGTGTATAACGAAATCAAGCGCGGCGCATGCACGCAAAAGAAGTACAGTTATACCGATTATTGGGGCGAACGGCATTATAAGACGGTCAGGGCATACAGCCCGAATATCGCCGAGGAAAAATATCGGCTAAATCAAACAGCGCATGGTGCGCCCTTGAAGGTCGGTAACGACTACGATTTTATCCGCTATGTTGAAAAGCGGGTTTGTGTCGATAAAATATCTCCTGCCGCTGTCGCGGGTGAAATCAAGCGCGATAAGCTCTGTAAAACGATTGTAAGCAAAACGACAATGTACCGCTATATTGCGCAGGGGCTGTTTATGAATATCCGCTCCGTGCATTTGCCTTTCGGACAGCGTAAAAAGCAATATAAGAAAACGCAAGCGAAACGCCCGCCGAGGGGGACGAGCATAGAAAAACGCCCGCTTGAAGTTTTTGCCCGCGATACATTCGGGCATTGGGAAATGGACTGCGTAATCGGCAAAAAGTTCAGCCGCGATACGCTGTTAGTGTTCACCGAGCGTTTAACACGCTATGAAATCATCATGCGTATGCCAAATCATAAAACGGCAACGATTGTGCATTATCTCAATAAACTTGAACGGCGTTTTGGGGCGAAGTTCCGCAAGGTATTCAAAAGCATAACCGTTGATAACGGGTCGGAGTTCTCCGACTTTGCAGGGCTTGAAAAGTCCATTTACGGCGGCAAGCGTACAAGCGTTTATTATTGCCACCCGTACACCTCATGCGAGCGCGGAAGTAACGAGCGGTTAAACCGTGAAATTCGCCGCTTGCTCCCGAAGGGTACAGACTTTACAAAGTACAGCGATAAGCAAATACAGCGTGTGCAAGATTGGGTTAATACTTATCCCCGTGAAATCTTCGGTTTTGCCACTTCTGCCGAATTGTTTGCAAAACAGTTAGCCGCTGTTTGATTGATTTTTGAAAGTGCACTTTCAAAAAATGTTTATAGCCGCTGAAATGCGGCTTTTTGTCGTACAATAAAACGGGTGCAATCATCAAGGTGTACCCGCTTTTTGTTGATAAGTCTTTCACCGAAAGACTTATATTGCGCTAATTATAACGCAATGAAAAATTTTTTTGAATTTCTAAAAAAATTCTATAAAATTACTTGACTTTTCGTTACAAATGCCCCCGTACATGACCTTAAGCGCCATCCGGGGGCATTAAATTAGGCTATATTGACATATGAAACGTGAACATCAGTCCTGAGTTGCCACCTTTACAAGGAAATAGTCGCTGGAAACGACCATGCCGGCACCTATTACGGCGGCGAGCTGAGGCTCGTCGAAGGTGTTTGCGGTAACGCCAAGCTTGGACGAAAAGTATTCGGCTATGCCGTCCGTTTTGCACAGCCCGCCCGAAAGGTACACGCCGCCGTGCATTACGGCAGAGGCGACCTCGGCGGGAAGTTTTGAAATCATGAGCACGGCGTACTCGATTATCTTATCCACATACAAGCTGAACACGTCATATATCTGCGAAGTGGTGACGGCCACCGACGCGGGCGCGCCCGTGGCGGCGTCCCTGCCCTCCACCACCATAAGCTTATTGTCGTCGGGCAGAAAGCTGCCTACGGCGTTTTTAAGGCGTTCGGCGGTGAGCGAACCTATGCGCAGGTTATAGTTTTCAGCCATATAGTCCATGAGGTGCACGTCTATATTGCCTCCGCCGAGATTGAGGCTCATGCCGGCGATCACCCCGTCGAGAGAAAATGCCGAAATGTTGGTGATGGCATAGCCTATATCTATGCTGAACACGGGCGTAGATTCGCTGAGCAGCACGTTATGGCCGAGCACAGCGGCAAACGGCACCTGGGTAAAATACACCTTGCCTATGTTGCAGGCATCTGCAAGGGCGAAGTATTTGCGCTTTAAATCGGGCTTTGCGCCGCACGGGAGCACGAATACCACTTCGGTTTTGCGGGCGCGGCGGGGACTTATTTCAATCTTTTCCAAAAAGTAGTGCATGAGGTCGGCCACTATGTCGGCATGGATTATATCGCCGTCCACAACGGGGTTTATAATGTGCGTATTCTGCGCCGCCCTGCCCGACAGGGCGCGCGCCCTGTCGCCGAGGAACTTTACGGTGTACCTGCCCGTGCCGGGAAGCTGTTCCACGGCTGCGCATGTGGCCTCTGAAAGTACTACGCCGCAGCCCGATTTATATATTTTTGTAACCCATGAACCAAGGTCTATAGCAAGTTTTATCATACGTCTTCAAGAACTTCCTTTAGCATATTTCTTACCAGGACGACGGGCATGCCCACTACGTTTGTATAGCTGCCGAAGTACTGTTTTACCAGTCCGCCGTCCTGTATGCCGTAGCTGCCGGCCTTATCCATGGGCGAGCCGCTTGCCACGTATTTTTCTATAAACTCGTCCGTGAGAATATTGAACCTGACTTCCGTCCTTTCGTGGCGGACGAGCTTTTTGTATTTGTTGCGCACGCATACGCCCGTTATTACATAGTGCGTTTTGCCCGAAAGCATTTTTAAGGTAGCGGTCGCCTCGGCGGCGTCTGCAGGTTTGCCCAGGATCTCGCCGTTGTAGACCACTATGGTGTCGCATCCGATGACGGTACTGCCCGAATGGCGATGATACACCTCGTCGCACTTGCGCTCGGCAAGCGCGCGGGCGATATCTTCGGGAAAGAGCGAAAGATTCACCTCCTCCCCTCCGCGGGCAGGGTCGACTATAAAATCTTCAAGTATCTGCGACAGCAGTTCTTTGCGCCTGGGCGAGGCGCTGGCAAGAATGTATTGCATACGCTAACCGACCTTATGTTGCGCGCACCGATATAGGCGATACGCGCAAAGCTTTATGCAGCGCCGCGGCGGTTGCACGCGGACGCGGCGGCGCACGGCAAATACTGCCTTAACAAACAGTGCCGCTTGGGCAGCGGCACTGTTTATACCGCGAAGGCGCGCGGCCTGCGGAAACTTACTTATTTACAAAATTTCAAGATTTTTATGGAAGGACTTTTTGAACTCCGCACCTGCGGCCATGGCGTCGCGTATTTCAAGCGTTGCGTCGCCCTCTACCTCCGTCTTCATTATGACGGAATCGCCGAGAATATCGCAGTTGATGCCCTTTATGCAGCCGGACATAGACCTGTCTAAACTTTCGGCTATGCGCAACATTACGCCGAGGCGCTTTACTATCTCGATATCCTCTTCGCGCAGGATATCCTTGAAGCGCGCCCAGTCGAGCGGGTTGATGTCTTCCTTCTTATGGCAGCATGCCGTGAACGCGGCAAGCACTATCTCCCTGTGGGATACGCCGTAGAGGTTGGCGTTGAGTATCATGTACCAGCTGTGACGCTGGTGGTTGTAATATTTTATGCGCATGCCGCAGTCATGAAGGGTTGCGGCAACTTTAAGCACCTTGAGGTACTGCCTGGGGAACTTATGCAGAACGCGGAGCTGCTTGAACAGCTGTATGCTTAAATTTACAACGTGTTCCACATGCTTTTCGTCGCAGTCGTACCACTTGACAAGGGTGGTGAGCGAATAGTTGAGCACGTCGGATACAGGCTTTTCTATGGTGGAAGGAAGCGCCTGGTTGAACATTATGCCCTCGCGCAGGCCCGCACCGGAGATGGTGAAGTTTTCCACGCCCATATAGGTAACAAAAGATTTAATCACCGCAAGGGCTGCGGGGAGAATGTCTGCGCGCTGCGCCGAAAGGCCCTTTATCTTCTTCTTTTTATCAAGGTCAAGAACCTTTATCATGTCGTAGAGCGGCATGAAATCTTCGGTGAGCATGTTGTAGTTGTGAACGGTATCCAGGGGATACTTGTGCACCATTTTATTGATTTTGAACAGGTTGCGGAAGGAGCCGCCCACGCCTATCATCTGCACGTCGGGGTCTACGTCCTTGAGCCACTCTACGCCGCGGAGCTGTTCGGTGAAGAACTCCTCTATCTTGTTGGCCTGCTCTTCGGGCTTGAGCCCGTCCTGCGAGAACATGTCTGTAAGCGTGACCGACCCGAACGGCAGTGTGGCATAATTGAGCATGTTGCGCCTGTTGTAGTAGACTATTTTGGTTGAGCCGCCGCCTATTTCAAGTATGAGTCCTTTGGGTACATCCATGGTGTTTATAACGCCGCGGTAGACGAGCGTTGCCTCTTCTTCGGCAGAAAGCACCTTTATTTTCAGCCCGCAGTTGGCCTGGATCTCGTCAAGAAAGCTGCGCTGGTTTTTGGCCTTGCGCACCGCCTCTGTGGCGACGGTTATTATGCGGCTGACTCCGCTTGCATCGCACAGCTTGCGGAACATTTTAAGCGTTTTTATCGTTTCGGCTACGCGCTGGGGTTTTAAAAATCCGTCGCGCTCCATGTCCTGCCCTAAGCGTACGCTCTCCTTAAGTTCGTCAACCACCATGAAATAGCCATCCTGAAAGAGGTTGACGATCACCAGTCTGGCCGAATTTGACCCTAAATCAATTATCCCTATCTTTTCCAAAACAAATACTCCTCAAACTTGATTAACCGCACGCATTGCCAGACGAGTTTATTTGTTTTCCCACTGCAAGAGTACAGTATTTATATTTAACCAAATTCTAAAAATTTTCTTGTTCAAAAATGTATGCCGGCATGCGTGCGTGTGCAGAACAAACAAAAAACGCCGCAAGATATTTTACGGCTTCCGTATAAAGTTTAGCGCCACATTATGTGCGCGCCTGCACGCTAAAAAATATCACTCAAGCTAAATGAATTATAACATATTGATAGGTTTTTGTATAGATTTTTTCAACATATTTATGCAATTTGCACATATAAAAATATGCAGTTTACCCGACGATGAAAATTAGTTAAAAAACGACAAATTAATTTACGAAAACGCTGTGCAATTTTTGTAATTAATTTTCACGCATAGCCGCATCCTGAAAATTAAAGTTCGCTCAGCCGTGCACCCGTTACGGGGCACACGAAGTCGGGGGCAATCTCCCTGAGCGGGTCTAAAACAAACCTGCGGTTTTTGTAGTCGGGGTGGGGAATTATAAGCCCCTCTTCGCAGATGACCTGCCTGCCGTAAAAAATTATGTCGATATCCAGCGTTCTGTCGCCCCAGCGGAGCGCACGGATGCGCTCCCCCTCGGTCTCTATGCGGTTGATCTCGTGTAAAAGCGCGCGGGGCGGAAGGTATGTTTCTATCTCCGCGCAAGCATTCAGAAATGTATTTTTGGCCACGCCGCCGTAAGGGGCGCTTTCTATATACGAAGAGACCTTTTTTACCTTTATACCGCGCGTTGAATTCAGTCCCTTTACGGCAAAGTCAAGATAGGCCTTTTTATCTCCCAGGCTGGAACCTAAAGAGAGATACGCCCTTTCGCGGCGGAGTGTCGCCTCGGCAGCCATGGTTTTGAATTTGGCCTTTACGGGTGCCTGCGGCTTTTCCACGCGGACAGTGGCATAGGTCGCCTGTGGGAAGTTTTCGAGTATTGCCTCGGCACAGCGGCAGGCGAGCGTTTCTATCAGGTTGAACACGTTCTGCGTGGCAACCGCAGTGATAAGCTTGCACACGGTGGAATAGTTTACCGTGAGCGATACCTCATCATTCTTTGCCGCCTCGTAGAAGTCGCAGCCGACTTCGGCAGAAAATTCAAAGCGCTGGGGCTGTTTTTTTTCAAAGCCGTTTACACCGTGGCACGTCTTTATTTTTAATTTTTTGACTATTACTTTACCCATTATTCATTTCTCCGTATTCATTCCCCGAACAGCCTGCAAATTGTTGCCATTAATTTCTTCTGCAATTTCAGCCTCCGCCTCCCTTACCGCGGCAACGTTTTGCTTTACGTCGTGCACGCGAACAAAGGCGACGCCCTGCCTTACGGCGAGTTTTGTAGCCGCGATTGTGGGAGCGAGCCTGTCTTCGGCGCGGCCGCCGAACAGCGACTTGCGGCTGCACCCGAGCAGCAGGGGATAGCCGAGGCAGGACAGCCTGCCGTAATGCGCGAGAAGTTCAAGGTTCTGTTCCCTGCTCTTTGCAAAGCCTATGCCGCCATCAAGACAGATCCTGTCATCGGAAATGCCTGCAAGTTTTGCAATATTTACAGAATTAGTTAAAAAATCTTTTATTGGCTGCCATATATCGCCCGACAATTGCACATGAGAATTGTGCATTATACAAACCGACGCGCCGTACTTTGCCACGACAGACGCCATATCCCCGTCGTGCATAAGTCCCCACACGTCGTTTATCATGTCGGCACCCTCTTCAAGAGCGGCGCGCGCACACACAGAAAAATAGGTATCGACAGAAACGGGGACGGAAAAACGCCTTTTTATCTGCGAAAGCGGCCCGGCAAGGCGGCGTATCTCTTCATCTGCGCCCACTTCGGTGTAACCGGGGCGCGTGGACTGCGCACCTATATCGAGTATTTCGGCCCCCTCCTCTACAGCCCGTTCGGCGGCGGCAAGCGCCGTATACACCGTGTGGCGGCTGGCGCCCCAGAAACTGTCGGGCGTGAGATTGATTATTGCCATTATATGCGTTCCGCACGAAAAATCTTTATTGCCTATTATCATTTAAAAACAGCCTTTATTTAAGCAGGGCGATAACCTGCGATATCTTTTCCTGCGGGAAGTCGCCCGCGGTTGCGAACGTGACGGTCTTTGACCCGAACTTTTTCACACCGCGGCAGGTCATGCAGGTATGTTCTGCCTCGCACAGCACGAACACGCCGCGCGCACCGAGATTTTCATACACGGCCTGCGCCACCTGGCCGGTGAGCTGTTCCTGAAGCTGAAGGCGGCGGGCATAC
Source organism: uncultured Clostridia bacterium (assembly GCA_944341075.1). GTDB lineage: Bacteria > Bacillota > Clostridia > Christensenellales > Borkfalkiaceae > Coproplasma. The sequence continues at coordinate 7,514 of CALVLV010000032.1, forward strand.
ACCTCTACCGTACGCGCGAGCTTTGAAAGCCCCGCCACGCGGCCGCCCGGTATATAGGCTATAGCCATTTTGCCGAAAAAAGGCATCAGGTGATGTTCGCACATGGACGAGAAGGCGATATCCTTTTCTATTACAATGTCGCCCGACTGCACGGCGAAAGTTTTTGAAAGATGTTTTGCCGCGCTATCGCCGTTGCCCGAAAGCAGTTCGGCATACATGTCTGTAACGCGCGCGGGGGTATCCTTAAGTCCCTCCCTTTCGGGATCTTCGCCCACGGCCGAAAGGAATTCCCTCACCGCCCTTATTGCTCTTTCTCTATCCATTGCTTTGCCTCCTTTAAAAGGGTAAACGATCCGCACACGGCAACTATGCCGCCCGAAGCCATATCAAGGGCGTGCGGTATGCTGTCAGCCGCGATACATTCCGGGAAAACGGCGCGGCATGCCGAAAACATTTTATTAAAGTCCATTGCCCTGTAACTTGGCGCGCGCACAGCTATAAATTTTTCTACGCGGCCCCTGAGCATTTTTAGCACGGCATCCACATTTTTATCGCTTAGGCAACCGTAGACAACCGTGCGTGTCTTTCCTGCGTTTTCACCGAGCAGCCCCGCAAGCGGAATAAAACTTTCGGGGTTGTGCGCGCCGTCGAGCACGTACTCTTTGCCGCGGCTTTTTATTATCTGCAGCCTGCCGGAAAGTTCGGCCGCCGCTATACCGTGCGCAATATCCTCCGCACCGATACCGAGCAATTGCGCACACGTTATTGCCACGGCGGCGTTGTGGGGCTGCATGCAGCCCGCCATGCGCGTGAAGTATCTGCGCCCGCCGCATGTAAAGTATGAGCCGCCCCCTGCAGAAACGATATCCTCGGCAGCGAGGGAAAGCCTTGCACCGCGGCAGTAAAATACGGGACGCACCTCTTCGGGCACGCAGCGCGATATCACCGCGGGGCAGTTTTTTATTATGCCCGCCTTGTTTTCAGCAATCTCCCGCAGGGTTTTACCGAGGAATTCGGTGTGTTCGAGCGAGATGGAAGTTATGGCGGCAAGCATCTTTTTATTGACGGCGTTGGTGGTGTCGAGCAGGCCGCCCATGCATGCTTCGATGACGGCGTATTCACACCTCTCCCCTGCAAACATCAGAAAGGCGGCCGCCGTCTGTCGCTCGTACGCGGTGGGCTTGTCCTCCAGCCTTTCGGCAGCCTCATCGGCGGCAGCAAGGTATTTTTCGCACAGGTCGCGGCTGGTTTTTCCGTCTATTGAAAACTGGTCTTCAAAGCAGAAAACTTCGGGCGTGGTATACACCCCGACGCGCCTGCCCGCCGCCATGAGTACCGAACTTAGGTATGCGCACACCGAGCCCTTTCCGTTGCTGCCCGCAACATGGATTATTTTAAGGCGATCGTCGGGAGAGCCGAGCGCGTTAAGCAAAGCGCGCGTGCGGCCCGTTCCGAACCTTATTCCGCGGCGGCGCATGGCCGTTATTCTGTTTTGCGCGCTGTCTGCCTGCATACCGACAAAATACATTCCTTAAAAAAATAAAAAAGGGCGCACTTTAAGGCGCCCGAAGAGTTAACTATTCAGGACGCGCACAGACACCGCAGGCAAAAGGCCTTTCGTTTGACGGCTGTCCGACCGGCAACACTTAACGCGCCTGTGCATTTTTATTTGTATGCAATTATAGCACCCGCGAAAGGTTTTGGCAAGAATATTGCGCACGTTTTTGATTATACTTATGGTATGGCGCTGATTTTTATTAGAACGGCAATAATATTTATAACGTTGCTTGTTGTGATGAGGCTTATGGGCAAGAGCCAGATAGGCGAAATGCAGCCGTTTGAATTTATAATCACCCTGCTGATAGCAGAACTTGCGTGCATACCTATGGCAGATTCCACCATACCCCTTTTGTACGGCATTGTTGCCATAGTGGCAATTTTTATACTCCACCAGATAGTGTGGCTGCTGAACATGTGGGTGCGGCCTATGAAGGCTGTCATAAGCGGCAGGCCGTCGCTTGTTATAACGCGGGAAGGAATAGACGAATACCAGCTGAGAAAAAATAACCTTGACGTGAGCGACCTTATTGAGAGCATGCGCGCGGCGGGGTATTTTAACATAGACGACGTTTATTACGGGCTGTACGAGGCAAACGGGAGTTTTTCGGCGCTGGCAAGGGAGCAAAAGACCGATTCGCTTGCAGTCACGCTGATAGACAGCGGCAGGCTGAACGCGCACAACCTTGCCACATGCGGCATTGCGCGCGGCACGCTGGACGGTTTTTTAAAAGAGCAGGGCACAAAAATAAAAAAGGTGCTTGTCATGACGGTGGACGGAAACGGGCGGGTATACCTGCAGATCAGGGGCAAGCCATATAAAATACTTAAGATAGAGGCGGAAAAGAGATGGTAAAATCTATATCGCTGACGCTTGCGGCGCTGCTTTTAAGCATATGCCTGTTTGTGTTTACCGAAAGATACCTTGACGACCGGTTCGGAAAATTTTATGACGCGGTAGACACGCTGTACGAAAAGACCGAACAGGGAAAGGCCAACGCCGAGGACGCCGAGGCGGTGCGCACGCTTTGGGCGACCGAAAGGAGCAGGCTGCACGTATTTATACCGCACAACGACATAACATACGTAGACCACAGGCTGAATACCGCCCTTTCGTATATATACACCGAAAACTATTCCGACGCGCTTGCCAACCTTGAGGTAGTGCTGCAGATGGCAAAGACGCTGCCCGGCAACTATAAGATGAGCATTGAAAATATATTCTGACAGGCAGCAAAGACAACTTTATGGTTTGCAACAAAATATACCGAAGGGCGCGCCGCGGCTGTTTTGCCGCGGCGCGCCTTTACATTATTTTGCCACGCGCCTAACACGGGCATGTGACTACTCGTATTCATCGTAGCTGCGCCTGTCTTTGGGCGCGGAGCAGGGCTCTGCAGGCGGGCAGGCGCCCTTGCGCGGTTTGCGGCAACGTTCTTTGGGCGGAGGCAGTTCGCGCACGTCGGTAATTATCACGTCCTCCCCTATGCGCACTATTGCCGAAAGCGGAACGAACATATCCTGGCGGGCAAAACTGAACCCCTTGCCGCCCGTTACATAAAAGCCGCACAGCCTGCCTTCGGGGAAGCTGAAGGCGGCATCGCACACCCTGCCCAGATGCCTTCCGTCCGCCACGCTTATCACATCCATCTTTTTTATATCGCTGTATAAAAACTCCAAAACAATCCTCTGCCGTTCTGCGCATATTTGCGGCGCGCATGCCGCCGCCCGCAGACCCCGCTACACATTATATGCCACAGAACAGAGCAATGTTACAATGCTCAAAGCATGCCGCTTAAAAGTTAAGGGCGGCGCCTGATGGCGCCGCCCGCAATTTTATGAAGTTAAAGTTATGAAAATACAGCCCTGAGCGGGTTGTTGGCGAACAGATCGTCCAGTCTGAAGATACTGCCGGAAAGACTTTCGGCAAAGTTTGCCGCAGTTTCGCCGCCCACCCATGCAACTATCTGGAACACGATGAGCAGTATTGCCAGCGCCACAGCAAAGAAGAACGCGGCGCCCAGCACTTTGTTGATTATTTTAAAGAATACGTTATCTATTTCTACAACGCTCTTTATAATGTTCACCACTATTACCCTTACTATGGTAACTATGATAAACAGCACTACGGCGAGCACGATCCTGTCGGTGTGTATATCGGCGAAGAATGTGCCCACATCGCCCTGGCCGGCCATCCATTCGTTGAACCTGTCGAGCAGGTCGCGCACAAACTGCCAGTTGAGCACAAAGCCGTATATGAGATAGCACACGAATATGGAAATTATAGTGCCGAAGATTATGCCGCTGGTAAAAAATTTAAGACCCTTGCCGAAGCCCACTATAATGCCGAGAATGACAAACAGCGCGCAGCCGGCCAGAACGATAATATCAGCCGTCAACATAAAATTACTTTAGTCTACCTCCGTATATTGCGGTAAGTTAATTGTTTGTATTCATTATATCATCATCGGCCGCGGTTTGCAATGTTAAATCGGGTAATTTTTACACAAAAATTTCAAATATTGCACGGCCGCCGGCGCGAAAGTTACCCTCGCCCGTACAGCATTGCAGATCGCAAATGCGGCAAAACAATTATTGACGCAGGCAACCCGTTGAATACCCGTCATTTTTGACGCACATAAACTATGCCCGCCGCGCGCGGCCCTATGTGCGCGCCGATTACGGGGCAGATATTTTCGCAGGGGACGTCTGCGGTGCCCGTGAGTTCCTTCAGCCTAAGGCAGTTGCCGCTATCCATGCAATAAATTGTGCGCACGGCAAACCTTTCGTCCTTTTTATCGGCCTTGAACCTGTCGGAGATATACCTGAGCGCGGCGTTCATTCCGAAACTTTTATTGATAAGCTCCACCTTTCCATCGTCGCTTACGGTGATAACAGGCTTTATGCGCAGCAGGCCGCCGACCGTAGCCACGGTGCGGTTTATCCTGCCCCCGCGCTTTAAATATTCAAGGGTATCGAGCGCGGCAAGCAGCGCTATTCTGGGACGTAGCTCGTCTAACGCGGCGATCACCTCGGAGGCAGGCTTATCGCGCAAGCGGACAGCCTCCCTTACAAGTATTTCAAGCATATATGTGGTGCATTTGCCGTCGTAGACATGAATTTTATCATAGCTGCTCTCCTGCGCGGCACGCACCGCCCATTCGTATGAGCCAGAAAGGGCAGACGATATGGGAAGCACAAGCACCTCTTCGCCCTTGCTCTTTGCGTCGGCAAACAGCGAAGAAAGCTCGTCGAAACTGAGCTGTGACGTGCGGGGGAACTCATCCGATGAAACAAGCCGTTCGTAAAACTGCTGCGGCGTTATATCTATGCCGTCGCGGTAGGTTTTGTCGCCGAAACAAATGGTGAGCGGCAGCACCTCTATGCCCAGGCGCTTTGCCTCTTCCTGCGAGATCTCGGCAGAGGAGTCGGTAACTATTCTCAACATATCTATCTCCCGAAGCGGCAAAATGCCGCATGAATGATCGGTTTTTTAAATAATTATACAATCGGCCGTCTGTTTTGTCAATATCTTTATACGAAAGGGGAGTTGACGAACAATTTTTATTTTCGCTCTGTCATCTTGAGCGTAGCCGAAGGCGAAGTCGAAAGATCTCAAGCGCTTATACAAGGGAGCCTTGAGATATCTCCGCTCGCTGTCGCTCGGTCGAAATGACGTACCGAATGGGGCCCATTTTTGTCTGTATGCAGAAACGGCGATTGGCGGCGCATTACTGTATAAAGAAAATACAAATGCGCCTTTCGGGAATAAAAAAGCGGCGGTTGAACATACTTACCATATGCGGAAGGTACCGCACGCTATTTTCTGCACCCCGTGCGCCGCGGCAGATACATAACATGGAGGATAAAAATGCTTCAGAAAGTAAACATCTGCGGGGTAAACACATCCGGTCTGCCGCTTTTGAGCGCAAAAGAACAGACGGAACTTATGGCGCGGCTGAAGGCAGGCGACAAAGAGGCGCGCGAGCGCTTTATTGTGGGAAATATGAGGCTGGTTCTTTCCTTGGTAAAACGGTTCTGGTCTAAGAACGCCAACGCGGACGACGTTTTTCAGGCGGGCTGTGTGGGGCTGATAAAGGCAATAGACAACTTTGACATGTCTGTGGGCGTAAAATTTTCCACATACGCGGTGCCGATGATACTGGGCGAGATAAAGCGGTTCATACGCGACGGCAATTCGCTGCGCGTTTCGCGCTCGATACGCGACACGGCATACCGAATACTCAAGGTGCGCGAAGAACTTGAAGAGAGCGAGGACTGCGTGACGTACGACAGGATCGCCGAGCAGATGCACATAGCCGTTTCGGAAGTGGCGTATGCGCTTGACGCGATATCTGACCCCGTATCGCTGTACGACCCCGTATACAACAAGGCGGGCGACACGCTGCTGCTGATGGATCAAATATTCGACGAGAAGAACAACGACGAGGCGTGGACGGAAAAGGCCGCGCTTTACGAGGCAATGCAGAAGCTGGACGAGCGCGAAAAGCACATTATATTTTTAAGATACTTTGAGGGAAAGACCCAGACGGAGATATCGGGCGCGGTGGGTATTTCGCAGGCGCAGGTTTCAAGGCTGGAAAAGAATGCCTTAAAGCGCATAAAGGCCGAAATCGGCTGAAGGGAAATAAACAGGTAAAATACGCAAAAGGCGGCGCGCCCTTAACGGGTGTGCCGCCACATTTAATTCAATTGGGCCGCATATATGCCGCATTTACCGCAACTCTACACAGACAGCAGGCCCATGGACATGAGCACAAATACAATGGCGAACAGCGAAAATACCGAGGCGACGGAAGTCCATACCACAAGCTGGCCTGCAAGCTGGGAATCGTTGTCGCCTATAGATTCGGCCATGATGGCGCTGGACACAGCCACGGGCGTGCCGAACAGCGAGATGAGCGCGGGGTATTCGGTCTGGCCGAAACTTACAAGCGGTGTAAATTCGCTGAGCAGCACAGCCACGCCTACGCCGAGAAGGGGCGCGACCACGCAGCGGAATACCGTGGATACGACTATCTCCTTGGTCATGCCCTTTACGGCAGAAAATTCAAACTGCCCGCCGAGCACTATGAGGGCGAGCGGCGTTGCGATGACGCGCAGGTCGTCTAAGAAGGTATACACAAATGGAAGGTCGTCCTTTATTGTAAAGGGCGCAGGGTCGCCCCATATGGCAACTTCGCCATATCGCAGGCCCACCACCACAAGCCCCGCCGCAATGCCGAGTATCATAGGGTTGGTGACGATATTCAGCACTATGCGCCTGATATCCGCCCCCTTTTTTTCAGGCACGGCGACAAGGCCTTCGGAAGATACGGGAAGACCCTCCGCATCAGCGGGCGCACGGAATACCGATAGGGATATTACGGCAAGAATGTTGAAAACGGGAACCGTAAAGGCCTGGATCATGGCCACTACGCCATTTACCGTTTGTATGTTGGCGGGGTCGGAACCTGCCAGCGCCTCTGCAAGGGAAATGCCGATTATGGCAAAATTGCTTAAAAACGTGCACTGAAAAACGGGGCCGCGGCGGCGGTTATCTTTGGTGGTGAAGATAGTTACCACATACCCGAGACCGAACAGCACAAAAATGGCAATTACCGAAAATATGACAAGTCCCCAGTTTATTGCAGACAGATCCTGAATGTTGTATATATTGATAAACAGCATGCAGGGCAGGCACACATCGAATACAAGCTTGTTGCCTACCTTTACAAATTCGCCCGTGAGAAAACCGACGCGCTTTAAAACGTAGCCCAGCGCTATGAGCGCCACGATGGGCACGACGGCGTTTACCGCCGTCATAAAAATGTTGAACATAATTTTTTGTTTGCCTTTCCCTCATTTCCATGTGCGCCGAAAAATTGAATTAGCAGGCATATATGCCCGAAATAACGCACATTTTAACCCCTTAGCAAACTATATGAACGGGCATTGCCCGATTGTATTTATACCGCAAGCAGGCCGCACGACATAAGGATCATTACGGCGGCAAACAGAGTGACGATAGAGCTTAAACTTGTCCATACCACAAGCTGGCCGGCGAGCTGTTCATCGTTTCCCATCTCCCCCGCCATTATCGCGCTGGACACCGCCACGGGCGTGCCGAACAGGGCGATGAGCGCGGGATATTCCGTGCTGCCGAAGCTGAAAAGCGGCGTAAATTCGCTCAGAAGGACTGCGCACCCCACGCCGAGAAGGGGCGCGACGACGCAGCGGAACACCGTGCCGACGGCTATCTCTTTAGACATGCCTTTTACGGCGGAGAACTCGAACTGCCCGCCCAGCACTATCAGCGCAAGCGGCGTTGCTATCTGTTTTAAATTTGTAAGCGTGGTATACACAAACGGCAGGTCTTCCTTTACGGTGAATACCGCGCTGCCCCATACAGCCGTTTCTGCATATCTGAGCCCCACAAATACAAGACCCGCAACTATGCCTGTTATAAGCGGGTTTTTTACTATATTCAGCAGTATTTTTTTTATGTCTGCATACTTGCGCGCGGGCGCAACGACCATTCCGTTTTCACCTGTCTGCGGCTGTTCCCTGCCCACAAAGACCGAAAGGGAAATTACTGCCAGAATATTAAAGATGGGAATGGTGAACGCCTGAATTATTGCAACAACGCCGTTTACAGCGGCTTCCTGACCCTCCCCTGCAAGCGCGGCCGCAAGCGAAATGCCTATTATTGCAAAATTGCTGCGGTAGCAGCACTGCAGCAACACGCCGCGGCGGCGGTTATCTTTGGTGGTTGCAACGCTTACGGCAAAGCCTATGGCAAATATTATGAACACCATGGCAACGCAAAAAACCACAAGCCCCCAGTTTACGTCCGAAAGGTCGCTGATATCGTATATATTGATAAAAAGCATGCATGGCAAACATACGTTGAACACCAGCTTGTTGCCTATCTTTAAAAACTCTTTGGACAAAAAGCCGATGCGCTTTAAAATATACCCAAGAAGTATAAGAAGGACTATGGGAAGGATAGCATTGACCGCAGTCATGAAGATGTTGAACATTGTACAGCCCTTCCCCTCCCATTGCTTGAAATTCAATTACATTATAATATAAAAAATTGCTTTGTCAATATCGCCGAAAAACATTGTAAAAAATGTAATTAGTTACAGTTTTGGCGTCGAAAATGTAAAATTTACGCAAGTGCGGCTGACTAATGTTTCTTTTCTTTTACATGCGAACCACATGCGGTGCTGCCGCCCAGCGCGCGCCGGGAACATTTGACTGCTTTTGTCGGCTTAAATTAAGTTTTACATAATAAAAGCGCAAAATTATGTTAAAAACGCTTGTGTTGGCGTACACTATTTGCTATAATAGACAAGCATTATTGATATATTAAACAGGCATGGGGTATTAGCTCAGTTGGTAGAGCGCTACACTGGCAGTGTAGAGGTCAGCGGTTCGAATCCGCTATGCTCCACCAAACGGGAACTATCCGAACACCACTATTACAGAACAGTGGGTTCGGGTAGTTTTTTTATTGCCGCTGAAGGAATAACTCTCCGAATTTTTTGCCCTTCGTTGTGGCTATCGTAGCACAGTTCTCGCGGAAGTCAACGGGAAAAATTATCGCTGAAAAATAGAATAGCCCTATACACGGAAAGCCGGGTAGGTCAATTTGACCTGCTCGGCTTTTTTGCGTTTACGGTAGTTTATCCGTTATCTGTATGCAATAATTTTGTCCTTTGTCGTTGACTTCCGATTTACCTCTTTTGAGTGAGCGCGAGCATATCTCGCCCGGTGCTCCTGTCGCCCCTGCCGAAAGGCAAAATAAAAATTCGGAGGTAAAACTCTATGAAAACCAAAGTTTCCAATTTCACCGAGTTCAGAGCGTATTATCTCTCTGAATTTGAACTGTACGATGGCGAAGCGTTCATCACCTTCAACATCGTCGGCATCGACCTTGACCGCAATGAAGTACAGGTCGCCGTGTCTAACAGAGGTAAAATCAGCGTCGTAACGTATGACCTCATGACGGATAAAAACGGCAGGCTTTACTTCGAGTACGGCGTCATGTTCGAGCGCGTGTATCTGGACGAGTTCGAGGAGGCTGCATGATGAAACTTACTCTTTCCAACATCAAGGAACTCAAACGCAAGTCGGACAGCCCGCTCACAAAACGAGTCTGCAACTACGTCATTGACCGCTGGGGCGATTACAGCGACAAGAAGTATATCTTCACGGATGTACTGCACTATGGCTGTCAGTCGGGCGTCGTGGGCGAACTCATCTACTATTCGGACACGGTGCGCTTCTACAAGCAGTACCGCCAAGAGATCAATGCGCTGCTGTATGAAACCATGAACGGCACGGGGCTTTACGCACCTTCCGAACTGTTCGGCGACAAGTGGGACAAGGAAGATCCCCTTGCGCAGGACGACTACAACCAGAATTTGCTGGCGTGGTTCGGCTTTGAAGAGACGCTCCGAAATATCGGTTACAACTTTGAAACATTAGAAAACTGCATTTAAGGAAAAAAAATCATGAACGACAAGAACATTGCAAAAAAAGAAAAAGCAATCGAGCTTCTGAAAGAGATGGATATCTATGCCCCGTACATCAAGGGCTTCCGTGAGAAAGGCATGGTATGCTTCTTTGAACGCTTCGGCGGCTATTGGGCAGATCAGGAGCCCGAACTCTACGAAAAGATGAGAGCGCTTGAAAAGAAGTACAACTGCCTCGTATATGCCATCACGCACGAATATACCGACTTCGGCGAGTGCTATTCCTTCCTCATCGTGACAGCATATCCCGAAGAATGGAAAACGCTCATGCACACCGAAGGCAACAGACATACCGCCTTTGCTTACGTCTGGAACAAAGACGACGACTGGTGCAGCGAGTTCGGCAGCGTCATGGTGCGCAGCTTCGGCGGCGGTATCAGAAGGATTGCGTAAAAAGGAGGCTGTACAATGAACGAATACGCTTACAAGACAATGGCGCACATCCACTCTTTGAAAGGAGAGATGGACGAGATCACCGTACTTGAAAAGGTCGGCGAGAACGACTACATCGTGGACTACAAGGGCGTGAAATGTCACGCCCTTTTTAATTGGTTTGTCTGTCAGTTCTATGCAGATGATGTTTACGGAAAAATCAACACGGAGGAAAAAGGAAATGGCTAAAATCACAGAACTCAAAAAGTACCTTACCCATGAATTTTCGTCGGGCAGCTACACCGGCGAAGATTACAGGACGTTTCAAACGAAGTATCTGAATTACTTGCGTTCTCTTTGCAAGGAAAATCATTGGCAGCTCGTCGACGTGGGGAAAAATCACTACTGCTTTTCGGCGTTCATCAAGAGCGCGGAGAACAAGTGTGCGTATCTTTCCATCTCGGACGTGCGTTACTTCACGAACGAATGGTACGGGCATATCCTCATCCGCACGGCGAAGGACGAACAGGACTACCGCGGCGGATTCAACCACTATACGACGCTGGAAGCCTTGCCTACCAAAGCCGCCGAGCTTTTGGACGATTTACCTTTTTAAGGAGGCGCGATATGCAATCTATCATTGAACTGCTCTATAAAGGCGATATCCGCGGCGTGAGCCTGAAACTCCCCGCGGATAGACGGGACAAGGAACTTGCTTATTACGACAAAATAAAGGCGCTCATGACGGGCGAAAATGCAAAGCTCTTTGACGAGTACGCGGATACCGTTGCGCTCAATTATGAATTTCTCATCGAACGGGCGTATGCGGTTGCCTTCAAAACGGGCTTTCTGCTCGGCTTGGAGATGGCAGACACGGAGGAAATATGAAACTCAACTTACAAGCAACGACGAAAGAAGAACAAAAGGTCAAAGCATACTTGGAGGCGAATGCCTCCGAGGTGCTTGCCGAAAAGATCAACGGCGGCGTGCGCATCCAAAAGGACGGTAAAATGCTGCTCAACAGAAAGACGCTGGCGGGCTTTATGAAGTTTGCCTGCGACGAGGCGAAAAAGCAAGCGGAGAAAGGCGCGCAATCCGCCTGTATCGACGATGATACCGTGTACGGCTGGGTAGTGCATTACTTCGAAGAGGATTCCATCGAAGGCACGCTCTACAATGAGGACGGGACGGAATACAAGGCACCCATACCCAAAGTTACGGCAAAGGCGCCGACGGTAAAATATACGCCGCCAAAGCCGCAGCCGAAGCCGCAGATGTCGATGTTCGACCTGTTGGATGCAAAGCCCGAAGAGCCTGCCGCCGAGGAACCGGACGACGAGCCGACGGACGAAGACTATGCCGAAGTTGCAGAAGTTCTCGTCGAGGAAGAAAAAACGAAACCATCCAAACGAACGGCCTCTCCCATGTACCGAAAATATCTGGACGTGCAGGAAAAATATCCGCAAGCCGTTATTGCAATGCGTTTGGGCGATTTTTACGAGGTATTAGGCAAGAACGCGGAAATGCTTGCAGACGAATTGCATCTCACCCTTACGGGGCGGGATTGCGGGCTTGAAAACCGTGTACCGATGGTCGGTTTTCCGTATCATGCTTCGGATGCGTACTTCGATAAAATCGTTCGGAACGGACACAGTGTTGTCTTGATTGAAAACGACGGCATTCGTGAGCTGCCCTCTGCGCAAAATGTTGACCTTGAAACGGGCGAAATACTCTCCGAAGAAGAAATGCGCGAATTTGACGGTGACGTCGAAGAACCCGACTTTACAAACGACGAACCCGATTTAGACCTTTCCGCCTTCGATACGGAGGCACTCGCCGCGCTGGACGAACTGCTCGGCAACGAAATTACATTGAGGTGATAAAAATGACAGAGAAAGACATCAAACCTACTCCCAAATATATCCTGCGCCTTATCGAGCGCGAAGATAAAAAAGAGTACCCGACGCCGAATAAACAACTCCGCTTTTACGCCTATCTTGCGATATGGCATAAGGAACTTATCAAAGTTACCGTCGCCGTCAAGCACTATCGCAAAAAATGGTATTGTAAAGCCGTCGCATGGCACGGCGTTCATTCCTTAAAGTGCTTTGTAAAAGACCTCGAATACTGCTATTGCGGCAGCATGGGCTTCCGCGTCGGCTGGCACGACGAAGGCATCCAGAAAGAACGGCGCTGGTACGAGCGCGGCGTATGCTGGGCAAAAGACCGTTATTACGATCCGTGGGCGCCCATTGTCAATATGCAGGTCATCGACAAGCTGCCCGAATATAAGTACAGCGCCTATAAGCTCTATCACGGCACTAAACTTTTGAAATACCTGCGGCTGTACGAGAGGTTCCCGCAGCTCGAAATGCTCATGAAAGCCGGTCTCGGTATGTATTACGACAGCATCACCATCTTGAAGCGCATCGGCACCGACAAGCAATTCTGCAAGTGGCTTATTCGCCGTCGCCCGGAATTGACCGCATCGCCGTTCCCTCTCTACATAGAAACCGTCATGCAGGCGTATAAAACGGACAAGCCGATCAAGGAAATACAGGCTTTTCTTTCAAGGAAGAAGTGTTTTGAACGAGAGATGGACTATAAGCCCATCCGCAGGCTGTTCCGCGGGCAAAAGCTCAAAGAGTTCTTCCGCTATATCGACGAACAGAAAATTACACCGAGGTTGTACCTTGACTACCTCAAAGCCTGCGAGCATTTACAGCTGGATATGTCCTTGCCGCAAAACAGGCTTCCGCACGACTTCATGCGCTGGCACGATATCCGCATAGATCAATACGCAACAGCACAGGCAAAAGCGAGCGAGGAAGCAAAACGTGACCTTAAAAAGGCATTCGGCGAAGTCGCGCAAAAGTATTCTGCCTTGCAGCACGATAAGCGCAGCGCGTTCATCTGCATTATCGCAAAGACACCCGCCGACCTTGTGCGCGAGGGAGAGTTTTTGCACCATTGCGTGGGGCGTATGAATTACGACCAAAAGATGATCCGCGAAGATTCGCTCATCTTCTTTGTGCGCTTGAAAGCGCAGCCGGATACGCCGCTCGTCACCGTGGAATATTCCCCGCACACGCACAAGGTTTTGCAATGTTACGGCGAACACGACCACAAACCGAGCGACGATATCCTGCATTACGTCAACAAAGTCTGGCTGCCGTATGCCAATAAAATATTGAAGAAACTTGCCGCATAGGAGAAATTATGAAAAGTTATCTTGACGAAATTTATACCGTAAAAGAATTTCAGCGCGACAATCCCGCGCTTGCCGAACAGGCGGAACGGGCGCTTAATTATCTCAAAGGCTACTGCCCGAACAGCGAGGACGAAACATTCGTCATAATCGAAGTCGAGGGCTACAAATGCGTCGCCTATCTTACAGACGAGTTCGTACCTTACGTCCTGTCTGATATGATCGCTCCTTTCGACAAAGACCGCATCTACCCGCTGCAAGGGCTTGTAACAAAGTACGCTTTCAAACGATACAACTAAACAGGAGGAAACAACTATGGCAAACTATTTTCGCATCACCGCTTACCACCCGGCAAAGAATGTCTGTGCCGTCTTTGACAGCAACGGGCGCTTTGAAAAGCTTTGGCAATTCAGCTCTTATCTCATTCAAAAAGGCTTCAAGATTATCGAAGTCGGCGCAGACGATAAATTCGATTACGG
>CALVLV010000033.1 GCA_944341075.1 uncultured Clostridia bacterium
CAGCCGCGGCACTTATCGGTGAGAATGTAGTAGTTGAGCAGCGATTTGCAGACGCCCGCGGGGCATCTCTTTTCGTTTATGTGCGCCTCGTATTCGTCGAGGAAGTGGTTCATTGTTGAAAGTATGGGGTTGGGCGCCGACTGGCCGAGGGCACACAGCGAGGAGGCCTGCATATACTCTGAAAGGTCGCGTATGCGCTGAATATCCTCCGGCTTGCCCTTGCCCTCCGTTATCCTTGTAAGTATCTCTAAAAGGCGCTTGGTGCCTATGCGGCAGGGATTGCACTTGCCGCAGCTTTCATCTGCAGTGAACTCCAGGTAGAACTTGGCGATATCCACCATGCAGGTGTCCTCGTCCATTACGATGAGGCCGCCCGACCCCATCATGGAGCCGATGGCCTTTAAGCTGTCGAAGTCCATGCCGGTATCTATGTACTTTGCGGGTATGCAGCCGCCAGAGGGGCCGCCCGTCTGCGCCGCCTTGAAGGCCTTGCCGCCCGGTATGCCGCCGCCGATATCGTATATTATGGTGCGCAGCGTTGTGCCCATGGGCACTTCCACCAGGCCGACGTTGTGTATTTTGCCGCCGAGGGCAAACACCTTGGTGCCCTTGCTGCCTTCGGTGCCTATGCCCGCAAACCACTTTGCGCCGTTTAAGAGTATGGGCGAAATGTTTGCCCACGTTTCAACGTTGTTTAAAACGGTGGGCTTGCCGAACACGCCGCACGTTGCCGAAAAAGGAGGTCTGGGGCGGGGTTCGCCGCGGAACCCTTCTATGCTGTGCATGAGCGCCGTCTCTTCGCCGCAGACAAAGGCGCCCGCGCCCAGGCGGATCTCTATGTCGAAGTCAAAGCCGCTGCCAAGTATATTTTTTCCGAGCAAGCCGTATTCGCGCGCCTGCTTTATTGCTATTTCCAGCCTTTCCACGGCGATGGGATATTCCGCGCGGACATATATAAAGCCCGTGTGCGCGCCAACGCAGTAGCCGGCTATGGTCATTGCCTCAAGCACGCAGTGGGGGTCGCCTTCGAGCACCGACCTGTCCATGAACGCGCCGGGGTCGCCCTCGTCCGCGTTGCAGACAACATACTTTTCGTCGCCGGGGGCGGCCTTTGAAGTTGCCCACTTTATGCCCGTGGGGAAGCCCGCGCCGCCGCGGCCGCGCAGGCCCGAGGCCTTTATCTCCTCTATCACGTCGTCGGGGGACATGTTTTCAAGCACCTTTGCAAGTGCCATGTAGTCGCCCGCGGATATAGCCTCGTCTATGCTCTCGGCGGCTATAACGCCGCAGTTTCTGAGCGCGATGCGCATCTGGTGCTTGTAGAAGGGTATTTCGGCGAAGGGAATTATAGAACCGTCCTCGTGCACGGTGCCCTCGTAAAGCAGTTCCTTTACTATTTCGCCGCCCTTTACAAGGTGCTTTTCGACAACGGTTTTTGCGTGTTCGGGCGTCATGTGCGGATAGAACGCGCCTTCGGGATAGACTATCATGATGGGGCCGAGGGCGCACAGGCCGAAGCAGCCCGTTTTTACTATGAGAACGTCGTCTATTCCAAGCTGCTTAAAGCTTTCTTCAAGCTGCTGTATGACCTTTAAGGAATGGCTTGACGTGCAGCCCGTGCCGCCGCACACAAGCACCTGCTTGCGGTAGCCTGTGACAGGGGCGAGTTTTTCTGCCTGCTCGCGGACGAGCCTTCTTACCTTTATAAGGTCGGCAAGTTTTTCCGACCGCTGCTTAAGTTCTTCTATCGTCATGGCTAGGTCACTCCTTTATGTATTTATCGAGCACGGCCTTCACCTGCTTTTCGGTGAGCCTGCCGTATACCTCGTCGTCTACTATCATTACGGGTGCAAGGCCGCACGCGCCCACGCAGCGGCAGCTGTCTAAAGAAAACTTTCTGTCCGGCGTGAGTTCGCCGCAGGATATCCTGAGTTCCTTTTCAACGGCGTCCAATATCTTGTCTGCGCCCTTTACGTAGCAGGCGGTGCCCAGGCATATGCTTATGCGGTGCTTGCCCTTGGGCTTTAACGAAAACTGCGAATAGAATGTGGCCACGCCGTAGACTTCGGCAAGCGGAATGTCAAGCTCGTCTGCGATCATGGTCTGAACCTCTGCGGGCAGGTAGCCGTATATCTGGTTGGCCTTGTGCATTATGGGCATAAGGCAGCCCTTTACCCCCTTTTCGGCGGCAATGAAGGCTTTGAGTTCCTTTTCCTGCTCTTCGGTTCCCTCAAAAGTGAACTGTGCCATAAAATACTCCTGATCAAAATTACGTTCAGCAATGCGCCCTCCCCCTTTAAGGCACGGCGCACCATACATTCGGGCAGATTTTTCATTCGATAAAATTTTACCCAAACACCACCTTATTATAGCACACATTTTTGTGTTTTACAAATAATAATCGACAAATAAGCGGTTATTTTGCACAAAGTTTGCAAAAGTTTAACAAGTTGGCGTTACAGAAAAAATGAGGGGCCGCGGGCGCCGTATTTTGCGGCGGCCGCGGCCCCTGAAACTTATAGGCAATAAAACCATACGGAAATTATTCGCCCGAATCAAACTGTGCGTTGTAAAGGTTATAGTAATGCCCCCTGCGGGCGAGCAGCTCTTCGTGCGTGCCCTGTTCCACCACGTCGCCGTGCTCCATTACGATTATGCACTTTGCGTGGCGTATGGTGGACAGCCTGTGCGCTATTACAAAGCATGTGCGACCGCGCATCAGGTTTTCCATTGCCTGCTGAATGTGCTGTTCGGTGCGCGTGTCTACGTTGGAAGTCGCCTCGTCAAGAATGAGCATGGGCGAGCGCGACAGCATTGCGCGCGCAATGGTTAAAAGCTGTTTTTGCCCCTTTGAGATGTTTATAGCGTTATCTGTGAGCAGCGTATCGTAGCCCTGCGGCAGTTTTGAAACGAAGGAATGTATTTTGGCGGCGCGGCAAACGCGCTCTACATCCTCCCTTGTGGCGGCGGGGTCGCCGTAGGCAACGTTCTGGAATATGCTGCCCGAAAACAGCCAGGTATCCTGCAGCACCATGGTGAACGACCTGCGCAGCGAGGCGCGCGTGACCTTTGTTATGTCCTTTCCGTCTATGCATATGGTGCCGCTCTGCGCGTCGTAAAAACGCATGAGAAGGTTGACTATGGTAGTCTTGCCCGCGCCCGTATGGCCGACTATGGCTATCACGTCGCCGCTGTGCGCCGTGAGCGAAAAGTCCTTTATTACGGGCACGCCCGGCACATACGAAAAGCTCAGGTGCTCTATTTCAACGTCGCCGCGCACGTCCGTAAGCTCTTCGGCGCCCTGCGCATCGGCAGGTTCAGACTGCTCTTCGAACACTCTGAAGGCGCGTTCGGCGGCGGCGAGCGCCGACTGAAATTCGCTGAGCACGTTGGCAATTTCGTTTATAGGCCCCGAAAATTTGCGCGAGTACAGCACGAACGACGCAATGTCGCCCACGCTGGGAATGACGCCGTTCATGAACAGTATTGCGCCGAACACGCTGATGAGCGCAAGCGAAAGGTTGTTCATGAAGTTTACCGAGGGGCCGGATATGGTGCCGTAATTTTCCGCTACGGTATACGCTTCGGCCGCCTGCCTGTTCTTTACCTCGAAGCGGGCTATCATGTCCTCTTCGCAGTTATACGCCTTGGTGGTGCGGTGGCCTGCGATGACCTCCTCCACAAAGCCGTTGAGTTCGCCCAGCTTTGAAGAGCGCCTGCGGAAGAGCGGCTGCACCTTTTTTGTAAGCCACCACGTAAACAGCGCCGAAAGCGGTATGGTGACGGCAAACACCAGCACGAGCACGGGCGCGGTGACAAGCATCATCACCAGCGAACCGACTATGGTCACGGCGCTGGTGAGCACCATCATGGTATCGTTGGAGAGCGATTCGCCCAACGTGTCCAGGTCGTACGAGAGCACGGAAATTATGTCGCCCGCCTGGCGGGTATCGAAGTATGATACGGGCAGCGACATAAGCTTTTTGAAGATATCGGCGCGTATGCGCTTTACCACGCAGCGCGACACCCAGCTCATGCCCAGCGAGGAAAGATAGGTGAGCGCGCCCGAGAGAATGTATACGCCCGCAAGCACGGCGGCGTACCGCCATATTTCCGACATATCGGTGGTACCGTCCATCTTGATACGGTCTATGGCAAGGCCGCACAGGCGCGGGCCTACCAGCGAGAGCGCCGTGCCCGCAAGCGAGGCGAAAAACACCAGCACGAACAGCGCGGCGTACGGCCTTAAATACCTGCCAAGGTTGGAAAAGATATATTTTACGTTTACCCTGCGCCTTTCAAAGCGGCGGGTATCTTTTATGTTGCCTTCCCTTCTCATTCCGTCACCCCCATCTGCGTGCGCGCTATGGCGCGGTACTCTTCGCAGTCCTGCATCAGCTGTCGGTGCGTGCCTATGCCCGAAACAACGCCGTCTTCAAGCACCACGATGAGGTCGCAGTTTTTGACCGAACTTACCCTTTGCGCAACTATTACCTTTGCCGCACCGGGGTATTCGCGCGCCACCGCCCTGCGCATGGCGGCGTCGGTGGCGTAGTCCAGCGCAGAGGAACTGTCGTCCAGCACTATTATTTCGGGGTCGCCCGCAAGGGCGCGCGCTATGAGCAGACGCTGCTTTTGCCCGCCCGAAAGGTTGCCCGCCTTTTGGGCGAGGTCGTAGTCCAGCTTGCCGGGCAGCCCTTCGATAAACTCCCACGCCTGCGCGCACTTTGCCGCACGTATTATCTGTTCATCGGCAAGCCCGCGGCCGTAGTCTATATTTTCGCGCACGGAGGCCGCCATTAAAAAGTCGTTCTGAAAGGCCGCGCCGAACTTTTTGCGCAAGCTTTCAGGGGGCACGGAGCGGACGTCCTGCCCGTCTACATACACGGCGCCTTCGGTAACGTCGTAAAAGCGCAAAAGAAGGCTTACTATAGTCGATTTACCCGCACCTGTACCGCCGATTATGCCCAGCGACTGCCCGCGCCCGAGCGCAAAGCTTATATGGCTTATGTTATCTTCCTTGCCGCCGTAGGAAAAGCTTACGTTCCTGAACTCTATGGCGCGGGAGGGGTCGCCTGCGGGCAGGGAAGGGAGCACCTGCTCCCGCTCGTCCAGCGCAAGCACCTGTTCTATGCGCGAAGCCGAGGCCACCCCGCGCGAGAGCACCACGAATATCTTTGAAATGCCCAACATTGCGTTGAGCACTATGGTGAAGTATGTGAGAAAGCCCGTTATTACGCCCGGACGGTCGGAGAGCATGGCGCCCACGACTATCACCGCCACAAGGCCGATATTGAGTATGAGCGTGGTGAGCGGGTTTGTGAGCGACATTACGCGCTGCGCGCGGTATTCGGTTGATGCGAGGTTGCCGGCAACGCCTTCGAAGCGGGCGTCCTCGTACTCCGTTTTGGAAAGCGCCTTTATCACCCTTATGCCGGTGATGTCCTCCTGAACGGCGCGCACCATGGCGTCGCCGCCCGCCTGCACCTTGATATACATGGGCACGGTTTTGCGGGTGATGAAGAATATTGCTGCCGCCACAAACGGCACGGTAGCAAGCAGCACCAGCGCCAGCGATACATCTAACATAAAGCAGAATATAAGCCCGCCGAGCAGCAATATCGGCGCGCGCACGCCCATGCGCATGGTGCGCGCCACCATCTGGTTTACATAGTAGCTGTCCGAAGTCAGCCTTGAAATGAGCGAGGGCACGGTCACTTCGTCCGTCTGCCTGCACTTTAGATAGCATGTTTTGCGGAACAGGTCGTAGCGGAGGTCGTGCGTCATGGCGCCCGCCACCTGCGCCGAAAGCCTGTTGGCAAAGATATTGCCGAACAGCGCCAGCAGCGCAAAGCCGAGCATTACCCCGCCCATGCCGTATATCAGGGCAGAATTTTTGGTGGGGATCACGTCGTCTATTATATACGAGAGAACGTACGGCAGCACCAGTTCGGCCGCACTGCCCAAAAATTTTAAAACCAGCCCCAGCGCCGTTTTGCCCGCGTATGGCTTTATGTATGTGAGCGTCTTTTTCATTGCCTGCCCTCCATGTAGCGGGCGGCGTTTGCCACCATTTTTTCGGTGAGCGAGGCGAGCACGGCGCGCTCCTGTTCGGTAAAGCCTTCGGTGACCAGTTCGCGCCACTCGGCGTGTACGCTTTTTACCAGCGGAAGCGCCTGTATGAGCTTTTGAGTGGGGAACAGCAGCACGGCGCGGCGATCTTTTACATTCTCCTCCCTGCGGACAAAGCCCGCCTGCACCAAAAGGCCGGTCTGGCGGGCGGCGTTGCTCTTGTTTACGAACAGCGTGCGCGACAGCTCCTCCTGCGAGATGCCCGGATTGGCGGCTATTGCCAGCACGTACTTTGTCTGGCACGCGCTTATGCCGCTGCCCGCAAGCTTTTCTTCGCGGAAGGCCTCCGCACTGCGTGAAATGAGATTGATGTTCTTCATGAACTTTGCCATATGCCCCTCCACTTAGAGATTTTTCCGCTCGCTGTCGCTCGGTCGGAATGACAGGTACTACAGAACACACCTTCGGAAACACCTGTCAATAAAACGGCCGTTGCCGCGCATATATGCCGCAAATATTAAGTTGCGCATGCAACTGTTGCATGCGCAACTAATTATATTGTAAGCATGCCGCGGCGCTTTGTCAAGCAAAAAGCCTCCCCGCGGCACGGGGAGGCTTGAAAAAATGCAACCGTTGCAATACTGAACATGTCAGCAGGCGGGAAGTTTTACCGTGAAGGTACTGCCTTCGCCCGGGCGGCTTGAAACTGATATGCCGCCTCCGCACATGCTTACTATGCGCTTTGCTATGGCAAGGCCCAGCCCGTTGCCCTTGGTGGCGTGCGAACTGTCGCCCTGGTAATACTTATCGAATATGTGCGCCGCCACCTCTTCGGTCATGCCGATACCGTTATCGGAAACGCTGACCGAAATGAACCTGCCTTCGGCCGAAAGCGAAACATCTATTTCTCCGCCCTGCGGGGTGAACTTTATGGCGTTTGTGAGGAGGTTGAGCCACACCTGCTGCATGAGCGAGGCGTTGCCCTGATAGGTTACCTGCGCAAGCGAGGATGTGAGCGTTATGTTCTTTTCTTCCCAGCGGGGCTGCAGCATTATTACGCAATCCTTGAGCTGAATGTCGAGCCGGTATGGCTTTGTTTCGCCCACAAACTGCTGGTTTTCCAGCCTGTTGAGCGTTAAAGTGCTCTCCGCCAGCGTGGACAGGCGGGCAGATTCGTCGGCTATTATCTTTAAGTACTGGCGCTGTTCCTCTTCGGTCAGCCCGCCTTCAAGCAGAAGGTTGGCAAATCCGTTTATAGAGGCGATGGGCGTTTTGAACTCGTGCGAAAAATCGTGTATGAACTCGTCCTTCAAAGTCTGTATGCTTAAAAGCTCCTTACTCATTTTGTTGAAGTTTTCAAACAACGGCTTGAACTGCCCCTTTTTGGGCACCTCAAGCCTGCAGCTGAATTCACCGTGCGACACTCTGTCGAAAGCGTCCATGAACTTATCAACCATCTTCTTGTTCTGGTTATTCAGGTAAAACAATACGGCGGTGATGAGGATGGATAGCGCGGGCATGATCGCTATGGGTATTACAAACGAGCCCACGTTTTGCTGATTCCAGAAAAACAGATTGATTATTGCAAGTGTGGTTTCGGAAAACATTACAAGGAAAACAAAAATAAGCAGGAACATGCCCACTGCGTGGCTTATGTCTTTGCGCTTTGCCTTAACTGTTTTAAGCCCGCGTTCAAGCGGCTTTTCTTCCTTTCCCTTAAGGCCTTCGAACTTTTTTTCGCCGCCGAAAAAGCCCTTTATCTTCTGCCATATGCTCATTTTTTTATCACCGCTTTGTAACCTATGCCGCGCACGGTAACTATTTCAAACTCGGGATAGCCTTCGAACTTGTTGCGCAGGCGGTTTATGTGCGTGCGCACGGTATTTTCGTCGCTCTCCGAAGAATACCCCCAAACGGTATCTAAAATATTTTCTTTGGTGATAATCTTGTTGGGGTATGAAAGCAGCAGAAACAGCAACTGAAATTCCTTTGAGGGCAGCTCCACCACCTCGTTCCCGCGGGTGACGGAGAACGTCTCTCTGTCCACCACCACGTCGCCAACGGTTATTTTGCCCTCGTTGGCTATTTTGCTGCGGCGCAGCAGCGCGTCTATGCGCCATGTAAGCTCTTCAAAGTTTACGGGCTTTGTCATGTAGTCGTCTGTGCCCACCGAAAAGCCGCGGTGCTTATCGGTCATGCCGTCCTTTGCGGTCAGCATTATAACGGGCACCGTTTCGCCGCGGCCGCGTATAAGCTCCACAAGCGTGTAGCCGTCTACGCCCGGCATCATTATATCGGTTATTATAAGGTCTATGCCGCCCTTTTCATAGATCTCGAGCGCCTCTTTGCCGTCTGCGGCAAGCTGAACGCGGTATTTATTCTTTAAGCGGGCGTTCAAAAGTATGCGCATATTTGCATCGTCTTCAACTACGAGCAGATTTGCCATGGTACACCTCTTAAATAATTGCGCGCATATACGCGGCTGTATATATGGATATATTTTAACAGATGAATAAAAAAATTGCAACATGCCGGGGCTGTACCGCAAAAAATTGCAATCTTTTAAAAGTTGATATTCAGTTTATGTTACGGTTACGCAAGGTTTATAAAGGGGTAATAAAATCAAAGCATACAAAACGGAAGGAAGAAAATTCCTGAAAAGGAGAATTTTATGACTATTGCCATAGTTATAGACCTTATAGACTGCCTTACCAACGGTTCGGTAATGACGGCGCGCAGGTTTGCCGACGGGCTGAGGGCGCGCGGACACAGGGTAAAGCTTGTTGCCGTGGGCGCCGACGGCGAGGACGACTGCGCCGTTAAGGAGAGGTACGTGCCCGTACTTACAGAAGTTTCGGCAAAAAACCAGATAAAGTTCGGCAGGTTTGACGAAAATAAGATACGCAAAGCGTTTGAAGACGTTGACATAGTGCACTTTATATTCCCTTTCAAGCTGGAAAAGAAGTGCAAGCAGCTTGCCGACGAGATGGGCATACCCACCACCGCCGCTTTCCACGTTCAGCCCGAGAACATATCGTACAACGCGCACATGGGCTGGTGCAGGCCGTTCAACGACCTGATATACGAATACTTAAGGCGCACGTTTTACTGCAGGTTCGACCGCATACACTGCCCATCGGCATTTATTGCCCGGCAGCTTGCCGACCACGGCTACAAGGGCGAGCTTTATGTAATTTCAAACGGCTACGACCCCGCCTTTGTTCCGCCCGCAAGGCGGCAGCGCAACAAAAAATTTGAAGTTGTTATGACGGGCAGGCTGGCGCCCGAAAAAAACCAGCAGGTTATAATACGCGCCATAGCGCGCAGCGCGCACAAAGACGACATTCACCTTACGCTGCTTGGCAACGGCCCCGAAAAGGAAAAGCTTGAAAAACTTGCCGCCAAACTTAAAGTGGACGTTACCTTTGACTTTTTGCCCAAAGAAAAGCTGATTGAAAGGCTGCAGCACAGCGACCTGTACGTGCATGCCGCCACCGTGGAGATAGAGGCCATAGCCGCCATAGAGGCGATAGCCTGCGGGCTGGTGCCCGTGATAGCGCAAAGCGGGCTTTCGGCCACGCCGCAGTTTGCGCTGGACGAGCGCTCGCTGTTCGAGAACAACAACGCAAAACAGCTTGCCACAAAGATAGATTACTGGTTTGAACACCCTGCAGAGCGCGCGTCGATGAGCGGCAGATATGCCGTGTTTGCCAAAAAGTTCAGCCTGAAAAACTCGCTTACGCTTGCCGAGCAGATGTTTGCCGACGAAATATGCGACGCGCGGCAGAGAAAGGCGGGCGCGGAGACGCTTTTGCCCCGCTTCAGCCTGTTCAGGCGCGCGTGACTGAGAGACAGTGCCGCACTATAGGCGCCCCTGTCTAAGGAAGGCGGATTTGATAATACCCCATTGTCATTGACGCTATTGCGCCTGCGGCGAACAATGGCTATTCCGTCGCCTATGGCTCCTTACGACTTAGCAAGCCGAAGGCGAGCGCATGGAGAAATCTATTTCAGAACAGACTGCTTTTTGAGATTTCTCCGCGCGGGCTTTGCCCTTGGTCGAAATGACAAGTAATATAGTGACCTTGTTCGTAAAGAGCTGCAGGCGACGGAATAGCGTGCGGTACAATAAACAAATTCAGCCCACACAACACTCATAACACAGCGGCGGCGCCTGCAATTATGCAGGCGCCGCCGCTTATACGTTTATATATGCACAAATTGGCCATCGGGCCGTACATATGCCGCAGACATCAATACAGCTTTATTTCGTGCAGCAGGTTTATGTTTACTATATATGCCCCTATATTTTCGCGCGGGACGCGCATTATCTTTTCCACGGCAAGGCGGTAGAGGTCGAGCTGGGGCCTGTATGTGGTCACCAGCAGGTCGTCGGGCTTTGCGGAATATTTGTAGTCTATTATGGTCACATTTCCGCCGTTTACGCACAGCAGGTCTATAGCGCCTTGAACAAGCACCTCGTCGTGCGAGGAAGTCTGCATAAAGCTGTCTGCGGGCAGCGCGCACAAAAATTCCCTTTCGCGGAACACGGCGGCGCCCGCCGTGCGGCCGAAACAGGGCATGTGCAGTATGTGCGAAAGGTTTGCCGCGCTTAAAAGTCCGGCCTGCCCTTCGGCAAGCAGCCCATTTGCGGAAAACTGCTCTATCTCCCGCGCGATACCCTCTTCATCCTTTACGGCAAAGTCGCACAGCTGCAAAAAGCGGTGATATGCAACGCCGCGCTCTATGCCCGTGCCGCCGTGAGCAAATTGCCCTTTGCCTTCTGACTTATTCTGCGCGCACGACTCTTCGCCCTCCCTCTCCTCTTCGGGGAACAGGGTGTTTTCGGCATAGTACTCATCCTGCGCGCCCAGGCGGAGTATTGCCGACGCCGAGCTTTTTACGGGGAGGTCTATGCTCTCCGCGTGGGCGTACGGCTGCATGAAATGTTCGCGCAGAAGGGAAAGCATCTGCCCGTCCGGCTGCGAGATGAGCGTATGCCGGGGCTGCTGTTCGGAGAATTCGCCGCCCTGCACTTCGTCCCGCTCGAAGCAGGAGAAGTTGAGCATCTGGGCGTAATTGGTTGCCGACGTTACGCGGGCGGGGTTGAAGGCTTGATCTTCCTGCGACATTATGTGCAGGCGGTACTTTGCGCGCGTGCATGCCACATACAGCAGGTTCATTTCGTTGCGAACTTCCTCGCGCGAGTCCTTAAGGCGGCACAGCCTGCCCAGCACCGTGGGAGTGCACACCCTTTTTTGCATATCGAAATACTTGTGGGCGAAGCCGAACTGCTCGTCCAGCGGAAGGGAACCATCGTTTTTGCCGCGGTAGGGGCGGGTGACATCCGCAAGGATGACCACGGGGAACTCCAGCCCCTTGGAAGAGTGCATGGTCATGACCTTTATGCTCTCCCCTCCGCCGCTTTCGGCAAGGCTCAGATTAAAGCCGCCCGCCTTGAGCTTTGCAAGAAAGGCGTTTATGCTCAGTTCGCCCGCGGGGGTATATGCCGCCTGCGCCAGCCTGCGTATGTTTTTAAGCTTTGCCCCGCCGCCGCGGAAGTACTCGGCCTCGAGCGCGGTATCCTGCAACAGCGCGTCTATAACGGTGCCCGCGCCGAAAAGCGAGGCAAGGTTGCGGTAATACTTTACCTTTTGCACGAATGTGCGCAGCTTTGCAGAAGTTTCGTCGCCGAAGGCGGAAATATACCTGTTGCAGCAGTCGCGGAAGTTGGGCATGCGCTCCTTCCCCTCTGAGAGCCTGACGGGCGCGCCGCCGCACGTTATTTTTATTTTTGCCAGCTCCTCTTCGGTAAGGCCGCCGAGGGGCGATAAAAGGGCCGAGGCGAACGGGATATCCTGTTCGCCGTTATCAAGGTAAGAGAGAATGTCGGTTATCTGCTTTACCTCGGGGCAGTCGAAGGCGTTGCCGCCCTGCGCGCCCGAAACGGAAAAGCCCGCCGCGGTGAGCGCGCGTATTATGCCCGACGCCGAGGCGTTGTCGCGCTTGCGGGTGAGTATGCATATATCGCCCGGCTCCACCCTGCGTGTGCACTCTTCCTCTACGTCGTAAAAGGTGCTTTCAAGCTCGCGCCTTACAATTTCAAGCACGGCAAGCCCTTCGCGCGTGGGCGGGGCCTTTTTAAGCTCTTCCGCAGCGACGGAATATACGCCTTCAAGGGAAGCGGCCTGTTTTTCATCCTTGCCGAATATGTGCAGGTAGGCGCCGCCGCTGCCTTCGGGGTAGGCGCCGCCGCTTATCATTACGGAGTCGTTTGCATAGTCTATGCCGCACGTTTCGGGGCGCATCAGCTGCGAAAAGCTGCTATTGACGGCCTGTATGACCTTTGGCGAGCTGCGGAAATTGTGCGAAAGCAGCAGCGCCGACCCCGCTTTGCCGAACTCCGCAAATTTGCGGGTGAAGTACTCCGACTTTGAGCCGCGGAAGCCGTATATGGCCTGCTTTACGTCCCCCACGAGGAAGAGGTTTTGGCCGCCGATAAGCGATATTATGCGCTCCTGCACGGGGTTTACGTCCTGATACTCGTCCACGAACACGTGCGAAAAGCGCGAACGTATTTCGCCGAGCATGCCATCCGTCTGCAGAAGGCGGAGCGTAAGGTGCTCCATGTCGCCGTAGTCCAGCTTGCCCTCTTCACGCTTGGCGGCCGAATATGCCTCGTCGAACGCAAGCAGCAGGTGGCAGAACGCGCGGGCAAGCGTGCCGCTTTCAAGGAACATTTCAAGCTCCGTACCCCTATCCGAAAGCCCTTCGTACAATTTATCGTACCTGCCCTTGATATAGTCGCGCAGTGCGCCGAACTCCTCGGCAAAGGGGTCGGTTTCACCCTTTTTGACGGGTGGCTTGCGCGACGTTGCAAATTTGGGAAGGGGGCTGAATATGTCGCTCTGTGCGGCTGCCACGGCAAGTATGTCCTGCATTTCGCCTATTATCTTTTTATATGCTTCGGGAATATCGCCGTGCCTGCGCACGAAGTCGGTTATCTCGGCAGCCATTTCCGTGCACTTTGTGCGGCCGTCCAAATAAATTTGACCGCATATATCATTGAACGAACGCTCGGTAACGCCCTCTGCGGTGCGGTTTAAAAATTCAACGTAGTCGGGTATGTTGCGCACCCTGTCGTAGGCGTCTGCCAGCAGTTTTTTAAGGCTTGAATCCGTGCGCTTTTTGCCGTAGCGCTCCACAAGGTACAAAAACTCCCCGTTCTCCTCCTCGTACAGCCTGTCGAACAGCGCGTCGGTCGCGCGGGAGCGCAGCTGCGCCTGCGCGCCGCCGTCTTCGGAGACCACCTCGAACGAGCCGTCTATATCCAATATGTAAAAGTACACGCGCAGCAGGTAGCCGCAGAAGGAGTGTATGGTGCTTATGTTTGCCGAAGATATCTTGTTCAGCTGCGCCTTTATGTGGGCGCGCTTTTTTTCGTCTGCCGAAGACGAGCGCTTTATAAGCTCTGCGCGCAGTTTTTCCTTCATCTGAGCTGCGGCCTTTTTGGTGAAAGTTACGGCCAGCACACCGTCCAGGTCGCCGCCGTTTTCTATAAGGTCTGCAAGGCGGCGTATCATTACAAAGGTTTTGCCGCTGCCCGCCGAGGCGGACACTATTACCCTGCCCTGCCTTTCTATGGCGGCCTGTTGCTGGGGCGTTGCATTGTTTGCCATTATTCTTCGTCCCCCCTCTGCTTTCTTACCGCGCGGGCTATATCCGCGCACTTTACGCCGCTGACTTCGCGCGCCTCGCCGTCCGTTCCCGCGGCAAAGCCGCACATGCCACCCATTTTGCAGTATTCGCAGGCGCCCGAATAGGGCGAGGGCGTTATGTTGCCGCCGAACATCTCCTCCGCGCCCCTGCGCGCGATGAGCGCGGAATATGCGATAAAGTCGCGGAAGTCGGCCTCTTCAAGGTTGCCCGAAAGCATGCGGCCATTGAGGTATGCGTCGAAGTACTTGCTGCGCTCCTTGGGCTGCAGGGTGGTATCGGAATTTTTTACCACCTCTTCACCGGCGTCCATAAAGCCCGTAAGGGTGAAGTCGCCGCCCTCCTTATCCTTGAAGTCGATATTGGCGGGGAAGTAATAAGCCCCCGCGGGCCGCTTTTTGCCCGCCGCCGCCAAAAGATACAGCGGCAGCTGAAGTTTTACGCCCGCGTAGTATTTATCGGGGTCGGCGTCCACCGAACCCGTCTTATAGTCTATAACCCTTACAAGGTCGCCGCACTCGTCCACCCTGTCCACCTTGCCGCTCACGCGCACGCCGTCGGCAAGCGGTATGCCGTACCACTTTTCCACGTCGCGCACCTTAAAATTTGAGGCGGCCAGCTGCCTGTGCGCGCCCGCGCACACGCTTACGGCCTCTGCCGTAAGCCTTTGGCACTCCGTTTTGCCGCCCGCGCCCTGCGCAAGCGAAGAAAATTCCGGCCTTTGCAGAGTTTGCTGCGCTATGGCCGCGGCGCAGTCCATTGCCTGCTGTTCGCTTGTTATGCCCGAAAGTTCGCCCGCAAACTGCTGCAGCACGGAATGCACAAAGTTGCCCGTATCCAGCGGGCGCATGGCGCCCTCCTGCCGCTCTGAAAGCTTAAGGCCCTGGCGGGCGAAGTTGAGGTATGGGCAGGAGAAATATGTTTCCAACAACGTGGGCGAAACGCTGCCCTTTGCAGCGAACAGCGCCCTGCCGTTTTTTATAGGCTGTTTGCCCTGTTTTTCGCGCAATACGCCCTCGGCACGGTCGCCGAAGCCGCGCTCTTTGAGCACGCTGTACAGCGCTGAATTTACGGCGGGCGACAGCCTTCCTCCCGCAAGCGCCTTCAGTGCAGGCACGGGCTGGCTGCAGTAATAGGGCAGGCCGCGGCCGGAAAGTTCCACCGCGCGCCCCGTTACGGGAACAAGCTGCCCGCCGCGCGGGTTTTTGAACAGCGCGCACATGTACGATATTATTTCGCTGCGCACCTTTTCCTCCCCGCCTGAAAGCACGGGGTAGCTTAAGTACAGCTGTTTTTTGAACGAGCACAGATTTAGCGCCACCGTCTCCCTGCGGCGCATGTTGACCTGCGAAATTTTGGGGGATATTTTTATGTCGAGCTTTTCCAGCGAAGATATCTCCCTGTCGGTGAGAAGGGCGGTATCCGAACCGGCGGGCGGAACGGCGTCTGTAAGCCCCGCGGCAAACACTATATCCGTGCCGGCGTTCACCGTCTGGGCGATGTCGCCCACAAACACCGCGTCGTACTTGGGCGGTATAAGCGAGACTTCCGCCGCGGCAAGGCCGCTTTGAAGCAGTTTTTTATATTCGCGCGCGGTATACTGCGCGCCCAGTCCCAGTTCTGCAGTCTCCTGTGCGACCGACAGAAGCCCGTCGCACACGCGCAGGTTGAACTGCGACTGCGCGGGATAACTTTGGGCGGAGTCCTGCGAAAGGTCTTCAAGCTGTTTGCGGCAGCCGAAAAATTCCACTATGGCAGCGACGCCGCGCGCCCACTCTTCCGCCTCCGCCGCACGCGCGGGGAGCAGGGCAAGCGCCTGCAAAAATCTTTCGCGCACGGCGCACACGGCGTCGTAGTCGAAGCCGAGCGTATCGCAGATATCTTTGCGGGGAACGCGCTTTACGCCGCCGCGGTAGCACGCGCAGCGGGCGAGATAGTTGCGGAATATGTCGCGCTGTTTTTGCGTAAGCCCGAACAGCGGGCAGGCGATAACGGCATCCGCCTCCTCGGGAATGCAGCCGCCTGCGGCGCACTCTAAAAAGCCCAGAACAAAGCCCGAAAGGGGGTGTTCGGACAGGGCGCGGCGCTCGTCTATATAGTAGGGTATGGCGTACTGCGAAAAGGTGCGCGCAATGAGCGGGCGCATGCCCTTTACGTCGGGCAGCATTACCGATATGCGGAAGTACCTTTCGCCGCCGTCGAGCACGGCGCGCTCTATGCTTGCCGCTATAAATTCCAGCTCCTCTTCCTCGTCGGCGGCCTCGAATATATGCACCTTTTCGGTGGGCACGCCCTCTTCGCCGAACACGCGCGGGTCGAACAGGCTGCGGCGTATAAGCTCGGCCTCGGGGATGAGGTCAGACTTTACTGTGGCCGTGCTGCACCCGCCCGCGCCGCGCGCGTAGCCCTGGAACTGTGCGGGGGCCTCGTTGGCGTATATGTCGGGCGCGCCGCCCGTGAATATGCCGCAGGTGTTGCGCGCCGTGCGCATGCATGCCTTTACGCACTCGGCAACGGTGCCCGTGAACGCCTGAAAGCCGAGGAACACCACGTCGGCGCCGATAATTTTATCGCTGCGCTCTATGACCGAGGGCAAAAGGCGCAGGTATACGTTTCTGTCCAGCCTGCCGCTCTCCTTTAAAAAGGCGGCATACTCCGAATAGACCACGGCGATATCGTGCAGCTTGTCGCCAAGAATACCTTCGGCGTCGGCTTCGGCCACCTCTTCGGGAGAGATGCCCGAAGAATACAGCAGGGCTATGGTATCGTATATGGCGCCCGCGGCGGCCGCAGCCGAAAGCCGCCTGAACAGGCGAAGTTTTGTACGGTTGCGCTCTATTATGCCGCGTATGGCTATTGCCGAGCCCTGGCTGGAGAGTATTTTACCGTCGTCGGGCCGCTCCTGCGACAAAAAGCGGGCGAGCGTGTACACCGAAGTGAGAAAGGTACCGCCCACCGCGGCGCACACGGCGCGCTCTGCCACAAGGGTAAGTCTGTCTTCGCAGAAGATGACGGTGCGGACGCCTTCCTCTTCGCGGGCGGCGACGTATTTTTTAAGTTCGTCCAACGCCTCTGACAGCGTGGGAGCGATAACGGAATAGTTCATGATGGATATATTATAGCACACGCGCGCGGCATTTTGCGCGACTTTTTTGGCACTTTGCCGCAGCGGACAAAACTTTTTTGCGCAACTTTGGCAGGCTATTTAAAAAAGCCGCCGCAAAAAGTTTTTACAATCGGAAAAATATATGGTATAATGTGTTTTGACTAAAAACAAGTTAATGGTAATTTATGAAAAGAAAAGGCAGAATAATTGCGGCGGTCGCCGCATGTGCGGCCGCGCTGGGCGTTGCAGGCATGGCAGGCTGCTCTTCGGCGAACACGCGCATTTCGATAAACTCGCTGTGGTACCTTGACACAAAGACAGAGGGCATACAGTACAGCTCTGTAGGCGAAGAGAACGCCGAGGTGCTTTTATATAACCTGACGTTCGACAAAGATTCGGGCAGCAACGACAGTTTCCGCGTGGAATACTACACCGACAGCGAAAATTTTGACGAGGGCGAGAACGCGCACTACTTTAAAACGAGCTTTTACGCAACGGGCTTTGACTGGAGCGCCGCGCGCGTAGACGAAGATTACCGCCTTACCGCGGAGGACGTGCAGAACCTGCCCGAGGGCGACAAGGCGCGCTTTGAATACCTTGGCGGCACCAGCGAGGTGGTATATGTGCTTGAAACCGAGCTTAAGGTGAGCGGACGGTATATATTGGGCGATGGCGAAGCCACGGCCGATAACAGCGTGGAGTTTGCCGACTATATGAACACCACCACCTACTTCCGCTCGGCGCGCAACAGGCTTGAGCCCGTTTACAGCGAACAGCAGGTGCACACCACGTCGCCCATGAGCATGTCGCCTTCGTCAAAAGACAACATGTGCCGCGAAATAGAGTATACCTACAGCGTTTCGTACAACTTTGAGTGCACAGAGGCAACCTACGTTTACACCGAGGGCGAAGACAGCCAGACTCACACCACCGGCGGCCTGCAGAACACAGGCTATTCGCTGTTCGACAACAACATGCTGTATGCGGCGATACGCGGCATGGGCCTTTCAGACGGGTTCGGCGCGGTGATAAGCCTGCTTTCCCCAGCAGACGTTGGCATTGTGAACGTTGCCGTTTCGGGCGGGACGAGGGGCGAACTCAGCGAGGAGAACGACTCCGACATAATCGGCGCGCTTGAAAACGCTTACGGCGAGGCGCAGGCCCCCGAAAGCGACGGCGAAGAGAGCACCGAAGACGAACAGCAGCACAGCTATATTTACTACAACACGGTAAGCATAGGCGCCGCCGGCGGCAACGGGGTTACCCGCACGGCATGGTACGCCGAACTTACCGACGCCGACAACAACACATACCGCTCTACCATGCTCCGCCTTATTCAGCCGCTCAGCTACGGCCTCGGCCGCTGGGACATAAGGCTTGCCGAAGTTGAAGGCGTGCTGGGCGGATCGGACAGCGCCGCGTAAAACTGACGGCGCCGCATATGGCCTATTTAAAGCAAATGCAAAATAAATACAAATAAAATTTTATGGCCGCCGCGGCAATGTTGAAGTGAACCCCAAAGTTTGGACAAAAATTTAATTAAATTGTTTGGTAATGAGTTCGGTATTGCACCGGGCTCAT
>CALVLV010000034.1 GCA_944341075.1 uncultured Clostridia bacterium
TTGTACTGATTTATGCCCAACTTTATGCCCAACTTTTAAGAAAAAACGTGTACTTTCTGCCATATTTGCCCATTTTTGAGGTGATCTGACAAGAGCAAAAAGTACACGAAAAGACACCGTTTTAAAGACTTAATTAGCCTGAAAATTTAATAAAATTTAAGACAGGACGGCATACAGGAGCCTAAATGAAAATGGTCTGAAATATAAGAAAAATGACCGTTTTCAAGCCGAAAACGGTCATTTTTGATTGAAATCCGGCAACGTGCCTTCTCGCGGTGCGTATGGCATAAAACCGCACCGCTCGGTCACCGCAAACGCCTTATATATGCGTTCCATGTTTGCGATGACCGAGGCGGCGGGTTGTCCCTTGCAGCCGCGAAAACTGCTGGGCGGCGCAAATGCGCCGCCCAACTAAAAGCATAGTTTGCCGCGACGAGGGAACAGGTGTACCCGAAAGCCATTATCACCGGAATGGCTCCCCGATTTCAAGCTCAGTAGAATAAAAATGCGCGCATATATAAGCAGTAAAGTCATTGAGGGCTTCGTCCATGCTGCCGTAATCGGAATATCCCACAGCCACCGTTTCGCCCACTTTGCCGAACTGCGTTACAAGCACATTGTTATAAGATGCAGCTATGCAGTTAAGGACAATGAGTATCGCCAGAGCTATTGCGCAGGCGGCGGATACAATGCCCAGCCGTATTTTCTGTCTTTTATTCATATAACCTGCCCGCTTAAATTATTCTGCCGCTTTTGTCAATGCGCTTATATCATTGCAAGTAAACGTGAGCGTGAAGCTGATGCCGCCCTTGAAAGAAGCCTTGTAAACTATCGTCGTGACGCCTTCGGCAGTAGTCGAAGTGATTTTTTCGGAAGGATTATCTACGCTTGCCATTGTTATCACTCCGTTTTCAATAGTACATATGTAATAAAAATTCATTTTCCCGCCGATGTCGATAAACATGTCCGGACTGCAACGTTCAAGCTCTTTAAGCACCCTGCCGAAGCGCAAAAAGTGTCCGCAGACTAAACAACTAGGCCTGCGGACACCGGATTCAGCTTAACGCTTCTTCTTTATTTTGTTTGAATATTTGAAGCATCTTTGCCGTCAGCATCGGCAATCGCAGCAGTGCCCGCCCATGCTTCAGGATACTTTTTCTTCTTTCTGCGTATTTCAAAGAAGCCCCATACCGCCGCAAGCACTACAAGGCCTACATTCGCACAAATAAGGCCTACGCGCCATACAGCCATCTTGGGCGCCCAAACTACGCCTTCGCCGTAACCATTCATTGCGTTGGAATTTGCAACGGTATACAGAATGTTTTTTGCCGCCTGTTTAAGGGCTATTTCCTGCATTTCCTGTGTTTTGCCGTTGCCGCTGACTGAAGCCGAAGGCTTATAGTCCTGCGAAAGATTGAGGTCACCGCCGACCCTGATCATCTGATCGGGCGGCATGTAGGGAACGGAAAGGTTGTAGTCGGTTATTACCATTCCAGTGAAACCCCACTCCATTCTTAAAACCTCGGTAAGGAGCGCAAAACTGCCGCCTGCCCACGTGGCGCCTATGCGATTGAACGACGTCATCATTGCATGCGTATCCCCGTCTTCCACTATCATCTGGAAAGGCTTCAGATAAATTTCCCTGAAAGTCTGTTCATCGGCCCAAGTGAACAGGCCGTTTGTGTCGCGGTTGGTTTCCTGATCGTTGAGCACAAAATGCTTAACATATGTATATACGCCTTTAGACTGCGCACCGATCACCACGTTTGCGCCCATGCTGCCCGAAAGGAAGGGATCTTCAGAATAATATTCCCAGTTTCTTCCCGAGAAAGGCGACCTGTGTATATTTACCGCAGGCGCATACCAGCCGGAATAAGGCGTACCGTCCATGTTTGTATAACCCACAATACTTTCCAGTCCGACCATAACACCCATATCATGGGCAAGATCGACATTCCATGTTGCGCCTATAACGCATTCCGAACAATAGAAACATGTATCGTGAACTGAAGGATCGCCCATAAAGTTTGTAAACCCTGCGGGGCCGTCGGGGTCGAGTGTACGGGGTTTGCTGATCTCGCTTATAGAAATAGTATGAAAGTTACCCTGACCTATAAGGCGGCAAAGCGTATCCACGGAAAGCGAATTTACGATTTCAGACCAGCGCGGGTCGTCGTAATCCGCCCCTATAAGGTCATACAGCTGGGGGACTTCTCCGTCTGCTACGGCAGAAAAGTCAAGACTCTTCAAAAAGTCTACATATTCGCCGTTTTCGTCGTCATACTTGAATGTAAGCGCCTCGCGTACGGTTTCAGACATTTCATTCTCTGCCTGAGCAGGCGTTGAAGGCATGGTGGAAGCAAAACTTGCACGCGACATCGTCTTGCCCTCCATATAATCGCTCATATCCTGGAATCTGTTGTCGTTCGCGCTTTCGGTTCCATATATATCCATAGGATATGTTATATCCGATTCAACAGTATAATCAACGCTTATACCGTTTTCGTCAGCCCAACTTGTATGAGCATCGGTGCCTACATATATCGTATACAATCCCGCATCCAGTTCATAGCCGATATTGCCGTTGCCGTTTGCATCGTTGTAGTCGTAAGACGCCATATCCTCTATATCGAGCGTGATGGTATAGTCCTTGTCATCGCCAGGCTGCAACAAGTCTGTTTTTACCATTCCGCCGAGCACGACAGTAGACTTTTCGATACCGCCGCTTATATAGGGCGCCGAATAATACAGTTCCAACACATCCTTACCCACCACATCGCCGATATTTTTTACGTTTACCGTAACAGATATGGTGTTATTATCATCTTTGCTGAGAGGAACAGAGTTATCCGAGTGATCTTTCAGCGTCCACCGGAACTGCGTATACGAAAGGCCGTAACCAAAGGGATATACCACATTCTCTTCATACCAGCCATAGTCTGTGCCAAAACGGTAAACATCCTGATATGAACGCGTTTCGTAGTATCTGTAACCAAGGTATATGCCCTCTTCATATTCCACATAGTGATAGTCGGAAGAGGCGCCGCCCATAGTATATGTATTGCCGTTTTCCTTAAGGTTATCGCTGAAATTCTGCCATGTAGGATCTTTTGTGAAGTCGCGGGCATACGTATCCACAAGATGACCGGATGGGTTGATATCACCGCTCAGAACTCTGCCTACGGCATTTGCACCGCTGCCGCCCAAAGAACCTATCCAAAGGGCAGCATCAATATCTTCGTTATCCTCAATAAAACCAAGCTCCATTGAGGTTGCACAGTTTATAAGCACCACCACCCTGTCGAACTTGCCGCAGGAAGTGACTTCCTCTATAAGCCTTTCTTCGTTAGCATCCAGCTCCAGGTAATGCTGGCCTTCCTTTGCGCCTTCCACAGGAGCGCCGCCATACGACGTGACCATTGTACGAGGCAGATCGAAGCCCTCGCCGCCTATTCTGGACAAAACTATCACGGCCGCGTCGCTATAATCAGAATAACTGTCTTTTACATTGGTCGGATAATTTTCATAAGGCGTTTCGCCTGTTCTGAACCCCGTCAGCGCGCCTCCCTCTATAGCCGGATTGGCATCCCTTCCCTTTCCGGAAGAAGAGCTTTCATAAAACTTTGTAAGCTGAGGGTTAAGCTCAAAACCGGCATTTTTGAGCCCGTCGTAAAGCGAAACAGATCCCGCAGAGTTGCCGCCGCCGGAACCGGAGCCGCCGAGCACTACGTTTGCCGAGTTTTTTCCAAAAATACTTATTCTGGCCTTTGCTGAACCTGATGTTGCTATAGGCAGCGCGTTGTTCTCGTTTTTAAGAAGGACTACGCCCTCCCCCACGATCTCTTCGTTAAGCCTGAGAGCTTCCGCATGCACGGCTTCTTTATCTGCGCGGGTCGAAAGTACATTGTCACTGAGTTGCAGGTCAGATTTAAACTGCCTGAACTTGTCGGTACTTTTATCGTAACGCATATACTCGTTGGGGTTGCCTGAAACTATTTTGCGG
Source organism: uncultured Clostridia bacterium (assembly GCA_944341075.1). Lineage (GTDB taxonomy): Bacteria > Bacillota > Clostridia > Christensenellales > Borkfalkiaceae > Coproplasma. The sequence goes on from CALVLV010000034.1 coordinate 4,004, forward strand.
CTTTCTCCGCCGAGAACCGTATCTACCGTACCGGCAATAAAGTCGTTCTGTGTAGCCACCATCGTGGCGGCAAAAAATACAAGGATGACCACAAGCGAAACAATGAACCATACCTTGCAGTATTTTAAAATAAATTTAAACTTATTCATCTTATCCTCCGTCGGTTCAGTCCATATTGAACGTAAGCGGTATCCACTCAATACCGGTGGTATCCAGCCTGATATAGTCAATGCCGGGGCCACCCGTGCCTTCTTCGCCGCGCAAGTCGTTGGTAAGAACGGCAATCTGGATGACGTTCCAGCCTTCGGCAAGATCTACGGTACCGAACTGAGCGTCTATAAATTCCGTATAGGTCTGGTTTCCGCCGGGAACTGAAACACCGCTGTAGTTGACTGTGGTCTTTTCTCCCGTAGTATTCTGGCCATGATATACATATATGCCAAGATTTTCGGGCGAGAACGTTACCCTTCCGAGTTCGGAGCCTATACCAAGATAAAGAGGAACGCCCGTCTTTGCCTCAGCGGAATATATGACGAATTCAAGGGTTATGCTGTCGTTGTGCATATAGTTTACGAACGCGCCGTTTGAAGCGAAAGACAATGTTTTATCTATGAGCGCAGTTCCTGAAGGAGAAGACGAATAACCGGTACCATTTTTACCGGAAAGATCGGTATACTCAGCCTCGAACCTGCCGTTTGCAGGCGCCTGCAGCGGTTCGTTTATTCTTATATACATTGTCGCGTCTGTAGGCGTATAGCCCTCGGCCGAAGCCGTTACCACTATAGCTATCTGCCCGGCGACCTTGGTAGGAGTGCCGGTAAGATATCCGTCCTCGGTGACTGTAAGGCCGTATTCTTTAAGTGTTTCCAAAGACTTTTCGTTTGTGACGGAATACGTAACTTTTACGCCTTCGGCGACCTTTGCCGTGTTGAGCGCAAGATTGGCAGGCTCACCCTTGGTTATAGTTTCGTTGACGGGGGAATATTTTATGCGCGCAGCCTTTACGGCAAGCGTGAACGTGCAGGAGACGTCGTCGCAGCCCTGCGCCGACGCTATAACTTTGAAAGTATATTCGCCAATATCATCCGAAGAACCTATAAGCGCACCGTTTGAATATAATGTGAACCCTTCGGGGAGCTGTTCGCCTTCTGCCAGCCTGTAGCTTACATAATTATTGTTCAGCGCGGTAGCAGTGGCAACCCCGCTTGTATTTACGTAAGTCTGGCCTATGTATGCTTCCTGAAGAACAACTGCTTCGTCTTTAGCAAATTTGACTATAGTGGAAGGAATATCGCTAACGTGGTCGATTACCACATCTATGGTAAACTGAGCATCGGTATCCGAATATCCCTTTCCGCTTGCCGTTACCGTGAACGGTTCGCCCCTGCCGACCGTTTCGGGTGTGCCGGTTATAGTGCCGCTTGAGTCCATTTTAAGACCTGCAGGCAAATCGCCTTCAGTTACCCTGTAAGTGACATCCACCTCCTCATTTTCGACAAACGCCACAGAGGCCGCATACTCAACGCCTTCGCGCGCGTCAGCCAGAGTCCTGCCGGCATAAGTAAGGTAGGGGTTTACCACGCTCACCGTTATTTCCGCCGTGACAGAGTCACACTTTTCCGCACTCGCGGTAACATCTACTTTAAATCTTTTTATAGCGTCGTAAGCGCCCTGTATGGTTCCGTCGGGCGCAATTGAAAGCTTACCGTCAAATGCATTGCCGAACCTTTCCGCCTCCTCTTCCGACACAGAATAAGTGACTGTTGCCCCGTTTGATGCCGCGGCAACGGCAACGGTACCTGAATTTTCTTCGTTTATAATGCTTTCGCAAATGGCATCTTCAAACGTAATTGTGCCTTCCTGAAGCTCGGGAACGATTTCATCGGGCTTTTTTTCTTTACCTGAACATGCCGGCGCAAAACACAGCGAAATTGCCATAAATACGCCGGCACATACAGCCATAAATGATTTTTTCATTGTTGCCTCCGTCTTTAAATAAACAGGCAACGGCAAAACCATCCCCGCCGAAGCGGGGAGGTTTTCCGTTTTGCAACCTGTCAAAGGTCAATTATTTGCCATTATTCTTCTTTTTCAACACTACTATGCCTACAGCTATGCCTGCAAGCGCTATTGCCATAGTGGCAACAAAGCCGGCCTCAACACCGCAAGCACAACCGCCGCCGGGTTCCTCTTCATCGCCGCCGTCATCGGGAGGGGTGACGGGCGTATCGCCTTCATCATCGCCGTCGTCGGGAGGAGTGACGGGCGTATCGCCTTCATCCGAGGCTATGGTAAGCGTAAGTTCAACCGTTTTGGTTGTGCAACCTTCTGCCCACGCCGCAAGCGTAACTGTGAATTCGCCGGACTCTTCGGGCGTGCCCGTTATAGTACCGTCTTCATTCATAGTAAGGCCTGCGGGAAGCCCGCTTGCAGAATAGATGATGCCGTCGGCGCCCGTTGCCGTAGCAGCATTCAATGTATACTCCGTGCCAACAGTTCCTTCCGCAGCAGAAGGCGCGGTATAAGCTATAGTTCCGGGAGCGACAACGTTTATAGCCACCTCTTTGGCAAGTGCATCGGCGCCGTCTGCCGAAGCCGTTATTTCAACCTTGAAATTGCCGGTTTTGGAGGGAACACCGACTATGCGGCCGTCTGCCGTCAGCGCCATTCCTTCGGGAAGGCTTCCGCCTGTAACCTTATAAGATACCGCTTTGTCACCAAGCTTGGAAGATACGTTGACAGACGAGAACATTCCGTTTACTACCGAGGCTTGCTCTGCGCCCGTATATGTAAGCCCGCCCGCAACCGTAAGGTGGAGCTTTACGCTCTGACCGATAAAGCCGTTTTCGTCCCTGAGCGAAACTACCATATTGTAGTCACCGGCAACGGCGGTATCTGAGATAGTGCCGCTTATTGCACCTGTATCTTTGTTTATGGTGATGCCTTCGGGCGCACCTGAAAGCACGTATTCGTAACCGCCCCATACGTCGCTTGCCGCGTCAAACGTAAGCTCATCGCCCCTGTTCTTTGAGCCAAGCTCCTCGGCATAAGTATTTCCGGTATAGAACTCCGCGGAATACCTTGCGCCAAGACGGTTCATGGCATTTGAGTTTACCACCGTGTATATAATGCTCTTGGCCGCCCTTCTGATTGCCGCAACATGCGTGGGAGTGCATACTGAAGGATCTATGCTGAGTGTACTTGCGTTACCCCTTGCAAGCCACAGGTCGTTGCCTGCGCGAACCATCAGATCAGCCTTCATAAAGCCGTTTACCCAGTCGGTGATAACAAGGCCATCAAAGCCCCATTCGTTGCGCAGAACCTGCGTAAGCAGCTCGTAGCTCATGCCTGCCCAAAGGTTGCCCATGCGGTTGAATGCGCTCATCATGCCGGTAGCGCCGGCCTTTACGGAATACTCAAACGCTTTAAGGTATATTTCGCGTATAGTCTGTTCGTCTGCCCATGTTGCAAGGTCGCCGCGGTTGGTTTCCTGGTCATTGAGGGCAAAGTGCTTGATCATTACAAACACGCCCTTGGACTGTGCGCCCGCAACCACTTCGGCACATATAGTACCCGCAAGCAGAGGATCTTCGGAATAATATTCAAAATTACGTCCCGAGAAGGGCGAACGGTGTACGTTGTTGCCGGGCGCATACCAGCCGTTGTAGCCGCCGAGCACGCCCTGTTCGCCGCCCCATATGCCTTCTTCGCCGACAGCTTCGCCCATTTCGCGGGCAAGATCCTTATTCCATGTTGAAGCCATTACTATGGGGGAAGCATAGAAGCAGGTATTGCCTACCCAGTTGGAACCCGAACCCTGAACAAAACCTGTAGGGCCATCGGGCGTTATAGACTGGGGAAGGTCTATTTCAGGTATCTCTATCGTCCAGAAATAGCCGCTTACGATAAGGTCGCGCATATCTTCAAGCGAAAGCTGGTTCATAAAGGTATCCCATCTGGGATCGTCAAACGGAACGCCCACCATTCTTGTGGCGCTTATCCTGCCCTCTGTTTCGTCTGCCTGCTGGGGCATTTTGTCGGTATACCAAGGCTTGCCTTCGTCGTACTCCTCGTCTGCATTAGAGTAGGTGTAACCTTCCTGCTCCTCAGCGCTTATGGTAGCCTCTTCCTTTGTAGGGGGAGTGGGGAATGTACCCTCGAAATCGGTGCGGGACATAAGCTTTGAATGACCGGCATATGTGGAATCGGCGTTTTCGTTAAAGTAGTCGCTCATGTAGTCGAACTGATTTTCTACCTTTTCGCCCGAAACTTCGTCAGTTTCGTAATATACCTCATCTTCAAGCTCATATGTCTTGGATGCGGCATTCTTATCCGCCCAAACGTGCGAATTGCCGCCCACATATATGGTGTATTCCCCGTCGTCGAGTTCGTAGCCGGTAATGCCGTTTGCGTTGGCGTCGTTATAGTCGTACGAAGCCATCGAGCGCACAGACATGGTAATAGTTACGGTATCGCTCATGCCGGGCTGGATAAGATCAGTCTTTTCGTATCCGCCGAGAACGACATGCGACTTTTCGATTTCATAGTCGGTATAAGGCGCAGAATAATACAGCTCTACAACGTCTTTGCCCGCAACCTTGCCGGTATTGGTAACGGTTACGTCCACCACTATGTCGCCGTCTTCCGTGAGGGTGTCAGTCCTGAATTTTACATCCCAGTCAAATGTGGTATACGAAAGGCCGTAGCCAAAGGGATATACAACGTTTTCATCGTACCACGAGCCGCCCTCAACAAAACCGCGGGTTTCGTAATAGCGGTAACCTATGTATATGCCTTCGTCGTACTCGACAAAGTTTACGCCCGTGCGGCCGCCCGCTTCGTTGGTATAACTGCTGGTATAGTTAGTGGCAAAGTTGGCAAACGTAGGTTCGGCCTTGAAGTCGGCACCGTATATATCTGCAGTCCTGCCCGAGGGGTTGACCTCGCCGTTGAGCACCTTGCCCAAAGCATTTATACCGCTGCCGCCCGGGAAACCGAGCCACAGTATGGCATCTACGCCATCATCTGCGGCAACATTGCCAAGTTCAAACGACGTGCCAATATTGAGCACTATAACTACTTTTTCAAAATTTTCCTTGGCAGCCTCTATAAGCGCCTCTTCGTTGTCGTCAAACTCAAGGTAATGATCGCCGTCAGCGGCGTCGCTGGTATCGTTTATATCCGTTCTGCCGTTGCCTGCGCGCGTATAATTGGTTTTGAGGTCGGCGCCTTCACCGCCGGCACGCGATATGAATATGACGGCCGCGTCGTTATAGTTTTTATAACTGTCTTTAACTTCCTGCGTGTAGCTTGACTGAGGAGTTTCGCCCGTAAGCGTAGCCACCTGACCGGTACCGGAACCGCCGTCGCGGCCGCCGCCGGAAGCCCTGTCGTCATCATAGAACGCGCGCGTTACGGGGTTGACCTCGAAGCCTGCGTTTTCAAGGCTGTCGTAAAGGTTGTAATACCTTACGCCGCCCTGACCCGAGCCGTCCGCACCCGATGCCGAACCGCCGCCGCCATAGATGGGGTCGGAGGCATTTTTGCCGAGCACGGTTATTTTATTGCCCGCAGCAAGAGGAAGAGCGGCTTCGTTGTTTTTCATAAGGACTATGCCCTCTTCCACTATCTTCTGGTTGAGGTCGTTTGCCCGCTGAAGGGCGTCGGCCGCGCTGCTTGCCTCTGTGCGGTATGCCGAAACATAGTTATCGGCTGCTTCCGCCCTTACGGAGAAAGCGTTTACGGCAAGCGTTGTAGCGCACACCATGCCGCCGACGATAACGGCGGCAGCACACATGGCCGTTCTTTTGAATTTTGACTTAACTGAAACGGTTTTCACGTTTTATCTCCTTAATTTTTAAAGATTTTTGTGCAGCCGCCGCACCGCGGCGGCTGCACCGTATTTGTAACCTGTAAGTTAACCTTTATTGCAGATTATTCGCCTGCCTTTACCTGTGCGGCAAGCCAACCCCAAAGGGTAACTTCTTCGCCGTCTATGGTAACCTTTTCGGTGCTTGCAGGGTCAAGGTCGCCAAGCGTAAGGTCTGCGCCGTCAGCGCCTTCGGTGGGCTGTACGTTTACGCATTCATCCCTTAACGTGTATATCCACGACCAGTGACCGTCGTAGTTGACGCCTTCAACATTTACAGTTTCAAACAACGTATAGTGAACGTTGGTTGCGCCTGCATTTATGAGCTCGATATACAGGTTGTTGGTATAAGCGTCTTTAAGGTCGCCTACGGTTGTCTGACCGGTCATCCAGTTATACTGAACGTCTGCGATGTTTACGGTGTTATCGTTTGCCGAATGGGTGAACCATATGGGCATATCCTTGATAGATTCGATTGCTTCTTCGGTGAGCCATGCCCCGTCGTAAGCTTCGCAGATGGGGAATGCAGCCGCAAAGAAATCGGGGAAGTTGATGACCATGTTCACCGTCATGAAGCCGCCGTTGGAGCAGCCGCCTATGTAAATGCGGTTCATGTCTATATCGCCGTTTTTGCTGATATAGTCATCGATAAGGCCCTTGAGCGCGGCAACATAGTACTGCGAAGCTTCCGTTGTGCCGTAAGTGCCCGAACCGTCTTTATCCATCCACGCAGTGGGCGTCTGGGGAGCAAGCACATAGGCGCCTTTCACCGTTTCGGTAGTAAAGTATTTCTGTATAAGATCTTTGGAGAGATTGGTCACCTGATTGCCGAGAATGTTTATAGAAGGATCGGTGCCGCCTTCGCCTGCGCCGTGCAGCCATATTATAAGGGGGTTTTTCTGCCCGTCGTCCTTCATTGCCTGCGTGCCGAACGAACCGTAGGTGAGCGTTATGTTGTCCTTTGTGAATTTACCGGTAAGATCCCACGCCTCAAGTTCGGGAACAGACTTGTCGGCAGTTATTTTTGCCTCGGCGGAAACAGTAGTATAATCTGTATCGCCTATGGTGAGCACGCCGGTGATGTCAACTGTTACGGTTGAAAGATCCTTCCAATTATTTACCGTTTGATAAACGAAGGGACTTAAATTACCCGTGAAAGACCAGCCCGAGTAACCCACAGCGTATTCTATGGTCACGTACTGCGATTCGGACGCCTGAGAAAGTTCGTTGCCTTCAGCATCCGAAAGGTACATTTTGTCGTTATTTCCGCCGAGCGTGCCGCCCCATGATACCGCAAGGGGCTTGTCTGCTATGGCGGCCTTCGTTATCTTTGTGCTGCCGAAGTCGATTATGGCTTTGGTAACGGCGGGGCCGCCTTCAAACGCACCCACAACAAGTTCTACGCCGAGATCGCCCTCGTATGCAACTTCGGGTGCGGGAGGAGCGGGCTGCTGAGCCTCGCCTTTGGCTTCGTCGCCGTTTGCCGAGGTAAGCGTAAGAGTGGTTTCTATGTCAAGGCAGTCGATATTGGGAACGGTCTGTGCCTGAGCGGTAACAACAAGTGTGTTGAGTCCTTCTTTCACATTGAGTTCGCCGAGGTTGATGGGATCCCAGTAATAGTTCCACGTCATGGGCATATCCTTGCCTGCACCGCGGAGAGTCTGGGCGTCGAAACGCGCAGCTTCGCCGTTGAATGTGAACGTCACATCCTTTTCGGTAACAGTCTGGTCGTCAACCCAAATTAAGTAACCGGCGGAGAAATCCATCTGTGTGTTGTTGCTTGCCGCGCGCAGAGCTATTTCGGCAGTGCCTGCCTCTTCTGCCCAGAACGTGAACGTGAGCGTATTGCCTGCAACACCGAAGTAACCTATGGAAGCCTGTCCGCTTGCCGTTTTCTGATTGGTTTCGATAAAGCCTTCGCCGCCGTCTGTACGCTCGGACGAGAGCTTGCCTTCGGCCTTTGCCTCTTCAGCCTCTATGCGGTATCCCACGGGAGTTCCTTCGTGGTCTTTGAGGTTCTTGAGGGGCATGGTTATGTAACCGAAGTGTGCATAAAGCGTGATATCTTCGGTGACCGTATATATACCGAGATCGATCTTTTCGCCCGTACCGTCAGGCCCTGTATACCAGCCGTAGAACTCCGAGCCTTCAAGCGTGGCAACGGGAGCCTTGGTGATTTTGTTGCCTTCAACCACTTCAAGTTCTGCCTCGCCGGCAAGCTTGCCGTCGCCCGGATCGAACGTTACGGTGAAAGACGTTGCCCAATGCGCGTACAGAGTTGTATCTGCAGCAAACGAATCAAAGTCCGGTATAACTTCAGTTCCGCCTTCTTTGGCATCGAACCAGCCCAGGAAAGTATATCCTTCACGCGCAACGGCGGGGATCTTATCTGTTGAAACAAAGCCGTTCTTTTCAACTTCTACGGCCGCTTCGCCCGTAAGGGTGCCGCCGTTTGCATCGAACGTTACGGTTACCGTATCCGCTGCGGGAGGATTTTCTTCTTCCTCATCCTCTGTATACTGAGCATACAGCGTGATATTGGATTCCACTTCGTATGTGGCGAGGTCAACCTTTGTGCCGCCGGTCTTTGCGGTGAACCAGCCGTTGAAAGTAAACCCTTCCTTTGAAGCCGTAGGCGCGCCGGTTATCTTTTCGCCGTCCTCAACCTTTACCGTGGCGTTGCCTGAAAGGGTGCCGCCGTTTGCATCGAATGTTACAGTGAATTCCTCCACTTGCACCACAGGCGGCTTGTCGTCGGGATCGGGTTCCTCAGGCTTGTCGTTGCACGCAGCGAGAGAAATCGCGGCCACCGAACATACAGTGCCAAGCAGTATGGCAGCTAACCTTTTGCGCCATTTTTTTGTGTCCATGCAATTATTCCTCCATTATTATTTTGGCATACGCCGCCCGTAAAAGCGGCATTTTGCCTTTTGCATATAACATGTTATATTCCGCCACGGGACAAGTCAATATGCGCGTCACATCGTACACATCACACGTCATAGAATACAAAACACAAATTGTGAAAAATACTCACACATACGCGCGCGACTTTGGTATATTTACACAGCAAAGCCACACACGACAGAAACAAACGCAAGCTGATTGCGGCGCAACAAAAAGGCGGCTGCAGCAACGGCAGCCGCCCATAAGGCGCGCTAAAAAAAGCGGTAATATTCAGTATTAAATTGCAAACCGCCTGCTTATGCAGGCTGAGCATCACTCCCTGGAATAGGAATAAGGGCTATCATAACAAAGTTATGGTCTTCTATATAAAACCGTATAGTTCCGCCGTAGATATCCACCACGTTTTTCATGCTCTTTACGCCAAAACCATGTTCCTGTTTCTGCTCCTTAGTGGTGCTCGGTACTCCGCCGCAAAGCTCAAGTTTTTCCAATTCGGTATAGTTACACGTTTTTATAAGGCACATATTGCCCTTGCGCACAACATTTACTTCAATTTCGCGCCGGTCGGCCTCATTTTTCACGCTTTCAATGCAGTTTTCTATCGCGTTCAGCATGAATGAATATATATGATATGGCTTCATAAAGTCAACGGCGCTTCCGTCAGCAACACATATAAAGCGTATGCCCAGGCGCTCGCACATAAGCGCCTTTTCAGACAACACGACGTCAAGCGCGATATTCCCGGTAAAGTAAGTGCTTAACAATATCTCTTTATCTGCACTTATATCGGAAAGCTGCTGGTAGTTTATTATGCCATCGTTCTGCATCTTTTTCAGGTCGTGATATTTTATCTGAATCTTTTCGTTGCTCAGTTTTGTCTGCTCGTAATGCTGCCTGTCCTTGTTGAGCAACTGCATAAGTATCACATTTTCCTGCTCGAGCGACGCCGTCCGCACATTCATGAACGAAACTATTACCACCAGCACAGTAAACAGTGCGGCAATCACCATCAAGGCAAACAGCATGTACATATTCCACAGGCTGTTGCGCACGTAATACGTAAGTACGGCAGCCATAAAAAGGAATGCACACGAAACAAATACAAGCAAGGGATTATTGAACCTGAACCTGGGATCCGACTTTATTTTTTTTATAACCGTGAACCATGCCGCAAGCATAGTCAAAGCGTATATAAGCGGCATTAAAACAAAATACAGCCAATACAACCCCATGTTTGCACTTTTTGCAACTATCAGATATATAACCGCATAAGAAACATCGCTTGCAAAGTGTTGCAGGCAATACATGCATATGCTTATAAACAGCACCTGCACGCAATTGTACCTGTATATTATGGCATTCATTGCCGTGAACACACAAAAAAAGACAATATAAAACCACGGTTCCGGCACGGGCAGATATCTGCCCATCAGCAACACGGCCGCCACGCAGACAATATATCTTAATACCCACAGTTTGCGCTTCGGGCAGGAAAGAAACACCAGCCCCACGGCAAGAAACTGTATTATATACTCCCCACCAAAAAAACCAAGCGCCCGGACACACGCAAAAACAAATTCATCCATTTATTATGCCGAACTCCGCCATATACTGCATGATTTTATTGGTGAAATCTTTGGAATACTTTCTGCTGAGCGAAAGCGACTGCCCGTTATACAGTTGCACAGACTTTTTATCTATGCCGGTCACATAGGCCATATTTACAAGATAACAAGCGCTGCACCTGGCAAAATTCATGCCGTAAAGCATGCTTTCCACCTCGTTCAGCGACCCACGCGTACGCTCTGTAATTATTTCGTCGCCTCGCTTTATATGGTAATAAATATTATGTATCATCACCTCGATATAAACTATATCCGATATGTTTACAAACCTTTGCCCCTCCACAGTTTTGATTATCATTTTGTTTGCGCACATCTCTGAAAGTATGCGCATAGCCCGCTTCATTGTGCTTTCAAACGAATTTCTGTTTATTGGTTTTATCAGGTAATTGAGTGCGCCCACCTCGTAGCCGTTTATTGCATATTGCGGGTAATTCGTACAAAAAATTATTACAGCCCTTGATTGTTTCTCTCTCAATTTCCTGGCAATTTTCATACCATTTTCTTCATGAGGAAGATTTATATCCATAAAAATTATATTGTAATCTTCAGGATCACTCTTCATGAACTGAGTAGTTCCACTGAATTTATCAACGATAAACTCCCGTCCCTCATCTCTGCCATACTCAGTAAGCCAACCGCAAATTTGTTCGGCAACGCTTGCTTCGTCGTCGACGACCGCCACCTTATATATCAAGAAATATACCCCCCCCCCGTACAATTTTATTGCAGCACAGCCACATACAGGGGAAAAATATCGCTTATATCCAGTTTACACTTTTTTAGTTGCCATTTCAATATATGCGTCATATATATGTTCATTCATGGCATATATGACATCATAAGCGGCATATCTTGAATTCTGACGCTGTGTAGCGATTTCTGTCCATTACAGCAAAACAGCACAAGGCTGTTAAATTAAATTATTGTTAATCCACATATAACCATTGAAAATGGACGACAGCAAAGGTTACTCTTTATATCACCCATACCAATTTGGTTTACACTCTTTCACCTTAAATTTGCTTGCTTTAAAGTATACACAGCGCAATATAAAATTAATATCCTTGTTCACCTCATTAGTATTTAACAAATATACTCACGTAAAAAAGGCAGCAGTATATTCGATTATATATAAACAAGTAAAACAAAGGCCAAAATCAAATTCATAAAACACTCTATTATATCATCCGGCATAAATCGCCGATTGACAGTTAGGCGTGAGCTTGCCTTTGGCAAGTGCGGCGGTAAAATTCAAGGCGCGGCTGTCGCCGCGCCTTAAATCCTCGCGCTTCGCGCTCGGCCGCCGCAGACAAGCTCACGCCTTTAACTTGACCAACTAAACAGGGCTCCCGAAAAAGATTTGCAAAGCAAAGATTTTTTGGGAAGAGGAGCCACAACGGAGCAAACTTGCAATGTGCCGACAGACACGTTGCTCAAAGCGAAGTTTGCGGCGACGAGGCAGCGTTTTGCGCTGACCCGCTTGCAAAACCGCTGCCTTATCTTTCGCCGCGCGCCGTACCGTTTTAATGTTTGTCCCCTTTGTCTCTTTTCGTCCCTCTCCGTGAGTTTTCCCTTTTCCGGGAGACTTAGTGCAGCACGGTTCCTAGCGCAAACCAACGGCCGCAAAATCGTCGCTCAAATCTTTCTTATTTGCTATAAAAAACAGCCCTATACTTTAGGGCCGTTCTTTGTTTTACATGCAATATTTTAAGGCATAAGCACCTAAAATTTGTTAAAATTTAACACAGCAAAAATTATTAAAAACGTGCGGTTTTGAGCCAAAACCTGCTCAAAACCGCCCGAAATTGCAACTTTTCAGTCTGCGCCGACTTTGTTTAAAATCAACATCTTCCTTCAACTTCCCAAATGTTAACAAATCAACACACCCGT
>CALVLV010000035.1 GCA_944341075.1 uncultured Clostridia bacterium
ATTCCTGTATATATGCGCCTCATTCCGAATGAGGAAGATGAAGATTTCAAAAATCAGTGCGCCGATTTTATAAAGGAGAAGGCCGATCTTGTAAAGGAACAGGCGCTTGAAAATTATAAAAACGGCGTTGAGCGGCCTCTCATGCTGGAGATACTTTCAAAAGTGCAGGGCCGCGACGAGCGTGTGTTTGAAATTCTGTTGAACGAATTCCGCGGCGGCGAAGACGTGCCCATGTGCGCGGGGTATCTCGCTTCATATGGCGACGAAAGGGCGCTTCCCTATCTTATGGACAAGATAGACGAGGAGGGGATCTCTTATATAGAGTTCCAGGAGTTAAAGTACGCGATAGAGGCGCTCGGCGGCGAATATACAAAACAGCGCGACTTTTCGGGCGACGAGTATTACGAGCTCATCCGCTCGCACAGCGTGTCGTCTGCCGATATCTTTTCGGCGTTCGAGGGCGGCGCAGAGGGCTCCGAAGGCGGCGTAAAGAATTGATTCAGAGGGCCGTGTATTAAATTAAAGTGTATTGAATGGGGGAATATGAAGGGGATCAAGAGCAGAATTTTAATTTTTTGCATCTCGCTTGTGCTTGCTGGCATCTGCCTTTTGCTGTGCTTTATCGATCCCGATCCCTTCTATCCCGCAAAAATCGCGGGCACGGTCATCTTCACCGTGTGGGGCTTTTCGGCAGTCCCCGCATATGTTGCGGCCTTTTCATGGATGAGCGCCCGCGCGGCCGTTATGTATGAGCGCTTTGGCTTTATCGCCTACTCTCTGTGGGCGTTGGTAGTTATTCTGCCGCTTTTGCTCGCTCCGTTCTTTATGGTGTATTATTACATACCGAAAAATATATAAAACAAGTAAGCGTAAAAAGGCGCGGCGGGCGAAAATTTTTTCGCCCGCCGCGCTTAGTTTTTTTGCATTAATCACTTTTAATTGCCGCCCGCGCTCTTTGCCGAGCTCAGCGACTTTTGCTGCTTTTTGAACATGTCGTTGGCCTGGTCTATCATGTCCTTTTTGGCGGGCGCCGCCTCGTAATACCCGCGCGACGACATCTGTTGGAACAGCGTATACTGGTTCTGCGCGACCGCCATAAGGTTATCTGAAAAGCTCTTGCGCACGTTCTTGCCGCTGCCCTCGTACAGCGCGGTGGTGTAAAGGCTCATAAGCGCCTTTTCGCTGTCTAACATATCCTGCAATGCGTCCTTTTCGCACAAACTCGTATCGCTCTTTGTAAGTTTCATCTCATGCCTCCTTATTTCAGTTAAGCTGCTTCAAAAGCGCGGTGTAGCGCTTTTCGTGTTCGTCCGCAATGCACGCCATGCAGTCGGCAAGCGCGGGGTCGGTCAGGGTGTTGGAATACATCCTCGCCTTCTTGCATATCAGGCCCTCTGTAGTCAGCGCCTGCGAAAGCATGGTAAGTTCTTTAGCCGTAAGTGTATCTGCCATATAAATCACCTCCGCACAAGGTTTTGCCAACGTGAAGGTTTTTTATTCGCCGCAGGCTGCAATATTTTTGATTGACAACGTCATTTTTATCTGTTAAAATGGTATAGCTTTTGACAAGCATAAGAAATGAAGCGGACTGCCGTTTCCACGCTTTGCGCGGAGCCTCGGCAGAGCTGAAAGCCCGAATAGCGGCGGACGTATAAAAAGCAATAGCGCCGAAAAATGGCAAGGTTGAATTTAGTTCAGCCGTTAAGCCATTTTACGACAAAATAAAATCTCACGGAAAAAGATTTTGCATAGCAAAAGATTTTTCGTGAACATATTTTTGGAGAGATGGCAGAGCGGTCGAATGCGGCGGTCTTGAAAACCGTTGAAGTGAAAGCTTCCGGGGGTTCGAATCCCTCTCTCTCCGCCACGCAAAGGGAGGCTTGTGCCTCCCTTTTTGTGTGGCGGAGAGAGAGGGTGACCAAAAACACCGCGGTTCGGGCAAGGAGCGCAGCGACGACGCTCTGGCGAGGCTCCGCGCGCAGCGTAGAAACGGCAGTATATCCCTCTCCGCCAAAAAAGACATAGTCCATTTCAGATTTACTATACGCAAAGGGAGGCTTGTGCCTCCCTTTTCTTGCACGACAGAAAATTTTTGACAGGATATATTGACCCAAATTACTTTCTTCGGCATAAAAAAGCAATGCTGTGTCAACAACTTATGCGGAGGTAATTTATATGGCTGAAACACTTACTGCCAAGGAGCTTGCCATGCTTTCGCAGGCACTTACTACCGAGGGCCTTATATGCAAAAAGGCCAGAATGTATTCAAACACGCTCACCGACCAGGCGCTTGCCGACTGCATGGCGGCGATAGCAGACGAACACGAAAAGCGCTACTGCGCGCTTATGAAACAGCTGGGCTGAAAGAGGAGGAAAACATGAAACTGACCAAGAGCGAAACTTCACTTTGCGAAAAGGACGCGCTGCAGGACATGCTTGACAGCGAAAAGGCGCTGATGGGGCTGTATGCCACCGCGCTTTACGAGGGCAGCGGCAAAAACGTGCGCAAGAGCTTTTCAGACAACCTTATGGGCGTGGCGCAGAACCAATACACCCTGTTCCAGCAGATGAGCGCGCGCGGCTATTACGAGGCGCCGCCCGCCAAGAAAGACATGATAGACAAGGCAAACGACATGTTCAAAAAACAGCAGAAGACGCTTAAAAGCGCCACGGGCGGCGAAAAGTAAAGTTGCGCGGCACATATGGCCGAACGAACGACAAATTTTACCGTTGCATAAAAAGCGGGCGCGGACGAAAATTCGTCCGCGCCCGCTCCACACTTTTCAGTTTTTGCGTTCGCCGTTGCCGAAGTTGAAACCGCGGCCGAAGGTAATCCCCGAGCGCGCGGCGGCGGATGCGTCTTCCTCGTCTTGTGCCCCGTCAGATTCAAAAGACCCCGCACTATCGCCCGACGAAGGGCCTTCGCCCTCTGCCGCGCCCTGCGAGAATACCGAAAAGATATCTTCGGCAGAGCCGCCGCCCGAGTGGATGAGGTCGTAGTATTTGTCGCCCGAAAAGTCGCGCTGTTTTGTGTATTCGCCGCCGAGCGCCTCTATGGCGTACTTAAGTTCCTGAAATTCAACGTAAGGGATATCTTCCCTTTCTATCCTTTCGTAAAGATAGGGCAGAGCGCGCTCGTCGCCGTACGAGGCCAGGTATCCCGCCATCATCTGCACGTCGTCGCCGCCGCGGAACTCCTTTAAAAGTATATCGAACACCCGCTCGTCGGGCACCTGTACGCGGGAGAGTATTTCCAGCATCAGGTCGGGGCGGACGCCCTTTTTATAGTTTTCCATGGCCTGTTCCTTTACGACGTCGGCGTTCTCCTTTATAAAGTCGGCGCAAAGGTCAACAAAGTCGTCGTCGGCATCGGGCATGCACGCAAGGCGCATATATACGGGAATGGCCGCGGGGTCGGCGCCGAGTATGTTTACGGCATACTGCACCAGCCCCTCTTCACGCGAGGCAAGCGCGGCAAGCAGCTCAGCGCGGCATGCGGGGCGCTTTTCAAGCTCCCTGCACAAAAATTCGGGCACGGGGACGCCGCCCTTTATGTGCGCGCGCAGGCACTTTACAAGCTGATCATCGTCCATGGCGGCGTAATAGCCGCGCGGGCTTGTGCCCAGCGACTTTATAACGGTGTCGCCGAACTTATCGTACAGCTTTGGGATCAGGTCTTCCCACTCCTCCTCTCTATACTTGCCCGAATTTTTTGAGATATAGGCGGACAACTTTTTATCGAACATTCCGTCGAAATCGCAAAGTTTCATTTTGTGCTCTCCATTATCTCCCGGTATACCGCCCTGTCGGCGTCGAAAAAGCCGCACACGTCGTCCGTGGGCACGCCCGATTCGCGCACGCCCGAAACGGTGAATATTGCCGCCGCAAGCGACTTTACAGACGCAGCGAGCGCAAGGCAGCCCGCACGCGACATATCGTCGTATACCTTTTCCGCGGCGCTGCAAAAGCGTGCGGAATACCCTTCATCTAAAATGGCGAACCGCGAAACGAGCAGGGAGTGAGCCTCGATGAAGTGTTTGCGCTTGGAGCGGCCTATCTGAAGGGCATATATATCCACGCCCTTGTATATGTTGCAAATAACAACGCCGAACTGGTTGTCTTCGTTGCGGGCGCAGATATCGTGCAGCACGGCTATTTTAAGCCCGTCGGAGAGAAAGGCGTTAAGCAACAGGCCGCGCACATAGTCGTCGAACCCGCCCTTTACGGCGCACAGCGCCGCAATGAGGTGCAGCTGGTTATCTTCGGTGTTTTCCGTTTCGTCGAAGCACCATTTTATACATTCGAGTATGTCCACATCCCTGGCAAAGCGCGCGGCGGCGCGCTTTGAAAGGCGGTAGTATGCCGAGATGAGCTCCAGCGAACTTTCGCGCATGTTCTGCGGAAGGCGGTAAAAGTATCCGAACTGCTCCGCGGTGCCCGACTTTTCGTTTTCCCTTGCGCGCAGGTAGTAGTAGCGCGCCACCACGGCGTCGGGATTGACGGCGAGCAGGTCTTCGAACGCGGCATAGCTCTGCCTGTACAGCCCGCAGTTGTAGGCGGATATCGCCTTGAAGTAGAGCACGGTGGTATCGTAAGCAAGCTCGCCGCCCAGCTTGCTGAACAGGCCGTACGCCTCGCGGTGCAGCTTGTTTTCGCAGCACACGGTGGCTATTTTGTAGATGTCGTCTGGCTCGGTGGCGCCGAGGGATACCAGCTTAAGGGCTATCTGCCTGCCCTCTTCCGCCTTCTTCTGCTCGGTCTTTACGGCGGCGAGGGTGGTGAGCGCCTGCACGTCGTCCGGCTTTTTTGAAAGTATTGAAAGGCACTCGGCTTCGGCCTCGTCGCACTTGTCCTCTATCACGCGGCACATGGCGATGTAGTTACGCGCCGAAAGATAGCGCGGGTTGCCCTCTGCAACCTTGTCGAACTCCTCCACCGCCTTATCAAACTGCTGGCCGCGCATAAGCTCTACCCCGCGCGACATCTCTGCCGAATAGTCGGCAAGCTGCGGCGGGTAGGCAAATTTGAGCGGGTTTTCCTGGCGGCGGAGAAAGTTGTTTATTATTTCGCGCCGCGTTTCGGGGGTGAGGTCGTCCGTCTCCACCAGCATCTTGTTGTAGTAGTAGGCGGCAAAATGCTCGTTATCTATATTCATGTAGCACACGGCAAGCCCCTCGTACGCGTCGGCAAGATCGCCTTCGGGGGCCTCGTCAAGATACCTGAACCAATAATTTATAGAGCGTTCGTATAAGTCCATGTCGTCGTAAGCTTCGGCGTACAGCATATACGAGCGGTCGTCGTTGAAATTTATTTCGCCGTTTTTGTTGAGTATCTTAAGCGCGTCTATTAAATTGTGTTCGTCGATCTTCCGCGCGGCGAGGTCTAAAAGCCTGTCGTCGCTGAAGTCCATAGGCTGCGTTTTGCTCATTTGAATAACTTTTCTATATCTTCGCGGCCGAATTTATAGTCGGTGTTGCAGTAGTGGCAGTGCACCGACACTTCGCCCTGTTCCCTTATTATGTCTTCAAGCTCGGCCCTGCCCATGGTGGCAAGCAGCGCCGAGATCTTTTTGCGCGAGCAGTTGCACTTGTAGAGCGGCTCGGTGATATATGTATACGCGCCCTCCGTTTCGCCCGCAAAGTACTTTTTTACCACGCCTTCGGCGCCGAGCAGGCGTATATCTTCGGCAATGTTGCCTATCTGCGCCGCCTTTTGTTCCACAAGCGCCTCGGCCTCCGGCGAGTAGCCGGGCAGCAGCTGCATCACCACGCCGCCCGCGGCTAAGCACTTTTCGCCATCGAACTCCGCGCCCACGCGCACTTTGGTTTTTATCTGTTCGGAAAGTTCGAAGTAGCGCTCCATATCCTCCGACACGTCGCCCGAAACAAGCTCTACCGCGCCCGTGAAGGGGCGGAAAAAGCCGTCGTCCTTTACCACCGTCATAAAGCCGCCTTTAAGCTTGCCTTCGGCCGAGCCGTCTATATACCCGCGCATGTGCAGGTTCACGTCGCCCGATACGCTTGCCGAGCCGTTGCCTTCGGCGCCCTTTACGGTAATGGATATGGCGCCCTTTTCGCTCTTTAAGCAGCCCGCCATATAGGTGCCGCACGTTAAAAGTTTGCCCAGCGCCGCCGCTGCGCGCGGTTCAAGGTTGTGAATGTCGCGCGCGTGCCGGCACATTGCGGTGGTCTCCATTACGGAGAGCGATACCTGCTTATCGCATATCAGCGTTTTATATAATCTGTCCACAGTTGTCACCTCTTTGAGATTGCACGGAATTTTCAGCGCTTTGAAAGCGTGCAGATAAAGTTGGCGCGCAGGCTGTCCTCTTTTAGCGGGGCGCCCAGGTGCCCTTCGGTGCGCAGCACTTCAAAGCCCGCGCCCTCAAGCGCGCGGGTAACTTCGGGGACGCGGTGCACGTACTGCACATGCCGCTCTTCCTCCCTTTTGAACAGTCCGCCGCCCGCGGGCGTGAACACGGTGATATCCATAGTCACCCTGTCGCCCGAAAAGCTGTTGAACCAGAGATATGTTATATCGTCAAGGTCTTCGGCGAACAGGTTGTTGCCCAGCACGTTTTTAAGCTTGTATTCCGTGCTTATATCAAATATAAACGCGCCGCCCGGTTTTAAACAGCCCGCCACGTGCGAAAATGCCGCGGCAAGCTTTTGGGGCGGAACGTAGTTGAGGCAGTCGTTTACGGCTACGGCAAAGTCCACCCGCCTTGTCAGTTTTAGTTTGGTTATATCGCCAAGTAAAAATTCGGCGCGCACGCCCTTTGCACTTGCAAGCTGCCGGGCCTTATTGAGCATTTCGGGCGAAACGTCTACCCCACGCATATCCTTGCCCGCCTTATAAAGCGCGCGCGTGAAGTAGCCGTTGCCGCAGCCGATATCAACGCCGCTCATGCCGGCGCCCAGCCCCTTGAGCGTTTCAATTAAATACTGCGACCATTTTTCATAGCCGCAGTCAGAGTTGAGATATTCGAATCTTCCGCCTAACGCGGCGTAACTCTCCTTCATATTTCCCCCGTGCGCAGCGCGCAATGCGCGACGTAAATTTTTATCGGCCGCCCCGCGCTGCGGGGCGGCCCCTTTTCTGCCGAACAAACAAATATCTGCGGCATATTGCCGTACATTTTGATTTTTAAGCGCCTTTTTTACACTTTGCGCGCGGTGCGGGCTGCGCTCACCTTAACAGGTTGTCTGCGCTTATCTTCTTTTTCTTTTTGCCCTTTTTGCCCTCGTCCTGCAGCGCCTTTTCCCTTTCGGCAAACATCTTGTTGTATTCAACGTAGCGCTTGTCGTTCTTGTGCTCGTTTTCGTAGTCGGCTATGCTCTTTTCCAGCTCGGCCCTGCCATCTGCAACTGCGGCAAGCGAGCTTCTGCCGAACGCCGCGCCCAGGGCGGGAACGGGGTTGCCCGTTATGGGGGGAACGGGCCTGCCTATAAGTTCGCTGCGGCCTGCGGCAAGCATTGCGCGGGCGGCGTCCTTTTCCTCCTCTTCCTTCAGGGCGGCAAGCTGTTCCTTGGTCATCTTAGAGCGCTCTTCTGCCTTCTTCGCCTCTATATTGGGGGTAATGAACATATCGAACACCCACTGGGTGAAGCTCATCCAGCAGAGGAACACATACGAAAAGCCGAAAACTATTAAAAGCAGCAGCGCTATTACCTGCATGAACCCGCCGATGAGCAGCAACCACACGGGTGTGAACGCTATGCCGAGCATCAATATTGTTTGAATAATAGTGCCTATAAGCAGCACAAAGCTGTTTTTTACAAGCTGCCAGGGGCCGACTTTGTAGCTTACGCCCACGGCGATGAACCACATGCATATGATGCCCACTACCACGCACAGTATTATCATGAGCACGGTGGCGGCGATGGGCCATGCGGAGGAGCCGCCCTGCGCTATTACAAGATGGCGCCAGTCGCTTACCAGCACCGTGCAGAAGAATACTATCATGAACAGCGCCGTGGGAAGGGCGACGTTAAGGTAGCACTTTTTAACGCCGCGGAAGTAGCCCTTTACGGTAAATTCGCCGTTGGTGTTTACCAGTTTTTTCATGGAATAGCACGCGCCGGCCACGCCTACGGCGGCTATAAGCCCGCCGACTATTGCAAGCGAATAGAACATTATGTCCGCCGACATGTTCAGCCCTTCGGCAAGCCCCGTTACGTTGGGCGTAGAGGGCAGGCCCGCGGGGCCTAAGTTGGAACTGAACGGGTAAGTTGTGGAAAGCGAAGCTACATACAGGTCGCGCATGTAGACTATTATAGCCAGCGGAAGGAAGAAGACCAGCGTTAAAAGGTTGTTTAAAACTATCTTGCCGAAGTTGGATTTGAACACGTCCCAGGTGTATCCCCACCTGCCCTGGGGCACTTCCTTGCGGGAATAGTCTGATATTTCGTGGCCCTCTAAGGCCTTTACTCTTGAATCTGCCATAAAATGATCCTGTAAGGTTGAATTGAACGGCGCATGCGCGCCGCTGTGCTGCGGCGGGCTTTGCGCCTGCGCCGCACTTATCATGTTATATAACATTATACAGCATTGCAGGCGTTTTTTCAATTATTTTGATCGAAGTTTAATAAAATTCTTT
Source organism: uncultured Clostridia bacterium (assembly GCA_944341075.1). GTDB lineage: Bacteria > Bacillota > Clostridia > Christensenellales > Borkfalkiaceae > Coproplasma. The sequence goes on from CALVLV010000035.1 coordinate 8,600, forward strand.
ACATTTGGGCAGCTTTGTGGTATATTTAACCCGACTGAAAGAGGAGCGGACGAGCATCAGTACGCGCAGAGTTAAATTTTAAGGGAATTTTTACTCTCTGCGCCGAAAGGGCATCTCCGCCGAAGCGCAAGGGGGCCTTATCCTGCGCTGGGTGCAAAGGTCAATACCCTTGCAACTGTCGCTTTGTGCGTTGCGCTTTTAGGTGAAAGTTTTGTTTTTGCATCTCTTTTACGCAGGGCGCCGCCCTGCGTTTTTCTGTATATGCCCTTAACGGGCGGCACGATAACATTAAATTTAATTAAAAAAAAGGAAATATTGCCATGAAAAAGTACAATGTGGGCGTAATAGGCGCCACCGGCATGGTGGGCCAGCGCTTTTTGCTGCTTTTGGAAAACCACCCCTGGTTCAACGTGACCTGCCTTGCGGCCTCTTCCTCCTCGGCGGGGAAGAAATATAAGGACGCCGTGCGCCGCTGGCACATGAGCGCCCCCATGCCCGCAAAATATGCCGACATGCAAGTTTTTGACGCCTCTGCCGACAGAGAAAAGATAGCAAAGTCGGTAGACTTCTGCTTCTGCGCCGTAAACATGAAAAAGGACGAGATAAAACAGCTTGAGTATGCATACGCAAAGCTTGAGTGCCCCATAGTTTCAAACAACAGCGCGCACCGCTTTACGCCCGATGTGCCCATGGTCATACCCGAAATAAACTCTGCCCACCTTGAAGTTATACAGGCGCAGCGCAGAAGGCTGGGGACAGAGCGCGGGTTTATAGCCGTAAAGTCCAACTGCTCGCTGCAGTCGTACGTACCCCTGCTGCACCCGCTTAAAAAGTTCGGCATAAAGCAGGTGGCCGTTACGACTTACCAGGCCATTTCGGGCGCGGGCAAGACGTTTGAGACCATGCCCGAAATTATAGACAACATTATACCCTACATCGGCGGCGAGGAAGAAAAGAGCGAACAGGAGCCGCTTAAGATCTGGGGCGAGGTGAAGGGCGGCGAAATAGTGCCCGCCGACGGCCCCGACATAACCGCGCAGTGCTTAAGGGTACCCGTTTCTGACGGGCACACGGCGGCGGTGTTTGTAAGCTTTGAAAACAAGCCCACAAAAGAAGAGATATTGAAGGCGTGGGCGGAATATTCGGGCGAGCCGCAGGCGCTTGGCCTGCCCTCGGCGCCCAAACAGTTTATACACTACTTTGAAGAGGCCGACCGCCCCCAGGCAAAGCTGGACAGAATGGTTGAAAACGGCATGGCCGTATGCGCGGGCAGGCTGCGCGAAGACAAGATATTCGACTATAAGTTTATAGGCCTTTCGCACAACACGCTGCGCGGCGCGGCGGGCGGCGCGGTACTTCTTGCCGAACTGCTTGCGGCGAAAAAATATATATAGGGGTTCACGCGAAATCTTTTGCCTTTGGCAAAATCTTCCGCCGTGAGATTACGGTAAGTCGTAAAAATGCTTAACGGCGAAAGTAAATTTTTCTCATGCGGCGAGCGGCGTATTGCCGCCGCATTCGGTCACCGCTCGGGCTTACATTTACCCTCGCTCATCTCGCAACACGCAAACAGCGCGTATGTGCTGTTTGCAGAAGTGTGTTGCTCGTCCTTGCATTTTTTCGGCGTAATTATTTTAAAACTTGCTATTGCGTAAAGCTATTCCTTGTAAAGTTAAAAATAACCCCTGTCATCTCGACTAAGCGAATGTAATGAGCGCATGGAGAGATCTCTTATCTTGAGATTTCTCCGCTCGCCGTCGCTCGGTCGAAATGACAAAAAAATCACACAGCGGCACGCAGCGGCAAACCATACCCCTACACAAACAACTTATACATTTATACAAAAATGCACACACACGCGCATAAAATAATACAGCCAACAAAATAAGGAGGAATCACCTGATGACAGGTTTTTTTACAGGGCTTGGAACGGCGATGATAACGCCCTTTAAGCAGGACGGATCTATAAACTTTGAGTCGTTCGGCAAGATGATAGAATACCAGATAGCAAACGGAACGGATATGCTGCTGGTGCTGGGCACCACCGGCGAACCACCCACCATGACCGAGGACGAAAAGGCCGACCTTATGGAATTTACGGTAAAACAGGTGCGCGGCCGCGCAAAAGTGGTGTTCGGCTGCGGCTCCAACAACACCGTGCACGCCATAGACGGCGCCGTGCTTGCAGAACAGGCGGGCGCCGACGGTCTGCTGGCCGTTACGCCCTACTACAACAAGTGTACCCAGCGCGGAATAGTGGAGTATTACAAGGCAATATGCGCCGCCACTAAGCTGCCGGTGATTGCTTACAACGTGCCCCCGCGCACGGGTGTGAACATTCTGCCCGCAACTGCCGAGGCGCTTGCCGACATACCCAACATGGCGGGCATAAAAGAGGCGTGCGGCAACATGGAGCAGATATGCGAAACCATGCGGCGCGTGCGCGGCAAAATGGACGTATATTCGGGCGACGACAACCTGAACCTGCCCATACTTGCGATAGGCGGCGCGGCGCTGATTTCGGTGGTTTCCAACATAGCGCCCGCGGAGTGCAAAAAGGTGTATGAATACGTTATGGCGGGCGATTTGAAGCGCGCCAACGAGCTTGAAGACAGGCTGCTGCCGCTGATAGACGCATGCTTTACCGAGGTCAACCCCATACCGGTAAAGTACGGCTGCACTAAGATAGGGCTGGACGCGGGACTGCCCCGCCCTCCCCTTACCGAACTTGAGGAAGAACACAAAAAGATAATGGACGCGGCGCTTGAAAGCGCGGGGATAAAAAAGGTATGGTAAAGGTACTTGTATGCGGCATTGCAGGCCATATGGGCGGCAATATACTTGAATTACTTAAAAACGACGACGAGGCGCAGGCGGTGTGCGGAGTAGACCTGCACGCGCCCGAAAACTTTGCGGGGAAGGTATACCCCACTTTTGCCGAGGTGAACGAGGACGTGGACGTGGTGATAGATTTTTCCTCCCCCGCCTGCCTTGAAAGCGAACTTGAATTCTGCATGCAGCGCGGCGTGCCCGCAGTGATAGCCGCCACAGGCTATACGGCGGAACAGCTTGCGCACATAGAGCAGTGTGCCAAAAAAGTTGCCATATTCCGCACTGCCAACTTTTCGGTGGGGGTAAACCTGTTGGTAAAGCTTGTCAAGGAGGCCGCCGCCTTCCTGGGCGAAAAGTTCGACATAGAGATAGTGGAAAAACACCACAACTTAAAAAAAGACGCGCCCAGCGGCACCGCGCTGATGCTTGCCGACGCCGCAAACAACGCGTTTGAAGAAAAAAAGCCGTATATATGCGGCCGCGAAGGCATTGTCGGCGCCCGCGGGAACGAGATAGGCATACACGCCGTGCGCGGCGGCACCATAGTGGGCGAACACGAAGTGCTGTTCTGCGGCGAGGACGAAATTATCACCCTTGCGCACTCGGCGCGCAGCAAAAAGGTGTTTGCCTCAGGCGCGATACGCGCGGCAAAGTGGATATGCGGCAAGCCCGCGGGCCTTTACGACATGAAGGACGTGCTGGCAGACCTTTAAGGGCGGGCTTATAGAGAATAATGCTATCAACATGGCGGCGGGCGCAAAATGCGCCCGCCGCCCTTAAAATTGCCGCCTTTCAGCCGCGTTAAAATATTTTTTCAAATTGCCACGCACATATGGCGAAATTAACGGCTTTTTATGGCCGAAAATTGCATTAACCGGCAAAGCTCAGGCTGATATCGCCGTTGTTGCAGTCAAGCGACAGCTTTTTCTGCCCTTCGGGCTTTGAAGCAAGGTTGCTTTCTCCCTTTTTTATGTTGCAGGTTATGGCGTAATCTTCATACGTTCCGCACACGGTGCCCGATATATTGCCGTTTTTTGCGGTGAGGCTGACGGCGTCCGCGCCCGAACCTTCCACAACAATGTTTCCGCCGTTGTTTTCGGCGGCGAGCGCTTCCGCCTCCACTCCGCTTATTTTAAGCTGTTCGTTGGTAGTTTTTACCGTCACCTGCGCAACGCCCTGCGGAATGGCCACCTTGAGCTGCCTGTATTCTTCCGCGGGCTTGGTGCCTATATAGTCAGTCCACGTTTTATCCAGCACCAGCCTGATGGTCAGGGTGCCTTCGGAAAATGTTATATCGTAATATTCCGACTCGCTCTGCCAGTATTCGACCGTTGCAACCTCCGTTTCCGCTACAGAAAGTTCCACCGCCCTGTCCGATACGTCTATCACAACGCTCTCCACGCCGCCTTCCTTTGTGGTGTAGCTGCCCGCCGTAAACTGCCCGCCGTTATAGCAGCCGCATAAAAGCGCGGCCGCGCATGCGGCGAGCGCCGCCACGGCATAGAATAATTTTTTTAACATACTGTTCCTCCGTTGACTTGTACTTATTTTTTTGATATCATGATTATAAACCTTTGTGTAACACAAAAGTCAAGGAAATTTATGAAAAATTTTTTTACCATAAAAAAGGCCGCGGAGATGTGCGGGACTACGGCGGAGACGCTGCGCCACTACGACAGGCTTGGCCTGGTGCGCCCGAAAAAAGTGGACGAATGGACGGGTTACAGGTACTATTCCGAGGACGAGATAGTGCGCATAAACACCGTGCGGGCGCTGCAGAGTATGGGTTTTTCGCTGGGCGAGATAAAGGACATATTGCAGACGGATGACTTTGGCAGGATAAACGCCCTGTTTGACAGGGCGCTTGAAATGGCCGACCGCAGGATAGAGGAGCTGAACGGGGCAAAGCAAAAAATTCTGCGCGCGAAGAGGCAATACGCCGAGGAACAGACCGAGCAGCCGCACGGCGGCATCTACGAACGGACTTTGCCGCAGAGGGCTATAATGCTTTCAGACAGGCTTACGGCGCCTTCGCTGGAAAACCTTACCGCCTACCACCGCCACTTTTTTGAACAGGTGAAAGCAAGCAAAAAGCAGTATGAATTTGCCGACAGCGCGGGCGTGTATGTAAAGGGCGGTAGCCGCATGTTTGCCATATGCACCAAGTACCCCGACGAAAGGGGGCTGATAATGCTGCCCGCGGGCAGATATCTGTGCGCTTACTGCGCCGAAGAGAGCCGCGCCGAAGCCGAAAAAGCGCTGTTTGCCGAGGCCGCAAGGCGGGGAGCGCAGCCCGACTTTGCCGTGCACATGGTGGTCATAACGGGCATATTGCAGTGGAAATACGAAGTACAGGTATTTGTCGGCGACAATTGACGGCCGCACACGGCCGATTAATTAAAGTATCTGGTCGGGTAACGCAGGGCGGCGGGCGCAAAATGCGCCCGCCGCCCTTAAATATTATTAAAATTTTACACAAATATTTTTAATTGCACCGCATATATGCCGCAATCAACGCGCATGCCCTGCTGCAGGCGCCTCCTCTGCGGCAACTTCCTCTGCCTGTTCAGCTGCACCGCTCAGCCCGCCTGCACCGCGCAACCTGCCAAAGGGACGCTTTTGCGACTGAATTGCATTGAGCGACGCCGCAAGCCCAGCGTCGTCTACGCGGCAATAGGCGCAATATTCGCAGTCGCTTAGCACGGCGCGTTCGCACATGGCGGCATACACCCGGTCGCGCAGGCTTTCGGCGCGAGCCTTGAGCGAGCCGCCTTCGGCAAAGAAGGGGCCGTCTGCATACACAACCTTTTTGGGCTTTTTAAAGAACCTGCGCTTTTTATACACCGTTGTAAAGGCAAACACGGGCACGCCGCACGCGGCGGGATATTTGAACGATGACGCGCCGAACGGCCTTATGCCCGTATAGTACGGCCATATGTGCGCTTCGGGGTACACTGCCACCCAGTGTCCGCGCTTTGCCGCGTCCTCTAACCCTTGCGAAAAATTTTTAAGGCCGTGCAGGCTGTCGGGCACGGGCACCGCACCCAGAAGGCGCACCAGTCCGCCCACGCCCTTTATAGACACGGCGTCGGGATTGACCACAATATCGGCAGTGCGCGGAAATGCCAGGCGGGTGGGGTTCATTGCATCGTTTAAGTACGAAGTATGGTTGCCGTAGATGAATGCCCCGCCCTTTTTGTAGCCTTTGAGCACCTTTTTATTTTTGATGCGCGACGTAAACAGCCCCGCAAACAATATTACAGGCGTGGCAAAAAGTTTATACACAAAAAAGCGCGCAGCCTTCCATTTGCCGTCAGTGCGGACGTACTTATAGTCCGCGGGCAGCTTTTTAGCCGTGATGTGCGTGCCCGCAAAGTCGTCGTTCAGCTCGTCTGAATAGTAATATATGCGCTTCATGCTTTCACCTCTCGTTTTACAGCGTAAAGTATACCCTGCGCATATTAAGCATATGTAAATTTAATATTAACTGAACATAAACTTTTTAAGCATTTAAAAAAGCCCGCCGGAAAGTGATATGCACCCCAAAAGTTGGACAGACTTTTGGAGGTGCATATTTTCATGTCAAGAGGAAAGAAGTTTAACACA
>CALVLV010000036.1 GCA_944341075.1 uncultured Clostridia bacterium
GTAATGGAACGAAGTCACCTGTATGGGGTTATAAAAAAAGAAATAATCCGAACGCTCCGCCGACTAAAATCGGTTTGAGGTTCGGATTATACTCGTTTGGCGCGGAGAAGAGGATTTTTCCCTTTAGCGGGGTCGCCCCGGTGAAAGGCGGGTATCCGCCTTTCAGTTTGCCTGGGTTGCATCGCATTTTAAAAGGCCGCAGGCAAACCGCTCACTCCCGTCCGCGCCTCCCACCCTCAAATCCTCTTCTTTTTCAACATTCATACCAAAATAAGGGCTGGCAGCTAAAACTGCCAGCCCTTATTTTGGCGCGGAGAAGAGGATTTGAACCTCCGGAGGCTTTTGACCTCACACGATTTCCAATCGTGCGCCTTAAACCGCTCAGCCATCTCCGCATCGCTCGTCGGCATTTCTCAGCCGAACGTTAATATCATATTAGATTTATCAAAAAAAAGCAAGCGATTTTGCGTTGAATTTATCAAATGATTACTATAAGTTCTGTAATAATGCCGTATAGCGGCGCCTGAGAAGGCATATATGCTTTATGCCCTGTCATTTCGACCGAGCTTAAGCGAGTGGAGAAATCTCAAAGGAAATGCGTTATTAACTTAAGTAAATATTTTTTCATCCTGTTATTTACATGGTTGACTAAAATATGCGGGCGGTGTTATAATTTTAAAAGGTCAAAGGAATGTTTTTTGGGGGAAATATGATATCGACAAACCTGCTGTCGTCCGATGAACGCAGGGTCTTGCTGCGTTTTTGCTTTACCGTTGGCACGCGCATAAAGATGCATGCCATGTGAAGAAGAGGAGAGCTTGAAAAGCTCTCGTTGCCCGCAGAGCTGAAGGCTTTTCGCGACGGCATATCGCCACAGTTTGAGTATCCCGACGAGGACGACGATAAAGATAAAAATATAATACACTTTATTCATGAAAGGTGCGACTTTGTGCCCGACGAAAAGATACGCCAATTTATTTTATCGCACGCGCAATTCAACGATTATTCGGGCGTATTCGGCGGAATCGACTTTGGCGAGCTCTACTACGAAGATCCCGAGATATGGTATGGCGACAGAAATATTTTGGATAGCTGCACCCACGAATACTATATGGCAGTGGGCTTCGACGACGAACTCATAGATAAGTTTATCGCCTTTGAAGGGAAAGGCGCGCGCAACCATGATATTCTGAACTCGCTCGGGCGCAGTCATGCGCCAGACCTTGCGGGCCTTATGGCAGTTGTTGAGCTTGAAGATAACGTTCTCACAATCACTACAGATGATTTGCAGGTAAAGTTTACCGCAACAAAAAACAACTGCGGCGTTTTATTCAACACGGAAGACCTTGGCGGTAAACTCACCCTTACGGACAGGGGAGGCGAACTACGCTCCGAATACGTGGGACAGAAGCCTATGGATTTTATAAGCGGGCAGACCTATCTTATCCGTTCGCTCGATTATTTCTGCGACGTGCAGGACGGTATGACCGATATTAAAGTGGACGGCTATTTCTCCGATTTGACTGTTGAACTTAAGTCTGCCGACGGCAGATTTTGCGATATTGTTATGGAATCAGATAAAATATTTGTAGATAAAAAATCTTTACAGAGGTGCAATAAATAATTTATGGACAGCAAGAGACTTGAAAAGTACGCCGAACTTATTGTAAAGTGCGGCCTGAACATTCAGAAGGGTCAGGAGGTGCTTGTGCGCTGCGACCTCGACCAGCCCGAATTTGTGGCAATGGTGGTGGAAAAGTGCTACAAGGCGGGCGCCGAGCGCGTGACGGTGGAATGGAGCTACATGCCCGTTACAAAGCTCTCTTATATCTACCGCACGGAGCAGTCGCTTTCTGACTTCAACGCCGCAGACGAGGCCAAGCTCAAACGCAGGTCGGAAGTACTTCCCTGCCTGCTGTGGCTCGACTCGGACGACCCCGACGGCCTGACGGGTACAGACCACGAAAAGATAGCCAAGGCGCGCATGGCATCATATCCCAAACAGAAGCCCTATATAGACGCCATGGAGAACAAATATCAGTGGTGCATTGCGGCCGTGCCCGGCAAGGCATGGGCAAAGAAGGTATTCCCCGACCTTTCGGATGAAGAGGCCGTTGAAAAATTGTGGGAGGCAATCTTATATACCTCGCGCGTGGACGACGACCCTGTAGCCGCATGGGACAGGCACAATAAAAAGCTTGCCGAAAGATGCGCTTTTTTGAACGGCTACAGATTTGACCGCCTTGAGTACAAGAGCTCCAACGGCACAGACTTCACGGTAGGGCTGATAGACAAGGGCATCTTTGCGGGCGGCGGCGAAACCACGCTGGGCAAGGGCATTTACTTCAACCCCAATATTCCCAGCGAGGAGGTGTTCACGTCCCCCATGCGCGGCAGGGCAGAGGGAAAGGTGGTGGCAACAAAGCCGCTCTCCTATCAGGGCAAGCTGATTGAAAACTTTTGGGTGGAATTCAAAGACGGCAAGGTTGTAAAGACGGGGGCCGAAAAGAACGGCGACCTGCTGGAACAGATGGTAAAAATGGACGAAGGCGCCGCCTACCTGGGCGAGTGTGCGTTGATCGCATACGATTCGCCCATAAACAACACAGGCATACTGTTCTATAACACACTTTTCGACGAAAACGCCAGCTGTCATCTTGCACTCGGCAGAGGCTTTAACAACTGTCTTGAAAACTACGAAAATTATTCCGTCGAGCAGTGTAAAGAGATAGGCATAAACGATTCTATGATACATGTCGACTTCATGATAGGCAGCAAAAATATGTCTATCGTCGGCATCACCAAGGACGGAAAGAGGGTGCAGATATTTAAAGACGGCAATTGGGCAATATAAATAATAATTTTGTATAAGCATCGCAATACTGCGTTGCGCTGTGCTTTCCTCGGGTCATTTACGCAAAAGTAAACTCCCCGTCGGAAGTGCTCGCGCGCCTTGTCTTGCTCGCTTCTGCAAAATTATCACAACTAAGGTAAAGCATCGCAATACTGTGTTGCGCTGCGCTTTAATATTTAAATTATTTACAGAAAGAACAGGGCGCGCGGCTTAAAGCCGCGCGCCCTGTAATAATATTCCCTGTAGTTATTCGGTTACCTTTCAGAGCAGTAGAAAATAAGGCCTATGGTGCCGGGGCCGCAATGAGCGGCTATAACGGGGCCGACAGGCTGAACCGTGACGTCTGCATTGAAGCGTGAACGCAGTGTTTCTGCAAAGTTGTTTGCAAGCTCTTCGCAATCTGCCTGAAGTACAAACATTTTGTATTTATCAAGTTCGCTGCCCTTTTCCTCAGCATACGCAATCAGTTTGGATATGGCGTTTTTAAAGCCCCTTGCCTTTGCCACGCTTACAATTTTGCCTTCATCGTCGAAGTACAGCACGGGCTTTATGTTCAGCAGCCCGCCTATTACCTTTGTCGCGCTTGATATCCTTCCGCCGCGGTGAAGGTAGGTCAGATCGTCAACGGCAAAGTAGGTGGCGGTGTGGGGAATGAGCTCGTCAAGATAAGCATCCAGCTCCTCCATGGTAGCGCCTTCGCGCTTTTTAAGGGCGGCGTAGTATGTAACAAAGCCGCTGCCAAGCGAAATAGTCTTTGCGTCTTTAGTCATTATGCGCCTTTCAGGATATTTTTCTTTAAGCGCGGCAATGGCGGAGTCCATTGCGTTGAACGTGGCGCTCATCTTGTGGGAAAAGGTCACGTAATATATATCTTCGCCGCGGGCAAGCACAGGTTCAAAGTATTCTGTGTATGCATATTCATTGAGCGCCGAGGTCTTGGGAACAGCTCCCGCGCGCATCTTGTCAAGAAAGCCCTTGAAGTCGGTATGTTCGCCCATGTCATAAAAGTATTCCTTGCCGTCTATGGTATAGGGCATGCGGATGACGTTGAGGCCAAGTTCTTTAACGGTGGTATACCACAATTCGCAGTTCGAATCGCAAAAAAGCTGATACATTATATTCCTCCCTGAATATTATTTAATAAGTTTGTCCTTTTCAACAAAAAAGAAAGTAAACTCGCCGCTTAAACAAAGCTTTCCGTTAACCTGGCCTTCTGCCTTTATAACGTAGCAGGAGGCCATCGAACGCTTGAGTTCGCAAGTAAATTCTACAGTATCGCCGGGGCGCACGGGTGTTTTAAAGCGCACGTTGTTCATGCCGGCAAACAGGGGCAGCCTGTCGCCAAGCTGTCCGGCCATCATGGCGCACGCCGACTGCGAGGCCATTTCGCAGAGCACAACGCCGGGAACTACGGGTGTGCCGGGAAAGTGCCCCTGAAGAAAAAACTCGTCTCCACGCACGGTATAACGCCCGTGCGATTTGCCCTCTTCGTCGCAAAATGCCTCGTCTACCAGCAGCATGGGTTCGCGGTGGGGGAGTATATTTTTTATTTCATCTCTGTTCATATCGTCACCTGTCTGAATATTTTTTTGCGCCTGCAAGAACTCCTTCTGCCTGCGCAGTTATTTCCTCAAGTATTTCACTGCACGTCTGCTCTTTTTTAACAAGGCCTGCAACCTGACCGCACATAAAAACTCCGTTTGCGTCATCGCCATCGGTGACGGCTTTTCTCAGCGCACCCGTTCCGAATGCGTTCAGCTGTTCATCTGTGACAGAGGCATCCTTTTCCATCTCGGCAAATTTACGCGAAAAGGGGGTTTTGAGCGAGCGGATGGGGTGCCCCAGTCTTCTGCCGCTGACCATTGTTGCGGTGTCGCCTGCCTTTAAAACTTTTGCCTTGAAGTTGGGGTGAATGTTGCATTCTTTCGCCACAAGGAAACGGGTGCCCATCTGAATACCCTCCGCGCCGAGCATGAGTGCGGCGGCATATCCTCTGCCGTCTGCAATGCCGCCCGCGGCAATTACCGGTATATCCACAGCGTCGGCCACCTGCGGTATGAGCGCCATGGTATTGGCTTCGCCTATGTGCCCGCCCGATTCGCCGCCTTCGGCAACCACAGCCGTGGCGCCGCGCTTTGCAACCATCTGGGCAAGGGCGACCGAGGCAACAACGGGTATTACCTTTACGCCGGCCTCTGTCCACTTTTTCATATATGTAAGCGGATTGCCCGCCCCTGTAGTGACTACGGGGACGTGTTCTTCAACTATTACGTCTGCCACTTCGGCAGCATGTGGGCTCATAAGCATTACATTTACGGCAAATGGCTTGTTGCATTTTTCACGCAGTTTGCGTATTTCTGCGCGCAACTGTTCGCCGTTCATGTTCATGCCAGCGATAATACCCAGCCCGCCTGCGTTGGACACCGCCGCGGCAAGGGAGGCATCCGCCACCCATGCCATGCCGCCCTGAAATATGGGGTAGGTTATGCCGAGCAATTCGTTTACTCTCGTTTTTATCAAAATCGACTCTCCTTATCTCTGATAAATTTTTTGCAAGGCAATATTGCGCCTGCCTTTTTATTATATCATTGCTGTGGAAATAAATCAAGGAATGGAGATAATTTTACCGCCCGCCCGTCTGAAGGTGCGCAATTCATGAAGGCGCCCGCACCCGTTCAGCTTATCTGAAGCACGTAGAATTTGAGGTAGTGAGTTTCGTCGGCGCAAAGCAGGGAGGGGTGGTCGGGCGCCTGCGTCTTTACCTCAATACTGCGCACAGTTCTGCCGCTCTCTTTGGCGGCCTCGGCAAGCATTCTTTCAAACAGCACGCTTGTCATGTAGTGGGAGCAGGAGCAGGTTATAAGGAATCCGCCGCTCTTTACAAGTTTAATGCCCTGAATGTTTATGTCCTTATAGCCGCGGTAGGCGTCTTTGACCTCTGCGGCAGACTTGCAGAAGGCGGGCGGGTCGAGTATCACAAGGTCAAACTTTCTGCCATCGCGCCTGAAGTCGCGCAGTAGCGCAAAGGCGTCGCCGCATACGGTATTTATATTTTTTATGCCGTTCAGCTGAGCATTGCGGAGCACGCTGTCCAGCGCGGGCTGAGATATGTCGCAAGCGGTCACGCTGTTTGCTACGGTTGCACAGTTGAGCGAAAAGCCGCCGCTGTTGCAAAAGCAATCAAGAACATCGCCGCCTGCGGCGTATCTCCTTGCGGCAAACCTGTTTTCCTTCTGGTCGAGAAAGTAGCCCGTCTTTTGCCCGTTCTTTATATCGACAAGCATTTTAATGCCGTTTTCTTCTATTTCCACAAGCTCGGGCACATCGCCGTACAATACGCCCTTCACTTCCTGCATGCCCTCTTTTTTGCGCAGAGCCACGTCGCTGCGCTCGAATATGCCCTTGGGTTTGAAAATTTCGGCAAGGCAATCGCAAATAAGCTGTTTACGTATATCTATGCCGAGAGAGAGGAACTGAACGGCAAGGTAGTCACCGTACTTGTCCACGATGAGCGCGGGCAGTCCGTCGGCTTCGGCAAACACAACCCGGCAGCAATTTTCATAGCCGAGCTTGCGGCGGTAAGCCCACGCGGCGGATATCCTGTTCATGTAGAACGCCTTATCGTCCGTTTCGTCTCCGCGTATGAATATTCGCACAAGTATTTTAGAAGCATGGTTTATGTAGCCCTTGCCTATAAATTTGCCGCCGAACGAGTATACCGATGCGAGCGAGCCGTTTTTATCTTTTCCTTCTATTCTGGCTACCTCGTTGGCGTACACCCAGCTGTGGCCTTCGACTATTCGTTTTTCTTCATTCTTTTTAAGATAAATTTCGTATGCCATAGAACAAGTTTATCAAAGGTTGCGTTTAAATGCAATTATAAAAGGCAATTATTTGCCTTTTGGCATTAAAAATGTTATACTCTTTGTGGAATGAAAAAGTTACTGAAATATCTTGTAAGTTACAAGAAAGAGAGCGTGCTTGCCCCGCTGTTCAAGTTTCTTGAAGCATGCTTTGAGCTGATAGTGCCCTTTGTTGTAAAGGCCATAATAGATATCGGCATTACGGGCGGCCGCGGCACGGGCTATATAATAGGCATGTGTGCGGTGCTTGTGGCGCTCGGCGCCGTGGGGCTTATATGTGCGGTATTTGCACAGTACTTTGCCGCAAAGGCGGCGGCAGGTTTTGCAAAGTATTTAAGGCGCGACCTGTTCAACAAAATGCAGACGCTTTCCTATTCCCAGATAGATACGCTGGGTACCTCGCGCATGATAACGCGCATGACCAGCGACGTAAACCAGGTGCAGAGCGGCGTGAACATGGTTCTGCGCCTTTTTATGCGCTCGCCCGTCATCGTATTCGGCGCCATGATATGCGCATTCACCATAAGCGCCCTTGCGGGCGGCATTTTTGCGGCGGCAATAGTTGTGTTGTGCGTTGTTGTGTTCGCCATATTGCTTATAACCATACCCCTGTACAGGCGCGTGCAGGGAAACCTTGACGGCATAACGGCATATACCCGTGAATCGCTGACGGGTGCACGCGTGATACGTGCATTCTGCAACGAGGAAAAGGAGATAGAGGCCTACAACAGCCGCAACGCAGCGCTCAAACATTCGCAGACGTTCGCAGGGTGGGTGTCGGCGCTCATGAATCCGCTCACATACGCAATAATAAACATTGCCGTGATAGCGCTGCTGTATACGGGAGCGCTCAGGGTAGAGTCGGGTGCGCTCACCCAGGGCGACGTGATAGCGCTTTACAACTACATGTCGCAGATACTTGTAGAGCTTATAAAACTTGCAAACCTTATAATTACCGTTACAAAATCTTTTGCATGCGCCGGCAGGCTGAGCGAAGTGCTCGACATGCAGCCCACACTTGTAAGAGGCAACGGGAAGCGGCATGAAGGTTTTCCCTTTATAAAGTTTGATGGCGTGTGCATGAAGTATTCGCCCGACGCGGGCAATGCGCTCACCGACGTTACGTTCAGCGCGGAGCGCGGAGAAACTATAGGCGTTATAGGCGGCACGGGTTCGGGCAAGACAACGCTTGTAAACCTTATACCCCACTTTTACGACGCCAGCGAAGGCGCAGTGTACATAGACGGCGTTAACGTGAACGGCTATTCAGACGACGATATACGTGCAAAGTGCGGTGTAGTGCCACAAAAGGCCGTACTTTTCAACGGCACCATAGCCGAAAACCTGCGCTGGGGCAAACCGGACGCGACCGACGAGGAACTTATGCGGGCGGTGGAAACGGCGCAGGCGGCAGACGTTATCGCATCCAAACGCGACGGACTGGGAGAGAGGGTAGAGCAGGGCGGCCTGAACTTTTCGGGCGGCCAGCGCCAGCGCCTGACCATTGCGCGCGCCCTTGTAAGAAAGCCCGAAATACTCATTCTGGACGACAGCACCAGCGCGCTCGACTACGCCACCGACGCGCGGCTGAGGCAGTCGCTTAAAAACCTTGACTATCACCCCACCGTATTCATCGTGTCGCAGCGCACGTCTTCGATAAGAAACGCCGACAAGATAATAGTGTTAGACCACGGCGCGGTGGCGGGAATAGGCACGCACGAACAGCTGCTTGAAAGCTGCGCGCTCTACCGCGAGATACACTATTCCCAGTACGAAAAGAAGGAGGAGGCTTAAAGTATGCGTCCCCTCAACAGCAAACAGACTGTAAAGCGAATATTCAGGCAACTCAAGGGCTATACGTTCTATATAGTACTTTCGGTATTCATGGCGCTGGTAACGGTTGCCGGCAACCTCGCCGTTCCAATATTTTTCGGCGACGCCATAAATTATATGGTCAGGGGCAATACCGACTGGGACATGATATTTTTCTATTTTGCCCTGACGGGCGGCCTTATAGCCGCAACCTGCCTGAGCCAGTGGCTGCTTAACATAATCAACAACAAAATAACCTTTTCGGTCACGCGCGACATAAGAAAGGAGATATTCGAGCACATTCACAAGCTGCCGCTGAAATACCTCGACGCGCACCCCTACGGCGATATAGTCAGCCGCAACATTGCCGACGTAGACACCTTTGCAGACGGCCTTTTAATGGGCTTTACGCAGTTTTTTACGGGCATACTCACCATAGTGGGCGCGCTTGTTATGATGTTCGTGTATAACTGGATAATAGCCATAGCCGTGTTTGTGCTTACGCCCCTTTCGCTGTTTATTGCAAAATTCATCTCGGGCAGAACGTATAAACTTTTCCGTAAAAATTCACAGATACGCGGCGAACAGACGGCGTTCATAGACGAAATGGTGGGCAACCTGAAGGTAGTGCAGGCTTTTTCGCACGAACAGGAGAACTCTGAAAAGTTCGACGAAATAAATGAAAGACTGACAAAGGCCTCGCAGGACGCAACCTTCTTTTCGTCGCTGCCCAACCCCACAACGCGCTTTGTAAACTCGCTGGTATATGCGGCCGTGGCGCTTGCGGGCGCGCTTACAATAATTTATCCTGTATTGCCTGTGGCGTTTGACATAGGCAGGCTTTCAACGCTTTTAAGCTACGCCAACCAATACACCAAGCCCTTCAACGAAATTACGGGCGTGATAACCGAACTGCAGAACGCCATTGCTTGTGCTGGCAGAATATATGAACTTATAGACGAACCGCTGCAGATACCCGACGCCCCGCAGGCAAAG
Source organism: uncultured Clostridia bacterium (assembly GCA_944341075.1). Classification (GTDB taxonomy): domain Bacteria; phylum Bacillota; class Clostridia; order Christensenellales; family Borkfalkiaceae; genus Coproplasma. The sequence goes on from CALVLV010000036.1 coordinate 9,526, forward strand.
ACGCTTACGGACGTAAAGGGAGAGGTGAAGTTCAGCGACGTGTGCTTTTCATATTCACAGGAGCGCAAGCTGATAGAAAACCTCAACATAGCGGTAAAGGCAGGCCAGAGGATAGCCATTGTCGGCCCCACAGGCTGCGGCAAAACAACGCTTATAAACCTGCTGATGCGCTTTTACGATGTAGACGGCGGCGCCATAACGGTGGACGGAAACGACATAAGGGACGTGACCAGAAAGTCGCTCCGCTCAAACTACGGCATGGTGCTGCAGGATACATGGCTTAAAAACGGCACCATCAAGGAAAATATAGCCATGGGCAAGCCCGATGCGACCGACGAAGAGATAGTTCAGGCTGCCAAAAACGCGCACTCGCACAAGTTTATCATTCAGCTTGAAAACGGATACGATACCGTAATTTCCGAAGACGGCGGCAACCTTTCGCAGGGGCAAAAGCAGCTTTTGTGCATAACGAGAATAATGCTGTCGTTGCCGCCCATGCTCATTCTGGACGAGGCAACTTCGTCTATAGATACACGCACGGAGATGCAGATACAGCACGCCTTTGCGCAGATGATGCAGGGCAGAACGAGCTTTATTGTGGCGCACAGGTTGTCTACCGTAAAAAATGCAGACCTGATACTTGTGATGAAGGACGGCAAGATAATAGAGCAGGGCAACCACGAACAGCTTATTGCTCTCGGCGGATTTTACAATAAACTTTACAACAGCCAGTTTGCCGTTTGACGAAAGCGTTCAAACACTATATAATAGATACCGCGTGCCCCTTGCCCGGCGTTCGGGCTATGTATTTTACGCGGCACACATAAAAATAACAAAAAAAGCATTCAGCGGAGAAACAGATGCTTCAGGTAAATAACGTATCGCTGCAATATGGCAGCAAAAAACTTTTTGAAGATGTAAACCTTAAATTCACCAAGGGAAACTGCTACGGCATAATCGGCGCAAACGGGGCGGGAAAATCTACCTTCCTTAAGATACTCAGCGGCGAAATAGAGCCCAACAAGGGCGAAGTCACGCTCGATAAAACCGAGCGTATGTCCGTTCTGCAGCAGAACCAGAACGCATACGACAATGTTACCGTGCTGCGCTGCGTAATGCTGGGGCATAAGCGCCTGGTGCGCATAATGGACGAAAAGGAGGCGCTGTACGCAAAGCCCGACTTCACCGAGGCCGACGGCGAGCGCGCAAGCGAGCTCGAGGGTGAATTTGCCGAACTCGGCGGCTGGGACGCAGAGTATGAGGCGCAGACCCTTTTGAACGAGCTTGACATACCGGAAGAATGCCACAATATGCTTATGGCAGACCTTGACGCAAAGCGCAAAGTAAAGGTACTGCTTGCGCAGGCGCTGTTCGGCAACCCCGACGTTCTTCTTCTGGACGAGCCCACCAACAACCTCGACATAAAGACGGTGCGCTGGCTGGAGAACTATTTGCTCGACTTTGAAAATACCATAATAATAGTTTCGCACAACAGGCATTTCCTCAATAAAGTATGCACCCACATCTGCGACGTAGATTACGGCAAGATAAACATGATGCTGGGCAACTATGACTTCTGGTACCAGACAAACCAGCTGCTTGCCCGTCAGCAGAAGGAGCAGAACAAGAAGAACGAGCAGAGGGCAAAGGAGCTGCAGGACTTCATTGCGCGCTTTGCGGCAAACGCATCCAAGTCCAGGCAGGCGACTTCCAGGAAGAAGGAACTTGAAAAGCTTACCATAACCGACTTCAAACCTTCCCTCCGCAAGTACCCCTATATAGACTTCAAGTACGAAAAGGAACTCGGCAACGACATTCTCATTGTAGAAAACCTTACAAAGAAGGGCTACTTTGAAAACGTCTCCTTCACCGTTCAGCGCGACGACAAGATATGTATCGTTTCCGACAAGAGCACAACTATAACCATGCTCTATGACATACTAATGGGAAAGGCGCAGCCCGACGGTGGCACGGTGAAGTGGGGCAAGACGGTGACAGCCTCGTATTTCCCCGAAAATAACAACGAATACTTCCAGAACTGTGAACTTACGCTAGTGCAGTGGCTGAGCCAGTTTTCAAAAGACCACTACGAAGAATACCTGCGCGGCTGGCTGGGAAGAATGTTGTTCTCCGGCGAGGAGGCTTTAAAGCAGGCAAAGGTGCTTTCGGGCGGCGAAAAGGTCAGGTGCATGCTGGCAAAAATGATGCTTGAAGGGGGCAATTTTCTCATCTTCGACGAACCCACCAACCACCTTGACCTTGAGAGCATAACGGCGCTTAACAACGGCATGAAGAACTTTAAGGGCTGCATGCTGTTCACTTCGCACGACCAGGAACTTATGAACACTGTCGGCAACAGGGTGATAGAAATAAACGGCACAAAGACATTCGACAAGAACATAACTTACGACGAATATATCGACCTTATAACCGAATAAAACACAAAGAGCGGGTGCGCATATAAAGGTGTGCCCGCTTTTTTTGTGCAGGCAAACGTAATTGTATTAAGCTTATTTTACAATATTCGACATTAAAACTCATTTTGCAATAAATATTTTACATTAAATTCAGTATTATTTTACAATATTGCTTTACTTTTGCCATATTGCGTTGTATAATCTTATCGATCTAACAAAACAAAACATATTTTTTTGGAGGATTGATAGAATGAAAACAGCAAACATAGTCATACTTGAAAGCAGCGACGAATTCCTTGAAGAACTCAAGTCGTATTTCGACGGCAAAGAGGAATTCAATGTATGCGCGGTCACGGGCAGCGGCAATGCCGGCATCGGTTACATAGACCAGTATAAGCCCGACGCCGTGATACTCAACCTTGTTCTCAGCGGGCGGGACGGCTTCGGCGTGCTCGACCACATCAAGAACAACTGTCGCGACTGCAAGGCCATAGTAGTTTCTAACTTTTCAGACGAAAAGATAGTCAACTCGGCAATCGCCCACGGCGCAAGCTATTATTTTGTAAAGCCTGTAGATCCCAAGGCCGTGGCGGACAGAATAACCGACATACTTTCAGAGCGTTCCACGGGCTACGGCGTCGCCGAAGACGTGCGCGCAAAGCGCAGGGTGGCGTCTGTAGACGAAAAGATAAGCAACATATTTATTTCGATAGGCATCCCGCCACACATCAAGGGCTATGTTTATCTGCGCGAGGGCATAAAGATGACGATAGAAAATCCCTCAATAATCAACAACGTTACAAAGGAACTTTACCCCAACATAGCAAAGAAGTTCGACACTACGCCCAGCAAGGTAGAACGCGCCATACGCCACGCCATAGAAGTGGCATGGAACCGCGGCAGGGTAGAGGCTATAAACGCCATTTTCGGCGTGAGGGTATACATAGGCAGCGAGCGCCCTACAAACAGCGAATTTATTGCCCTTGTTGCCGATAAGCTGATTCTTGAAGAGCTTCTGTAAGCGGGGCGTAGCTATTTATCTATGCACAGCGCGCCGCAATGCAAAACGACTGTATTTAACGCTCACGGGCATTAAAACGCTTGATTTTTTGCGCGGGCTATTATATAATCTAATGGCTTGCCGCTGTGGTGGAATTGGCAGACGCGCTGGACTCAAAATCCTGTGGTAGCGATACCGTATCGGTTCGACCCCGATCAGCGGCACCAAGTCATAATAGCTTGAACTTCTTTACCGTAAAAAGAATGTTCGGGCTATTTTGCTATATTGAGGAATTTAAAGAATTCCAAACATAAAAATAGCGGGCAGAGCGAAATTCGCTCTGCCCGCCTCGCCGTTTTTATCATCATAGTCTTTTTCTTCTACGGCGCAACTCGATAATTTCGATTTTTACTAACTTATATACCGCAACTTTCAGCGGTTTCCTTTCGCCGCAACTTATGGCGGCGTTCCCTGTACTATTTAGAGGGATGAATTATTATTTAGTTTTGTATTCAGTTGTCGACTTGCCGACCATTCGGCATAGTCTTTTTGCCCTTGTTCGGACAGAAGATATGCCCT
>CALVLV010000037.1 GCA_944341075.1 uncultured Clostridia bacterium
GTTTCAAGCTCTTTAAGCTTGGGGGTTTCCTCCTTGATAAGCTCGTATTCGCGCTGTTTGAGCTGCTCGATAAACGCCTGCTGTTCGGCCAGATAGTCGGTATCCTCTTCATCGGGCATCTCAACGGGCGGCAGCATGCTCTTCGATTTTATGTATATTATCTGCGCCGCTATCTGAAGATACTCGCTCTCCTTATCCACGTTGCGCGAAGGCTGGGTCTTCATGTACTCTATATAGTCGAGGAACTGCTCCGTGACCTTAGATACGAACACATCTTCTATATTTATCTGCGCAATGTTTATAAGGTGGAGCAACAAATCGAGCGGGCCTTCGAAATCGTCGAGCACGGTAGTATAATCTACGTCAGATTCAAAGTCGCCGTACTTCATCGCCGCGCCTATCGCGGGCGTACCGGCAGGCACAGTTCCGTCCGCCGCAGCCACGGATTCTGCGGGCTTTCCTTCAGCCGAATCAGACTCTGCCTGAACAGATTGAGTTTTTACCTCTTCATCGGTCATATTATCAACCCCCAGAGCGCCTGAATAGGCCAGCCTATAATGTTCCTTGCAAAATACATCACATATCCGAGAATGTCAAAGTTGCTGAGCACGGGAAAGATCCTTGCGCCGACGCTGCAGACAAAACTTTCAAGCACGAGCGCCATGAGTATAGTGCGCCCGTACTTACCCAAAAACTGCCTTACCCTGTTCCACGGCTTTGTAAGCGCCTCAAGCACCCTGAAACCGTCCAACGGGTAGAGCGGCAAAAGGTTGAACACCGCCACAGTGAGATTGTAGGTGAACACACAGTCCAGGAAGAAATAAAGTAACTGTGTTCCATAGTTGATTTGCAATCCAGAGCTAAGCTCTCTCAGTGGATAAAATACAAAAGCTATGATATAGTTTGTTACAACGCCCGCTATGGCCGTAGTGAACAGGCCTACTTTATAATTTTTAAAATTGCGCGTGTCTATAGGCACGGGCCGCGCCCAGCCGAACCCCACAAGCGCACACATTACAAAACCTATGGGATCGAAGTGCTTTATGGGATTAAGCGTAAGCCTGCCGTTTACCTTGGGCGTGGGGTCGCCGTTGGCATAAGCTACTGCGGCGTGCGCAAATTCATGCGGCACAAGCACAAACAATAGCGCCAGCACGGACGCGGCATAAAAGAGCAATGTAGTCATCTTATTTTAAGTCATCCGGCAGAACGTCGTTGCGGATAATATCCTCGTACGTCTGCGGCCTGATTATGTATTCCGCCTTTCCGTCCTTTACAAGCACTGCAGGCGGTATAAAGTTGCGGTTATAGTTGCTTGCCATGGAATAATTATAGGCACCCGTAGACAGCACCGCCGCAATGTCGCCGCGCTTTGCCTGCGGCAGAGGTACGTCCACGGCGATTATGTCGCCGCTCTCGCAGCACTTGCCTGCGATGGTCACCTTTTCGGTGCAGGGTTCGTTTGCCCTGTTGGCAAGCAACACGGTATACCTTGACTGATAGAGCGCATAGCGGGGATTATCGAACATGCCGCCGTCTATCGCCACATATTTTTTCACCCCTGGTATATCTTTAATGGCGCCCACGGTGTAGAGAGTTATGCCGGCTTCTCCCACGATAGACCTGCCGGGCTCTATAACTATGAACGGGCGGGCAATGCCAAGCTCATCGGACTTTCTTTTTACCTCGGCGATGAGCGCCTTGAGGTATGCGGCATAGCCCTGGACGTCTGTTTTGGCGTCCTCGTCTGTGTACCAGATACCGAAGCCGCCGCCGATATTGAGTGTGTCGGCTTCAAACCCGCACTTACCCTTCACCTGTGCCATAAAGTCCATCGCCTTACCTGCGGCAAGCACAAAAGACTGCTTTTCAAATATCTGCGAACCGATATGGCAGTGATAACCCTTGAGGTTGAGGTTGGGCTTTTTAAGAACGTATTCGGTCATTCTTTCGGCCGTGCCGTCAGAGACGGAAAAGCCGAACTTGCTGTCTGTGCGGGCCGTCTGAACAAAGGCGTGCGTATGCGCCTCTACGCCGGGATTTATCCTGATAAGCACATCTTGCTTTCTTCCCGCCTTGGCGCACAGCTCGTCGAGCATGTCCGCCTCATCGTAGGCGTCAAGAACTATTGTTCCCACGCCCGAGGCGACGGCGTATTTGAGCTCTGCAGGCAACTTATTGTTGCCGTGCATGTATATTTTTTCAGCGGGAAAGCCCGCCTTGAGGGCGGTGTACAGCTCTCCTCCGGACACAACGTCTGCGCCGATATTTTCCTGTGCGGCTATCCTGTACATCGCCAGGCAGGAAAACGCCTTGGAGGCATAGAGTACAAGCCCTTTGCCGTCATACTCATTTTCTATGGTGTCGCGGTAGACGCGCATCATGTCGCGTATATATTTTTCATCAAACACATACAGGGGCGTCCCGAATCGGGCGGCAAGCTCCACTGTGTCGCATCCGCCTATTTCAAGGTGCCCCTTACTGTTTATCTTTAACGTTTCTCTGGTGTTCATGTTTCCTGCCGTCTAAAAATATATTTAAATATATTTTACCAAAATGGCAGAAAATAGTCAACAAAAGTTAAGTTATAATTGTGTGAGCGTTTCATGAGCATGATCACAGCCCCGAAAGGCCCTTCAGGCGGCAAGACGTCCCCGCAAACAGATAACCCCGCGCGCCTGTTGCGCATCTTGCCGCGCCACAGGCAAATATCAACACCCCCGAAAGACCGTCACATATCCCATCCGTCGGCGACCTCCCTTATCCTGTCGGCATAGGAAGCCCGTCTTACGTCTTCTGCAGATACAACGTTGACGCTCTTTACCAACACACCGTCGCGGTAGACCTGTATAGTGCCCACCTTCTGCCCCTTTGCCACGGGAGCCTTTACGTTATCGTCGCACACTTCAAACGTTATATCCGGCTCCTCGTCCTTTTTGCCGAATATATAGCAATTTTCTTCGGGCAGCACGGCATAGCGGCCCTTCTTGCCGCCGCGGACGGAGAACTCTTCGTTGAGAGCGACGGTTTTATCGAGAACTATACGGTTTTTGTAGTTGGCAAAGCCATAATCGAACATAGAGCTTGCCGAAGCGAAGCGGTTTTCGCTGGTATCGCCGCCGAGCACGGCAGAAACAAGGCGCATGTTGTCGCGCACGGCCGTAGAAGCAAGGCAGAACCCCGCCTCTCCAGTATAGCCCGTCTTGCCGCCGTCGCAGCCGTTGTAGCGCCTTATCAGTTTGTTGGTGTTTGTCATTGAAATGGTTTTTCCGTTGCCATGGGCGAAATCTTCAAGCCATATCTTGCTGAAAGCAAAATATTCGTCATGCCTTAAAAGCTCCGCAAACATTGCGGCAACATCGGCAGCACACGAATACTGCGTCTCCTTCGGCAGGCCCGTGCAGTTGGAAAAAAGAGTGTCGGAAAGCCCGAGCACCTCCGCCTTCCTGTTCATTTCGGCAACAAACTGCTCCTCGCTGCCACTGATTTTTTCGGCGACTGCCACGCAGCTGTCGTTTGCCGAACAAACGACAATGCTCTTTACAAGTTCTGAAAGCGGATATGAATAGCCGCACTCAAGATAGACCTGCGAGCCGCCCATGCCGGAGGCGTTCGCGCTGATCTGCACCTCATCGTCAAGCGAAACCTTGCCCGCCTCTACGGCGTCAAAGCAAAGGTTTAAAGTCATTACCTTGCATACGCTGGCAATGGGCATGCGCTCCCTTTCATTGAGTTTATATATACATTCCCCGGAATCAAAGTCCATGAGATATGCCGACTTACAACCTTTGACAATGCCCGCAGGCGCTTCGGCCTTGGCAAAGCCAAACGAACAGAATATGCCGGCCGCCATACTCACGGCGCACAATGCGGCAACAATGCCGCCCGATCTTTTGTTTTTCATACTATAAGTATCTGATAAAAAAATTAAATTATACCTTACGGCGAAAACGCGCACCAACGCGAGCAAAAGCCGCCTTTGATGGTCGGTTAATATCGCCCGCCGTTCATACGTGTAAAAGATATCGCCTCCGGCTACGCTATTGCTATCACTACCCTGAAAAGCACATTTAAAAGCAAACATTCGGCAAGCGCGCCTGCAAGGGCAAATACCGCAGGCAGGAAGGGCGCGAACCTTTTATTAAAAAACCTTATCGTTTCCACTAGCACAACGTTGAGAAAGAGAGAGACAAGCGTTGACGGAATGAATACAAAGACGGCAACCATAACTCCGCCGAAGGACGACACAGATATGATAAGCACGGCGTATACGGCGCCTATCATGCCCCTTAAGAAGAGGATAGGCATAGATATCCATCTCAGCTTTGTGCAATAACCTATAAAAAAGAATACATAGCCGTATACCAGTCCGTAAAACAGACAGGGCAAAAACAGCGAAAGCGTTCTGAAGTTGTACACAAAATATATGTACTCAGACGCATAATTCTGCATGTAAGGATTAAATTGAACAGTTACGCAAAGTACTATGCCTGTAATAATAGCCAGAATTATGGTGACTATATAGGCGATGACGTACCCCTTTTCAAATTTAATTGCTTTTAAACGGAAAGTCCTCATACAAAATTATATGAGGACTTCATAATATTTAAGAACACATTCAATATGCATTGAGCATGTTTTCGATAGCGATCCCGTAGCCGCGCGTGGCGTCGTTTATGAACACATGCGTAACAGCTCCCACCAGTTTACCATTCTGCACTATGGGGCTGCCGCTCATGCCCTGCACTATTCCGCCCGTTCTGTCGATAAGATCTTTATCGTCTACTTTAATTACAAAATTTTTATTTTCGCGGTTAGTTTTATCAACTTTAACGATAGATATATCGTAGCTCATAGTTTTATTTGCGCTGACCGTTGAGTAGATCTTGGCTTTACCGGGAGTAACTTCGTCTATGCCGCCCAACTCTATACGCGTAAGCCCGTTCGTGTTATATTCGCGGTGCAGATTGCCGAACACCCCGCATTTGCTGTTCAGGGCGGCTTCGCCTATCGGCTTCCCGCTTTCAAACGCCCCCTTAAGTTCGCCGGGGGTTCCCCTTACTCCGCGCTTTACATCGTATATAACGCAGCCATACAGTGTGCCGCCGTTTATCTTTGTCAGTTTACCCGATGAATCTGTGACCGGATGACCGAGCGAGGCAAATTTTTCTGCGGTTTTATCAATGTAAGTCACCGTGCCTACGCCGCTTAAACTGTCGCGCACAAGCACACCGATGCGCGTTTTGCCGCTTGTGACATCTTTTACGGGCTTAACTTCGAATGTAAGCCGCTCACTGTCGCGCTCAACCGTTATAATGGCAAGCTTAAGCCCTTCGAGGGCTTGGGTAAGGCTTTCGCTTGAATCCACTGCGTTTCCGTTTACATCGGTAACAATGTCGCCCGTTTTAAGCCCCGATTCACGCGCGGGGCATTTCAGGCCGCTATCCGTCATAACTTCGCACATTCCCACAACTTCAACAGTGGAAGTCTCAAGCACAAAGCCAGCAGGAAAGCCGCCAAGATATATTTCATGATCGCATACAGTTGTACTGCCTGTCAGGGCAAATAGTGCACACGCAACAGCAAACAGCAGCACGATCAGCCTGCAACCAACTTTTTTAATACTCAACATAAAAATATTTTGCACCGATATCGCCTTTCTATGCGTAAGTCTTACATAAAATAAGAGCAACAAAAAAGCGGGCACCCGTAAGCACCCGCACTGACCTGAAAATTGCAATATTCAGTTATTTCTGTACCTCTGTATAAGCTCTTCGGCATGGCTCCTTGCCGCAGCGCTTTTGCCGCCGCCGGTGAGCCTGACTATTTCGTCTATCTTTGCATCGCCTTCAACGGGAATAACGCTCGTTGTAGTCACTCCGCCGTGCTCCGCCTTGGAAATTACAAAATTCCTGTCGCCCGCGGCGCAGATCTGCGGCAGGTGAGATACGGCGATTATCTGGGTATTTTTTGATATTGCCCTGAATTTTTCCGCCACAGTGCCTGCCGTAACACCGCTTATACCTGCGTCGATCTCGTCGAATACATATGTCGAAATACCGTTAAGATCCTTCAGGCAGGTCTTTACCGACAGCATAAACCTGCTCAGCTCGCCGCCGCTTATAACTTTGCTGAGCGGCTTAAGCGGCTCGCCGGCGTTCGCCGAAAACATAAAGCGGACATTATCGGAACCGTCTGCGCTGTTAAGGTCGGCCGAAGCTCTGTCGTACTCTTCAAAACTTACCTCAAACCGCGCCCCCGATATATTCAGGCTTTTGAGCTGCCTTACCACATCCGCGCAGAATTTTTCGGCAAAACCCTTGCGGAGGGCCGTGAGCCTGCGGCAAAAGCCGTATATATCTTCGTTGAGCTTATCAATCTCTGCCGTAAGTTTTTCTGCGATTCCGTCACAGTCGGAGAGAAGGTCGAACTCCTCCCCCGCTTTCTTTCTGAAGGCGAGTATATCCTCCACTGTGGGGCCGTACTTCTTTCTGAGCGAACGGATGAGGTCGAGCCTGTCCTCCACGCGCTTTGCCTCTTCGCCGTCGAAGTCAAGCCCCTCCGCAAGGTCGGAGATGGTGTCTGCAAGATCCTGTATCTCCGCCGCGGCGGCCTCTAACCTGTCGGCTACGGATGAATAGTCATCCCCGAATTCGGCCACACCGAGCATCAGCCTTCTTGCAACGGAAACCTGGTCGGAGCATCCTCCGTCGGAGTTGAGTGCCGCAAGCGCGCCGCCCAGTGACGAGGCGATCTTTTCGGTATTTTCCATGATGCGCCGCTTTGCCAGCAATTCCTCTTCTTCGCCAGCCTCAAGCGCCGCCGCATCTATTTCATTTATCTGGTACGAGAGCAGATCAAGGCGCCTTGCCCTTTCGCCTGCATCGCCGCCCAGCGACTTAAGCTTTTTAAGACATTCGCGTTTGCGCGCAATAAGGTCGGAAAGACTGCCCTTCATTTTTTCCGCCTCATCGCCGCACAGCCCGTCTATTACAGACAGCTGGTTGCCTTCGCTCAGCAAAGCAAAATGCTCGCTCTGGCCGTAGACGTCGACAAGGTGCTGGGTAACGGTTTTAAGCATACCCGCAGTTACGGTATTGCCGTTGATCTTAATGCTGCCCTTTCCGTCGGTATTATATTTGCGCGTAATTATAAGCGCCCCGTCCGTTTCAATGTCCAACCCGGCCAGCGCCGCTGCCGCCGCGCTGTTTTCTTCAACAAAAAACTCGCCGCGCACATACGCCTCACCGGCGCCGTAACGGATCATGTTTTTATCGGCCTTGCTGCCGAGCACAAAATTCAGCGAGTCCAAAATTACAGACTTGCCCGAACCCGTTTCGCCCGAAAGAATGTTCAGGTGCGGGTCAAACTCTATTTCGGCGGCCTCTATCAGCGCGACGTTTTTTATCAGCAATCTTTCAAGCATTGTATGCGCTCAAAGTAAATATTCCCTCAGTTTTTCCGCAACGATGGGGGTATTTTCGTTGCTATCCACGATGACAAGCACGGTGTCGTCGCCGGCAACGCTGCCTATCACTTCGCTTATCTGCAACGAATCTACAAACGACCCACCCCCCTGACCGTTGCCGCGGAGAGTTTTGATGACTATAAGGTTGTTGGCATAATTTATACTGAGAACGCTCTCCCTGAACAGGTTGAGCATTCTGGGGCTGAGCTCTTCCTGCGTGCCGTCAAGCCCTGCATATTTATACTTCTTGGTACTGCCTGCCACTTTAAACAGCCGCAGCTCCTTTATGTCGCGTGAGACCGTGGCCTGAGTGACGTTGAAGTTGAGCTTAATAAGCTCCGCACACAATTCTTCCTGAGTTTCGATTTCCTGCCTTGAAATAATTTCAAGTATTTTAGCCTGCCTTGCGTTTCTGTACACTTATCTGCTCCATTTGCTGAGTTTAGACAGCAGTTTATCAAAAAAGTTTATTTTGCCTGATGTTATGAATTCGGTGTAATGCTTTGATTTAGTCACGCGTGCTTTCACGCCGCCTTCAAACTCCCCTATCACTATTCCGTCCACCGAAATATTGACGGCAGCGTTCTGGTTGTTGCCGCAGACAACAAGCTCTGAATTGCACGGATATACGATAGGCCTGGAATGCAGCGAATGTGCGCACAACGGCGTCAGAATAAACGCCTCCAGCCCTGGCACAAGCACAGAGCCGCCCGCCGCCAACGAGTAGGCCGTAGACCCTGTGGGTGTGCTGACTATTACGCCGTCGGAAAGGTAATTATCCACAAGCGACCCGTCTATAGTGGCCGAAAGATTGATGGTATTGCTGTATTTGCTGCCAAACACACTGCGGTGTATCACAAGGTCGTTCAGGGCAAGATACTGCTTTCCCTCTATATTTATTTCAAGCATGCTGCGCTTTTCGGTGGCATAGGCTCCGCTGCACAAAAGTTCCGTGGCCTCGTCAAGCTTGTCCTGCTCGAACTCGGCAAGAAAACCCATGTGCCCGTAATTGATGCCCATTATCTTAATGCCTCGGCGGGCACATTCAGAAGCAACGTTGAGAATCGTTCCGTCGCCGCCGAGCACCATCAGAACGTCTATGCCGTCAAGCGAGCACCGTTCGCTTATCGCAACGCATCCCGACCCGCACCGGGCAAGCTTATGCTTTATTTCATCCGCAAGACGGGCACAGTTGGGAAGGTATTTTTTGTTAAAGTATATCCCCACCTTCATAACGCTTTTATTATACAATACTTTATGCAAATATGCAATAAAGTCCGCAAAAAAATTTGCGGACTTTTGTATAAATTTTAACTAAATATTTATTTTCGTGCAAATTTATGCGCAACACTCGGTATGCGGCGGTCACAGTTTTACCCGTTCGAGCAGCTTTTCAAACGGAACGGGATGACTGCCTTTTTCAAGCAGGATGACATACTCTATGTTCTTCCCCTTCTTTTCGGGCGCAGTGGTGAGCGCAACGGGAGCCAGCGAACATGCAATGCAGAAATCATATATCTTTTCTATTATCTTTCTATGTCTTTCGCTTCCGCGCACTATGCCGTTTTTGCCAACGCTTCGGCTTTCACATTCAAACTGCGGCTTGATAAGCGCAAACACCCTTGCTCCGTCTTCAAGAACAGACGAAACGGCCCCGAGAATGTATGTCAGCGAAATAAAACTTACGTCTATAGTAACGCCGTCAAGCTTTTCGGCGAACATGGATTTAGTAAGGCCGCGCGCATTGAAGTTATCTATGACTACCACGTTGCGGTTTAAGAGAGCGGCGTCAAGCTGGCTTTCGCCCACGTCTATGCAATATACCTTGCTAGCCCCGAACCTGAAAAGGCAGTCGGTAAACCCGCCCGTGCTGGCTCCGATATCTGCAAAGACGCCGCCGCTCACGTCGGCGCCGAAATCTGTGAGCGCCTTGTAAAGCTTATAGCCACCTTCCGACGCAAACATGGGCTGCTCCAAGTTGATAACTACGTTGTCGCCCTCTTTCACCTCGTACGAGGCGGGGCGCGCACAGCCGTTTACAAGCACAAGTCCGCGCGCGATGGCGTTTGCCGCCCTGTTGCGCGAGCCGAATTTTTCGGCAAGGTATTTATCCAATCTCATATATTCTGCGTATGTAGCCGACTATCTCATCCACGCTCAGCCCGTAGTCGTCCATCAGTTCATCTACGCCGCCGTGCTCTATAAAGCTGTCGCGGTAGGCAAATATCTTTACCCGTCTGTCGCCGCCTGAAAACCTTTCGGCGATAAGCGCCCCAAAGCCACCAGCCGCCATATTGTCTTCAATTGTAATTATGTTCTGTTCGCCAAGGGCAGAGAGCAAGCCCTCGTCCAAAGGTTTTACAAAGCGCACGTTGACGACCGACGGCCTGACCCCTGCGGAGGTAAGCCGCTCGACTGCAGCAAATGCCCGCGCTATTGCCCGTTCGCCGCAGGCAAGAATGACGGCATTGCCGTCGCCTTCGGACAACTTTTCCCACGAGCAGTCTTCTATCTTTCCGTGCTCACCGAAGCTGTGCATGCTTGCGCGCGGATAGCGTATGGCAAGCGGGCCGTTGAACCCGGCGCTCCACTCTATCATGGCGGCAAACTCTTCGGCGTCCTTGGGCACGGCTATAGTAAGGCCGGGCACGAACGATAAAAATGAAAGGTCGAAGACGCCCTGGTGCGTTTCGCCGTCCGCCCCCGAAATTCCCGCGCGGTCTATGCACAGCGTTACGGGCAGCTTCTGGCTGCATATGTCTATTATTATCTCGTCGAACGAGCGCTGAAGAAATGTTGAATATACCGCATAATAGGGCTTTAACCCGCGCGACGCGAGCGCCGCGCACAGTATAGAGGCGTGTTCTTCGCAGATGCCCACGTCTATCGCCCTTTGCGGGAATTTTTCAAAGAACTCCGAAAGGCCCAGGCTGCCCGTCATTGCCGCAGTCACGGCAACTATCCTTTTGTCCCTTTCGGCAAGCGCGCACAATTTTTTTCCGAGCACCTCAGAATATTCCGTATAGGAAACGGCTGGCTTTGCGCCTATGCCGTGAGTGGCCTCGGGATTTTCTTCGCAGAAGCTGTATCCCTTGCCCTTCTTTGTAAGCACATGAAGGATGACTGAACCATGCTTAAGTTTTTCCTTTATCGCGGTGAGGCGGTCTATCATCTCTGCAAGATTATTACCGTCGTACACACCGTCGTAATCAAAGCCGAAACGATCGAAAATGACGGCGCGGCGCGCCTTATGATCCTGCTCTTCCGAATCTTCGCTCAGGAAATCAAGATACTCGTGCATACTGCCGACGGTGGGCGAAATTGACATGCCGTTATCGTTTATTATGACAAGTATATTGGTTTTTAGCAGTTTGAGGCTGTTGAACGCCTCGTATACAAGGCCGTTATTGAACGATCCGTCGCCTATTACGGCAATGACCGAATAGTCGTCGCCGGCAAGGTCGCGCGCCTTGGCAATGCCCAGCGCCGCCGAAATCGAAGTTCCCGCATGGCCGGTATTGTAGCAGTCGTATTCGCTCTCTTCGCGCTTGGGAAAACCCGAAAGCCCGCCCCGCTTGCGCAGGCGCGTAAAGCCCTCTTCCCTGCCCGAAAGCAGTTTATGCGCATAGCACTGATGGCCTACGTCGAAAATGACCTTATCCTTGGGGAAATTGAAAACCCTGTGCAGGGCAACGGTGAGCTCAACCATTCCGAGGTTTGAAGAAAGGTGTCCGCCGTTCTGCATAACGTAGCCTATTATCTTTTTGCGGAGCTGTTCGCATAACTCTTCAAGACGGGCAATGCCCATGCCCCTCAGCTGATCTCCCGTAATTGTATCCAATACAAGCACCCCGATGAAATATTATTTTTCTTTTACAAAAAAAGTTGTGAACTTTGCAAACCCGAAGGCAATTTTGCTGTTGTACTTTATTGAAATAGGCTTGCCGAACGCCTTTCCGCCTACTGTAAGCGCGCCTATCACCGCGCTTATAAGGATGGATACTATCATCCCCTCCATGGAATCGTTAAAGGCAAAATAGCCCGCCAGCACGGCGCCCGCAGAGCCGCTTATGATTCCGCATATGTCGCCTATGACGTCCGAAAATATGCTGGCGATCTTTTCGGCATGTTTGCAGAACGTCACCGCGCGCTTTGCACCGCGTATCTTGCGCGACGCCATGGCGTTGAAACCGTCTACATCGCACGAGACGACGGCATTTGCAATTATGTCGCACCCTACGTTGAGTATCAGCAGAACGACGAGCACTATTATGCAGACGTAAATTTCGCTGTCGTTTACTGCAATTTCGGTAAGAAAACTGAACAGCACGCTCAGAAAGAACGAAAGCACAAGTATGGTAAGGCCCCAGCTCAGCCATACGGGTACCTTCTTCCTCTTTTTACCCCTGCGCTTAGCAGGGTCGGGCTTTGCGTTTTTTATCTTTACAAAGCTGTTTTTCTTCTCTTCCCCTGTCTGCTTTGAAGAGGTGTTATCTTCGCGGCCCGCAGGCAGAACGTTTATGTCGTTTCCACCGACCAAAGCGTCTGTGCTCACTTCAGCAGAGCTGTCCCCGCCATCATGGTCTGATGCGGCACAGCCGCGAGTATCCTGTTCTTTTTCAATGTTTGTTCGGGCGCGTTTTCCGTCGCCGCCATATTCGTCATTCATAAAATCACTGTTAAAAAAATACGCACAAGTTAATTGTGCGTAGAAAGTAAATATTGCAGTGGCTTATATTAAATAAACTTTGCGGCTTTAGGTTCGGTAGGATTTCCCCCGCGCTCACTCCCCGTCGCCGAAGGAGCAGTTTCCTTTTAAAAGCGCGTTCGCACAGTTTCCTTATACGCAACCGAATCGCCACTGAGTCCACACCGTAATCTCTAATACAACGACAGTCTAGAAGCTTTCCTTGACAGCTGATGCAGAGTTTATCCTCTTTTGCAAGGTCAATTTCAAACAGCGATAGTTTTTTTGGCGTGGCCGCGCCGCAAAAACTTTGTTCTGTTATCCGCTGAACTCACTCAAGGCAGGCTACACTGTGCCGAACTTGCGCCCGGCAGCAGGTTTATCCGCAAAATTTTGCGGCCTCCGCGGTAAATGGGTTGGCTGTCATATGCCGTTATGCAGTTCCCATAAACCTTTACTCCCAGCACCCA
>CALVLV010000038.1 GCA_944341075.1 uncultured Clostridia bacterium
AATAAAGGTAAATTTTCAGGACTTGTTCATTCACATGAAGGATTAACATGGCATGAACCAAAATCAGGAGTAGTGACAATTAAAACCATGGATCAACTTACCGAATATCTCTTGCTTTGCAAAAAACAAGTTGTTGATGATTTTAAAGCAAACAATAACGCCGATAAAATTATCGAGGAGTTAAGTGAAGAATATTTCCGCAAAGAACTCTATAAGGGAAATGCCGAGTTAGTGGCAATTAAACTCTGCGTGCGGTTAGAAGCTGTGTTAAAAAGTAAATGTCATTATGAAGGCGATTTTTCGGAAATGCTTGAAAAGTATTGTTCGCAATATGGCATTTATGAAGAAGACGACGGCTGGGGCTATATAGAAACTCGCACGCATGAATTCGTTCAGTATCTCCAGAAACTTCGCAAATATCGCAATAGCATAGTTCATTCAGAGAAGAAAGTTGACAGCATGACAAAAGAAGAACTTGAATTTTGTATTAAACATATCTGCGGAATTATATAAAACCGCGCACTAAAGTATTGAAGTCATCTGCAACTGCATAATGTTTAAGTTTATAAGCATTTCGTAAACACAAAAGCGCGCAGCGCGGCAAAATGCCGCGCTGCGCGCTTTTAAAATAATTACGCCATTAATTTTACATGGCGAATTACAGCGGCTTTTCATAGCACAAAAAACCGGGGCGGGAAGGAAGAGTTCCGCAGCACACGAACCCGCACGACGTAAGCAAGCGCTGCATGGGCAAATTTTTTTGGTGTGTATCCATGCGCAGGCTATTTTTCCCGAGGGCGAGCGCCTCCTCTTCGGCGCCCTGCAGGCAGCGGCGGGCAAGTCCCATGCCGCGGCAGGTACCATCTACCGCAAGGGTGTGCACGGCGAGATAACTGCCCTTAAAATGCCATGGTATTAACACGTCTTCGTACTCGCTGTCGTATGTGTACACCGAATACACGGCGACGACGGTGCCGTTTAACTGCGCCACGCGGAAATTGCCGCCCGCGACGCCGCTTTCCACTACCGAGGGATAGGGGTAGCCGTCCTGCCACTGCGGATTGCCCTGCTCCGCCATGAATGCGCGCGCAACAGAAAATATCTGCATTATCCCATGCACGTCATCGGCGACGGCTTTGCGGAATATTACATTCTGCATGATTTCACCTTGATCTGTTATATACATCGGGGCGCGCTGCAACTAGCTTGCGGCGCGCCCCTTCCGCAGGCACCGAAGTGCCTGCTCAGCTTTCCATGAACTCTATGATTATGCTGTTCTGCACAAAAAGGTACTCATCCTTTATGCGCACGCTGCTGCCGTTAATTTCAAGGTAGCGCGCGGTTTTTGCAAGCGCGGCCTTGTGTTCGGCAAAGAAATCGGTTTTGAACAGCCTTTTATATTCTGCCGCGTCCAGCCCCGCCGAAGTGCGCAGCGCCAGCATTATGAACTCGAACTTCTGCCCCTCCTCGTCCACCTCTTCAGAAGTGATGACGGGCAGGTGTTCGGTGAATATGCACTTGAAGTATTCGTCCAGGTCAAACGTGTTGGTAAAGCGCACGTTTTTAATGCACGACGACGCCGAAACGCCGAAGCCGATATATTCGCCCCTGTGCCAGTAGTTGAGGTTGTGGCGGCTCTCTTTACCTGGTTTGCAGAAGTTGGAGACCTCGTAGCGGGCAAAGCCAAGCTGTTTAAGTTTTTTATAGCCGGCCTCGTACATGGCGGCGACCTCGTCGGAGTCGGGCAGTTCGCCGTTGAGGTAGTCTGTATATATGGGCGTGCCGTCCTCCGGCGTGAGCGCGTACATAGAAATGTGCGAAGCCCCTGCTTTAGCGGCGAAATCTATGGTGTATTCAACGTCTGCCGGACTTTGCCCCTTGAGACCGATGAGCACGTCGGCATTGAAATTTTCGCCCTTTAAAAGGGCGGCGCAGTCAAGGAAATCCTGCGCGGTGTGTATGCGGCCGATATCTTCAAGCTGGCTGTCGATCGCCGACTGCAGCCCTACGGAAAATCTGTTTACCCCGCACTTTTTATAAAACTCTATCTTATCGGCAGTTACCGTGCCCGGATTGATCTCTATGGTTATTTCTGCATCTTTTGCAAGATTAAAATTTTTGCGTGCAGAAGCTACCAGCATGCCTATATAACTTTCGTCTATGACGGACGGCGTGCCGCCGCCTATGTAGAGCGTATCGAACGAATAGTCTTTAAGTTCCTTTCTGCGGAAGCTCATCTCCCTGTAAACGCATGCCATGTAGCTTTCGGCATAGCAGAGCTTATCGGGGAAGGAGGCAAAGTCGCAGTAGCTGCACTTGCTTTTGCAGAATGGTATATGAACGTAAATTCCTGCCATTATATCTCCCAGCGGTACTTTTTAAGGTCTATTTTGTAGTCGGGCGAGACCTCTACCCCCTCTTCCTCCAGCATTGCCTTCTGTACTTCCTTGCCGCCGAAGGCAAAGCCCGTGCACACAGAGCCGTTTGAAAACACGACCCTGTGGCAGGGTATCACGCCCGGTTGGGGGTTGCAGTGCAGCGCCCAGCCGACCTGCCGCGACATGCGCGGATTGCCGCACAATCTGGCTACGTCGCCATAAGTGATGACTTTGCCGCGCGGCACCTGTTTTACAACCTCATATACCCTGTCAAAGAATCCCTGCATACATCTCCTCTCCGTAAGCCTGAAAGCGGGCGCGCGCCCGCTCAGTCCTTATTTGTTTTGAGTATCTGCATGAACACTTCGGAGGGGACTTCCACGCTGCCTATTGTGCGCATGCGCTTTTTGCCCTCCTTCTGCTTTTCAAGCAGCTTTTTTTTGCGGGTTATATCGCCGCCGTAGCACTTGGCAAGCACGTCCTTGCGCATGGCCTTGACCGTTTCGCGCGCGATTATTTTGCCGCCTATTGCCGCCTGTACAGGTATTTCGAACAGCTGGCGGGGAATGGCCTCCTTGAGGTTTTCGCACAGCGTTCTGCCGCGGGTATAGGCCGAATCTTCATGCACTATCATTGAGAGCGCGTCGCACGCCTCGCCGTTTAAAAGAATATCAAGCTTTACCAGTTTGCTGGACTGATAGCCTATCAGCTCGTAGTCGAAGCTTGCATAGCCGCGCGTGCGCGACTTTACCGAATCGAAAAATTCAAAGATTATCTCGTTGAGCGGCATTTCGTAAACAAGCTGAACGCGGTTTGCATCGAGATAGTTCATCTCTTTGAACACCCCGCGCTTTTCGCGGCACAGATCCATTATGGGGCCGAGGTAGTCGGGCGGGGAGTATATATCCACCTTTACTATCGGCTCTTCCATGTGGTCAATCTCCGACTGAGGGGGCAGATGCGAAGGGTTATCTACAAACAGCTCCGTACCGTCGGTCTTTATCACCTTGTAGCTTACCGAAGGCGCGGTAGTTATTATGTCCATGCCGAATTCGCGCTCTATGCGCTCCTGTATGATCTCCATGTGCAAAAGGCCCAGAAAGCCGCAGCGGAAACCAAAGCCGAGCGCCACGGAGTTGTCCGGTTCGAACACGAGGGAGGCATCGTTGAGCTGCAGCTTTATGAGCGCATCCTTCAGGTCGTTGAATTTGCTGCCGTCCAGCGGGTATATGCCGCAGAACACCACGGGCTGTACCTTTTTGTAGCCCGGCAGCGGCTGTTCGGCGGGATCTTCGGCATTGATGACCGTATCGCCCACGGCCACATCCTGTATGCTCTTTATAGATGCCGCTATATAGCCGACCTCGCCGGCAAACAGGCCGTTCTTTTCGTACAGGCGGGGAGCAAAGACGCCGACTTCGGTGACTTCGTATATCTTATCCGAGCGGAATGTTTTAATTTTGTCGCCCTTCTTTACAGAGCCGTCCTTGAGGCGGACAAACAGAATTACGCCCTTGTAGTTATCGTAATAACTGTCGAATATCAGTGCCTTTAAGGGCGCGTCGAGGTCGCCCTGCGGGGCGGGGAAATATTTTACAATGTCCTCGAGTATCTCGCCTATGTTGATGCCCTCCTTTGCCGAAACGAGGGGCGCATAGGAGGCATCGAGCCCGATGACATCCTCTATCTCCTTTTTAGCCTCTTCGGGGCGGGCGGAGGGAAGGTCTATCTTGTTTATTACGGGAAGGATCTCCAGGTCGTTTTCAAGGGCGAGGTACACGTTTGCCAGCGTCTGCGCCTCTATGCCCTGCGAGGCGTCTACGACAAGCACGGCGCCCTCGCAGGCGGCGAGCGAACGGGAAACTTCGTAGGTAAAGTCAACGTGCCCGGGGGTATCTATCAGGTTGAAGATATATTCGTTGCCGTCCTTTGCATTATAGAACATGCGCACGGGGGTAAGCTTGATGGTTATGCCCCTTTCGCGCTCGATATCCATAGAGTCGAGCAGCTGATCTTCCATGTCGCGCAGCGACACCTGGCCCGTAAGCTCCATTATTCTGTCGGCAAGTGTGCTTTTACCGTGGTCTATGTGCGCTATTATACAGAAATTGCGTATGAACTGATTTGGTTTTCTCATTCCCTGATTACAAATTGCCCTTTAAATAATATACTTTTTCTATACAATTATATAAAATTACACGCCTTTTAGCAAGAAAAAACGCGCTTATGCAGAGCGCGTTTTGGGCAATTTATGCGGGCGGCCCGTTTAAACGGCCGCCCGCGCAACAAAAATTATTCTACTTTAAGTCCCCAGCAACGGCGGCGCTTTATAAATTCGGGGTCGTAACTCTTCCACAGCTGCTGAATATGGTGATTTTCCTCAAGCTCAGGCCCCGTTTCAAGATACTTTACGCCCAGCCTTATAAGCCCTTCAAGGCAGTGATTGATTACTATCGAAACTGCGCCCGTGTTGGCATATTTGCCGGTAACGCCCACGCTCATCATGTCGGCGCGCTCGATATGCGTCATCGCCTTTACAAACGGTATAAAGCCGAAGGGGAATATGTGCCCCTTGCCCTTGCGCATAGCCTCGCTTATGCGGGGCATCATAAAGCCGTACACTACTACGTCGTCGTTTTCATCCACCACAACGCAGGCAAGCTCGGGCACATACACCTGCTTTATCGACGCAAGCTCCCTGGCCTTCTGCTTATCGTTGAGCGGACTGGTGCCGAACAGCGGGGCAAAAGCCTCGTCAAGAACGTCAAGGCACTTCATTCCGTATTCGTCAAACTTCTTTCTGTCGTGCTTGAAAAGGTAGGGCATGTCAACTATTTTAAAGTTGTACTTCTTTATAAGCATTTCGGCGATGCGCTTTGCGCGCGGGTCAAGTTCATCGGGCACCTTCATCTGGTAACTTGTCCAGTCAACGACCTTATATGCGCCGAGCATCTCCATATGTTTTATATAATACGGGTAGTTATAGAGCTCTATGTAAGAGGCGTCTTTATCAAAGCCGTCCACCAGCATGCCCTCTTCGTTGAGGTCGGAAAAGCTTATGGGGCCGATTATTTCGGTAAGGCCGAGCTGCTTGGCCCATTCCTGCAGCTTTGCAAACAGTGCTTTGGTAACTTCAAAGTCGTCTATCATGTCGAAACGTGTAAAACGAAGCTCGTTTTTGCCGAACTTTTCGTTTGCGCCGCGGTGCCATATGCCGGCGATGCGGCCGGCTATTTTGCCGTTTTTATATGCAAGGAACATGCGGCAGTCGGCAAAACGGAACGCATCGTTGACCGCGGGATCGAACTCGGCAAATTCATCGAAATAGAAGTTGGGGGCGGCATATTTATTGCCGCGGTACAAATCGATGAGAAACTTGAAAAACTTCTTTTTGCCGCGCTTGTCGGCAAGGCTTATTTCTTTAACTTCAATCATATAATCTCTCCGGTATTATCTGTAAGGTATTACCTCTCCTGCTAAACTGATTGCCCTATATAATGCAAATATTTAAAGTTTGCAAGCCAAATGCATGGCACATGCATCATATACGCGTTTTATATGTGTATGCGGCAAAGGAGCCTGTTCTGCGCCTGACTGCCGCAACATACGCGCGGCGCAGCAAAACATTGAAACCCATGCCAGCAAAAGGCATATAAGCCTTAGTTATCATTTTAGCATTGACAGAATTATTTGTCAATACAATTGTCATATTATTATATTACAAATGCCCCCGTTGTAAAGTTTTATAATGGTATAGAACAGTAAAGGAACTGCTCTATACCGTTTTTTTTATTGTTCTAATAAATTTAGTGAGGTATCGAAACTATGATGAACGGAACGGACAAGTACATAGCGACGGTCGCATATCTCGGCAAGTTATACGACTATTTAAACGCTGAATTATTCGGCGGAGAGCTTACAAAGCCTGTAATCACTATACAGCGCGATGAACGTAACAAAACTAATGGTTGGTGGTCTGTCGCCAAAGTTTGGAGAGAGAACGCCGACGATGACGGCGAACACGAATTGAATATGACGGCACAGCAACTCCACCGTCCTATTGGTGAGATAGCGGCGACAATGATACACGAAATGTGTCATCAGTATGCGAGCGTTCACGAAATGCAAGACACTTCAAGGGGCGGCAATTACCATAATAAACTATTCAAAAAGATAGCCGAAACGCACGGTTTAACCGTTGCATGCGCCCCGCAAATCGGTTGGAGCGTAACGGCATTGACGGACGACACGGCGGCAAAGATAGCCGAATTTACGGCGGCTACCCCCTGCGATATAATTTATCGCTTGCCCGTTATGAAAGGTCAGACGGTTAAGACTTCAAGCACGCGCAAATATATTTGCCCTGTCTGCGGCATGAGCGTTAGAGCGACAAAGCAAGTAAATATCAAATGCGTTGATTGTGATGAGCTTATGCAATCGCAAGATTAATTTAATCATACTTTTCCGAGTAATCGGGTACTCCTTAATAAGCGGGGCAAATTCCCCCCTGCCCCGCTTTTATGGGGATATAGCCCAAAGAAACGTGTTTTTGAACCGTTGGCACGTTTGTGCAAGGGTGGCGTCTTGCAGTCCCCACCACTCCCGTAAGGGATAATAAATCGGGTGATGACCTTCATCAAAGGAGAAAAGACAAAAATTATGGCAAACGAAAAGAAGGCAATGAATGGAACTGTAGCGAATGTTGCGGAAATGGTGAACGGCAATTTTATTATACGCCGCACGCCTATTTTGGATAAGCGCGGTGTTCAGCTCCGTACAAATGCGGGTAGACTTTATTTCAGTTATAAGCTGTACGGCAAACTGCGCGGACGTGAAGTGAGCGTTGATTTTTCACCGAGGGACTCAGGTGGTTATACTGCGCTTGATTTAGTTTTTGACAGCAAGTCCGATGCCGAGCTTGACATTACCGATGAAGTAACAGAATTCAACGGCAAAAGACAGCACCGCACCGTTTACACGGTTTTCACCGTGGACGAGGACGGCGTTGTGTGGAAATGTGAGGTTAAACCGTCAAATAAGAGTGACGTTGATTTGCTTGCCATGTTCATGAACATGGTTAATAAACAGGTTCGCACCGTTGAGGTCAACCCCGAAACGGCGGCATAAAAGATAGATACGGTCAACCCGTCTGTGGATAATTCCGCAGACGGGCAGACTGCTATATATCTTTCCTTAACAGAAAAATTCCCCTGCAAGGGGTGTTGCTCCCTGCAAGGGTGTTTGATAGAGGAAAACAAGGAAACGAGGTGCAAAAAAATGAAAGATTTTTTGGAACTTACAATGTGGAACGGTGGCAAGGTGCGTAAAAAGTGTATGGTGCGTGTACGGTTTATATCGGCAATAGTTGAGGACAAGGACGGAACATTTGTGGAAACGGGGCGTGATGAAGAGGGCGAAGGCACGGGCATATTTGCAGCCGAAAGCTATGACGAAGTAAAACAAAAAATAATAAATTGCGAGGTTTAAATCACATGGCAAAAAGAAGTTATACAGCCAAAGAGCGTAAAGCGTACCACATGGGGCGTGCGTATGCCGCGGCAAAAGCGGGTAAGCGCGTAAATTGCCCCGACAGCAAAAGCAAACAGTCGTTCCGCAACGGCGTGAATTCCGTCCGCGGCAAGTCCGGCAAGAGAAAAGCACGGAGTAAAGGCAAGGCAGATATGTGCCTTGTCGTGGACGGGAACGGCGTTGTGGTCGGCAAACTGAAATGTTGAGGTGAGCCGATGATTACGAAAAAAGATTTGCAAGTTGAGGTCGATAGGCTGAACAAAAAGTATTGTTCACGTACAGGCAATGAATTGCGTATTCAAGGCGCATACGGCGGTTATCAGGTACAGCTTACAGGTAAACGTCGTAAGGACGGTAAGGGTTTTCGTGGTATGGGTTCGGGTTGTACTGAAATTACATACGGTTATCAGTCTGCGCGTGATACGCTTGTTGACTTATACAAGAATGAAGCGCGCGGCTATGTCCGTGATAAGGTTCGTTCATATGAAAATAAAGGCGGTCGCCGTTCTTCAAGCGGCAAATCGGTAAAATTTTGATTATGATTTGGTTCACGAGGAAGCAAAAGAAACTTGCCCGCACTACCTCTGCGGCACGTCTGCAAAGTATGTACGAGCGTAGCGAACAGAAGTTAGACACAGCGGCACGGCGCGGCGATTTGAAAGCAGTTGACCGTGCTATGAAAGAGCACCGCGACTATGAATATGCATTGCTCTGTAAAAAATCAAAAAAATATTAAATTTTTAAGGAGATAGTTTTTATGCGAAATTCAACAAAGAATGTAATCGTTGCTGTTGTAGCACTCATTCTTGCGGCGGCAATCGTGATTGCCTGCGGCGTAGGTTCAAGCTGGTTCACTAATAGCGATATAGCAACGTGGTTCAACAGTTGGGGCAAGGGCGAACAGACCGAACAGCCCGACGAAGAAACGCCCGAAGAAGAGGGCGGCATGCTTGTAGGCGAAGCAGAAGGCAGCGGTATATCGCTTATGAGTGCGGAAATAGCCGCGGCAGATTATGAGGAATACGGCGTGAGCGCACAAGCGGAAAATGCTTTTACTCTTACCGCAACACTTACTCCTGCCGATAGTTATGATAAAACCGTTGATTGGACAGTACGTTGGCAGAACGCAAGCTCTTCTTGGGCAAAAGGAAAAACAGTTACGGATTATGTTACCGTTACTCCTACTTCCGATGGCGCGCTTACCGCTTCGGTTGCATGTTTGCAGGACTTCGGCGAAAAAATTGAAGTTGTGTGTACAAGTCGTGCAAACGAAAACGCTACTGCTACATGTGTTTGCGATTACGCAAAACGTGTTGAAAGTTTTTCGATAACTTGTGAAGACGGTGAAGGCTCTGCAAACGCCAGTATGGTGTTTGATAGATTTACCACCTCTTATACATGTAAGGAAGGTGATTTTGAAACTTATGTTGCCGATATATCTATGATATATTCCGATTATACGGTAGATGATAATTTTACGGCAAATGTTTCTCTTTGTGGCAATTTGGAACTTGCCAGTTACATAAATTCAGCAGGTGGTTCTTGTTCTATACGTAATATAGCACTTGATGAGGGTGATTATATCGGTCTTAATCAGCAGGCTTTTAATAATGTCAGCGGTGGTTATAATTATGGTTTGTTTGATGATTTAAGCATACCCCGTCAGGTTGTATCGGAACATTCTGATTTACCTGTTTTAACCATAACCGCAAAAGCTACGGGAACTCATAGTACGTTTACTCAAAATTTCAATATTTTTGT
>CALVLV010000039.1 GCA_944341075.1 uncultured Clostridia bacterium
GTGTGCCGCGGAGAGACCGCAACATGCCGAGCGTTAGCGTGAGGCGTTGCGGAGCCGACCAACGAGGCACGAGGCGACCGCGCTTAACGGCGAACTAAATTCGCCTTGCGCACGTTAATAATTTAAAAAAATAATATGTCATTTCGAGCGGAGCGAAGCGTAGTCGAGAAATCTCATCCGCAATCTTGCCTCCCTTGACAAATGGGGCGAGCACTGCGAGCGAAGGTGGGATTTTGCTCGTTTCTCCAAGGGTTATCATAGGGGGATATGGTGGGGAGGAATGTAATATGCCTTTTATAAAGTCCAACGTGCATACGCATACTGCCTTCTGCGACGGGAAAGACAGTGTGGAGGATATGGCCCTTGCCGCCATTGCGGCGGGGTTTGATACGCTCGGCTTTTCCTTCCATTCCTATACCCCGTTCGATACAAGCTATTGCATCCGCGATTACCCCGCATATATACGCGAATTAACGCGTGTAAAACAGACATACGCGGACAGAATAAGTATCCTCGGCGGGGTGGAACTCGACCTTTTCGGCGAGCGCCCGCCGCACAGCGACTTTGTTATAGGTTCCGTCCACTACCTCAAGGAGGGCGAAAATTTTTACCCCGTGGACGAGTCGCCGCAAAAGCTTAAACGGGTGATAGACGGGGTATACAGCGGCGATCCGTATGCCGCCGTGCGCGCATTCTATGCGCAGGTTGCCACCCTTCCGCGCGCAATTGCCCCCGATATATACGGGCATTTCGACCTTATAACGGTATTCAACAAGGGCGGCGCCTTTTTCGATGAATGGGACGCCCGCTATATCTCTGCCGCGCTGTCTGCGGCGGACTGCCTTCCCAAAGGTGCGGTGGTGGAGGTAAACCTCGGCAGGCTGTTCAAGGGTACGGGCGGCATCTATCCCTCGCCGTGGCTTGTGCGCGAACTTGTCGCCCGCGGCTGCCGCTTTATGCTCTCTTCCGACGCGCACTGCACGCAGGCGCTGGGGTATATGTTCGATGAGGTCTGCCGGAAACTGAATTCGCTCGGCGTAAAGTCGCTGGTTCGCTATCATGGCGCCGCGCTCGAAGAGGTGGAGCTGTAAATTCTTTGCTGCGTTCCTCCTCGGCGTATTCCGCCGCAACGCGGCCGCGGAACCCGGATCGGCAAAATGCATGACAACAAAATGCATGACAACAAAATGCATGTCAACAATTTGCAAAGTTTTATGCGCGCAGGCACGCCTGCGCGCGATTTTTTTACAACTATTTTACAATTGCTTTTGCAAAATGTTTAAATTTAGCTCCACAAAAGCAAAAATTATGGTATAATGTATCTGCTAAGTTTAAAATGTGCGAGCGCGCCGGGCGGCGCGGGAGAAAAGAGGAAAAGTATGAGGATAGGTATTCTTACAAGCGGGGGCGACTGCCCCGGGCTTAACGCCGTGCTGCGCGGCTTCTGCAAGTATTGTTTCAATAAGATGGGCGACGTGGAGATCCTCGGTTTTAAAGAAGGCTATGCGGGGCTCATGAACAGGGACTACGTTCAGCTGACCCCCGCCGATGTGGAGGGCATACTCGATTTCGGCGGCACGATACTCGGCACATCCCGCCAGCCCTATAAGCTGATGACGGTAAAGGAGGGCGACGCCCCCACCAAACTGCAGCAGATGGTGGAAAACTATAAAAAGCTCAAGCTGGACGTGCTTGTAACTTTGGGCGGCGCGGGCACGCACAAAACTGCCTCGCTCCTCTCGGTCGAAGGCTGCAACGTTATAGGCCTTCCCAAGACTATAGATAACGATATATACGGCACCGACGTAACTTTCGGCTTTCATACCGCGGTAGAGATCGCCTCCGACGCCATAAAGCGCATACGCACCACGGCGGACAGCCACCGCCGCGTGTTCTTTGTTGAAGTTATGGGCAACAAGGTGGGCTGG
Organism: uncultured Clostridia bacterium; assembly: GCA_944341075.1. Lineage (GTDB taxonomy): Bacteria > Bacillota > Clostridia > Christensenellales > Borkfalkiaceae > Coproplasma. Next base: position 1,929 of record CALVLV010000039.1, read on the forward strand.
CTCACGCTGTATGCGGGACTGTCTTCGGGTGCGGACGTGATACTCATACCCGAGATCCCGTACGACGAAGAAAAGCTTGCAAAGTTCATAAAGGACAGAATGGGTGCCTCCCGCTCGGTGGTGATAGCCGTGGCTGAGGGCGCCATGAGCAAGTTCGAAGCCTCTATGTCCAAAAAGGAGAGGCGCGAATATTCGGCAGGTTTCACCGGAACGGCTGCCGAAAGGCTGTGCGCGGCAATGTCGCAAAAGACGGGCATACAGTGCCGCTCAACCGTTTTGGGGCACATTCAGCGCGGCGGCGACCCCTGCGCATACGATAAGTTCATATCTACAGAAATTGGAGCCTTCGGCGCGCACCTTGCAGAAGTGGGGCGCTTCGGCGTAACGGTTTGCGTGCGCGGCGGCAGGCTGGGTTATAATATACTCACCGACATAGCGGGCCGCACAAAGCGCGTACCTGCAGACGGCCAGCTGGTGCTGCTGTGCAAGGACATGGGCATCAACTTCGGCGACTGAGTTTTTTGTAATAAAATTTGGCTTTTGGGTTAATTCCTCAGTCAGGTTTTTTTGCCGATGCTTTCGTCGGCATGCCCGCCTGACGAAGTTCAGGTTAAATGTGCCTATATCGTTAAATTACAGTTCTTTTTCTGTCATCTCGACTAAGTGAGCAGGGCGAACGCATGGAGAGAGCTCTTTATCTTGTAATTTCTTGAGATTTCTCCGCTCGCTACGCTCGGTCGAAATGACAGGTAGGATGTTTTCGCTTGGTCGTAAGGAGCGAAGCGACGGAATAGCTATTGTTCGCCATAGGCGCAATCTGCCGTTTCCACGCTACGTGTGGAGCCTCGGCAGAGTGTCGTCGGCTTTGCCTCCTCGCGAGCGTCAATGATAAAAAGCGGAAAGTTTTTCGGGCGCGGCCCGAACGAAAAAATTGTGAAAAATTTTAAAATAATTAATGCCGAAAAAATGCCAAGCGGAATTTACTTCCGCTGTTAAGCATTTTTACGACTTACCGCAAACCTCACGGAAAAAGATTTTTGCAAATCCCACCGGTATATTCTCACAAGTTCGAATATACCACCTCCCTTTGGCAAGGGAGGCACGATTGCGGAAAGATTTTTCGTGAAAATCTATGTGGAGGAAAAAAGGATGTTTGCAGTTATAGACATAAGCTCGACGAGTATCTCTATGCTCGTCAGCGGCAGGGACGGGGTTCGCCCCTCCTACAAGTACAGGGAAAGCCTGTCTGCGCTCAGTTTTACCGAGGGCGGAAGGCTCAACGACCACGGCGTGGAAAAGATATGCGAAAAAATAGCCATATTCCAGGACCAGTGCAAAAAGCTGGGTGTGGAAAAGCTGTACGTCATATCTACCGCCGCCATGCGCTTTATTGAAAACGCCGAAGAGGTGTTCGATGCCATCCGCACGCGCACGGGCGCCGTGGTAAACCAGATCGACGGCCAGACAGAGGCATACTGCGACTGCGTTGCCAACGAAAAGTTCAAATCTATGCACAGCCCGCTCATCATAGATATCGGCGGCGCCAGCATAGAGCTGTGCGACCTTTCAAAGGGCAAGGCGGGCATAAACTGCCTCAATTTCGGCGCGCTCACCCTTCAGCGCAAGTTCGTAAAGAGCGTCTACCCCGACAAGGACGAGTGCGGCAAAATAAAAAAATATATCAAAAAGGCGCTCGCCAAGGCAGAACTGCCCGTGTCTGAAGAGGGCACCGCCGTGCTTGTGGGCGCGACCAACCGCTCTATTTACGAAATTTACCGCGACTACTACGATATTCCCGTCAGCGAGAATATGGTGATAGATGTGGAAAAGCTTAAAAAGCTTGCCAAAAAGCTCATCGAGGCGCCCGACAGGTCGCACCTTCTTATAAAGAATGCGCCCGAAAAGATATACTTTATAGTTGTGGCGCTCATCACGCTTGTGCAGCTTTTAAAAAAGTTCGGGTTCAAAGAAGTGGTGGCAAGCGACTTCGGCGTGAAGGAGGGCTACCTTAAACTTGTCCTTTCGGACGAGATCAAGGCCCAGCCTTCGCCCTTCTTCCCTGAAAGGCCTGTAAAGGAGATAAAGTCGGTGGAAGAGCTTGCCGAGCACATAAAGCTCCGCCAGAAGGCCGGCAAAGCTGTTGTTCGTCCCGTCAAAAAGGCGGATGACAAAACTTCCGAAAAGTCTGAAGCCGTAAAGCCCGGAGAAAAGGCTGAAGAAAAGTAATAATCGCGGCATATTGCCGCATTAAATAAAACTGAACGGCAAATGGCGGGCGGCGCGGCAAATGCTTGCGGCGGCGCCCGCATGCCGGTAAAAAAGGTATTATGGCAAACGATAAATCACCTGTAAAACTCATCAGGGGCGTATACGTCAACCGCGAATTTTCGTGGCTGAAGTTCAACCTCCGCGTGCTCGAACAGTCCGTGGACGAAGATACGCCCGTATTAGAGCGCGGAAAGTTCCTTTCCATCTTTACTTCCAACTTAGACGAATTCTTCATGGTGCGCATGGGCAGCCTGTACAACGAAAACAGGCTTCACCCCGACGCCACCGACAACAAGACCAAACTCACGTTCGGCGCGCAGCTTGCCGCCATTGCAGACAGAACGCCCCGCCTTTACGAAATGCGCGAGCACGCCTTTACGCACTTAAAGCGCGACCTTGCCGAAGAGGGCATAAACATTCTCACCTATGCCCAGCTTTCCGAAGGCAGGAAGGAAGAGCTTAAAAAGGTGTTCAACGCAAAGGTGCTGCCCCTGCTTTCGCCCATGGTGATAGACGCAAAGCACCCGCTTTTAAGGTTTGAAAACCTGCGCTGCTACATGCTGTATAAGCTGAAAAAGAACGACCACACCATGATAGGCGTGATGGACTTTTCAGACAGGTTAGACACGCTTTACCGCTTTGCGGGCGGCAAAAAGTTCAGCTTTATAACCATGGAAGAGGTGATACGCAACTTAGGCTATCTCGCCTTCCCCGGCTATACGGCCACGTCGTCTATAATGATAAGGGTGACGCGCAACGCCGACTTTGAAACGTACGTTGAAGACGCCGACATGGAGTACAACAACGACTTTTCGCAGTACATGAAGAGCAAGGTGGAAACGCGCCTTGTGCAGAACGCCGTAAGGCTTGAGGTGTTCGGCGAGAGCAAGTCGCTGATGAAGTTCGTCACCGAGGCGCTGGGCATAGAGAGCAACCTCATCTTTAAAATACGCTCTAACTTTTCTTTCAAATACCTGTTCAGCCTGCCTCGCCGCATAGATAAGGAGCTTGCGGCAAAACTTTCGTACCAGCCGTTCAAACCTAAAATTTCCGAAAGGCTGGCAAACGCGCCCTCTATGATAGAGGAAGTGCGCAAAAAGGACGTGCTGCTGCGCTACCCGTTCGAGAGCATGGAGCCGCTCATCAAACTTTTGAATGAGTGCGCCGACCGCAAGGACTGCATTGCCATAAAGATAACCATATACCGCCTTGCCGACCATTCGCGCATAGTCGAGGCATTAAAGCGCGCCAGCGAAAACGGCATAGACGTAACGGTGGTAATAGAGTTGTGCGCGCGCTTCGACGAAGAGAACAACATGTACTTTGCCGGCCAGCTGCACGATGCGGGCTGCAATATAATATACGGAATGGAAAACTATAAAGTCCACTCCAAAATAATCTCTATAATGTTCTCGGAAGAGGATGGCGGCGTAAGCTATATCACCCACCTCGGCACGGGCAACTATAACGAGAGCACCGCAAAACAGTATACCGACCTGAACATAATCACCGCCGACAGGGCCATCGGCGAAGACGGCGCCGCCTTCTTCCGCAACGTGGCCATATCCAATGTGGACGGCGACTATACCCGCCTGCAGATAGCGCCCAAGTATTTCAAGCAGAAGATACTCGAGTGCCTCGACGGCGAAATAGCCAAGGCCAAGGCGGGCAAAAGGGGCGTGTTCCTCGGCAAAATGAACAGCCTTACCGACAAGGTGATAATAGATAAGCTTATAGAGGCCTCTTGCGCGGGCGTGGAGATAAAGCTGATAGTGCGCGGCATATGCTGCTTCCTCCCCGGCAAAAAGGGCAAAACGGAAAACATCAGCGTGATAAGCATAGTGGGCAGGTTCCTCGAACATTCGCGCATATACTGCTTCGGCGAGGGCAAGGATAGGGTAATGTATATATCCTCCGCCGACCTGATGACGCGCAACACCGACCGCAGGGTAGAGATAGCTACCCCCGTGCTCGATAAGGATATCGAAAACGATATATATAAGATGCTCGAGGTAATGTTTGCCGATAACGTAAACGCCCGCAGGCTGTTGCCGGACGGCACTTACGAAAAGCTGGAGGGCGACGGCAAGCGCGTAGATTCGCAGGACTACTTTTTAAAGCACGTATAAAACTGCATACAAATATAAGGGCGGCCGCAGTCGGGCCGCCCGTTTTTTATAATTTTTAATGTAATTGCCCCGCACATATGCCGCAATCAACTTCTTTGCAAGCTGTTTTTAGCTTCAGGTAATGTCTGATTTTTTGGTGCGCCTTTCCTTTATCGTATCTCTCACCGCATAAAATATTGCGGCGGCGTCGGTCACCGCGCCCGCACACACAGCTATATAAAGCATTACGCATGCCGCAAGCCATGCCGCGCCGCCCGACGCATATGCCCCTGGAACAAATACGTTAAACACCAAAATCGGCACAATGCATTTGGCAAGCGCAAGTACGGTAAGCCATATTGCCGAGGCAAATGTGCTTTGGCCGGAGGTGCACACAAGGCACAGCCCCGTGAAGAGTGCGTACATTGCAAACACCGCCGCAAGCCACAGCGGGCCGAAGTAACTTTGAGTTATAAGGTGCGCCGTCAGCGCCGCGCCGAATACGCAGAATACCGCAAGCGGCGTATAGGCATACGCCCGCGCTATCCTTTTGGGCATGCCGCCGTTCAACAGTCCCGCCCGCACGGTAAGCAGATACTTCAAAAATATTACGGCGCTTATAAAGTACCGTAAAATGGCATAGGCTATGCACAGCGCTCCCGCAACATACCGCGCAAGCCCTGCCGCGCCGCCCGCCGTGTGCACGGCGAACGAACCGTATACGGCAAAGAACCCCACAGAGGCAAGAAGTTCCGCCGCGAGCAGGAATGTGTACGAAAGTGTGACGGCGCGGGCGCTTTCGTTCGGGCAGTTCATAAGTTTTTGCTTAAAAAAGTAAAAGGCAACGTGCACGGCAAGCGCCGCGGCAAACACCGCCGCCACGCCCGCGTGGCCGGTTACGGCGTATAATATGGCCGCCGCCGCAAACAGGGGTATGCCTGCCGCATAAAATATTTTGTAAAATTTAGCTGATTTCATAATTTTCCCTCACCGCTGCACAGCCTTCGGCCGCACCGCAAAGTTCATTGCCTCTTCGATATAATTATACAGCCTTTTCGTGCTAAAATCAATATGCCCTGAAAACTGCTGGCATTAATGTATATTTTGCATAAAAATATTGCGGATTTTTCTGTCCCCGCAGGGCAAAAAGCTGTAGTTTTTGCATGAAACCTGCATAAACAGACGGAGTGGCGGAAGGCAGTTTTGCTTTATACCCTTTACAAATACCGCCGTTTGTGATAATATAATATCCGTAACAGTATCTGTTATCACATTTTTCGGCGCGGCTGTGCCGCGCAAAGGAAATTTAAATGGCAAAACAAGTGCAGATAATCAAATATGAAGGCGACAATACCGAACTCTTCAAGCGCATATGCGCGGACGGGCTGGAGCCGGACGCAAAGCTGGTCGTGCCCGAAACGCACAACGCCATACTCATAAAGGACGGCGTGCTGATGGATACGCTCAACAGCGGCAGCTACGATATCTTTGAAGAAAAGTCAAAAAAGTGCCGCAACGTTTCGGTGGAGGTAATATTCCTTTCAAAAACGGCGCGCCTTAAAGTGATGTGGGGCACAAAGACGCGCTTCGACTTCCGCGACCCCGAAACGGACGTGCCCGTAAAGGTGGGTGCCCACGGCGAATTCGAAGTGCAGATATCCAACCCCCGCAAGGCGTATATGGTGCTCATCGGCGCCGAAGACGGCTTCACCGTACAGGATCTGAAAGAGCGACTTTCTGTGCGCATGATGAGCAAGGTGGAACCGGCAATGGCGCGCGCCATGCGCGAGGGCGGCATATCCTTCGACCGCATAAGCGAAAACAAGGACGTGATAGCCGCCGC
>CALVLV010000040.1 GCA_944341075.1 uncultured Clostridia bacterium
AAAAAACGGACTGTCCGCAAACAGTTTATCGAGGACGAAGTGATTTCCGCAATCGTGGGCGAACACGGCATTTTGACAGACGAATTTATTGATATGATAGCCGCAGAAACCTATTTGCTTATTCAGTCGGAGCAGAACGACACCGAGATAAAACGGCTTGAAAACCTTGTCGCGGAAAACCAAAAGGCGATTAACAATCTTATGCAGGCGTTAATGCTCGGCAAGATTGCCGACACCATTCTGTCGCAGATTGAGAAATTAGAGAACGAAAACAAGGAACTGCAAGACACAATCGCCAACGAAAAGGCAATGCAGATAAATTACAGTTACGCCGATATTCGCAAGTGGCTATCGCACTTCCGAACGCTTGACTATTCCAAGACCAAGAACCGCAAAGACCTGATAGACACGTTCATTTATAAAGTGATACTGTACGACAACAAAATGAAAATCTTGTTCCACCTTAAAGGCGGGCAACAGGGCGAACTGCTCTTGAACTTGATTTTCCCCGACTATCCCGACGGCGACGGAAACGGCGGCGAGAGCGCCCGAAAAATGCCCGAAAATGAAAAAGAAACCGACAAAGCGGTTTCTAATTCTGACGTAAACGCAGAGTGTGCGTATACGTCGCGTTTGGTGGACCTGCAGAGAGTTGCACTCTGGTCTTACGGGGTTTGCGCGAGCTTTCTACATACTTAGTTTGCCTTTAAGCTTACTTATGCGCACCCGGTAAACGGGGTACGCATACAGCATGCCGCTATATTACAGCAAAACCGCCGCGGCAGGTGCGGTTATGCCGTTATCCGCCTGAATAACGCCCCGCGCGCCCGGCGGAACTGCGCGTAGGACGGACTGCTTTAAGTTAAGCAGCGCAAGCTACTGCGCCCCTGTATGCAGGGAACGCAACAACTTTTGAATCTTTTGATTCTGCGTTTAAATTTAAGTTCCGTTTTTACGAAGCCGAGCCTTCGGTATGCTTACATCGCCCTCTGCCCGCAATCGAAACTGTGTCAGGCCCGAAAGGGGAGAAACGGCGGCAGGCGCCGCAAAAAGCATTGCGCACCATATTTTTGCCGTCGGTTATACAATTATAACCGTTGCGCGCCCAAAATGCAAGCAAAAAATTTGGTATTTTTTGCAGGAACGTAAATGTGCGGCACCGCGCCGCGGCGTTGGCAACTGCAGTGCGTTGTTTGCGGCATATATGCGGGGCAATTTGCTTTTGCGCCATCCTGCACGCGGTGTATGGGGTATATTATGTTAAAGTTGCATAAATATTTTAACAGTTTTGACGCATATGCTTGTATATTGCCCGCCGTTTGGTTAAAATTAAGATAGAAATAACATCCAAGGAGGTTTATTGTATGGATAACAATAAGGGGAACGGCGGTTTTGCCCTGTTCTGCTGTTTTATAGCGCTCGGCGTTTCGGCGGTGATAGCCTTCATCACCTATCTGCTGCCGCTCGTAAGCGACATAGCCATAGGCGACAACGTGATGAACATTCTCGACCTTGTTCTCAAGATCTCGTCGCTCGTCGGCCTCGGCTTCGGCGCGTTTGCCTTTGCGGCAAGGCGCGGGTTTGTGGTAAAGCTTCTCACCACCATATTCGTGCTGGTATTCGTGGTGGCAATAGTGCTCGCCGTTATAGGCATCATCTGATGGCAACGTAACAACTTATATTATTTGCATGTACTTGCACAGGCGCGCCGCCGCGCATAAAAATGCGCGGCGGCGCGCCTGTATTTTTTGGCTGTGCGCATCTGTGCGGGCGCATTGGTTGCGGCATATTGCCGTGGCTTTTTGCCGTCTGTCGTATGTAATGAGGGTGCTTTTAGCGTATTATGGGGCAATATGAACAAAATTAATTGCTTGCTATTAACAAAATAAAATGCAAAATATTGCAAAAACCGACGCGTAAAAAAGTATGCTAATATTGTTTGACATCTAAATATATTTTTGCTAAAATTCGCTTGTTTTTCACATTCCGCGGCGGGGCGGCCGGTGCCGTTATTTCCCTCACCGCGGCAATATTTATTGTGCGCATGTGCATGTGCGCACGCAGGCAGTTCGGCTTAAACGCACGCGCCGCCATAACATAGTCAAAAATTTTTTAAGAATATATGGAGGTTTTATGGTAAAAGAGATTGCGCACAGCCTCAGGGAATACAAGCGCGTTTCCATCGCCACGCCCATTCTTGTGTGCTTTGAAGTGGCGTTTGAAGTGCTCATTCCGTATGTGATCGCGCTGCTCGTAAACCGCATAGAAAAGGGGTGCGAACTCGACGTCATACTCAAGTTCGGCGCCGTGCTCGTCGCCATGGCGGCGGCGTCGCTGGTGTTCGGCGTATGCTCGGGCGCTTCCTGTGCGGCCGCGTCAAGCGGACTTGCAAAAAACCTGCGCAAGGATATGTTCTATAAAATACAATCGTATTCGTTCAGGAATATAGACAAGTTCAACGTATCCTCGCTCATCACCCGCATGACTACAGACGTCACCAACGTTCAGATGGCATACATGCTGCTCATAAGGCTGGTCATCCGTTCGCCGCTCATGCTCATATGCAGCTTTATTATGGCATTCGTAATGGGCGGTAGTCTTGCATGGGTGTTCGTGGCGGTAGTTCCGCTGCTCGCCGTCGGCCTTATAATCATCGTGGTAAAGACGATACCGCTCTTTCACAGGGCGTTCCGCAAGTACGATAAGCTGAACAGCTCCATACAGGAGAACGTAAAGGCCGCGCGCGAAGTCAAGTCTTACGTGCGCGAAGAGTACGAACAGCAGAAGTTCGGCACTGCTTCGCACGATCTGAGAAAGGACTTCCAGAAGGCCGAGCGCATACTCGCCTTCAACCAGCCCATAATGCAGTTCTGCCTGTATGTGGTGATGGTGGTGGTGCTGTCCTTCGGCTCGTACCTGATAATAAGCAATGCCGGTATAGATGGCGCCATAGGCGTGGGCGAACTTTCGTCTATACTCACCTACGGCTTCATGATGCTCAACAGCCTTATGATGCTCTCCATGGCGTTCACCATGATAGCAATGGCGGGCGAGAGCGGCAGGCGTATAGTGGAGGTGCTCACCGAAGAGAGCTCGCTCAAAAACCCCGAAAACCCCGTAACGGAGGTGAAGGACGGCTCCATTGATTTCGACGGCGTAAGCTTCAAGTATTCGGAAAATGCCGAAAGGCGCGCCCTTGCAGATATAAACCTGCACATAAAGTCGGGCGAAACCATAGGAATAATCGGCGGCACGGGCTCTTCAAAGTCCACTTTAGTCCAGCTTATATCAAGGCTGTACGACGTTACCGAAGGCAGCGTAAAGGTGGGCGGCGTGGACGTAAGGCAGTACGACATGGAGGTGCTGCGCAACAGCGTTGCCATGGTGCTGCAAAAGAACGTGCTCTTTTCGGGCACCATAAAGGAAAACCTTCGCTGGGGCGACGCAAACGCCACCGACGAGCAGATCGCCGAGGCCTGCCGCCTTGCCTGCGCCGACGAATTTATAGAGCGCTTCCCCGATAAGTACGATACCTACATAGAACAGGGCGGCGCCAACGTTTCAGGCGGGCAGAAGCAGAGGCTGTGCATAGCGCGCGCCCTTTTAAAAAAGCCCAGGATACTCATTCTTGACGACTCTACCTCCGCGGTGGACACTCACACCGACGCCAAGATACGCAAGGCGTTCAGGGAGTATATCCCCGAAACCACAAAGATAATAATCGCCCAGCGCACAGCGTCTGTGGAGGACGCCGACAGGATAATAGTCATGGACGGCGGCAAGATAGACGATATCGGCACGCATGCCGAGCTTTTAAAGCGCAACGCCATCTACCGCGAAGTTTACACCTCTCAGAACAAGGAGGGACACGACCTTGAAGACTAAAAAGAAAGGCACGCTGCGCCGCCTCTTCAAAACGATGCTCTCATTCTACCCGGTGCTGCTTCCCGTGGCAATAGCGTGCATAACGCTCACCGCCATAGTGGGCGCGGTGCCCGCAATATTCATGCAGCGCGTAATTCAGAACATAGAGCAGGCCGTTACGGGCACACTCACGTGGGAGCAGGCAGGCGGCCCCATAATGACGGACGTATACATCCTCATAGTACTGTACATTATATCCATACTCACCGGCACGGCGTTCAGCCAGCTGATGACAATAATCACCCAGGGCACGCTTGAAAAGCTGCGTGATAAAATGTTCAACGGCATGCAGAAGCTGCCCATACGCTTCTTCGATACCACCGGGCACGGCGACATAATGAGCTACTATACCAACGATATTGACACGCTGCGCCAGCTGATATCGCAGTCCTGCCCGCAGATACTCATCTCAGGCATAACCGTGCTCTCGGTGCTGTTCATAATGCTGTACTACTGTCTGTGGCTCACGCTGGTGGTGCTCGCGGGTACGGGCGTAATGCTCATCGTCACAAAAAAGATAGGCGGCGGCAGCGCCCGCTACTTTATAAAACAGCAGGAGGCCATCGCCGTTGAAGAGGGCTATGTGGAGGAGATGCTCGTCGGCCAGAAGGTAATAAAGACGTTCTGCCACGAAGAGGCCGCGGAACGCGGTTTCGACGAGGTGAACGATAAACTCTACGAAGCCAGCCGCCGCGCAAACAGGTATGCAAACATGCTTGCGCCCGCGCTCTTCAACATAGGCAACGTGCTATACGTGGTGCTCGCCGTTGTTGGAGGAGTGTTCCTCATTCCCGAACTCGGCGTGTTCAACATAAGCTTTTCGGGCATGGCCATCTCCATAAGCGTGGTGGTGCCCTTCCTCAACATGGCAAAGCAGTTCACCGGCAATATCAACCAGGTTTCGCAGCAGGTAAACTCTGTGGTAATGGGCATCGCCGGCACCGAGCGCGTGTTCGGGCTCATCGACTGCCCGCCCGAAGTGGACGACGGCTATGTTACTCTCGTCCGCGCCCGCGAAGAGAACGGCGAAATAGTCGAATCGCAGGAGCGCACGGGCATGTGGGCGTGGAAGCACCCGCACCAGGCCGATGGTTCGGTAACATATACCAAACTCCAGGGCGACGTGCGCATGTTCGACGTAGACTTTGAGTACGAGCCTGGCAAACCTGTGCTGCACAACATATCGCTGTACGCAAAGCCCGGGCAGAAGGTGGCGTTCGTAGGCGCTACGGGCGCGGGCAAGACCACCATAACCAACCTTTTGAACAGGTTCTACGACATAGCCGACGGCAAGATCCGCTACGACGGCATAAACATAAACAAGATTAAAAAGGCCGACCTTCGCCATTCGCTGGGCATGGTGCTGCAGGATACCAACCTGTTCACCGGCACTGTAATGGACAACATACGCTACGGCAGGCTTGAGGCCACAGACGAAGAGTGCATAGCCGCAGCAAAGCTTGCCGGCGCAGACGACTTTATCACCCGCCTGCCCGAAGGTTACAACACCTTTATAACGGGCAACGGCGCCAACCTTTCGCAGGGCCAGCGCCAGCTGCTCTCCATCGCCCGCGTGGCGGTGGCGGACCCTCCCGTAATGATTTTGGACGAGGCTACTTCCTCCATAGATACCCGCACAGAGGCAATAGTTCAGCGCGGCATGGACGCCCTTATGAAGGGGCGCACGGTGTTTGTAATAGCGCACCGCCTATCCACCGTAAAGAACTCCGACGTTATAATCGTGCTCGACCACGGCAGAATTATCGAGCGCGGCACGCACGAACAGCTGTTGGAGCAGAAGGGGCAGTATTATCAGCTGTATACCGGCGCCTTCGAGTTAGAGTGACAACATTCTATTTTAACCGCTTTCCCTTGTATAAACTTCGCAATACTTTGTTGCGCTGCGGCAACCTTCAGTCACTTACGTCTAAGTAAGCTCCTTCAGGTTTTCCTCGCGCGCCCTTGCCTCCCTTGCCAAAGGGAGGTGGCACGCAAAGCGTGACGGTGGGATTTATGCTCGTTTCTCCAAGGGTTATCTGAAAAGAATGCCGCGCATGCCGTGCGCGGCATTTTAAATATAAAACGGTATAAAATAAAGCGGTCTTGCTGTTTGCAAGGCCGCTTTTGCGCGTCAGTCGGTTATGTTTTCATGGTCAAACAACGGCGAACTGAAAAATTCCTGCAGGGTGATCTTCAGTCCGTCGCATATCCCGTATATGGTCGAAAGTTTAACGGTGTTGCTCCTTGTCA
>CALVLV010000041.1 GCA_944341075.1 uncultured Clostridia bacterium
GAATTTGGGCGCGGCAACCTTGCGCATTTCGTTTATGACAGAATGTTTTGGTCTGGACATGTTAAAAGGCGGAAAAAGCAACAAATTTCGTCAATAATTATACATAAGAAAGACTTGTCAAATCGGTAAAATTTTTGCCGCAAAGTCCGCCAAAATGCTAACTTTTATATGAAATTATATACATTGTTCCTCAAAGCCCCCAAGTACAGCAAATGCGGGCTTTTTTATATGCGTTTGCAAAGGTAAATAAGCATACGGTGTACTGTTTTGTTGTTCATGTTCCATGCAAGCAAAAAGTGGGTATTTTGCGTACACGGCAGTGTCCGCAAAAATGCCGAAAAACATAATATGATACAGGAGCTGTAAGCAGTATGTGTTCCCATTGACATTGAAGGGGGCGGGTATGCGTACGAAACAGTCTGTCAGTCAACTTAAGGAAAAATATGCTGATTGTCCAAAGGTTTCCGCCTTTTGCGAAACCGATGGGAAAAAGTTTTGCGTAACGCGGCACTATGGCAACGGCGATGGGCTGGCGCATGCGATTTTTCAGCTCGCCGTAAAGCGGGCCGACAGGGAGACGGGAATTTGAATATAGGCAAGACGGGGATATATATGCGCCTTTCGCGCGACGACGAAAAGGTGGGCGAGAGTATGTCTATAGAAAATCAGCGTGCCATCTTACTTAAGTTTGTATGCGAAAACGGCGGCACGCTTGTTGATGAATATGCAGACGACGGCTGGTCTGGCACAGACTTCGACCGCCCGGGCATAAGAAGACTGCTTGACGATGCAAAGAGCGGAAGGGTGGATACAATAGTCGTAAAAGATCTGTCGCGTTTCGGGCGCAACTACATTCAGGTAGGGCAATATATCGACTATATCTTCCCCGCCTACGGTATCCGTTTTATCGCCCTTGCAGACAACGTGGATACCGCCGACCGCAGCAGTGCGGGCATGGATATGATGCCCATAATGAATGTTTTCAACGAGTGGCACGCAGCCAGCACATCAAAAAAGATACGCGCCGTGTTGGATGCCAACTGGAGACGGGGTAAGTATACCAACTGGGCGTATCCGTACGGCTACAGGGCGGGAACAGACGAAAACCGCACTGCCGTGATAGATGAAGAGGCGGCTGAGGTGGTACGGCGCATATACGATATGCGCCTGCAGGGAAGATCTGCACGGGCGATCGCGCGGACGCTCACCGACGAGGGCATACCCAACCCCGCGTCGCACTATACGCGGCTCGACGGTAAAAAATCTGCGCGTTGCGGCACGCCTTACTGGTCGCCCAAAACGGTGTCTGACATCCTCGGCGACAGTACATATATAGGCACGCTTACGCAGCACCGCACCACGCGCTTTTCCTATAAGAATCACAGGGTAATAAACGTGCCGGAAAGTGAGCAGATAGTCAGGGAAAACGCTCACGAGCCCATCGTCGACAGAGATGTGTGGGAAGGTGTGCAGGCGATAGGCAGGGGCGTATCGCGCGGCAGGGCCGATAAAAAGAATAAGATCCATCCGCTTTCAGGCTTTCTGGTGTGCGCAGACTGCGGCAAAAAACTCAAGGGCAAAAGCGTCAAGGGCAAAAGCTATATGTACTGTTGCCGCACATATGTTGATCTGGGCAAGAAATACTGTACTTCGCACTCAATTACCGAAAGGCAGATAGAGAGCATCGTTCTGCAGGACATCCGTTCGGCGCTCAACGGGGCAGAGGCAGATCATAAAAAAGTGGAGGAGCATTTCCTGCGCGGCAAGGCAAGGCGGGATGAGCAAAACAGGATTTCCGCCGAAAAAAAGCTGCGTGCACTGAAAGGCAGGCTGGCAGAATTGGAGCATCTTGTTCAGTCCGCATTTGAAGAAAAGGTGTTGGGCGACCTTCCCGAAGATATCTGCAAAAACCTGTGCGAAAAGTATCAGGCCGAAGCTGAAAGTGTACGCAGGCAGATATGCGAACTTGAAAAAAATTTTACCGTGCGGGAAACTGAAGGGGATGGTGCCGAAGAATACATTGCAAAGCTGAGGTACTGCTTAAAGTGTGAAGAGCTGACCCGTGAAATGTGCCTGAACCTCATCGAGTTCATAACCGTGGGCGAAAGGCCCGAAGGGGACGGGGCGCGGCAGATACACATCTATTACAAGCTGATGCCCGGCGGCAGCACGTTCGTGGAAAATGATTGCCGGCCTTAAAATAATTCCCATATCTTACCCGCCTTACCGGGCCTACCGGGGCAACGGGGCGCGTGCCTTGTGGGAATTTTCTCCTCAGGCGATATCATAATTTTTATGCCGGCAAATTTGCGCTGTTCTGTTGCAACATTTCAAACTATGTGATATAGTTATTTAGGTATATTTGCACCATATGCGGAATCAGCGGAGAGATCCGTAAAAAATATACAAAAGAGAGGAAATTTTATAATGAAGTTGATCTACGGCGTGAAAGACAGGCCCAAAGTCGGGCAGCTCATTCTGTTTGCCCTGCAGCAGCTGCTTGCCATACTTGCGGCAACGATAGCAGTCCCCATGATAATAGGCAACGGCATGTCTATCTCTGCGGCACTCTTCGGCGCAGGCGCGGGCACTATCGTGTACCTGCTCTTCACCAAATTCAAAAGTCCCGTATTTTTAGGCAGTTCGTTTGCGTTCATAGGCTCAATGTCTGCTGCATTTGCGGGTGCGGCGTCTGTATCCTTCCTCGGCTATTTCGGGCTTATAATCGGTGCAATATTTGCAGGGCTTGTATATGTGATAATTGCAGCGGTAATCAAGTTCGTAGGCGTAAACTGGATAGATAAAGTCATGCCGGCCGTGGTAATAGGGCCTACGGTCGCCCTCATAGGTCTGTCCCTTGCGGGCAACGCCGTAGGCAATGTGGCGGGCAATGTACTCGATCCCGAAACGGGCGCTTACCTTATGGATCTGCACGGCATCATATGCCTTGTATGCGGACTCATCACGCTTGCGGTGACTATTGTCTGCTCTATCTACGGCAAAAAGCTGTTAAAGATGATCCCCTTCATCATAGGAATACTCTCAGGCTATGTCGTTGCGGCAATATTCACGGGTTTCAGTTATATAGACGGCGCCGAAGCGCTCAGGATAATAGACTTTTCAAAGTTTACCCAGATGGAGTGGTATCCGGAGTTCACATTTTTAAAGCTTTTTGAAATCGACTATTCCGCGGCAGATATGGGCGCATACATAGGCACGGTGGCTGTCGCTTACATTCCCGTTGCATTCGTAGTGTTTGCCGAACACCTCGCCGATCATAAAAATATATCTTCTATCATAGAGACAGATCTTTTAAAGGATCCCGGCCTTTCAAGAACACTTCTCGGCGACGGAGTCGGCTCAATGGTGGGCGCGCTCTTCGGCGGTTGCCCCAACACAACGTATGGCGAGTCGGTCGGCTGCGTGGCTATTTCAGGCAACGCCTCTGTAATTACCATTTTCATGACGGCCATCTTTGCCGTAGTCGCTTCGTTTATAGCCCCCTTTGTCACATTCCTTGCAACAATTCCCGACTGTGTAATGGGCGGCGTATGCATAGCCCTATACGGCTTCATTGCCGTGTCCGGCCTTAAAATGATACAGCAGGTCGACCTCAACGAAAACAAGAACCTGTTCGTAGTTTCCGTAATACTTATAACGGGTGTGGGCGGCATGGCGCTCCAGTTCGGCAAGGTCACGGTAACTGCCATTGCGTGCGCGCTCATACTCGGAATACTTGCAAATGTTCTTGTGAACATACGCGGCAAAAAGAAGGGCGGCGGCGCCGCCGAAGGGGAGACTTCGCAGCCGGCAGAAGACAGTGCCGCAGGGGACGGGCTTTCCGCAGAAACTTCCGTTTTGGCAAGCGAACAGGCAGAGGAGGACAAAAATGGAACAGTATAAAAACGTATTTATTTTCGATCATCCGCTTATCAAGCACAAGATATCAATATTGCGCGATAAAAACACCGGCATGAAGGAATTCCGCGAACTTATCGAGGAAATTACCACCATAATGACGTATGAGAGCATGAGGGACGTGGAACTTGTTCCCGTGGAAGTGGAAACCCCGCTCGAGGTAACTACCCAGTACAGAATAGCTGAAGACAGCATTGCTATAGTTCCCATACTCCGCGCAGGTTTAGGCATGGTAAACGGCGTACATAAGGTCTTTCCCACTGCAAAGGTCGGGCACATAGGCATGTACCGCGACGAGGAAACGCTTGAACCTCACGAATATTACTGCAAACTGCCCGAAGGCATAGAAAGCAAGATGGTATTTCTCATAGACCCCATGCTTGCGACGGGCGGCTCAGCCTGCGATGCTCTCAATGCGCTTAAAAAGAGGGGTTGCAAAAAAATCAAGCTCATGTCTGTCATTGCCGCGCCCGAAGGCATAAAGGCAGTAGCAGAAGCTCACCCCGATGTTCCCGTGTATGTCTCCACGCTTGACAGGGGCCTCAACGAACACGGCTACATTCTTCCGGGTCTCGGCGACGCCGGTGACAGATTGTATGGCACAAAGTGAGCAGTTTCTGGTATGAATTTCTGTGCGGTCGTGTCCGGCCGCACTATTTTTTGGATTTATTTGTTGCATACCTTGGCATATAGGGCGCAAATACCCTATTGTTACCTGCCCTACAGGCGCCACGGGCGCAACCGGCGCAACTGGTGCAACGGGCGCAACGGGCCCTGCGGGAAACGACGGTGCTGACGGTGCTGACGGTGCCGACGGCGTAACAGGCGCCACGGGCGTTACGGGTGCAACAGGCGCCACAGGCGTTGCCGATACGCTTGCCGTGGGTACCACAACTACTACCGAACCTGAGCTGTTGGCTACTGTTACAGACAGCGGTACGCCCAATAATCATATTTTTGATTTTACCATCCCCCGCGGCGCCACGGGCGCAACGGGCCCTGCGGGAAACGACGGTGCCGACGGCGCTACAGGTGCAACCGGTGCCACGGGCGCGACGGGCGCAACCGGTCCTAAAGGAGCCACGGGTGCTACCGGCCCTACAGGCCCTACGGGGACTTGTCGTTGCTGTGTAAGCTCGCGGAGTATTTTATCGGCGAAAGGACAGTATTCAGATAACGAAGAATATGTCCGCCTGAATGGCTCGTCTGTATATCCGCCCGATTCGGCCGATTTTACAGTAAATCAGGATGGTATCTCTTTTAATACCGCTGGTTTTTATGTTATACAGTTTACCGCCGACTACGCGGTGACTTCGGGAACGGCAACTATCGCCGCCGAATTGAACGGAAAATCCGTTTCTTCTGTACCTGTAACGCTTGCCAGAACGGTCGGAAACGCCTCCGGGCTGTGCGCCGTCAATGCCGGTGCTGGCGATGTGTTCAGGCTTAAACTGAACGGTTTTTCAAAACTTGTATCGGCCGACTTCAATATCCTTGTCGCCTGTTGGCTTAAAAACTCAGACAAGTGATTTTTGTAACTGCAAAGCCAAAACGCGCGTGCGGGGGTTACCCCGCACGCTTCTTGTGACGGGCAACGGAAAAAGATATTTACGGTATACAAATTGTTTTCTCACAAATATTTTTAAAAAATTTAAAAAATATATGTAAAATCGTTTGGCTTTTTCCGCTGTTTTAAGTATAATAAATATCGCTGTTCGGGCAACTGAGGTGTAGCGCAGCTTGGTAGCGCGTCTGGTTAGGGACCAGAAGGTCGTGGGTTCAAGTCCCGTCACCTCAACCATGATTGCAGACGAAAAGGCTGCAAGACAAAAAAACCATGAAAAACGTACTGTTTTTCATGGTTTTTTGCTATT
>CALVLV010000042.1 GCA_944341075.1 uncultured Clostridia bacterium
GCAGGTGAAAGTCCTTTCGCCCTTGGCGTAGAGCGTGGCGGGCTTTGTCACTTCGCCCTCGCCCCATACGTGGTCGGTAAGCTCCCCTTCATATCCGCATACTTTGCACTCGCCGATGTGTTTGCCGCTTGCCTCGTCATTCTTATAAATCATATCGTGCGCGGCCTTTGTATCGGTTGCGTCACAGTTTTTGCACTTGTGCCAGTGCCCCTCGGCGTCACTGCTCCATTCTTCCGAAAAGTCGTGGGCAAGCTGAGCTATCTCTTCCGTTTTAGTTGCGCCGCAGGTTTCGCAGGTAAAGGTCTTTTCGCCCTTCTGCGCACAGGTTGCGGCCTTCGTAACCTCGCCGTCGTCCCAGTCGTGCTCGGCCTTGTCCATCTGCTCGGCGCAGTTTTCGTGCGCGGTGCACTTGTGCCAGTGGTGCGTTTTATCGCTGCTCCATTCTGTTGCCGCAACGTGGCCGTCGTAATATAAAATTTCTTCCTTGGCGGCCTTGCAAACCGAACATTCGTACGTCACCTTGCCGTTTGCGGTTTCCGTGGCTTCCACACGATCCGTTTCGGTCCAGTCGTGCTCGCTCTTGTCGAGTTGCATTCCGCAGTCCCCGTGCGCGGTGCAGACATGCCAATGGTATGTATCGTCGCTGCTCCACTCTGACGCCGCCGAATGACCTACGAGCACCGGCAAAGTTTTAATGCTCTCGTAGCCGCAGACAGAGCACACAATCTTTTGCGTGCCCTCCTCTTCCTCCGTGGCGGGGGTTATCACTTCACCGTCTTCCATGGTGTGGGCAACCACGTCATCGGCTGCCTCGCAACGCGAACACTTGTGCCAGTGACCCTGAGCGTCCTTCTGCCATTCGCCGGTAAAATCATGTCCGAGCCTGGCTATCGGCTCAGTGCGCTCCTCATCGCACAAAGTGCACGTATAGGTAAGCACGCCGTCTTCCGTACACGTTGCGGCAACGGTCGTCTCGCCTTCGTTCCACACATGCTCGCACTCACCGTCGCCGCCGTCGCATGCGGCAAGTCCGCACATTACGGAAGCCGCAGCAACTGCACCAAACATTATTTTTAATAATTTTTTCATGTTGCCCCCTCTTTGAGGCGCAATGTGCGCCATTTACATAATTTGTTCTTCAATATCATAAATTAGCTGCGCACATTTTGTCAATTATTTAAATATTATTTATGCATTTGCACATAGCCGCCAATCAAAAATTTATGCATTTGAAAAAAAATATGTTGCAATAACAATTCACTTGAGCTATAATATTGACAAATAATCAACCCGTGCATCTGAAGAGCGCTCTGCTCTGAAAATATAAATTTCGTTTTAAGGGGGGTGCGCCAAATGAAAAAGGCAGTTACAATCAAAAGCATCGCCGAACAGCTGGGGCTTTCGCGCAATACCGTTGCCAAAGCGCTGAACGGGCAGTACGTCCCTGAAAAAACCCGCGAGCGCGTTCTGAAAAAAGCGCAGGAAATGAACTATAAAGCCTTAGATCTGAAGCGCATAGAGGTAGGCGCTGCAAAATACAGGATACTGCTCGTTTCAGGCAAGCCGCTGAACAACATAAGCTACTTTATTCCGCTCATCGGCGGCATAGAAAGCTTTTGCTTTCAGCACAACCACGAACTGTTCCAGTATATATTCAACAGCTCGCGTATGCCGTTTGCCGCGCTTTCGGGCTATATAAAGGAACTGAACGCCGACGGAATAGTGGCTGTGGAATGCTTTGATAAATCTCTTATTTTAAAACTTTTAAACCTCGGCAAGCCCGTTGTGTTCAATGATTTTACCCATGCGGAAATAGTTTCAGACGCCAAGTACGACATAATAAGCGCGAACGACGAACAGAGCATTCACAGGGTGGTGAGGCTGCTGCGCGACGAATACAGAATAACGCGCTTTACGTTCGTGGGCGACAGTAAGCACTGCATGAGCTTCCATAACAGATATATGGGCATGCTGCTGGGGCTTGTAAGCGCTAAAATTGCTCACTCGCGGACAGAGGACATTCTTTGCAGCGACGAAAGCTTTGATTACGGAAGCACCGACGGCATGATGAGCGAAATACTTAAACTTAAATACATGCCCGAATGTTTTATCTGCGGCAACGATTTTATCGCCAGAACAGTGTGCAACGCGCTTAAACTTATGGGGAAACACATCCCCGGCGACGTGCTCGTGGTTGGTTTCGACAACGTTGCCGACTCTTATTCCTTATCCCCGG
This sequence comes from uncultured Clostridia bacterium, assembly GCA_944341075.1. Classification (GTDB taxonomy): domain Bacteria; phylum Bacillota; class Clostridia; order Christensenellales; family Borkfalkiaceae; genus Coproplasma. The sequence goes on from CALVLV010000042.1 coordinate 2,237, forward strand.
CCATAAGCACGTTTGCGGTTGACAAACAATTTTTGGGCACCGAGACCATGCGCACCCTAATTCACCGCATAGAAAACAGCAACATACCGCCGCGCAACATAACCGTTTCGGCTCAGTTTATACGCAGACAGTCTACAACAAGATGACGCTGCCGCCGCTCTCTTATGTTACCGCAGTTCATATAAAAATTTTTTCTTTAAGATATTAAAAGCAAACCTAACCCCATTATTGATAAAGCGGGTTTCCCGCTTGTTATGAGCGCGCAACAGACAAAGAAAGAGAATGCAGCGGGGCGGCAGATTGCCGACCCGCTGCTCTGTTTTGAAGGAAGAAGCGCGCAAGGGTCGAAGGCGGGTTTATCCCACCTTCCTTATCCTGCTTAGGCATCAGTTTGTGGTACAAAATCCGTCCCACTTCCTATGCCGTCCCCCTTGATTAGGCATTGATTTTTATTAAATAGTTGCGGCATATATGGGGGTCTATCGCTGATTAGGCATCAAATCTTTACCTCTAAAAATTTTTTGAATTATTTTTGAATACATGACCATTTCTGTCATATATTATATGTTATAATACAGCTATGGATAAGCAAGCATATCACTACAACAAAAAGAAATTAAGGGGGAAAACTCCCGGCACATTTCGCTACTTCTACCCCTGCGACCCTGCGGACAAACCCGACAAATGGTTTGACGGAAAGGCGTATGCCGAGATTGAAGTGACCGAGCGCGAATGGCAGATTTTATTTTCTCTCGACAAGGAAGAATACAACGACGACCACGCCTATGTCCGCAAATTCACTCCGCTCATTTACAGCAAGGATGAGGAGGAACTTACGCCCGAACAGCGGCAGAAGAGAATAGGCGGCACACTGCTTTTTGACGAGGTCTCTGACGACAGGATAGATATATGCCGCGCTATGAAACACCTTACCGAACAAGAACGTGAAGTCTATACCTTTGCCCGTTTCAAGGATATGCGGCAAGCCGACATTGCAAAGAAGATGGGCGTCACGCAGGGCTATGTTTCTATGCTGCTTGAACAGGCCGATGAAAAGATAGCAGAATGCGACGGCGACAAAACTCCGGACGGCGTCGCGTGGAGATACTGGCAACAATTTGTAAAGAAGGGCTATATGCCGAACCACGTTGACGTTGAAATAGAATACGCCCTGACGCAGCTCGTATTCGACTTTGTGCCATTCATTCATTGGTTTTACAGCGTGAGCGACCTCATACGGTTTGCAACCAAGAGCTACCTGTTTGATAACGATAAAATGACGGCGGAGATTGCCGAATACAGAGCGACCGAACCTGATGAAGAAAGACAGCACTTCGACGATTACTACGGCGACAAGCCCGAAATTATAGGCGCGCTGTACATACGATTTGTAAAAGAGGTGCGCAGAAGGCGCAGCCGTGGACTGCACGAGAGCGACAACATCTACACCACCTTTATAAGTATGGCGGACAAAATTGCAAAGCGCGTACACATGACGACGGCGGAGTTCATAGATAAAAGGTTTATGCCCTACGTTGCCGAAAAGCGAATGAAGAGCGCACGGCAGTTTTATAAGCTATATACAGGCAAAATCTTCCCAAGAAAAATTTTTAAAAAAGTTTTGTAATTTACTAATATTTTCGGTGCGCTCGCGTCTTATATATAGAAGCAGATTTTCGCGGCGGCCGGGCTGAATAGCCTGACTGCTGCTTTACAGTATAAATAAAAGTCGAAAAGGTGCGCGCGGCGAATTGCCGCGCGCACCGTTTTATACAAAAAATCCATGGAGGAAAATACAATAAAATTTTACACAGACAGGCCGACCTGGTATGCCTACCCCGAAGAAACCGAGCAATCAACCCCTCGGGACAGACACGCCACCATTTCGGTAATCAAGCACAGAATGGGCAAGCTCTCTGCTGTGGACGACTATCTTTTCGACTGCGAACAGCGGTTTAAGGTTGAATACCTGAAACGGTTAAACGGCACCACCCTCTCTGCGTGGGAAAACACTATGAAGGAGTTGAACGCTCAACTGTTTCCGCGAGGGAAAAATACGATTTTGGAGTGTCTGCAATTCGGCGGCAACAGAGAGTTCTGGGACGACTTTGAGAACGAAGCGGCTATAAGTGAATACTTTGCCGAGTGCTACGCCTATGCCGAAAACAAAATCGGGTTTCTGAAAACTGACGAGAACATCATCTGCGCGGCAATCATAACCGAAAAGGTGCGCCGCAATCTCTTCGTCTGGTATCTGCCGATTACCGAAACATGGCATTCAAAAGTTATGAGCAAAGAAAAGAGCGAGCGCGGCAACAGATTGCAACTGCGCGATGAATTTGACGACCCACTCTATCGCTATCACTGCGAAATAGACGCGCCCCGGCTTTCGAGCACCGAATTCTGGAAGAAGCGCGGCGGGCTGACATCATTTTCCGACTTGCAGGAAGATTTCTACAACAAGATTTCTTCCCGCTACGGTGCAAATCGAGGAGAGAGCAAGTCACTCATTAAAAACACCAACGCCGAACAGGCGCATCGCTTCAATCGCGAGCAGGGCGACATGTTTGACGAGCCGCCGCCCTATGACGATTTACCTTATTAAAAAATTCAACAACGCAACAAACAATTTTGCGTAAACTGTTGCTTTTTATGAAAAAGTATGGTAGTATTTTACGCATAGTTACCAAAGTGCGGCGGGGAAATCCGCCGCGCCTAGGCATTACAAGGAGGATAATGGAACGAGAGAAACTTATTGAAATTCTTAATTTTATTACGACCGTCGAGTGCTCTGACGAGCAAAAGAAAACGCTACTTGAAATGGCAGCAAACACCATTACAGTGGATAAACTTTCCGAACTCGTGGGCAATAACGACGGCCAGGAAACTGAACAAGACAAGGCAAGCGAAAACAAGGTCGGAATCGTGAAATTTACTAAAAAGGAGATTTCACAGATGCCAACTACATTCAGAAAAACTTTCAGGACAGCGGGCTGCAATGCCCATGTACTTCGCCGCAGGAGCGGCAAGAACAATTGGAACTATATGATTCGCTACCGCAGGGACGGCTACAATATCGTAGCTACCTCCAACAATTTAGAGGAAGCCAAGCGGAAATTCATAGAAAAACTGCGCACCGCCGACGAACTCAAAAAGCAACAAGAGATTGCAAAAGTCACGGGAGCACCTATTGCACCTACTCCCCTACTCAAACAGCAGGCGGAAATAAACGGAGTGCCCACCACCTTTGACAGGTTTGCGAACTACTACTTTGAGAAATTCCACAAGCGCAAAGTTTGCGAGGAAACTTACCGTGTAACTCTGAGCAATTACAAAAATCATGTACTGCCCCACTTCGGCGACATGCCTTTGACAGCGATTACAGCAGACAAATGTCAGGAGCTTTTAGATAAGCTGATAGCCGAGGACAAGGT
>CALVLV010000043.1 GCA_944341075.1 uncultured Clostridia bacterium
AAAAAATGCCCGCCTCCGCGCCTTAAAATGCACTATTCAAAATATATCCTGCTGTTTTAAATATGCATACAAAACCCCGTTGAACGGGCCATATGTACGCACCAATTTATTGTGCCGTATGGGTTTAATACGTCTTATTCCCTTACGGCATGCGGGCGCGCTTGCCTTACTTAACGCGCATGCCTTACTTTAAAAGGTCGGAGAGCTTTTTGGAGTTTAAAAAATTCATTATCACTTCGTCAAGTTCCTTCCAAAGCGGGAGCGAAAGGCACTTTGACGCGTTTTCGCAGGGGACGTCTGAATACAGGCAGGATACGGGCGCAAGGGGGCCTTCCGCCGCCACTATTATTTCGCCCACGCTGCACTCGTTTGCAGGCTTTGCAAGGCGGTAGCCGCCGCTTTTGCCGCGCGCGCTCAGCACCAGCCCCGCCGAAGAGAGCGGGCCCATGACCGCCTCGAGATACTTGACGCTTTCGTGCTGGCGCTCGGCGATATCTGTGAGCGAAACGTTGCCGCACCCCTCGTGCTGGGCGAGGTCTATCATCACTTTAAGGGCGTTGCGCCCCTTGGTAGTTATCATCATAAAGCATCAACCGCCGTATTCTATCATCTTTTCTATGCACCTTACGGCAGCAAGGCGCGTTTCTTCGTCCATCTCCATCACTTCGCCGCCCTCGCCGCGCACGGCGTTGTATACGTCGGCAAGCGTGGTTATCTTCATGTTGTGGCAGATGAGGTCTTTGGAAAGGGGGTAAAACTTCTTTTCGGGGCACTTGAACTGCAGGTGCTGAACTATGGCGTTCTCAGTGCCTATTATAAATTCTTTGGCAGGCGACTTTTCGGCAAAGTCCATTATGCCCGTGGTGGAACCAACATAGTCGGCAAGCGCCGTGACTTCGGGGCGACATTCGGGGTGGACGAGGAAGAGCGCTTCCGGGTGCGCCTGCTTTGCCTTTAAAACGTCGGCCTTGGTCATGCGGGCGTGCGTGGGGCAGCCGCCCGAAAGCAGCTTGAAGTTCTTTTCGGGTATCTGCTTCTGCACATAGGTGCCCAGGTTTATATCGGGTATAAACAGTATATCCTTTGCGGGAATGGCGCGGCATATCTTTACCGCGCTTGAGGAGGTGACGCACACGTCGCACACCGTTTTAAGCTGCGCAGTGGTGTTTATGTACGCCACCACCGTGTAGCCGGGCATGCTCTCCTTGACCTGCGAAATGAGTTCCCTGTCCATCTGCTCGGCCATGGGGCAGCCGGCGTCGGGGTTGGCGAGTATTACCTTTTTCTGCGGGGAGAGCATCTTTACCGTCTCCGCCATGAAGCGCACGCCGCACATTACCACCGTGGACTGCGGCGCCGTTTTTGCCTTGAGCGAAAGGGCGTAGCTGTCGCCGGTGAAGTCGGCCACCTCGCATATCTCCTCGCTCATATAGCTGTGGGCGAGTATGCACACGTCGTTTTCCTTTTTTAGGCGCAGGATCTCCTGCTGCATATCTTTAAGCATATCTTACAGTTAAAACTCCCGATGAAATTTCAAATTCCTATCTGTATGGTATGATTATACCACAACGCATGGGCGCGGTCAACTGTTGCCGCGCAGATTGGCGCTGTAAAAAAATGCCTTGCCGCAACATACGGCACTTTTGCCGCCGCACCGGCTATAAACTGCCGACATTTTTGCCATTGTCCCCGCCGCTTTGGCCGTAAACTGCAGCACGGCCAAACATTTTACATTTTTTTAACTACTTTGCGGGGAAATTTATTACATTTTTGCGCTAAGCTTAAAATACATGAATTTTAATTGAGAGGTAAAAATGAACAGACGCAACTTAAAACGCATTTTTGCGGCATTCATCGCCGCAGCGGCAGCAACTACTATGGTTTTTGCGGCGGCATGCTCCGACGGCGGAAACAACGAGGGCAACGGCGAAACGCCCGGTATAACCGACCCCGACAACAACGGCAACAACGACAATGACGGCAACAATGGCGGCGGCAATACCGAACCCGACGGCGGAAACGATGGCGGCAACACTCCCGGCGGGGGCGACGGCCCCGCGGAGAGCGCGGACATATTCTGGAACAAGACGGCGGCGTTTGCCACGGGCGACAGCGACGCAGACGGCGGCATTGCCGAGATAGTGCAGTACAACGCCGAAAACGACAAAATTTACCTTGTGAACGGCAAGACGGGCACGCTTGACATTGTGAGCATGAGCAGCTACAACGACACCGACGAGCTTGCCACTACGTTTGACGAGAGCACCGACCGCATAGACATAAGGCAGATGATAGCAAACAACGCGGACAAATTCCCCGCAGGGTTTGAGTACGGCGACGTTACCAGCGTTGCGCTGAACAGCGGGCTTGACAGAATAGCGCTTGCCGTGCAGCACGCAGACTACAGCGAGAACGGCGCAATAGTAATAGCCGACTACGAAGGCAAATTGGTTGCCGCATACGAGGCGGGCGTTCAACCCGACATGGTGACCTTTGCGGGCAACATAGCGCTGTCTGCAAACGAGGGCGAGCCGAGGGAAGGCTATGGCACGGGCGCAACCGACCCGATGGGCAGCGTGACCGCGGTGGATATATCGGCGGCAACCCCCGCGGCAAAGACGATAACCTTTGAAAAGTTCGACGCACAGCGCACGGCGCTGGTTGCAGATAACGTGATACTTAAAAAGGGCGCAGCCCCCTCCGTTGACCTCGAGCCCGAATACATAGCTGCAAGCGGCACTAAGGCGTACGTTGCACTGCAGGAGGCCAACGCCATTGCCACGCTTGACCTTGAGAGCCTTGAGTTCACCGCGGTGAACGGGCTGGGCTTCAAAGACCACAGCGTACAGGGCAACGGACTTGACATGCGCAAGGACGACAAGGCGGAAATAAAGACGGAGAACGTTTACGGCGTGTATATGCCCGACGGTCTTGCCACCTTTACGGCGGGCGGAAAGACATACCTTGTGACCGCCAACGAGGGCGACGCGCGTGAATGGGGCGACTACGAGAACACCACCAACGACCTGACGATAGACGGCGAAGATAAAGTTGAAGTGCTTATAAACGGGGAGCACGACGGCCTGGAAGAGGGCAAGCACTACCTGCTGGGCGCGCGCTCGTTTTCGGTATGGGATACCGAGGACATGAGCCTTGCCTTTGACAGCGGCGACATGATAGAGAGCTATATTGCCGCAAGCGAGGACTATTCCGCATACTTCAACTGCAGCAACGACGACGTTGAGCTTGACAGCCGCAGCCGCAAGAAGGGCCCCGAACCCGAGGCGGTGAACGTGCAGACTATAGACGGCAAAACGTACGCTTTTGTTGCGCTGGAGCGCCAGGGCGGCGTGATGATGTTCGACATAACCGACCTTGAGAACGTTGAGATAGTTTCCTACGCAAACAGCCGCGACTATACCGCAGACATGGCGGGCGACGTTGCGCCCGAGAGCGTTGCCTTTGTGCCCGCGGCAGACGCCCTGAACGAAAAGAACATGCTGGTTGTCGCCAACGAAAACAGCGGCACCATAGCAATATATTCCATGGAGAGCGAGGCAAAGACCTACGAAATGCACCAGACCTTTATAAAGGCGCCCGAAGAGGCCGTTACCCCCGCCGATCACCTTATAATATGGTCGGTATACGGCACGGGCGGCAAGGACGAGGCAGTTGTGACGAATGAATTCATATCCATAAAGAACCCCACCTCCTCCGCCGTTGACCTTACGGGCTGGAAGGTGCGCTACTCCACCCTGCGCGACGGCGGCAAGAGGGTATGGAAGGACATTGCGCTTGAGGGCACGCTTGAAGCGGGCGGAACATATGTTATAATAGGCGCCGAAACGGACAACGCAAGCACTTACTTCGGCTTTGCCGATGGCGAATACGACCTGAAAATGGACGACCTTGTTATAGACAACAAGCAGTTTTCGCTGCAGCTGACCGACGGCGAGGGCAAAGTCGTGGACGCGCTGGGCGTTATTGAAAAAGATAACAACGAGCTTGGCGAAGGCACGCTTGTTGCCGACATAAACAAGCACAGCGTTGTGGTGCGCGTGAACGACGGCGACAGCGACAACAACGCGGCAGACTTTGCCGTGATAGACCTTGAAGACATACAAAACCCCGCAGACTATAAGCCGTTGAACAAGTAACGGCGGCATACAGGTTAAAAGCAGACCACTCATCCTTACTTGAAAACGGCGCGGGTGCGGCATTGCCGCACCCGCGCCCGGTTTATAGTCGGAAAGAACATCCAATGCAACACATTGCCCCGCACGCGCCGTCAGCGGAAAAACAGGCCGCCGGGCTCACCAAAAAGTTTTAATGGCCCGCACATATGCCGCAATAATTAAAAAACATAAAGCAGCGCAACGGGGCACCCGTTGCGCTGTTATATCAGGTCTGCACCAAAAAACATTATGATGTGGCTGAAACTCAAACCAAGCATAAATTTTAACACGAATATTATTTGGAAATATTCATGTTGGTTTGCGTTGCTCACTTAAAATTACAAGGTTTAAATAGCGGTGCGCCTCGATACCATTATTAACGTCAGTCATATTATACCACATAATTACCTGTTGGTAAACCAATAGTTGGTGCACCAACTACATTATTTCTGTTAATTTCATATACTAACCATGTTGGCACACCAATTGCCGACATGGTTTTTTGTATGAGATTAGTAGACGCGGTTTATGCAAGAATAATTCAATTGGTCAAAGAACGGCAGATCACGGTAAACGCCCTGGCAAACTTAAGCGGCGTGCCCCGCCCCACCATTGTTACGATGACAAGGAGCAACACCGTTAAACTTTCGACCATATACGGGATATGCGACGGACTG
>CALVLV010000044.1 GCA_944341075.1 uncultured Clostridia bacterium
AAGGTGGAGCCGCCGTAAGTGGTGTCTGTTGAAACCACAACGCCGTCCTGCGTTGCATACAGGTTGCACGTTTCGTTGTTGCCTGACTTGGGCGCCGCAACGTCTGCGCGCATTACAATATCTTTTGTGCCGTTGTTGGCTATTTTAAAGGCGATAACGTTGTTTTTGTTTAAATCATCGCCATAGCCGCCTATAGATACTATCTGATAGGTGGCGTTGTCAACGCCGCTGTAGGTGACATTAAGCTTGCCGTCTTCCACCTTGGTGGTATACACCGCGGCGCCGCCGATAACTGCTTTTGAAAGGTCTATTGCGGTGGTGCCCGTTGAAGGAATGGTTATATCTTTAGGGGGTTCGGGCTTGCTGGGGTCTACCCAGTCGGTCTGGGCAGAGGTTGAAACCCACTTGTATTCGGGGCCGTTTTCGCCGCCGCCCTTATAGTTGCCCATCCAGTCGTCAAGCTTGCTTGTGCCCGTCCAGTAGTTCATGAGTATTCTGCCTGCTGTAGAGGGCATGGGCCTGTTTGCGGCCGCGTCTATTCTGTATACGGGCTTGTTATCAACAAACCACGTGATATGGTCTTCCGCCCAGCGGAAGCCGTATTCGTGGAAGCCCTCGCTTGCGTCGAAGCCGAGGTCATACATAAATTCGTGTCCGCCGACGCCGTCTACAAAGTAGTTGAACTGCACCTTGGTGGTATCTTTGCCCAAAAACTCAATATCTATTTCGTCGTGCGGGTTGCCGTTTATAAGTATGGGGTTGCCGTTTTCATCCTTTACCTGATTTCCGTCTTCGTCCACCTTATATTCGGGGTTTTCCGCATCGTAGGGGCCCGTACAGGTAAAGAACGTGCTGGCTGTGCCCGCTACGTCTGAAACCTTCATGCACACTTCATAGTCGCCGTAGCCGTAATAGTTATAGGTGCGCATTTCGCCGCCAAAATATTCGTTGCTGTCCTTTTCGGCGCCGTTGGGGTTTTCTGAAATGGTCAGCCTGGCAACGCCTTCTTCATACACAACGTTGTCGGGATTCCACAGCGTGTTGAAGTCGCCGCCGTTTGTCCAGCCGTTGGATTCGAACACGATGTCACCCGGTTCGCCGCCCTCCCAGTCGGCTATCTTTGTGCCGGCGAGCGGTTCGTCGGTGAGGTTTTCCGTGCGCCCTATCTGGTCTTTGCAGGCTGCCGTGCCCGCTACGCCGAGGGCGAGTACCGTTGCAACTGCAAGCGCAGGCAACATTTGCTTAAGCTTTTTACCCATAAAACTTTTCTCCCTATAAAATATTTATTGCAAACCGCGGAGCGCTCCGCGGGCAAAATTTCCTTTACTTTAATTATTTAAATTATTTAAGCGGCATTATTCGTTTTGCCCTGCCGCATTTTATTTCAGCCCTGTTGCGCGGGGCTGTACGCTATCCACTTATACTGCGCGGTTGCGGGCAGAGAACTTTCGTCAAACTTGCCCGACCAGCCGTCGTGGCCCGTGCAGTTCCACGCGTTTGCCATTATCTGCTGGGGGTGCGAGGGTATATTATCTGTGGCACGGCATACGGCAGTGCCGTCTACATACCATGTTATGGAACCGGGCTGCCAATCGAAGGCGTATTCGTGGAAATCTTCGCTTGCGTCGAAGCCGAGGTTATACAGGTATTCGTGGTGTCCCTCGCCGTCTGTATAGTAGTTGAACTGCACCTGCCGCATGTTTTTGCCGAGGATCTCTATATCTATCTCGTCCCACGGTCCGTTTGTGTAGGTGAAGAAGGAAGAGATTACGCCCGAACAGTCGGCGGCCTTCATGCACACGGCGTAAAAGCCGTAGCCGAACTTTTGCGCAGAGCGGTATTCGGCGCCATAGTAACCGAAGCCCGTAGTTGTTGCACTTTCCGCCTTGGTGACCGACATGTTCATTACGCCTTGGGAAATATTGCAGTTGGCGCCGTTCCACTCGCAGTTGAACATCTGATAGTTTGACCAGCCGTCGGCGGCGTAAAATCCTTGGGTGCGCCCTTCTGAAAACACAACAATCTTTTCTTCTTCAGCCGCAAACCTTTTCGGATACTCCGCTACATCGGACTGAACACCGCTGCCGCAGCCCGAAAGAGCCACGGCCGCACAGCAGAACGGAACTGCCGCCGCAAGGGCCATTGTTTTAAAAAATAAAGATCTCATACAAGCACGCGGCGTTTGCAGCGCCGGAGGGCGCCGCAGACGCAAGCCTTTTTTCGCCAATACTATAAAAAATAAAACGCCCGCTGTCAACGGGCGTTCCTTTAACTGTAAATTATTTACTTATTCTGTAACAATGTTACCTGTTTTTAACAGTCAGGCATGTTAATCAGGCACCTGATTTGCTTGTGCGCAACAGTTATTTATCTGCGGCGGGGCCGGTTTGCTCCAGCGGAAAAACTATGTTGAGGTAATACACGCCGCCCTCGGCGCGGGCAGAAAAGGCGCCGCCGTATTTGTTTACTATCATGCGCATGCTGCGCGTGCCGAAGCCGTGGTAATTTTTGTCGCCCTTAGTGGTACAGGGCAGGCCGTCTTTAAACGTTAGCTCGCCCTCGAAATAGTTCTCCTCCTGCACGGTGAGCATGCAGTTTTTGGCCTTTACCACAAGGTTTATCACCCTGCGCTCCCTTTCGGGCACGTTGTTCACCGCCTCCAGCGCGTTATCTATAATGTTGCCGAAAAGGCAGTAAAGGTCGCCGTCCTCCATGAACTCCAGCTTGGAGCCATCGGCCATGCACGAAAAGGTTATGCCGTTCTGCTCGCAATACAGGCTCTTTTCGGTGAGCAACACGTCGAGTATCTTGTTGCCCGCCGAAACGCGGGTATCGTATATGGATATGCTCTTCTGCAGGTCGGCGACTGCCTCCGACGTGAGCGAATCGCCCCGCGCCAGCAGCGAACCGAGCTTATATTTTATGTCGTGACACTTTACGTTTATTAAATCTATGGTATCCTTTGAAATTTCGTACTGCCTTGCGCCCTGCCGTACGGCGTGCTGCAGGTACTCTACCTCGCGCTTTAAGTCGCGCTCGACTATTGTCTTGGACATGAGTATGAGCACCACCCCGCCGCTGAGCACCGAAAATACGTTGCCCGTTTGCCTGAGCGCGAATACGTCGTAGTTTTCAAACCTGTTTTCGCGCCCCGAACTTAAGTTTGCAAAGTGCACGTCTTCAAACGAGCAGAGTATTACCGTTATGCACAGCACGATAAGCGAAATTATAAGCATACGGTAATCAATGTCGCTGTCGGGAAGGCGCTTTATGTGGCGGCGTATGAACAAAAAATATGCCGCCGTTGCGGCCAGCGCTATGAATACGCAGTAAATGGCGCGGTACCACAGCCAGAAATTTTTGCCTATACCTTCGAACAGGCGGAGCTGTTCGCCCGCGCAGTAGAGTATCAGGAACAGTTTATACACAGCGTTCTGCACGGCATAGGCGAACGAGCAGCCGAAGATTATTGTTTTGAAGCCTTCGGCAAGGCACAGCCGCGCGTGCGCGCAGGTGACTGCAAAAAGCAGAAGGTACACGGCTATTCTGCCGTATGCGTTGCCGCCGAAGAAATGATAGAAGAACGACAGCCCGAAGGCTATTGCCGCCACGGCGGCAAGCCCGCCGAAAAATTTAGCGGCGAAATATTTTGCGCGGTTGAAGCGGAACATTACCAGTATGTAAAATACATACAGCTCCGCCAGAAACTGTAAAATGACCTGCCAGTATGCGGCAACTACCTGACTTATCATGATTTGCCGCCCTGGCCTGCGTACCAGTTGGCAAGCTCTGCTAAAAACGCCGCCCTGCGGGGGCGGCTTATCTGCAGGGTGCGGTTGCCCACCTGCACCTCGCTGCCCTTTACCGCCACCACAAACTTGGGGTTTACAAGGTAACAGCTGTTGCACCGCAGAAAGCCGTATTCAGAAAGTTCCTTTTCCACCTCTGAAAGCACGCCCGTTATCTCTATATCGTCGTCTATAAGGTGATAATACAGCCTGTGCGCGATTATCTCCACATACATGAGCTTGTCGGTGGAGATGCGGCACAGCCCGCCGCGGTACTTTATGGTTATGCTGCGCTCTTCGTTCATGACGTAGATATTCAGCGCCTTGCGGAACTTGAGCGAAAAATCGAAGTAACTTACCGGCTTTACAAGAAAGCTAACCGCGTCTACCTCGTACCCCTTCTGCGAATACTGCACAAGGTTGGTTATAAAGATTATCGAAACGGTTTTATCAAGCTTTCTGAGCTCCATGGCGCCGTCCATGCCGTTCATTTTGGGCATCTGGATATCCATGAACACCACGGCATATATGGCGCGGTAATTTTCAAGGAAGTCGGCGGCGTTGGTAAAGCGCGACACATTGAACTTTTCGCCCGAAAGCTGCGAATACCTTTGTATGTAAGATATCAGCAGGTCGGCCGCCATATCTTCATCTTCAACTACGGCTATATTTCTCATGCTTTGCCCCTTATTATCCCTTATATCGCATATACTGCTCTATACGTAAAATTTTAGCATATTGCGGCGGCAATGTCAATACTCAACTTTGG